>NZ_CP054861.1:980000-1638117 GCF_013459645.1 Martelella sp. NC20
GATCGTGGAAAGCTGCGCATTCACCAGGCCTTCCGACTGAACCACGTCGAGCCGGGAGGCCGCGCCGGCATCAAGCTGGAACTGGGTCAGGCGCAGCGTTTCGCGCCGGCTGTTGAGGTTGGAGCGCGCGATCGACAGGCGCTCCTGATAAAGGCGGGCGTTGACATAGGCGTCGATCAGCTGGGAGATCAGCGTGAGCTTGGCGACATCCGCGCTTGCATAGGCAGAGTCGAGCTGGTCGAGCGCGGCCTCGCCGGAACGGGCATAAAGGCCGAACAGGTCAAGCACCCAGGACACCGGAACCGATCCGCCGAAGGTATTGGTGATCTTTCGCGAACTCGCCGAGGCGCCGTCGCCGCCGGAGGCGCCGCCGGTATCATAGCCATTGAGGTTCACCTGCGGATAGGCGCCCGCCGTCGCGGTCACGACATTGGTCTCGGCCTGCACGATCGCCTCAAGTGCCTGAAGCACCGAAAGGTTCTGCGCCATGCCCTGCTGGACGTAACCGGTCAGGAGCGGATCGTTGAACGCGCTCCACCAGGCGACATCGGTCACATCGCCGACGGACTGGGTCCCGCCTTCGCTGAACTTGTCCGGCAGCGCCGCTGTCGGCGCCACATAGTCCGGCCCGACAACACAGCCGGACAGGAGAACCATTAGCAGCGGAACGGATGCAATACGGCGCAACAACATCTGAAATATCCTGTCAGTTCGGCTGGACCGCAACGCGGACCAACGGCCTATTACTAAGCGCCGGGCCGGTCCCGGCGCAATATGCTTAACGCTGTTTTAAACCACCTGTTGCTCTTCTGCCGCTTTCTCATCCTTCTTGCCGATGCCCATGATGCGGCAGACGGCGACGAAGAACGAGGGAACGAAGAAGATACCAAGGGTGGTGGCCGCCAGCATGCCGAAGAACACGGCAATGCCGATGGCGTTCTGTGCCGCCGATCCCGCCCCTGTCGCCAACACCAGCGGCGTCACGCCAAGGATGAAGGCGAGCGAGGTCATGATGATCGGCCTGAGACGCATCCGCGCGGCGTGGATGGTGGCGTCGTAGAGCGAATCACCCTTCTCGCTTTGCTCGCGGGCAAACTCCACGATCAGAATGGCGTTCTTCGCAGCCAGGCCCATTGTGGTGAGCATACCGACCTTGAAGTAGATGTCATTGTCCTGACCGAGGAAGTGCGCACCCAGAACCGCGCCGAGAATGCCGACCGGAACCGCAAGGATCACCGCGAACGGAATGCTCCAGCTTTCATAGAGCGCCGCCAGGCACAGGAACACGAACAGTATGGCGATGATGTAGAGATATGTCACCTCATTGCCCGAGATCACCTGCTGCAGCGACATATCGGTCCATGCCACGGTGAACCCGCCAGGCGACTGCTCGACCATATCCACAAGCTGGTTCATGGCCTGCCCGGACGCAAAGCCCGGCATGGTCCCGCCCTGGATGTCGACAGCGGAATTGCCGTTGTAATGCGCCAGGGTCGGAGCGCCGGTGGTCCAATCGATATCGGTGAAGGCGGAGAACGGCACCATGTCGCCGCCGGTATTGCGCGCATACCAGCGATAGATGTCTTCGGGCTGCATGCGATAAGGCGTATCGCCCTGCACGTAGACCTTCTTCACCTTGTCGTCGAGCGTGAAGTTGTTGATGTTCGAGCCGGCATAGATGGTCGACAGCATGCTCGTCGCTTCGGAAATGCTGACGCCGTAAGCGCCGGCCTTCTGGTCGTCGATCGCGATCTTGAGCTGGGTTTCGTCCGGCTGGGTATCGGTGCGGACCTGCGAGGCTATACCCCCGGTGTTCATCTGCCGGATGATCCGGTTGGTCGTCGCAAGCGTCGCGTCCTGGCCCTGATTGCCGCTGTCGACGACATAGCCGGTCCAGCCGGTCGACTGGCCGAGGCCGGGAATCGACGGCGGCTGCACCACATAGACCTGCGCATCGCGCACATTCATGTAGAAATAGCCGTTGGCCCGCTGCGCCACGGCCGCGGCGGTCAGGCTCTCCTTGGTTCTGTCGTCGAACGGTTTGAGCTCGATGAACGCCATGGCGTAGTTCTGGCCCTGACCGGCGAAGGAAAAGCCCAGCACCGTGAACACGGCTTCGACGGCATCTTTCTCCTGTGTTCGGAAATAATTGCCCACCTGCTCGGTGACGGCGCCGGTGCGCTCCGTCGTCGCCCCCGTCGGAAGGTTGACGATCACGAACAGCGAACCCTGGTCCTCATCAGGCAGGAAGGATTCCGGAAGCTGCATGAAGTAGTGGTAGACCCCGAAAAGCAGGACCGCGAAAACCGCGAAAACCGGGACCAGCCACCGCAGCATGAACCCGACGCCATGGACGTAGCCGTTGGTCACCCTTTCGAAGCCGCGGTTGAAGTAGCCCGAAAGTCCGCGATCCTTCTTGGTCGGATCGACGGGCTTGAGCATCGTGGCGCACAGTGCCGGGGTGAAGATCATCGCCACCATGACCGACAGGATCATCGCCGCCACGATCGTGATCGAGAACTGGCGATAGATAATGCCGGTCGAGCCGCCGATGAACGCCATCGGGATGAACACCGCCGTCAGCACCATCACGATGCCGATCAGAGCGCCCTGGATCTCGCCCATGGACTTCTGCGTCGCCTCCTTCGGCGGCAGCCCCTCCTCATGCATGATGCGTTCGACGTTCTCGACAACGACGATCGCGTCATCCACCAGAAGACCGATCGCCAGCACCATGGCGAACATGGTCAGGGTGTTGATCGAGAACCCGGCAAAGGCCAGCACGCCGAAAGCGCCCAGCAACACCACGGGCACCACAATTGTGGCAATGATCGTCGCCCTGAGGTTCTGCAGGAACACCAGCAGAACGACGAACACCAGCACGATCGCTTCAAACAGGGTTTCAACCACCTGCTCGATCGACAATTCTACGAAGGGCGTGGTGTCGTAGGGGTAGATCACGTCGACGCCCTGCGGCAGCGACGGCTTGATCGAATCCATGAAATCGGTCACCGCTTTCGAGGTGTCGATCGCATTGGCGCCGTTGGCAAGCTCGATGGCGAAGCCCGCCGCGGCCAGGCCGTTATAATAGGTGTAGTACTGGTAATACTGCTGGCCGAGCTCGACCCTGCCGACATCCGACAGCGTAACGGTGGCGCCGTTCTCGGTCGATTTCAGGATGATATTCTGGAACTCGGTCACGTTTTCGAGCTGCGTGGCGGAGACGGCGGTGATGACGAGCTGCTGCCCGTCAACGGAGGGATTGCCGCCGACATCGCCGACGGCAACCTGCTGGTTCTGCGCCTGGATGGCGTTCGAAACGTCGGCGACCGTCAGATTATACTGGTTGAGCTTGTAGGGATCGAGCCAGATGCGCATCGCATAGGGGGTATAAAACCCCTGAACACTGCCAACGCCCTCGAGGCGAGCAATGCTGTCATTGATCGAGCTGTCGATGATGTTGCCGAGATCGGCGGCGGAATACTGGCCGCTGCTGTCGGTCAGCGCGACAACCATCAGGAAGCTGGAGGACGAACGGCTGACGGTGATGCCGAGATTGCGCACCACGTCCGGAAGCTGCGGCTGCACGAGCTGCAGCTTGTTCTGCACCTCCACCTGGGCGATTTCCGGATCGATGCCGGGCCCGAAGATCACCGAAATCTGCGAGAGGCCCGGGGACGATGTCGAGGTGAGATAGAGCATGTCGTCAAAGCCGGTGAGCCCGTCTTCGATAACATTGGTCACTGTCGTTTCGACGGTTCTGGCGCTTGCGCCCGGATAGCTGGCGCTGAGCGAAATCGTGGTCGGCGCGATCTGCGGATACTGGGAAATCGGGAGCTGGGAAATGCCAAGCCCGCCGATAAGCATGATCACAATGGCGATCACCCAGGCAAAAACGGGTCTGTTGATAAAGAAATTAGCCATTAATCATACCTCGAGCGCATGGTTCTGGTGCCTGAACAAGCCTTACGCTCAGCCATTTCCGCCTGTTGATCCTGTAGCGCTTGACGAACCACCGTCCGAAGAACCGCCTGAAGAACCGGACGCGGGGGTATCGTCGACCACGACGCCCTTGTCATTGATCTTCGCCGGAACCGGCGTGACCTGCGTCACCCCGCCAACCAGTGACTGGAAGCCGTCGACGATCAGGCGATCGCCATCCGAAACCCCCTTCTGCACAAGCCAGGAATTGTTGGAGACCATCACATCGTCGAAGACCCGCGTCTCGATCTTGTTGTCGGCGGTCACGAACATCGCGGACACCTTGCCACCGGCCTCGATCTGGGCGGCGAGCTGCGGGATGAGATAGCCCTGTTCCTCGGCAACGGTCAGCGTCGCGCGCACGAACATGCCGGGAAGAAGAACATGGTCGGGGTTATCGAACACGGCGCGCAGGTTCACCGTGCCGGTCGACTGGTCGACCGTGCGGGCCGAAACGTCGAGATTGCCGGTCACGTCATAGGTGCTGCCGTCGTCGAGCTGAACCGCAACCTTCACCTTGGAGAGGTCGCTTTCCGATTTGAAATCGGAATATTTGCCGGTGGCCGACAGAACCTGCCCGGCTGATTCGTACATGTCGACATAAATCGGATCGAGCTGGCTGAGATCGACCAGCTGGGTGGTCGCGGTCGGGGAGGCAAGGTTACCGACCGAGACGTTGGAAACGCCGAGAACGCCGCCGAACGGCGCGGTAATCTGGGTATGATCGAGATTGATCTGCGCCGATTTCACAGCCGCCTTCGCCGAGCTGACATCTGCAAGCGCGGTGTCATACTGGGTCTTGGCGTCGGTCACCTGAATCTCGGTGGCGCCGGTGTTCACGATCCGCGAATAGCGCTCGTAATTTTCCTTGGTGCCCGGAACGACCGCATTGGCCTTGTCGAGACTGGCCTGCGCCGAGGCAAGCGAGGCCTCGTAGGTATCCGGCTCGATCTCGTAGAGCAGGTCGCCGGCATCCACCAGGGCGCCATCCTTGAACGCCTTTTTGACGATGATGCCCGTCACCTGCGGACGAATCTCGGCATACCGATAGGCGACGGCCCGCGCCGGCAGGGTCGTGGTCAGCGGAACGGTCTGTTCCGACATCGTGATCACGCCAACCTTGGGCGGCGGAGGCTGCTGCCCACCGGCCTGTTGGTTCTTGCCATCATCACTACAAGCGCCAAGCGCGAATGCGAGAACGGTAAAGGCAGCGATCGGAAGCTTGCGCGACAGCATGGGCACCTATCCAGTATAGAAAATGAACAATGGTCGTTTTCTTAACACAGTCTAAACGTGGCAGGAAACAACATATCTGCCACACACGTGATCGGAATGAGGCTGACTGCCCCATAATGGTCTTAGTGACGTATATTAGAAATCATCACTTTGCAACTCGGTATTTCAGGCCGCCATCGATCAGTTCGATGATCAGCGCCGTTTTGGCCGAAAGCGTTGCCGGATCGGCGCAATGCATCATTTTCGGGTGGAGTACGCTTGCCAGCATGTCGACAACCACCCCGGCATCGCGCTCGGGATCGCCCGGCCGGTATATTCCGGACTCCATCGCTTCCCCGATCAGGGCGGAGAGTTTATCCTCCACCAGGCGGCGATAAATTCGCCCGCCCTTGGCGGGATCCTCGAGCACCAGCGGAATCATCTCGAAAAGATACTGATTCTCAAGCTTGTCATAGACATGCTCGCGGGCGAGCCGTGAAAGGAAAAGCGTCAGCTTCTGGTCAGGGGGCGCGGAGGAATCCTCGATGCCGCAGCGCCCGGCAAGCCTGCGGCCGTGCCGGTAGGCGATCGCCCGGCCAAGGGTCAGCTTGCTCTTGAAATGCTTGAACACATTGGCCGGCGACATGTCGAGTTCGGCAGCGATATCGGCGATCGACACGGCGGCAAACCCGCGCTCGCGGAAAAGCCGCTCGGCCGTCGCGAGTATCGCCTCTCTTGTCTCCTCGCCGGTTCGCCGTGGTCTGCGCATCACGCCCGGTCCCAGTTCCCTTGGGGGTAATAGGCCATCAGATTGGCGCGTATCCGCGCCTTCACGCTGTCGCCGCTTTCATCCGGGGAAAACCGCTGGCCGGTGATCATCTCGAACGCCTTCGCATAAACCTTCGATGCCGCAAGCACGACGTCGGCCGGAATCTCCGGAATCGGATCGCTGTAGGGGTCGCACCGCGCCGCCACCCAGGAGCGGATGAAGTCCTTGTCGAAGCTTTCCGGCCGCTCGCCCGCCGCAAACCGGCTGTCATAGCTTTCCGCCATCCAGTAACGGCTCGAATCCGGCGTATGAATTTCATCGGCAAGCAGGATATTGCCGTCGGCATCCGTGCCGAACTCGTATTTGGTATCGGCAAGGATCAGTCCGCGGCCGGCGGCAATCTCCTGCCCGCGCGCAAACAGCTTCAGCGCCGTCGACGAGACCTCATCCCACTGGGCCTCGGTCAGAAGACCCTTTTCAACGATCTCGGCCGCCGTCAGCGGTTCGTCGTGGCCGCCATCGAAAGCCTTGCTGGTGGGCGTGATGATCGGGTCGGGCAGTGCTTCATTGTCGCGCATGCCATCGGCAAAATCGATGCCGTAGATCGTCCGCTCGCCGCGTTTGTAGCGGGTCAGGATCGAGGTATCAGTGGTGCCGGCCAGATAGCCGCGCACGATGATCTCGACCGGCAGGATCTCGAGCCGCTTGCCGACCACCACATTCGGATCGGGATAGGCGACCACGTGATTGGCGGCGATATCGGCGGTTTCCTCGAACCAGAAGCGAGCGACCTGTGTCAGGATCGCGCCCTTGTGCGGTATCGACGCCAGCACCCGGTCGAACGCGCTGATGCGGTCGGTGGTGATGATGATCCGGCGGCCATCCGGCAGGTCATAGTTTTCCCTGACCTTGCCGCGGTAATAATTCGGCAGCTCCGGAAAAAAGGCTTCCTCGAGAATGCGCAACAACAGGTCCCTCGCTCATGTCTCATGCATCGGGACCGCGGCACGATATTGCAAAGCCCCTCCGCCCTCATTACAGATTGTTAACCTACACGGCAATCACAATGACATGGCGAAGGGGCGCGCTCTTTTCGCCGTCGCTTTCAGGTGACACCATGGATATCATCCCATCGCTTCCCGTGCTTCTCGCGTTTTCGGCGGCGACGCTGCTCTTGGCGCTGACGCCTGGCCCCGACATGACGCTGTCGATCAACAAGGCGCTCGGCGAGGGGCGCGCGGCAGGGCTGATGGTGCTTGTCGGCACCAATCTCGGCATCTGCGTCCACACCATGCTGGTCGCCTTCGGGGTGTCGGCGCTGATCATCGCCTCACCCACCGCCTTCTTCATCCTCAAGAGCGGCGGCGCGGCCTATCTGCTCTGGATCGCGGTGATGGCGATCCGCAAGGGCAATAATTTCGTGCTGGAAGCGGAGGCGAGACCCGAACGCAGGCGCGGCTCGCTGAAGGCGGCGATGGCGAACGGTTTCTGGGTCAATCTCCTGAACCCCAAGGTGATCATCTTCTTCATGACCTTCCTGCCGCAATTCGTCACGCCCGATGATCCGAACGTGACCGGCAAGCTGATCTTCCTCGGCTTCACCTTCATCGTGGTCGCCATCCTGCCCACGATCGCCATCGTACTCGCCGCCCACCGGCTTTCCGGTTGGCTGAAGGCTCACAAGCGGGTACTCAGAATGATCGACTACCTGTTCGCCGGCGTGTTTTCGCTGTTTGCGGTGAAGATATTGCTGACGCAGGCGCGCTGACCCGCCTCAATCACCGTGATTGGCGATCATCATCGCCTCATAGGCGAGGCGTTCGGTCTTGCGCATGCGCTCGGATTCCGACTTGAGCTGGCCGCAGGCGGCGAGGATGTCGCGGCCGCGCGGGGTGCGGATCGGCGAGGCGTAGCCGGCCTTGTTGATGAAATCGGCGAAGCGTTCGATCGTCTCCCAGTCGGAACACTGATAATTCGAACCCGGCCACGGGTTGAACGGGATCAGGTTGATCTTGGCCGGCACGCCCTTCAGCAGCTTCACCAGGTCGCGGGCGTCCGCGAGGCTGTCATTGACGTCCTTCAGCATCACATATTCGAAGGTGATGCGCCTGGCATTCGAAACGCCCGGATATTCGCGGCAGGCCCTGATCAGTTCTTGCAGCGGATACTTCTTGTTGATCGGCACCAGCAGGTCGCGCAGATCGTCGCGCACCGCATGCAGCGAAATCGCCAGCATGCAGCCGATCTCGTCGCCGGTGCGGTAGATTTCCGGCACCACGCCGGAGGTCGACAGCGTGATCCGGCGCTTCGACAGCGACAACCCGTCCTCGGCCGAGGCGATCAGCAGCGCCTTCTTCACGGCGTCGAAATTATAAAGCGGCTCGCCCATGCCCATCATCACGACATTGGTGACCTTGCGGTCGGATTCCGGGATGAAGGCGCCATTGGGCGCGTCGCGGTTCGGAAAATCACCGAGCGCGTCGCGGGCGACGAGCAATTGAGCGAGGATTTCCTCGGGCCTCAGATTGCGCACCAGCCGCTGCGTCCCGGTGTGACAGAAGGAACAGGTCAGCGTGCAGCCGACCTGACTCGAAATGCAGAGCGTGCCGCGATCCTCTTCCGGAATATAGACGGTCTCGATCTCGACCGGCCGGCCCGCGCCATGGGCCGGAAAGCGGATCAGCCATTTGCGGGTGCCGTCGGTCGAAATCTGCTCGGTGACGATTTCCGGACGGGCGATATCGAAGGCCTCGGCCATCTTCAGCCGGAGATCCTTCGCCATATTGGTCATCTCGTCAAAATCGGCGACGCCGCGCACATAAAGCCAGTTCCAGAGCTGACTGACCCGCATCTTGAGCTGCTTGTCGGCAACCCCGATCGATGCCAGCGCTTCCGCCATCTCGGGCTTGGAAAGGCCGATCAGCGCCGTCTTGCCCTTGGCAGGCCTCGGCCCGGCGCGCTGGGCTTCAAGTTCGATTTCGGCTACGGACATGGTCTGGCTCCGGCAATGCGGCCATTCGCCGCCAGCCATTCAGGCGGCAGGGCGAACCCGCGAAAAAGCAATGAAAAACGCAGGGCGCGCTCACAAGCCGCCCTTTTGCGCCGAGCCTATAGCACCAAATTGCGGCGGCGTCATCCCTTGCGGGACGCCGCCGCCATCGCGCCGCCTATCGGAACTGCCCAGGATGGAACTGGCCGAGCCAGGTTTCCGTCAGCGCCTCGCCATCCTTTGAAAGATAGGCGCGGACATCGATCGTATCGGCGGTCTCCTCGAATTTCAGGTCATAGGTCAGCCGCCAGTCATCGGTCCCGACGATCGGCATGGCGAAGGCATCGAGCAGTTCGGCGCCCGGCCCGACGCTGACCTCGGGCTCGATCCCGTCCTCCATCGTCAGCCCCGCAACGCCCGCGCCGGAAAACTCGACAACCACCTTGATCTGATCGTCGGGCCTTGGCTGGCCGGGCACACCGCCGCGACCGATCCGGCTCGCCTTTGTTTCGGCCAGAACCGCGTTGTCCGGTCCCCTCGGCGCCCAGGTCAGCGTATAGGCGAAATCGCGCTCGTCGCCCGCTTCAGGCAGGTCTTCCGGCAGCCAGTAGGCAACGATATTGTCATAGATCTCGTCATCGGAGGGCAGTTCGACAAGCTGCACCACACCCTTGCCCCAGTCGCCCTCGGGCGTGATCCAGGCGGAAGAGCGGCGGTTGTAGAAAACCCCGTCATCGAGATAGTGATCGAAATCGCGATCACGCTGGATCAGGCCGAAGCCCTTCGGGTTGTCGTCATAGAAGCTCGACGTCACCACCCGGTCGGGATTGTTGAGCGGACGCCAGATCTGCTCGCCCGAACCGGTCGCGATTTCCAGCCCGTCGCTGTCATGCACTTCCGGACGCCAGTCGAAGGCCATGTTGCGGTGGGTCTCGGAATACCAGTACATCGAGGTCAGCGGCGCGACGCCGAGACGCTCCACCGCATCGCGGAAGAACAGCCGGCTCTCGATATGCAGCACCTGCCCCTCGCCATCGACGTTTTCAGCCTCGATCCGGTAGGCCCCGGTCACGCTCCGGCTGTCGAGCAGCGCATAGATGACGATGCTGTCTTCCGCGCTGTCTGCCGCCTTCTCGTCTTCCTCAAGATAGAAGGCGGTAAAGCGCGGAAATTCCTCCGCCGTCGACATTCCGGTATCGATCGCCAGCGCGCGCGCCGACAGGCCGTATTGCCTGTCGGGGCCGTCGGTGCGGAAATAGCTGGCGCCGAGGAAGGAAATCCAGTCGGTTTTCATATCCGGCCGCATCACCCGGAAGCCGGCCCAGCCGGCGACATCCTCGACCGCCTTTGCGGGACTGTCCTCCGGCATGTCGAAATAATCGGCGCTGTAGACCACCTCGCGGGCCTCGCCGTCCGTCACCAGATTGATCGTCACCGGTTCCTTGAAATAGCGGCCCTGATGGAAGAACTGCACCGGCGCATCGCCGACATCGACGGTATGGTCGGTGCGGAACCTGATCTTCCAGTGGGCGTCGTAATCGATCTTCTCGAACAGTTCCGGCTGCTCAACCGGATAGGGTTCGAACGGCTTTTCGGAAAGCGCCTTCGCGTCTTCGGCGAGCGTTTCGAACGAGAACGGCTTTGCCGGGCCGAGTTCGGGCTCGAAGGCGAAGGCCGCTGCGGGAAGCAGGATCAGCGGGACAACGAGCAGGCGGAGAACAGAGGGCGAAACAGAACGGATCGTCATCGAGAGGTAAACTCCGGTTTGGCCATGGATATGCTGAAGACAGAAACGTCGCCAGGCCCGCCAGGTTCCGTCCCGACCGAAAAAAGCCCGCGCAATGGCGGGCTTCGTAGATGCAGAATGTGGCGGCAGTCAGCCGACGACGCCGGAAATCCAGCTCGAAAGCGCGGTTTTGGGTGCCGCGCCCACCTTGACGTCGGCGAGTTCGCCGCCCTTGAACATGGCAAGCATCGGGATCGAACGGACCCCGTACTGCACCGCCAGATCCGGATTGTCATCGACATTGACCTTGGCGATCTTGACCTTGCCGTCCATTTCCGCGGCGATTTCCTCCAGGCTCGGACCGATCATCCGGCACGGGCCGCACCATTCGGCCCAGAAATCGACCACGACGGGTTGGTCGGATTCAAGCACTTCCTGCTTGAAATTGGCTGTAGTGACCTTGACTGTCGTCATTTGAAAACTCCTTGCGTTGCCGAAAGCACCCGGAGACCGGCTTCTTTCGCAAATCTTGCCGGTCATGTGAGCATGGTTTGAGAAAAAATCAATGCTGCCGCTTTCACTTTGTCGCAAGCGCCCCAAGGGCGACGGCAAGTTCCCCGTCCGTCAGCACCCGCACCGCCGCCGTCTCGGTATAGATCAGCAGGCAATCGATCGCGCTTTCCGGGTAGAGCGGCTTCAGGATTTCGCGATAGACCGCCATCTGCGCCACATGGCTGAAGGGCGGCGTCTCGCCCTCGCCCGGCGGGTTGCGGTTGGTCTTGAAATCGGCCAGCAGCACACGCCCGTCCTCAACCGCCAGCCGGTCGAGCCGGCCGGAAACGGTATAGGCTCCGCCGACAAGCCGGACGGTTCCGGCAATCGAGACTTCCGGACGCGCCGAGGATGCAAACAAAGGCTGCAACCGGGGATCGCCGATCACCGCCATCACGCTTCTCGCAATCGCCGCGCGCTCCTCATCCGGCAGCGAAAACGCCGCGCGGTCGAGATAGCGCCGGCAGGCGGCGTCGCGGTCATCGGTCTCGAACCCCGGCAATATCTGCAACAGCCGGTGCACCAGCCGGCCGCGTTCCAACGCCAGATTGATCTCCGGCTTTTCAAACAACGGCGAGGCCGTCAACGGCGCGGGGTCTTCGACCTCGATCCCGGCGCGCGACGGGCTGAGCGGCGGCTGCGGACGGGCGGCTTCGCGAAACGGCGACAGCAGCGCTTCGGGCAGCGGCGGCTTTTCCGAGGCCCCCTTTCCGGCCCTGGCCTCATCGAACCGGCGCGGCGGAATTTTTTCCTCGAAGATCAGCGCCGGCCATTCCTCGCCGCCCGGACCGGCCATCACCGTCTCGCTTGTGCGCTGATCGCCTGAAAGCGCGGACCAGACGATCCGGTGCCAGGTATCCGGCACCTCGGTCCGGCCGCGATAGCCCGCCACGATCAGCCGGTCGGCGGCGCGCGTCATGCCCACGTAGAGAAGCCGGCGATATTCCTCCTTCGCCTCGGCCTCGCGGCGGGCGAGATCGGCGGAAACCAGACTGTCGGCATCGCGCCCGCTGCCGTGCCAGACCGGCACATCGCCCGCCATCACCCGAAAGCCCGAGAGATTGCGGGTCTCGAACGGCTTGCCGCCGCCATCGACCAGAAACACCACCGGCGCCTCCAGCCCCTTGGCGGCATGGGCGGTCATGATCCGCACTTCATTGCGGCCCTGATCCTGCTCGCGCTTGATCTCCAGCCCGCCGGCTTCCAGCATGTCGAGAAAGCTCTGCAGGCCCGGCAGACCGGTATCCTCGTGGCCCTTGGCGGCGTTGAGGAACTCGTCGAGAATATCGCCGGCCTCGCTGCCGAGCCGTGCGAGAAAGGCGCGCCTGCCGCCCTCCCGCGCCAGAATGCCGGCATAGAAGTCAAACGCGGTGCGCCTTCGCGCGGCGCTGACGACCCGTTCCAGCATCTCGACTGCGGCGGCCAGCGTCTCATCGCCCGCGCCCGCAAGCCGCCGGAGCGCCGACCAGACGTGCTCGCCCGGTTTGCGCAGCCCTGCCACGGCGAACAGATCGTCTTCCGAAAGCGAAAGCAGCGGGCTCTTGAACAGTGCCGCAAGCGAAAGGTCGTCCTCCGGCAGCACCGCGAACCGGCCGAGCGCGATCAGGTCCTTGACCGCGATATGATCGGCCAGCCGCAAGCGGTCGGCGCCGGCGACGGGAATGTCGTAGGGCGACTTCAGCGCCCTTGTCAGCGCATTGACGAAGGCATCGCGCTTCCTGACCAGAACCAGAATGTCGCCGGCCCTCACCGTGCGGCTGACATCGCCATCGACCAGCGTCTCGGTTCCGACCATGGCGGCGACGCGGTGGGCGATCCGCCGGGCGAGGATCGCCGCCGGCGCTTCGTCGGGGGTGGCGTCGAAGGGCGCGGTCCAGTCGTCGGTCTCGATGACTTCTGCCGGCGCGATCACATCCCACGCCTCGACGCGGCCCGGATGGCCGATCCGGTTGGAGATGTGAGAGGTGGCTTCATCTTCAGCCGAAAGCCCCTTGCGGTTTTCGGGGACCGAGAACACAAGGTCGACCGCCGAAAGCACCGAGGCGGTCGAGCGGAACGACAGCGGCAGGCCGATCCGGACAAAATCGGCGTCGATCGCCGAGACCCGCCGCTCCGTCATCCGGCCCTCGGCGGCAAAGCGCTCGGGCCGCGCGCCCTGAAACGAATAGATCGACTGCTTCTCGTCGCCAACGGCAAACATGGTGCGCCGGCCCGGCCGCGCGCCGGCCCCGGAAAAGAAGTCCTCGCTCAGCGCGCGCACCACGTCCCATTGCAAAGGGGCCGTGTCCTGCGCTTCATCGACCAGAATATGGTCGATGCCCTGATCGAGCTTGTAGTGGATCCACTGGCCGGAATCGGGACGGGTCAGAAGGCCCGCGGCATGGGCAATCAGATCCTCGAAATCGAGCTTGCCGCGCCGCCGCTTCAGTTCCTCGTAACGCCGGTCCAGCCGGTCGGCGAGCGTCAGCGCCGCAAGCGTCTTTTCAAAGATCCGGTAGCGGACGAGCATATCGCGCACCGCGAAAACATGCTCTGCCGAAGCCATCACCGCCTCGGCAATCTCGGGCGCCTTGTCGCGCAGGCTCTTGAACACCAGCGTGCGCTCCGCCTTCGGCACGCCGGCCTTGGTCAGAAACGCCTCTTCCAGGTGACCGAACCGGACGGTCGCATCATCGACTGAAAACGCCGCAGCAAGCGTATCGGCGAATTGCCCGGCGCGGCTGCCGCCATCGGCCCGCGCGATCGCGATCAAGGCGGAAAGATTGCCCTCGCCAAGCTCCGGAAGCGGCCACGCCGCCCCGGCAATCGTTTCGAGCGAGGCGTCCGGGGCAAGATCATAGGCCTTGCGCAAGGCCTCCCCGAGCCGCCCGCGGGCAGCCTCCAGAAACGGCCGGATCGCATGGCGGTTGCGCACGATCTCGCCCAGCAGCTTTTCAAGTCCGCTGTCATCGGCGATGTCCAGCACGGTCTGAAACGCCCGCGACAGATCCGGGTCATCGCGGCTGGCCGTCGCCGTCAGCAATCCGAGCCGGGCATCGGCCAGAAGCGTGGCGGCGGCGGTATCGTCCAGCACCGAGAAATGCCCGGCGACATTGGCCTCCAGCGGAAACCGGTGCAGCAGGCCTTCGCAAAAGGCGTGGATGGTCTGGATCTTCAGCCCGCCCGGCGTTTCCAGCGCATGGGCAAACAGCCGCCGCGCCATCGCGATCTTCAGCCTATCCGGCCGCGCGCCCTCGATCTCGGCGATCTCGCCGGCAAGGGCCGCCTCCGGCAGCACCGCCCATTCGGCCAGCCTGCGGAACACCCGGTTCGACATTTCCGATGCCGCCGCCCTGGTATAGGTGAGGCAGAGGATCGCCGACGGCCTTGCGCCCGCCAGCAGCAGCCGGACGACGCGCTGGGTCAGAACATGGGTCTTGCCCGAACCGGCATTGGCCGACACCCAGACGGAACGGGCCGGATCGGAGGCGAGCCGCTGGCGGCCCGTGGTCCAGGACAGCCAGGTCTCGGCGTCGGCATCATGACCGGGGCCGCTCTCAATCGTCATCGCCGCCCTCCCCGTCATCGGCGGTCGACCATTCGGCAACGCGGGCCAGATGATCATACTCGCCTGAAAAATCGCGCGCGCTCGCCGGCACCAGCCGCGAGGCGAAAGGCCGCTCGCCGGATTTCAGCGCGATCACGAAACGGGTGAATTCCCTGAGCGCGTCGCGGGCAAGGTCTTCCGCGGTGATCGCCGCTTCCTTGCCGGTCTCCGCCTTTTCAAGCATTTCGCTCATAAACCGGTGGGCCGGGCGCAGCCGCACATATTGCAGGCTTGCAGCCTCCGTCGGCGCAACGCCCTTGAAGCCGCCCGCTGCCAGCGCCGCGGCCTCCAGCGGCAGTTGCGGGTCGAGCAGGGTGCGGGCCTGTTTCAGCGAGGGCGACGAACCGGTCTTGTAATCGATGATCTCGGCGCCGCCGCCAGCCAGCATGTCGATCCGGTCGGCGATGCCGGTGAGCCGCACCCCCGCCAGCGGGATATCGAAGCCGGCCGCAACCTCCGTCAGCGATTGCTCGATCGGCGTCAGCGCCCGCCGGCGCGTCTCGAACGCCAGGAACTCGGCGGCGACCGAACGAAGGCGCGGCACCCAGCTCACCTCCAGATGCGGCGCAAGCTCGGCCGCAAACAATAGTGCTGCGATGATCTCGTCCATCACCGCCCTGCCTTCATCGCTGTCCGGGCTCACCCCGGACTTGACGAAGCGCTCGGCCAGCGCGTGATAGAGGATGCCGCGCTCCTTGACGCCGGGATCGGCGTTGAACGGCAGCAGCGGATCGAGTTTCAGCACCTTCTGGGCATAGACCGCGTAAGGGTCGCGCCTGAGCCTGCCGATCTCGGAGAAGGAATAGCGTTCCGGCTGGCGCTCGGCCGGCGGGTAGGGCGCCGGGCGGCCGGGGATCGGCTGGCGCGGGGCGGCATCCAGTTCTCCGGCCCAGTCGCGATAGACCGCGCCGCGACGTGCGAGATCTGCCGCAAGGTCCGGCCCGCCAAAGGCCAGCAACCGTTGCAGCCAGCGGCTGGCGACCGTCGGCGCTGTGCCCTGCCGCAGCGCCCGCGAGACCACGAGACGGCGCGCGCCGGCCGCCATCCAGAAATCATGGGCGAGCTGGCCGACCCGCTTTTCCGGCGGCTCCAGCCCGATCTCGGCCTTCATGCCGCGCGACAGGAACGGATTGTTCTTCGGTTGGGTCGGCCAGACGCCCTCATTCATGCCGCCGAGCACGATCGTATCCATCTGTTGCAGCCGGGCCTCGACCGCCCCGAAGATGAACACGCGCGGATTGCCCATCTGGCGCGGCTTGACCGCCTCGGAGGCGGAAAGCGCCGCGACGATCTCGATCCATTGCGGCCCGTCGGCCTCGATCGGCGTCATGGACCCCATGATTTCGGAAAGCATGGCGGCAAGGCGCTCGCCCGCCTCCCCGCTCCACAGCACTGAGAGATCATCGTCGCTGCCCCGCGCCACCGCCTCCAGCGCCCGGCCGGTGCGCGCCGCCCAGTCGGCAAGCGCCAGGCTTTCGGTGATCGGCGCCCGGTCCGGCCCGCGCGCCACATGGGTTTCGATCAGCGGCTCGAGCGCGGCATCGATGCGGCGGGCAAGATCGCGGGCATCCTCGCCTGCGGTTTTCGGTAGCGCCGTGCGCCAGCGCGGCGGATGCCGGTCGTCCTTCTGCTTTTCCAGCGCATCATCGACAAATCCCTCGAGATGTCCGAGCGCGACCGGCCGCGTACCGCCTCGAAGCGCCAGCAGTTCGAAGGCGGCAGCCGCCCCGCGCATGGCACGGGCCGAAAGGCCGAAACGGGCCAGCGGATGTTTCAAAAGCGCGGCAAGGGTCGCCGGATCGCCCGGCTTCAGCGCCGTCTCCAGCATCAGCGCCAGCAGCGTGCCCTGTCCGGTCGCGGCAAGCGGGGTGCCGGCGGAATCATCCGCCTCGATCTGGAATCGCCCGAGTTCGGCCGCCACACGCCGGGCGAGATCGCGGTCGGGCGTGATCAGCGCCGCGCGCGCCGGCCTTCCGTGCTCCGTTTCCTGTTCCAGCGCCAGCCGGAGGGCAATGGCGACCGCGACCGCTTCCTGACGCTCATTGGCCGCCTCGATCATCGCGACATCGCCAAAGCCGCGCGCGATATCGGCGGGCGCGATCGCTTCGCGCCAGCCCTCCCAGCGATCGGTCGCCTCGGCCGGCGCGAAGGCGGCGGCGAGCACCGCGTGCCGCGCGGCCAGGTCGGGCTCCGGCGTCTCCAGCGTCGCGAAATCGGCTCGCGAAAGCCCGAGACGCGCGACCAGCCGCGCCATTTCATATTGCGGATGGCTGCGGATCGAGGGATCGGGCATGGCCGGGTTGGGGTCGGCCGCCGTCAGCGCCTGAAAGTCCGCCTCCGGCATGGCGGTATCGAGGCCGGGCAGCACGATCACGCCGTTTTCCATCGCCGCTGCCGCCGCGATCAGTTCGGCCACCGCCGGCACGGAGCCGGTCGAGCCGGCAATAATGACGGGTGATGAAAGGGTGCCAAGCCGCTCCGCCTCGCCGGCAAGCAGGCCGTTGCGATGGGCGACCGCGGAAGAACGGCCAAGCTCATCGAGCCGGCCCGGCCAATAGATTGCCGCGATGCCGAGAAATTCGGCGGTCAACTGCCACCAGACGGCGTAATTGTCCTGTTCCAGCGCCGAAAGCCGATCCCAGCCGACCCGCTCGGTCTCCAGCGCATCGATCAGTTCGGCAAGGTCGCGGGCAAGCCAGACCGCATCCGCCGGGCTTGCCGGCGCCACCAGCGGCGAGCCGCCGTGAAGGCCCGCAAGCTCATCGGAAAGCCGGTTGCGCCAGGGCAGGATCAGGCCGGCAAGCTCCAGCAGGCGCGGCACCGGCTCGATCGGCGGCAGCGCTTCCGCGGCCTCCGGCAGGCTTTCGCCGAGATACCCCTCATCCTCGTCGACTTCGCCAAGCGCGCGAATTTCCGGCAATATCGCCGCCTCGCCGCCGAGTTGGGCGGCAAAAGAGGCCCGCAGTTCGCGGACCGCGCGGCGGGTGGGCAGGAATATTTTCACATCGGCGAGCGCCAGCGGGTTTTCGGGGTCATGACGGAATTTATCCGTCAGGCTGCCATCGAGTAGGCGGGCGGCAAGGCTGTCCAGGAACGCGACCCCCGGCGGTATCGTCCACAATCTCGCCCGCCCTTGCGCCACCTAATCGCTCCCTGCTTCGCTGTTGAGGTTTTACGAAGCATGGTGCCGGGACGCAAGCGCCGTTCCCTCATCCGGCCTTCGGCCACCTTCTCCCCAAGGGGAGAAGGGGAAGCCGTCGAGGCTCGGCCTTTCCACTTATCTCTGAGAGAGCTGCATGGTTCCCCCTCGCCCCGGAGGGGAGAGGGTGGCGCGGATGCGCCGGGTGAGGGGAGACGGCATTTCCTCATCACACTGACATGGAGGAAAATCAGGGCCTTTCAGCCCACCTACAGCGCCGCCGCCAGTTCCCCCACCCGCCGGCCGGAAAGCCGTACCCGCCGCCCCGCGCCTTCCTCGGCAAAAGTCAGCCGCAAAGCGTCCCTTGGAAGCACCCCTTCACCCCGATCCGGCCATTCGATCAGGCTGATCGCCTCTGCCAGCGCCTCGTCGATGCCGAGTTCGATCAGTTCGTCGGGGTCGGAAAGCCGATAGAGGTCGAAATGCCAGAGCGGCGGCGCGCCGTCATAGATCTGGACCAGCGTGAAGGTCGGGCTCGGCACCTCAAGCGCCGGATCGCCGAGGCGGGCGCGGATCAGCGCCCGGGCGAAGGTCGACTTGCCCATGCCGAGATCGCCATCGAGCAGCAGGCAGTCGCCGGCGATCAGAAGCGGCGCGAGGCGCCCGGCAAAGGCGATGGTGGCAGCTTCATCGGGGAGAAAGACACTGCTCATTCGGCCGCGATGATGTCGGCGGAACCCTTCTCGCCGACGGCATCGGGAATCCGGCAGGAAACGGTGGTGCCGGCGCCGGCTTCGGAATCGATGAAGATCTTGCCGTGATGGAGGCCGACGAAGCTCTCGACGATCGCAAGGCCAAGGCCGGCGCCGGCATATTGCGCCTGCCGGCCGCCCGATTCGAAGCGGGAGAACACGTTTTCGAGCGCGTCGTCACTGATGCCGGGGCCGCTATCGGTGACGGTGAAGACGAAATCGCCATCTTCCCGCCAGCACGACAGCGCGATGATCGAGCCGCGCGGCGCGTAACGGATGGCGTTGCCGAGGATCTTCAGCAGCACCTGTTTCAACCGCTGGAAATCGGCGGTGATCTCGCCGAGCTTCGGCGGCGCGGTGATTTCCAGCGTCACCCCGGTCTCTTGCAGCCGGCTCGAAATATCGTCGGCGACCGAATCGATCAGATCGTCGAGCGACATCCGGTCGCGCTCAAGCTGGAGGATGCCGGCATCGGCCGATTTCAGGTCGATCATGTCGTTGACGATCGTCATCAGCACCGAGGAGGAATTGGCGATGTGATCGACATAATTGCTCTGGCGCGCCGTCAGCGGTCCGATCTCCGACGATTTCAGCAGTTCGGCAAAGCCCATGATCGAGGTCAGCGGCGTGCGCAACTCGTGGGAGACGTGTTCCAGGAACGCGTTCTTGAGTTCCTCGGCCTTGCGCAGCGCGTCGTTCTTCTCCGTCAGCGCGCGCTCGACATTGACCGAATCTGTCTTGTTGACGAAGGTCAGCATGGTCTGGGCGTTGGGCAGCGGCGTCACCGCGTAATCGAGCACCACGCCGGAGGAAAGCTCCAGCCGGCCCTGGCGCGAAACGCGCTCGTCGTCGAATGATGTGATCATCCGCGCAAACAGCCGCCAGCCCCTGGCCGCGCCCTCGTCCTTTTCGGCAATCTGCATCAGCGAACGGATATGGGTGCCGGGCTCGGCCTCGTTCTCGCCGATCCGCCACAGGCCGAGAAACGCCGGGTTGGAGAGCTTCAGCCGCCCGTCCGGCCCGAACACCGCGACCCCTTCGGACAGATGGTCGATAGTCTCGCCCTGGACCTTGACCAGCGTGTTGTAGCGGGTCTTGAGCGCCACCTGCTCGGTGTGGTTTTCAAACACCCAGGTGGTGCCGCCGCGCGGATGGGCGGAGGCGAACACGCTCAGCGTCTCGCCGCTCGGCAGGTACCAGAGGTCGTTATAGGGCGCGACCGAATGATAGACCGAAAGCGCCTTGTCCTTCCATTCGCGCCACAGATGCGGCTCCGGCAGCTTGCCATCGGCGCGCAGCCGCTCGAACAGCTCGCCATTGTCGGGATGGCTTTCGAGAAAGCCCATATCGAGCTTCCAGAGTTTCTCGAACGCCTGATTGTAGAATTTCAGCCGCCGGTCGGCATCGAAGATCGCGACCGCGGTATTGAGGTGGTTGAGCGTATCGGCATGGCTTTCAAGCGTCTGCTCCAGCGCCGTTTCGGCGGCCTGCAACGCGGAGACGTCGGTCGCAAGCCCTGCCGAGCCATCGCCGGTCGGCACCTCGATCAGGTCGTAAAAGGCGCGTTCGCCGGCGGTCACCACGGGCTGACGGCCCTTGAAAGCCTCGCCGGCCCTGATCTTGCCGTCAAGCTTGTCCTGGGTGGCGGCCGACAGCAGCATGCGGTTTTCGCAAAGCGCGTCATCGGCGTCCTTCGCCTCGACGGCGGCGCTATAGGCGCGGTTCACCCAGATCAGCCGGCCTTCGCCATCGCGCTGCCAGGCCGGCGCGTCGATGCCGTTCAGCAGCGTCTCGAACCGCGAAAGCGCGGCTTTGGCGCGCTTGTGCTCGAGCTTCAGTTCGGCGAGCTCCGCGCGCAGCGATTCCAGCGCGCCGAAGCGCACATGGGCGCGTCCGCCGGTGGTGCCGCCGATCACTTCCAGCACATAGCCGCCTTTGGTTTCGGCCAGCATTTCAAAGGCCTTGGCGCGGCTGCGCAGCGCGGCCACGGCGGCATCGACCTGCCTGGTGCTGCCCGGCGACAGCCACTCGGAAAACGCCAGAAAGGCGTGGTCATCTTCCGGAGCCCCGGCCTCGTCCGGCAGGGCGCCCAGAAATTCCGGCGCGCTGTCTGGACCTTCCCAGAAAATGATGCGGCGGTTTTTCTCCGCATTCAGCGCCTTGAGGTTGGAAATCCGCTCGCGCTCGGCCTCGAGCTCGGCGGAAAGGCGATGGTTTTCGGCCTCGGTGCGGCCGCGCAGGCGCATGAACCAGAGGGTGGACAGCACGGTGGCGGCCAGCACCCCGCCAAAGGTCGCAAGCGCCATGACCTCGCGCGAGGACAGCATCGGCGGCGCGGTTTCGGCCGCAAAGGCTGAGGCGGCCGTCAGCGACAGGGCGGTGCCGGCCAGAAGCAGGCTCAGACCCTGCCGCCCGACGCGACGATACCGCTTGTTGTTGTGAGTGCCGCCCCGGCCCATCAATCCATCCGTCATTCCGGCGGGCCGCGCTGCCGCTGGCGTCGCCATTGTCGGAGCCGCGCCGTTTTTACAAACGGATCCGCCCCAAGGCATTTCATGTTCATGAAGATCCGGCCGATTGCCGAATCGCGCCCCTTCAAAACATAGACGCTTGGCGAATCCGCGAAAAGAGTCCGGCGGAAATAAAGCAAGCGCCTCCGTTCTCGCCGGAGCCTGGGCAGATTAGCCGGTTATGCTTTCCGAAGTCTTAAAAGCGGGCCGAAGTCTTAAAAGGGGCCGAGATCTTAAAGGGGGCGGAGTCTCAAGGGCGGGGCCGGGTTTCAGGCGAAAGCCGGGGCCGGGCGCTCGCGCACCGTCAGATGCACCAGCGCCGAGACCAGACCGAGAATGATCGCGGCATACCAGATCATGTCGTAATTGCCGTAGCGGTCGAACCACGCGCCGCCGAGCCAGACGCCGGCAAAACCGCCGATCTGGTGGCTCAGGAACACGAAGCCGAACAGCGTGCCCATGGCGCGCGGGCCGAACATCGCCACGATCAGCCCGCTGGTGAGCGGCACGGTGGACAGCCAGAGCCCGCCCATCATCATGCCGAAGATCAGCACCGAGGCGGGCGTCAGCGGCAGCCAGATGAAGACCAGGATCACCACGGCCCGGAGCGCATAGATCGCCGCCAGCACATGCGGCTTGGCAAAGATATTGCCGAGTTTCGAGGCGGCGAGCGTGCCGAAGATATTGCCGAAACCCGCCAGCGCCAGCGCCTGCAGGCCGAGGCCGCGCAATTGCGAGGGCGACATGCCGGTGCCGGCGCAGAAATTCTGCACATAGGTCGGCAGGTGAGCGGTGATGAAGGCGAGGTGAAAGCCGCAAACGAAAAAGCCGAGCCCCAGCATCAGGAAGCTGGTATGGCCGAAGGCCTGGCGCAGCGTCTGCGGCAGGTCGATCGGCGGCGGAGCGCTTGCGCCGCCTGCCTGCTTGACCTTGAGGAACGGGATCGCAAAGGCCATCGGCACCAGCAGCGCCGTCAGGACGGCCATCGTCGTGCGCCAGTCGAAATGGGCGATCAGGAAGGCGACGAGCAGCGGCAGCAGCGCCTGTCCGGCCGAGCCGGTGGCAGAGGCGACGCCGAGATAGAAGCCGCGCTTTTCCGGCGGCGCGGCGCGGCCGACGACGGCAAGCACCGTGCCGAAGGCGGTGCCGGAAATGCCCATGCCGACCAGCACGCCCGCGCCCATATGCTGGGCAAAGGGCGTGGTGCCGATGATCGAAATGCCCATGCCGAGCACGTAGAAGGCAAAGCCGAGCCACATCGCGCGCCGGTCGCCGTATTTGTCGGCGAGCATGCCGAAGAACGGCTGGGCAAGCCCCCACACCAGGTTCTGGATCGCGATCGAGATCGAAAAGATTTCCAGCCGTCCGCCGAACAGATCGTTGGACAGCGGCTCGATCACACCGCCCAGCACCGAGCGCACCCCGAAGGAAAGCGCCAGCACGAGCCCGCCGGCGACCATGATGCTGGTCATGTTCTGGGTGGTGTCCGATTGCGCGCGCATCTGCCCCTCAAACCATCCGAAAATCCCGATCTAGCAGCGTTTCCGCCATAAAAACAGTGAATAGATTTGAAGGATAACCAAGGTTTCTGTGATGTATCGGGTGCGCGGAGACGCCAGTGGTTTCGTTCGGAAGGAGAAATCCGGGAAACCACCTACTCGGCGTCACGCTCGGCCAAGCCCGCTACTGTCCGGTTTAAACTTGAGCTTTGTTCGCCATGCCACAACATCCCTTTTACGCATTACCCGTTTCAACGGGACGTAGAATTGGGCGGAAACGCCGCCGCTCGCAATCTCCACCCTTGAGGGGGGAGATCGATGGCTGCCGGCTCAACAAGATCAATCAGCATCCCAACGAAACGGGAAAGCCGGACCGAAAGCCATTCCAGCTCCCAACCGACAACGCCCAAATGCCCTCTTACCCACGCAAACCGGCCCAAATCAAACCGGCCCCAATCAAACCGGCTTGTAGGCCACCGCCTCGATCTCGACCAGGATATTGATCATCAGCCGCGCTTCGGTTGTCGAGCGGGCCGGGAATTTGCCCTGTTCGAAAAACGCCGAATAGGCCTTGTTGAACCGGGCGAAATCGCGGGCGTCGTGCAGCCACACCGTGGTCTTGCAGATATCGGAGAGTTCGCAGCCGGCCAGTTTCAGCGCTTCCTCGATATTGCGCATCACCTGCGCGGTCTGGGTCTCGACATCATGGGCCACGACCGAGCCATCGGCGAGCGTCGGCACCTGGCCGGACACGAACACGAAATCGCCGGCCCGGACGGCAGGGCTTAAGGGTGCGGGATTGCTGGCCCCGCCGGCTGCGTGAAGATGCTCGATCGTGCTCATATGATGTGGCCTTTCTCCGATGTGCAGAACGGGCCGAAGCCCCTGGCACAGTCCTGACACAAAAAACCTGCGCCACGCAACGCGGCAGCCTGTGTTCCCTCCGCCCCCAACGAAGACTTTCGCAGCGGCAATCCATCGGCTATGCATCGGTAAACCAACCCGAACCGGAAGGAAAACCGGATGAAACGACTTGAAGGGCGGGTCGCGCTCGTCACGGGCGGCGTCGGCGGTGTCGGCACGGCGGTTGTGAGGGATTTTCTGAACGAAGGCGCCGCCGTCATCATCTCGGATATCCGCGCCGACAAGGTGGAAGAAGCGGTCGCGGCTTTCCGGGCCGAGGGACACGCCGTCGCGGGCGCTGCGGCCAGCATCACCGATTATGACGCCTTCAAGGCTGCCGTCGACGCGGCGAGCGGCCCGCTTGGCCCGGTCGATATCGTCGTCGCCAATGCCTTTGTCGGCGGTGTCTCGCCAACGCTCGACAAGACCACGCCGGAGAGTTTCCGCCAGGATGTCGCCGACAATCTCGCCGGCACGTTCAACACCGTGCGCGCGGTGATCGACGGCATGAAGGCGGCCCGCCATGGCGCGATCGTGGTGATCGGCTCGGTCAACGGGTTGACCACGCTCGGCCAGCCGGCCTACAGCGCCGCCAAGGCCGGGCTTGAAAGCCTGACGCGCACCATGGCGACCGAATACGGCGCGCACAATATCCGCGCCAACATCATCTGCCCGGGCACGGTGCGGACGCCGGCCTGGGATGCCCGGATCGCCCAGAAACCCGACGTGCTGGACGGACTGACCCGATGGTACCCGCTCGGCCGCGTCGCTACCCCCTGTGACATCGCAAAGGCCGTGACCTTCCTTGCCTCCGACGATGCCGGCTTCATCTCCGGCGTGACGCTGCCGGTCGATGGCGGCCTGATGGCCGGCAATCTGGCGATGGCGCGCGAACTGACGCTGGAAGATCGCTGAAAGGAACCGATGTGACGTTTGAAGACCTCCAAACCCCGGCGCCGCTTGTCGATCTTGCCGTGGTCGACGCCAATCTGAGGCGGATGCAGGATTATTGCGACCGCCACGGGATTGCGCTCCGGCCCCACATCAAGACCCACAAGAGCATTGCCATGGCCAGGCGCCAGCTGGCGCTGGGCGCGCGCGGCATCACCTGCCAGAAACTGGGCGAAGCCGAAGTGATGGCCGATGCCGGGATCGACGATATCCTGATTTCCTATCCGCTGATCGGCAAGCAGAAACGGCTCGCTTCCCTTGCCGCGCGGGTGAAGATGACGGTCGCGATCGACAGCGAAACGGCGCTCGCCAACGTCGCCGAGGCGGCCGCGATCGCCGGATACCCGATCGGCGTTCTCGTCGAATTCGACAGCGGCGCGAAACGCACTGGCGTGGTCCGGGTCGAGGATGCGCTGGCGCTCGCCCGCAAGATCATGGATACGCCGCAGCTGACCTTTGCCGGGCTGATGACCTATCCGGCAAACCGGCAGACCGTCGCCTTCGTCAACGCCGCCCGCGCAGCCTTCGATGACGCAGGGATCGCGATCCCGATGGTTTCCGGCGGCGGCACGCCGGATGCGTTCAGCGTCCACGCGCTTGGCGTGATCGATGAGCTTCGGGTCGGGACCTATATCTACAACGACCGGATGATGCTCGGCGCCGGCCATGCGAGCCTTGCCGATTGCGCATTCGATGTGATCGTCACCGTGGTCAGCCGCCCGGAGGAAAATCGCGCGGTCATCGATGCCGGTTCGAAATCGCTGACCAGCGATCCCGCCGGCAAGGGCGGTCCCGGCCATGGCCTGATCCGCGCCTATCCCGATGCCGTGATCGACCGGCTGAGCGAGGAACACGGCATGGTCGACCTGTCGAACTCGGCCGCCAAGCCCGAAATCGGCGAGCGGCTGCGGGTCGTGCCCAACCATGTCTGCCCGGTTACCAACCTGCATGATGCGATCTGGGTTATGGCCGATGGCGAGATCACCGAGTGGCCCGTGGATGCCCGGGGCCTGACGCGATAGAGGAGTTCGCAATCAGGCGGAATCCAGTAAGCGCAAGTCCTTGAGCGCAAAAGCTCTTTACTCAGCTCACCACGTGTGGCCCTGGATCCCGGCTCAAGGCCGGGATGACGAATGGGCCTGGTAAGAACTTTGTCAACTGTCTGAGGCAGAAGCGCCAGAAGGCTCATACCATCGCCGCCTTCATCGCCCGGATCGCCGTGGCGTCGGTGCGCCCGGGCGCGGCGCTGTCAAATCCCTGGAGCTTCAATGCCTCGGCCTGATAGCGCGTCTTGCAGGAGGCGTGCAGTTCGCGCACGCCGGGGATCGCCAGAAACAGTTGGGCATTTTCGGCGTTGAGCCCGCCGCCCGGCATCAGCGAAATCCGTTCCCCTGCCGCCTCCGCCAATACCGCGATCAGATCGCGGCCCTCGCTGGCGCGCTGCTCCTGCCCGGAGGTCAGGATGCGCGGGATGCCGAGCGCGACCGCCGTTTCGAGGGCCGCGAACGGATCGCGGGTCAGGTCGAAGGCCCGGTGCAGGGTGATATCCATGCCCCTGGCCGCCCCGACAAGGGTCGCAAGGCCGTCCGCGTCGAGATCGTGATGGCGGTCGAGCGCGCCGATCACCACGCCGGCAACACCCGCCCTCCGGCAAAAGGCGATATCGCGCAGCATCGTCTCGAATTCCCGCGCGGTATAGACGAAGCCGCCGGCGCGCGGGCGGATCAGGACGTGAACGGGCACCGGCGCTGCCGCCGCGACCTCGATCAGCCCGGCCGACGGTGTCAGCCCGCCCTGGTCGAGCGAGGCGCAAAGCTCGATCCGGTCGGCGCCGGCCTCCACCGCCGTTTCAAGCCCGCCGACATCGCCGACACAGATTTCGAGAAGCGTGGTCATGAACGTCTCCGGTCGAGATAAAACACCAGCAGCCCGCCGGCAAAACCGGCGGCTGCGGAAAGGATAGCGGTTCCGGCGTAATCGGTCACCCTTGTGCCGAGCGCGAACTGCGCGGCCGCGATGCCGGCGCTGGCGAACATGTTGACCGAGATCAGCGAGGCGGCGAGGCCGGCCTTGTGGGCGATCAGGTTCTGCAGATAGGTCACCGGGATCGAGATGATCGCCGCCGCCCCGAGGCCGGCGATCCCGGTCAGCGCATAGGCCTGCCAGACCGCGGTGATATGGCCGAGCAGGAACAGATAGAGCGCGTAGATCACCGTACCGATAACGAAGATCGCAAGCTGCGGAACATAACGTTCGGCATAGCCCCAGCCGATGATGAACACGATCTCGAGGGCGGCGACGATGCCGACGAGCACGCCGACATCGGCAACCGCGCCGCCGGCCTGATCGGTCACGATCAGCGGCAGCACCGCGGCGTTCATATGCAGCATGGCGGTGATCAGCGAGACCGCCAGCAGCCGCAGCCACAGGCCGCTGCCCGAAAACGCCGAGAACGCCCTGAAAAAGGGCTCCGTCGGCCGCACCCGGAGCGCCTTGTCCGGCTTTGCCATGCCGAAGGTAAACAGCAGAACGCAGACCAGGGCAGCGATGCCGGCGAACAGAAAGGCGGGCAGCATGTCGCGGCTTTCGGCGAGCGCGACGCCGACCACGCCCGGCACCAGCACCCAGGACAGCGACAGAACCGCCCTGACGCCGGAATTGATCGACGCCACTTCCGCCGAGGGGCGGTTTGCCGTTTCGGTGCGGACATTGGCGAACAGCAGCGGGTAGAGCGCCGTGAACAGCGGAATGAACATCACCTTCGCCAGCGCGAAGCTTGCGATCGAAGGCAGGAAATAGACGCCCGCGAAGCCCGCCACCCCCGCCATGCCGCACAGAACCAGCGTCAGCCGGTAGCTGCCGAGCCGGTCGGTAAGGTTGCCGATCAGAACGCTTGCCGCCACCGAGATCAGCGCGCCCAGCGCCATCACCAGCGCATAGGCCCGGTCGCTCATGCCGAGCTCCTGAATGCCGATGACCGAGAGATAGGGAGAGGTTGCAGCACCGGCGGTGCCAAAAAAGAAAATACCCGCCGAGGAAATACGGATCGCCGGGTTTTTCAGGATGAGCGAGAATGTGTCGGGCATGAGCGTTTCGAGCCGTCGGAAAGGAGGCATTGGCGGGCCGGAATCAATATCCGTGATCGGCCCCCGGCGAAAGCCTCACGCGCCGGCATCATGCGCCGCTCCCCACCGCTTCGAGGGGCGCGGTTTCGGCACATAGCCGAAATCGCGCTGGAACGGATAGCATGGCGTGTGCCGCCTGAGATTGGGCAGGGACGCGATATCCTGATTGACGGCCCCATCGGTGAGCGCCATCAGGTTCGGGTTGGCGATGGGTGCCAACGCGGGCGACAGATAGCCGGACTTGACCACCAGCAGCCGCACCGCCTTCGGATCGAGCCCGAGCCGGGAAAAATCCTCGATAGTGTGGTAGGGACGCCGTCTTGCGGAAAGCACGATGGTGATGCCGCCGGCCACGACCACGGCCTGCCGCTCGTCGTCGCCTGCCGGATCATCGAGGCGGATAATCCTGGCTGTCGCGGTCGCCGAAGGGCTATTTTCATCGAGCGTTCCGCCGATGAACAGGTCGAGGACCGCGCCTTCGCCGGCCGCAAAGCACTCTTCCACGGCAGGACGGTCGGCAATGCCGGCGATCAGGGCATCGTCGAAACCGCGTTCGATCAGCGCCACCAGCACATCGGCGCGGTCGCCAACGCCGCCGCCGGTGGGATTGTCGCCGGAATCGGCAAGGATGACCGGTTTCGTGTCCGCCTTTTCCGCAATGTCGAGCATCTCGTCCAGCGGCCCCGTAACGGGCCCGAAGGAAAAATCGTCGCGGGCGTTCCAGTAGGACAGCGCGATTTCCGCCGCCGCCTTTTCCGCCGCGACCCAATCGGTCGCCGTCACCACGGCGCAAGCGGTTGCGCGCGGCTCGTCGGCCCAGACATAGCCGACCATCAGATTGGCGTCCCATATGCCCTCGCGGGCGTCGATCTCGGGAAGCCCGCGGTAGAGCGAGGCGGCTGGCTCGTCCTCGGTCGAGGTCCGCTCGCCCGGCAGCAGCACCGGAACGGGCGCCCAGATCACGCCGGGGCGGACCCCGGCTTCCAGCGCTTTCACCAGCATCGAATATGCCCTGACCATGGTCTCGCGCACATCGATATGCGGCGCGGTGCGATAGCCGGCGAATATGTCGATCCGGTCGATGATCGTCTGGCTGACATTGCCGTGGAGATCGTAGGAGACGGCGATCGGGCAATCCTCGCCCACCGTTTCGCGCGCCGCCGAGATCCAGTCAGCCTCGGCATCGTCCATGCCTTCGACATTCATCGCGCCATGCATGGCGAGATAGAGCCCGTCGAGCGGCAGGCTTGCCTGCAACCGCTCCAGGAAATCGGCCTTGAAGGCCTGATAGGTTTTGGCCGAGACCGGGCCGCCGGGCACGGCGCGAGCATGGAGCAGCGGCAGGATTTCGACATTGCCCGCGTCCCGCAGGAAGCTGAAATAATCTGCCTGCGCCAGGTCGTCTCCGGCGAGAACCCGGAAATTTTCCGCCTGCATCAGCGCCGGGTTGCCGGTTGAACACTCGGTGTGGATACCGCCGACGGCGATCCTGAATGTCATGATGGCCTCACAGTTTCGGGCTTGCGGGGGCAAGGGCTGCAAACCGCAGCCAGTTCTTGTTCGCCTTCGGCGTCCACCCGGCCTCGGCGACCGCCGAGATCCGCGGGAACACGAGATGGTTGAAATAGCCGCGCGACAGGAAGTGCTCGCTCCAGATGCAGGACTGGACGCCGCGCATCTTCTGCTTCAGCTCCTCGGGGAAATCGCCCTCGGCCTCGTAATGATAGCTGTGCTCGGGCGGCACGGTGCCGGCCCAGCTTGCGCCCGGCTCCTGAAACGCCTCGTCCTGCACCATGTCGAGGTAATAGGCCTGACCGGGCGTCATCACCACATCATAGCCGTCCTTCGCGAGCGCGATGCCGACCTCGGGCTTCTGCCACGCCATCAGCAGCGTGCCCTCGCGCGCAACCCCGCCGCCATGGGAGACCTCGTCCCAGCCGGCAAGCGTCCTGCCGCGCTCGGCGAGCATGGTCTGGATGCGCTTCATGAAATAGGACTGCAGCCCGAACGTGCCGTCGATCCCTTCCTTCTCCATCAGCGCCCGGGCAAGCGGCGAGGCGAGCCAGGTGTTGCCGGCCACCTCGTCGCCGCCGATATGGATGTAGCGGGCTGGGAACAGCGCGACCATCTCGTCGAACACCGTGCCGAGGAACACATAGGTTTCCTCGATCGCCGGGTTCAGCGCATTGTTCGGAAAGCCCTGCACCGAGTGATAGCTCTCCGGCGCTTCCTGCCCGTCGGCAAGTTCCGGGAGGGCGGCAAGCGCCGCGGTCGCGTGGCCGGGGATATCGACTTCCGGAATGATCTCGATACCGAGCGAGGCCGCATGCGCGACCACGGCGCGGACATCGTCCTGGGTGTAGAAGCCCCGGACCGGTTCGGCGCCATTGCCGAGCTGCGGCGGCATTTTCGTTCCCGGCGCGCGGGTGGCGCCGATTTCGGTGAGTTCCGGATAGGCCCTGATCTCCAGCCGCCAGGCCTCGTCATCGGTCAGGTGCCAGTGGAAGATGTTCATCCGGTGCCAGGCGAGGATATCGAGGAGGCGCAGCACATCGGCGGTCTGGTAGAATTGCCGCGAGACATCGAGATGGGTGCCGCGCCAGCCATAGCGCGGCGCGTCGTCGATCGTGCCGGAGGCCGGGAACCGGAAGGCCGAGCCTTTTTCGCGGGCGGCGGACAGCATCTGCGCCAGAACGGTCAGCGCGTATTGCCGGCCGGTGGCGGTCGCCGCGCGGATCGCGATCCTGTCGCCGAAGCGGATCGAATAGGATTCTTTTCCCATGCTCGTATCGGTCGCGAACGTCACCGCCCTGCCGCCTTCGACAGGCGCGAGGCTGAACGGCACATGCCCGCCTTCAAACAGCCGCGCAAACAGCGAAATCACGGCATCGACCGACTTCAGAGCCTCAAGGGCGGTGCCACCGGCGGGATAGAGCGCTACCGGCGGCGTCTCCCCCGGTTCGAGCGCGAGCGACGCCGGCCAGGGCAGGATGAACCAGGGCTCATCGCATTTTCCGTCCGGCAGCAGCGGTCGCGGGCGTTCGGCCACGCCGCCGGCCAGCATCAGGTCGTCGCAGGCGACGTCGACATAGCGATCGCCCTCAAGGATCAGGAAAGCGGACTTGGCGCCGTCGGTGCGGTGCTTGGCCGGGCGCGTCAGCCCGATCACCGAGAATTCCCAGGATTCGCCGGGCTGAAGCACAAGGTCGTCCGGGGCCCGGAATGCGTGATAATTGGCATTGCGCTGCACGAAAACGGCATTTTCGAACACCGAGGCGCCGCTCACGCGGGTGAGCGAGGTATAGGCGAGCGAAAACCCGGAAATCGGCGCGTCGGAGAGATTGACGAGGCGGAAATCGAAGGCCCCGGTCGGATCGCCTGCCACCGGACGCCATGAGTTTTCGAGACGGAATGCGGAACTGGACGCGGCGTTGGTCATGGACCCCTCTTTTTAAGCATGTGTCGGTTCGGTGTTGCCGCGCGAAAAAAATCAGTCGCCGAGAAGCTGACTGTCTTCCTTGTCGCGGTGAAGGACGAGTTGGGTTTTGATGTTGCGGAGCGTGACGGCGGCATGGTCGCGGGTGCGGTAGGCGACCAGATTGGCGAGAATGTCGATTGCCGCCATATAGGCAAAGCGGGTCGAAGTCGGGCGGAAGATGTTTTCCCCCTCCGGCAGGTCGATGCCGATGACGCAATCGGCGGCCCTGGCGACAACGCTGTCGCTCTGGGTCAGCGCCACCGTCTTCAGCCCCGCCCTGCTGGCGATCTCGAGCGTGCGGGCAAGCTCGTGGTTGCGGCCCGAAAACGAGGAGCCGACGATCACGTCCCCGGCATCGGCGGCGGCCGTCATCATCAGTTGCATCGAATGGTCTGCGCTGGCGGTGATCTGCTTGCCGAGCCTGAACAGCCGGTTCTGCAGTTCCGAGGCGATCATCGAAGAATTGCCGCCCGCGCCGAAGGCATAGATCATTCGTGCATCGGCGATCATGGCCGACGCCTTCTCGACCGCGTCGAGATCGAGCGCGCGATGCATCAGGAACAATGCGTTCTGCGCCTTGGTGATGACATCGGCGGCAACTTCGGATGCGCCGGAGCTTCTGGCCTCCGGGTTGAGATAGCGCACCCCGACATAGGCGGTCTTGGCGAGCTGAACCTTGAAATCGGCGAAGTTCTGGCACGACAGTCGCCGGCAGAAACGGGTCACCGTCGGCGCCGAAACCCCGGCGCGCTCGGCGAGCTCCACAATCGAGGCATTGACCGCGAAATCGAACTCGTTGAGCAGGATATCGCAGATGCGCCTTTCGGCCTGCGAAAACTGGGCCTGCTGTTCCTGTAGAACCGCGAAAATATCCATGTCCTGCGACACTCTCCCTTTACCGGCGCGGGCCATCCCCGAATCTACGCCAGCTTATCCCAAAACCGAAGGTTTCAGGATGGTCGGGTTATGCAAATTATTTTCTTTATTCGTTGACATGGCACCATAAAAACGGTCTTCTGGCTAGAGAAAATCCCCATTTACGAAAAAAATTTAGACAATTAGACAAGCGGCTCAAATGCGTGATCCTTTCGCCAACCCTTTCTCCGACCAAGACCGGCGCGCGATCTGGGACATGCTGGTGCCGCGCGATATCGACGCCTTTCTCGCCGCCGACTGGTCGATGGTCGCCGATGATTTCGTCACGATCGGTTTCTTCGCGATCGATGCCGGAAAGAACAGGCATCCGGACGACTGGCGGCTCGGCTTCCCCGATCTCGATCATTACCGCGATGAATGGCTGCGCCAGGCGCGGGCATTCGCCAGCGGCCAATATGCCGACGATCCGCGCGCCGCGATCTTCAACGCCACACGACTGGAACAGATCGAGATTTCCGGCGACGGCGCGCTGGTGCGCAAGAAATTCGATGGCGGCATCAAACGGGCCGATGGCGGATTTGACAGCATGAACTGGCAGACGCTTTATTACTGTCGGCGCGAGGACGGCCGCTGGAAGATCGCCGGCTTTACCGGCTACCTGCCGCATCCGTTTTGATCGGACACTGACGGGCGGCAGGGAGGAACGGAAAATGCGGATATTCACGGCGGCGCTGGCAACCGAGTCCAACACGTTCTCGCCGATCTGCATCGATCGCTCGGCCTTCATCGCCTCGTTTTACGCCCCGCCCGGCCAACATCCGGCAACGCCGACGCTCTGCACCGCGCCGATCACGGTCGGCCGCGCGTTTGCGCGTGCGCGGAATTTCGAGCTGATCGAGGGCAGCGCCGCCTGGGCCGATCCCGCCGGCCTTGTCAACCGCCAGGCCTATGAGGGCCTGCGCGACGAAATCCTCGATCAGTTGAAGGCCGCCCTGCCGGTCGATGCCGTGGTGCTTGGCCTGCACGGGGCGATGGTGGCCGCCGGCTACCCCGATCCCGAGGGCGATCTGCTGTCGCGCATAAGGGACATGGTCGGGCCGGACGTGCTGGTCTGCGCCGAGCTCGACCCGCACAGCCACCTGACCGCCAAACGGGTGGCGGCCGCCGATTTCTTCGTCGCCTTCAAGGAATTCCCCCATACCGATTTCGTCGAGCGCGCGGGCGATCTGTGGCGGATCGCGCTCGATACGCTGGAAGGCCGGGTGAAGCCGGTGATGTCGGTGTTCGACTGTCGCATGATCGACGTCTATCCGACCTCGCGCGATCCGATGCGCGGCTTCGTCGACCGGCTGATCTCGCTGGAAAAGGCTGATCCGGATATCCTGTCGCTGTCGGTGATCCACGGCTTCATGGCGGGCGACGTGCCGGAAATGGGCACGAAAATGATCGCGGTCACCAATGGCAATCCGGCAAAGGGTGCCCGGCTGGCGCGCGAACTCGGCATGGCGCTTTTCGAAAAGCGCGGCACCTTCCGCATGCCGGAGATCGACGAGCGCCAGGCCGTGCGCCAGGCGCTGCGTTCGGAAAACCATCCCGTGGTGATCGCCGATATGTGGGACAATCCCGGCGGCGGCACGGCGGGCGACGCCACTGTGGTGCTGGCCGAACTGCTGCGCCAGGGTGCGACCAATACCGCGGTCGGCACGATCTGGGATCCGGTCGCCGTCAGCATCGCCATGGCCGCCGGCGAAGGCGCGGAGATCCCGCTGCGCATCGGGGCGAAATCGGCGCCGGGCACCGGCGCGCCGATCGATGGCATCGTCCGGGTCGAAAACATCAACCCGCACGCCGAAATGCGCTTCGGCGACAGTATCGTGCCGTTCGGCCCGGCGGTGACGGTGAGGCTCGACGGCATCGAGATCATCCTCAACACCGTGCGCGCGCAAAGCTACGACCCCTCGCTGTTCTCAGTGATGGGGATCGATCCGCTCAAAAAGGACATTCTGGTCATCAAATCGACCAATCATTTCCACGCGGCGTTCTCGCGGATTTCCAGAGAGATCATCTACTGCTCGGCCGGTACGCCCTATCCCAACAATCCCGCGCTCACCGCCTATAAGCACGCGCCACGCGACATCTGGCCGATGGCGGACGATCCGCATGGGCTCGGCGCGGCGGAGGCCAGTGTCGGTTCGGGCGAAGCGTGAGGGCTTTGCGGCCTTGCTCCGCGTGCTTGCGGCGCCTGCGGGAGAGATACGCCGAAAAGAGGGTGAAGCAGTACGTCAAATCGTAAGGGCTTTTGTGGGGGTAGACTCCCCCCTCACTGTCGCTGTCGCGACATCTCTCCCCTCCGGGGCGAGAAGATTGGCGGGCTATGCGGCCCGATTCCGGCTGGATCGTTGCCCTACAGATGCCTGCCCTCATCGACCGGGACGACGATGCCGGTGGAACTCGTCAGCAGGCAGGCGCAGGCGATGATTGCCCGGGCGACATCGTCCGGCGTGGTGATCCTGGCAAGCGGCAGCGTTTTTGCCATCGCCTCCAGCCGTTCGCGCGGGCGGCCCGGCACGAAACCGGTATCGACCCCGGCGGGCGAGACCGAGAACACCCGGATTTCCGGCGCGAGCGCCTTGGCAAGGCCGATGGTGAGCGAATCGAGCCCGGCCTTGGCCGCGCAATAGGCAAGGTTGCTGCCCACCCCGGTGCGCGCCGCAATCGAGGACACGTTGACGACGGCTGCGTCTTTCCCGCGCGACAGAAGCGGGCGGAAGGCGCGGACCATGGCGAACGGGCCGCGCAGGTTCACCTGCGTGATCCGGTCGAACAACTCGTCGGTGAGCCCGTCGAGATCACCCGCCGGCACGACTTCGGTGGCGCCGCCATTGTTGACCAGCAGGTCGATTGCGCCGAAATGCGCCTCCACGTCGGCGGCGGCCTCCGCGATACTGTCGGCCTCCTCGATTGCGATCCGGAGCGCCATGTGACCCTCGCCCGGCAGGGACGCCGCCAGCGCTTCGGCCTTTTCGCGATTGCCGTGAAAGCCGATCACGATCGTCGCGCCCAGCGCCGCCAGCCGCTCCGCGGTCGCCCGGCCGATGCCGCCGCTGGCCCCGGTGATGACGGCGACGCGGGGACGGACCGGCAATGTGTCGTCGCTCATGCACGCTTCTCCCAATAGGGTTTCCTGAGTTCCTGCTTCAGCACCTTGCCGCCCGAATTGCGCGGCAGCGCATCGCGGATTTCGACGGCGGCAATCTTCTGCATCCGTCCGAGCCGTTGGTTGACCCAGTCGCGGAGCGCCTGCGGTTCGAGCGCCGCGCCATTCTTCGCAACCACGAAGCCGAGCGGCGTCTCGCCCCATTTGTCGCTCGGGATCGCGATCACGGCGGCTTCCAGCACGCCGGGATGGGAAAGCAGTTTCTCTTCCAGATCCGAGGCGTAGATGTTGAAGCCGCCGGAAATGATCATGTCCTTCTTGCGGTCGAGCAGGACCAGGAACCCGTCTTCGTCGAACATGCCGATATCGCCGGTGCGGTGATAGAGCGTGCCGTCGCGATCGTGCCAGTAGAAGGCGCGGTTGGCCTCGTCATTGCGGAAATAGCCGGACATCATCATCGCCGAGCGGCCGATGATCTCGCCGCGTTCGCCTTGTCTGACGTCGTTGCCATCGTCGTCTATGATGCGGATCGTGTTGCCGGCGGCGGGTTTTCCCACGGTATGGGCCTTGTCGGGATGGCGCGCGGCATCGAGGATCGCGGTGCAGCCGCCCTCCGTCAGCCCGTAGACCTCGAAGAAATCGCCCGGCCAATGATCGAGGATCGCGCGCTTGGCGGCGGCCGGCAGCGGCGCGCCGGTGCTCTGCTTGACCCTGAAGGCGGAGAGATCGCGTTTGCCGAAACTGTCTGCCGCGAGGATGCGCTGGTATTGTACCGGCACCAGCATGGTGTGGGTAGCGCCGAGGCTTTCGGCGAGTTCGAGGTACCGTTCGGCGTCGAATTTCTGCATCAGCGCCACGCGGGCCCCGTGATGGAGCGCCGACAGCATCGGCATCAGCGTGGTGTTGGAATAAAGCGGGGTGGCGAGCAGCATGGTGGAGCCGGCGTCGAGCCCGAACAGCGTGCGCGCCGCCTGGCGGTAGCGCATCCGGTGGGGATGGACGATGCCCTTGGCCCGCCCGGTCGTGCCGGAGGAATAGATGATGTTGAACGGCGCATCGGGATCGGCGGTGACGGGCGCGGCAAGGGGCGGCGCCTCGTTGCGGAAGTCCGCCGGCACGCTGCCCGCCACATCGGCATCGAGCCGGACGACGCGCCCGGCATAGGCCTCGGGCACCAACCCGGCATAGCCCTCCTCAACGAACACCAGCGCCGGCTCGCAATCGGCCAACATGCCGGCAAGTGCATCGGGATGGGCCGAGGCCGGCAGCGGCACGGCGCATCCGCCGGCGGCGATGATGGCGAGATAGGCGGTGACGAGCCCGATATCGGCCGTGCCCAGAAGCGCGACCCGACCAACATCGCCATGAGCCGAAAGCGCGCCTGCTGTTGCCAGAACATCGCCCCGCAACTGCCCCCAGCTTGCGGTCTCGCCATTGCAGATAAGCGCCGTATCCTCCGGCCGGGTGTCGGCATGGCCAAGAATTGCGGCGATCAGTCCGCCTTCCTCGCTCATGCGCCCTCCCCCGCCGGGTCTTCGATCAGCAGGATATGGCGCGCGACGATCGCCGGGCGCTCTGCCCCCTCAAGCTCGATCACCGTGTCGTTGACGATCCTCGTGCCCTTCGGATGCGCCTCGGCTTCCACCAGCGTCAGCGCCAGCCGGATGCGGCTACCGACCGGCACCGGCATCACGAAGCGCATCCGGTCATAGCCGTAGTTGAGCCCGCGCCCGCGATGTTCGATCCGGTAGATATCGCGCTGCAGGTGGGGCATCAGGCTGACGAGATAGAGACCGTGGGCGATGGTCTTGCCGCCCGGCATCTCCCGGGCCGCGCGATCGACATCGACATGGATCCAGTGGTCGTCGCCGGTCAGCCGCGCGAACTCCGAAATCGCGTCTTGTGTCACCGCCACCCATTCGGAATGGCCGAGCCGTTCCCCGGCATGGTCTGCAAGATCGCGAGCATGATCGACCGTGAGCATCAGTTTTCTCCTCTTTCGAACGGCGCCGTTGCGGCGCGGGCCCCATCAATGGCGAGCACGACCTTGCCGATCTGTTCATTGCTGTCCATCAGTTCATGGGCGGCGCGGACATCATCGAAGGCGAAGACCTTGTGGATGCGGGTGCGGATTTCGCCGCTTTCGAGAAGCGGCCAGACGTCGCGCATCAGCTCGGCCGCGATCCGGCCCTTGTATTCGGCGGTGCGCGGGCGCAGCGTCGAGCCGGTCAGCGTCAGCCGGCGGCGCACGATCGCGCGGATATTGACCTCGGCCGTCTCGCCCTGGTGGCTGGCGATGAACACCAACCGGCCATCGGGCCTGAGAAGATCGAGCTGTTTCTGCGTATAGGACCCGGCCTGGGCATCGAGAATGACGTCGAAGCCGTCGGTGAGCGCGCGCAACTCTTCGGCCCAGTCGCCGCGATAGCTGACGGCATGCTGCGCGCCGATCTCTTCGCAGACGGCCAGTTTTTCCGCGCTGCCGGCGGTGGCGAACACGGTGGCATTGCGGAGCTTGCGGGCAATCTGGATCGCCGCCATGCCGACGCCGCTGGTGCCGCCCTGCACCAGCAGGCTTTCGCCGTCCGCCAGCCGGGCGAGCCAGATGACATTGTTCCAGGCGGTGAAATAGACCTCCGGCAGCGAGGCCGCCTCGATGAAGGTCAGGCCGCGCGGCACCGTCATGCATTGCAGCGCCGGAACGGTGCAGAACTCGGCATAGCCGCCGCCATTGACGAGCGCTGAGACGGGATCGCCGACGCTGAGGCCGGTAACGCCTTCACCGATGGCGGCAATCTCGCCTGCGACATCCAGCCCCGGGATCGGCGAGGCGTCGGGCGGCGGCGGATAGAGGCCGCGCCGCTGCTGGACATCCGGCCGGTTGACCCCGGCCGCGATTACCCGGATCAGCACCTCGCCGGGTTTCGGTTGAGGCTCCGGCCCGTCGACGATCGCGAGCACCTCCGGTCCCCCGGCGCCCTTTATTTCCACCAGCCGCATTCCGGCCTCCTCCCGGCATCGACCGCTGGCCGATGCGTTTGTCAGATCATTTCCAGTCGTGCACGACGGGGTTCGACAATCTGCCGAGACCCTCGATCTCGATATCGATCACGCCCGAAAGCTTGTGCATATTGACCGAACGATGGCCATTGGGGAAGTTGCCGACGCCCTTGGCCGAGGTGCCGAAGCAGATGATGTCGCCGGGCTCCAGCGTGAAATAGCGGCTCGCCTCCGCGATCACCTCCGCGACCTTGAAACGGTAGCTCGCCGTCGAATCGACCGCGAACGGCTCGCCGTCGAACCAGCCCTTGACCTCCAGCGCGTCAGGGTTTGAAACCGCGTCGGCGGTGGTGATCCACGGTCCCATCGGGCCGAACGTGTCGGTCGCCTTGGAGCGGGTGTGGTAGACGAAATAGACGTCGTTGTCGTCCTCGCCCTTGCGGTTGCGCCATGCCAGATGATGCGGGCGGATCAGCTCCTTCTCGCGCGTGGTGGCGATCGAATCGAGGCCGAATTTCAGGCCATGCGAGGTGACGTCATTGGTGATGGTGAAGCCGAAGATCGCGTCCTTGGCTTCCTCCACGGAGATTTTCCGGCAGCGCTTGCCGATCACGGCGGCAAGCTCCAGTTCCGGAATGGTCTCGCCGAAATGCTCTTCCATGATCACCGGCTTGTTGTGGCCGGTCAGGCACGACGGCGCCTTCAGGAAGAAATTCGGGACGCCCGGATCGCGATGCGCGGATTTGCGGATGCCCATATTGTTGAAGGCAACGCCGAGCACCTTGGTCGGGCGCGGCTGCGGCGGCAGCCAGTCGAGCGTGGCCTCATCGAGCGGCGCGGCGGTGCCCTTGTCGAAGGCGTCACGCACTTCCGCCAGCCTGCCATCCTCGATCAGATCGAGCATCGAACGGGGCGCATCGCCGAGGCCGGCGCTGGCATAGAGTTCGGACAGAAGCACGGGCCTGCCGTCCTTCTCGGCGACCAGCGCCGGGCGTCCCTGATGATTGATCATTCCTAGTTTCAAGGTAGTCTCCTGCTGTTCGGGCGGGCTTCATGTCGGTTTTCGTGTCTCGGCGCCCGTCCGGCACACGGAGAAAGGGTTTCAGTCGAGGCCGACGAGCTTCGCCGAATTGTCGCGGACCATCACGCGCACATCCGCCTCGGAAAAGCCGAGCGCGAGCAGCAGCTTGATCGCCTGGCGCATGCCTTCGACCGGCGACGGGTTATCGACCTGTCCAAGGTCGGAGCCGATCGAGGAATGCTCGACGCCGGCGGCCAGGATGTGCTCCTTCAGTTCGTCCGGCGAGAACACGTTGAAGCGCGAATCCACATAGAGGCAGGCCGACTGCTCGATCAGCGCGCCGAACCGGGCAAGCTCGGTGATGTCCTGATAGGTGAAGTGCAGGCCATACATCGGATGGTTGACCAGAAGCCGCTTGACGCCGCGCTTCTTCGCCTCCTCGAACAGTTTCCAGATCTCGTAGACGTGGAGATGGCCCGACGACAGGATCGCGTCGAAGGCGGCGATCGAATCGAGGATCTCCTTGACCACGTCGAGAATGTCGCCATAGGCGTCGAGCACGGTGATGCCCGGTGACTTCTTGAGCTGGACGTTGGAGGCAAGCCGCGACTTGCGGTGGGAGGAGCGGATGTGGTTGGCCGATTGCGCCGTCGGCATCCAGACGAGCTTTGCGCCCTGGTTGAGCTGGGCGTCGACCACGAAGGGGTTCAGCCCGCCGGTGGTGTTGTTCAGCACCAGCCCGCCATACATCGCCACGTTCAGATGGCCGAGCACCCGTTCCATGATCGGCAGGAAGGGTGCTACGGAATAGTGATGATCCTTGAACATGATGCCGCGCATGCCGGCGGCCGCCGCCTGTTCCACGGCCTGGAAATGATCGAGCTGGCGCGCCATCGTCGAGGGGCCGGAATGGACGTGCAGATCCACCGCCCCCTTCATCAGCCCGTCGACGACGCCGTCATCGATCGTTGCCATCAGCGCGCGCGCCTTCTCCCTGTTGTCCGCCCCGACGTCTGCCATGCCATTCTCCTTGTCTCACTGGAAAAAGGTATAGGGCTTGACAATTTGCGCCGACAACGTGCAAACCCCACCCGTTTCGACAGACGAAACGCCGGGAGGACAAGGTGAGCATTCGTTCGATAGAGCGCGGACTGCGCGTGCTGCAGGAAATGAACCTGCAGCCTTATACATCCATCGCCAGCCTTCATGAGCGCACCGGGCTACCGAAGCCGACGCTGGTCAGGATCCTGAAGACGCTGGAACAGGCCGGCTATGTGGAAAACGATCCGCGCGTCGGCGGCTATCAGCTGAGCGCGCTGGTGGCCTCGCTCAGTTCCGGCTACCACAAGGAGCCGATGGTGGTGGAGGCAGGCCGCCCCTGGGCCGTGGCCGTCACCCGCAAATATCAGTGGCCGGTCTCGATCGCGCTCTTGGACCGCGATGCCGTGGTGGTGCGGTTTTCGACCGTGCCGGACAGTTCGGTCTCGCCGTTCCACAAGACCGTCAACATGCGCCTGCCGCTGATCACCCGCGGCCTCGGACTTGCCTATGTCGCCTTTGCCGAGGAGGAGGAACTGGTGCTGATCCTGCGCATGCTGCAGATGTCGGACGACCCCGAAAACGAGCTTGCCCGCAACCCGGAAAAAATGGCGCGGCTGATCGCGATGACCAAGGCGCGCGGCTATGCCACCCGCGCCACCCATGTCGAGCCGCGCAACTCCGATACCATCGCCGTGCCCGTGTTCAACGACGCCGGCCGCGTGGTCGCAAGCCTCGGCCTCACCTATTTCCGCTCCGCCTTCTCCTCCCAGCGCGAAGCCTGCGAACGCTACGCCCCGGTCCTGAAATCCGCCTCGAAGGAGATCACGCGGGATCTGACGCGGTTGAAGAGCAGTGCTTTGGTTTGAAAGGGCGATAGCGACAGTGCAGGCATTATTCTTCGATGACAAACAGCGTAACCTGCTGCGCGCGACATAATTTATAGGGTTGAAATTATATAAGGTGAAAGTTATATCTGATGGCATGGAATGTGGTATTCGATGATAGCTTCGCCGACGAGTTCAAGGCGTTCGACAAAGAGGTCAAGATCGAGTTGCGCGCAATGATCCTGCTGCTCGGGGAGCGTGGACCTGAGCTCGGACGACCACGGGCTGACACACTCAACGGCTCGAAATACGCAAACATGAAGGAGCTTCGGTTTAATGCCGCTGATGGAGCCTGGAGGGCCGCCTTTGCATTCGACCCCCACAGGAAAGCCGTTATCCTCGTCGCGGCTGACAAATCGGGCACTAGCGAGAAGAAGTTTTACAAGACGCTGATCGGTACGGCCGATAAGCGTTACAAGGCGCATTTGAACGCGTTGGAGAAGAAGTGATGGCCAAATCCGCAGAAGACGTTTTTGCCGAAACAATGACGCCTGAGATGATCGCGGCGTCCGACCTCCGGGCGAAGGAATTACTGGAGGAATACGATACCCTTCAGAAGCTTCGCAAGGCGCTCGACCTTACACAGGAGCATATTGGAAAGAAGATGGGCAAAAAGCAGGTGTCGGTGGCGCAGCTTGAAAAGCGCTCCGATTTCCTGCTTTCCACGCTTCGGGAATATGTTGAGGCTCTCGGCGGAGAACTCGAGTTGGTCGTCAAGTTCGAAGGCCACGATCCCGTTCGCCTTGCAGGGATCGGTGAAAAGTCAATTTCGGAAGTCCCCCGGAAGCGGAGCCAGTCCCGTTCCGTCGCGGCCTAGTCCTTCGACGCGGACAGCAGATCAAACAAGAAAACATTATGATTTGGAAGCTTAATGGTGCCGCCTACGTGACTCGAACACGTGACCCCCGCATTACGAATGCGATGCTCTACCAACTGAGCTAAGGCGGCCCGAACGCGGTTGCGCGTTGCAGTGCGCTGTTACAGGCTCTTCGGCGATTTTTCAAGCGTCTTGGGGGCGGGGGCTGAAAAAAATGGCTGGCGCGCCGCCGGTCAGGCAGCGCCCTTCAGCAGCGACAGCGTTTCAGCGCGGCGGTCGCGGTCGGTATCGAACAGGCCGCGGGTGACGAGGGTGACGGTTTTGGAGCCGTGCGCCTTGATGCCGCGCATCGCCATGCACATGTGCTCGGCCTCGACCATCACCATCACGCCCTTCGGCGCGAGCGCGTCTTCGATCGCATCCGCGATCTGGCCGGTCAGGCGTTCCTGCAATTGCGGGCGGCGGGAAATGGTATCAACCACGCGGGCGAGCTTGGAAAGGCCGGTCAGCCGGCCGCCATCGGGCAGGTAGGCGATATGGGCCTTGCCGAAGAACGGCAGCAGATGATGCTCGCACATGGTGTGAAACACGATATCCCTGACGACGACGATGTCATCATGGCCGTCTTCCTGAAACACGGTATCAAGATGGGTGCGCGGGTCTTCGTCGCGGCCGGAAAACACCTCTTGGTACATCTTGGCGACCCGGAGGGGCGTATCGCGCAGGCCCTCGCGGGCGGGATCCTCGCCGAGCGCCACCAGAATATCATGAACCGCCTTCATGATCGCCTCGCGCTGAAGACGGGCGGCCTCGAGGGCATCGATATCGGTCGCAATTGTGTTCACGCGTCACCTGTGTTCTGTCGCGGGCTTATGTAGGCCTTCGGACCATCAGGGTTCAAGCCCTGATTTCGTCGTGATCCGATCCGGCGCCCGCTGGTCGCGCGCCGTCAGCAGGCAGGCAATCACGATCAGCCCACCGCCGAACAGCGTCGGCCATGCCGGTATCTCGCCGAAAAACACGAAGCCGAAGAAGCCGGCCCAGACCAGCGCCGAATAATCGATGACGGCGTAAAGCGAGGCGGGGATGCGGGCAAGGGCGGAAATCAGGCAGATGAAGCCGACCGCGCCGCAAAGCCCGATCAGCCCGATCTGCCAGTAGAGCGCGGGCGCGGGCGTCTGCCACAGCACGATGGCCAGCGGCAGGCAGAAAAGCCCGGCGAAGACGGTCTGCATCAGGCTCAGCGTCACCGGATGATCGTCGGCCGAGGACTTCTTCATCGCGATCGCCGTGAAGGCATAGGCGAGCGGCGCGCCAAGCCCCGCCGCGATCACCGGCAGCGTGACCGGCGGGCCGGCAAAGCCCGAGCCCTTGGCGGCAACGATCAGCGCCGAGCCGGAAACCGCGAGCGCCAGCGCGATCAGCACCGAGCGGCCGGGCCGTTCGCCAAACACCAGCGCGCCCAGCATCGCCATATAGATCGGCGCCGTCATCGCCAGCGCCAGCGCCATCAAAAGCGGCATGCCGACAAGGCCGTAGAAGAACAGGCTGGCCGTCACCGCCGCCAGAAAGCCGCGCAGGATATGGGCCTTCATGAACCCCCGGCGCGGCCATTTGCGAACAAAGATGCAGACGAACAGCGCAAGAAACAGCGCCGAGACGGCATAGCGCAGGAACACGACCTGAAAGCTCGACAGTTCCGCGCCGAGGCTCTTGGCCAGCGCATCAACGCCCGAAAGCACGGCCACCGCCGCCACCGCAAGGCCGACGCCGGACATCCGGCTTGCTGCTGCCATGAAACGCCTCCCGCCCGCGCGCATACCGGGCAACGCATCAGCCGATAGCGCCGCCGATGCGGACCGTCAAGCCGCAGAACCGGCCCAGCGGTTCGCTGACCGGTTCAAACATGGCCGAGGACAAAATCGACCCGCGCCTCCACCGCCATCTTCGGCAGGATGACCGGGCGATAGCCGTGCGCGGGATAGAATTTCAGCAGGCGCTGATATTCTTCCACGCCCCGTTCCAGCCCGTGCCGGCGCTCGTCGTCGTTTTCGAAGATCTCCGGCCAGGGCGGCGTCATGAACGCGACGGCATTGTAGCGGTATTGCGAAAGCAGGCCGGGTGCGGCACCGGTGACATGAGAAAGTGCTGCCACCGCATCCACAAGGCCGCGATCGAAGAACACCGGGCCATCATGGCGGCGCATTCGCTCGAAATCGGCGATCGCCATGTCGATGGCGCGCCGGGCGAAGGCTTCGGGATCAACCCATGGCAGGGCCGCGCCATCGCCTGCCAGTTCCTCCGCCACGATCCGGCGGCCGGGCTCTTCCACGGCCGCATGGCCGCGGCGGGCAAGGGCTGCAATCAGCGTCGTCTTGCCCCCGCCCGAACAGCCGGAAATGACGAAGAAATTGTCCACCGTCTCTCAGGATTTGCCGGTGCAGGCAATGCCGGGATCGTTTTCACCCTTGGTGACGTTGTAAAGCGTGCCGTCATTGCCCTTGCTCCACCAGACATAGGGACCGGCGGCATAGCGCGCGCCGGAGGCTGCGATGACGTTGGCGGCGATGACGTGATTGTCGGGCCACTGAAGCTCCGCGAGCGCGATCTGTCCGCCATTGATGTAGCGGGCGTCGAGCGTGAAATCGCCGCAGTCGTAGCTGGCCGAGATCTCCGTGGTCCCTTCGGGCAGCGCGAGCGAAACCTTGTCCTCCGCTTTGGCATGAAGGGCGGCGAGCGAAATCGAAATTGCGATGAAAATTGCGGCTTTCATGAAGTCCTCCTGTCGTTGCCGCGCCATGATACACGGCTTCGCCGTCGACGCCGACACGCATAGGTTTATATCCCTAAATTGCTTCCGGTCCCTTGCAATCACTCCAAGGCGGCGTATAAACGCCGGCCCTTTCGCACCGCAACAGGATATCCCCCATGAGCGCGCTCGGCCTCGACTTCGGCACGACCAACACCGTGATCGCGATCCCCGGCGACAATGCCGGCGAGACCCGGTCGCTCTCCTTCGAAAGCCGCGCCGGCATCACCGATACGATGCGCACCTGCCTGTCCTTCATGAAGGATAGGCAGGCGGGCTTCGGCGCGCCGCTTGCCACCGAGGCCGGTGCCGCCGCAATCCGCACGCTGATCGACCATCCCGGCGAATGCCGGTTCCTGCAATCGATCAAGACCTATGCGGCAAGCCCGCTGTTCAAGGAAACCGCGGTTCTCGGCCGCCGCCATTCCTTTGCCGATCTGATGGCGGTGTTTCTGGAAAAGCTGATGAGCTATGCCGGCGATGGCTGGCCGGCGGATATCAGCCGCGTCGTCGCCGGCCGGCCGGTGCGTTTTGCCGGCATCGGCGCGGATGAGGCGCTGGCGCTCGCGCGCTACAACGACGCGCTGTCGCGCTTCGGCTTTCCCGAGATCCGCTTCGTGCTGGAGCCGGTGGCGGCGGCCTGGTATTTCGCCGAGCGGCTTCAAAGCGATGCAAATGTGCTGGTCGCCGATTTCGGCGGCGGCACCACCGACTATTCGATCATCCGGTTTTCGAGGACGGCGGGAAAGCTCTCCGCCGAGCCGCTGTCGCATTCCGGCGTCGGCGTTGCCGGCGACATGTTCGACTACCGCATCATCGACAATGTCGTGAGCCCGATGATCGGCAAGGGCACGCATTACAAAAGCTTCGGCAAGACCCTCGACGTGCCGTCGAATTACTACGCCAATTTCGGCCGCTGGAGCCAGCTTTCGATCTTCAAGACCACCCGCGACTTCACCGACCTGAAAAGCCTGGTGCGCGATGCGACAGACCCGGACGCGCTGGACCTGTTCATCGACCTGATCGAGAATGACGAGGGCTATCCGCTCTATGAAGCCGTCTCGGCCGCCAAGCGGGCGCTGTCGGACGGCGACGAGGCCGAATTCTTCTTCGCGCCGCTCGGCCGCGACAGCCGCCGCACCATCCGCCGCGCCGATTTCGAGGGCTGGATTTCCGGCGAGCTCGGCCAGATGGAGGCAGCGCTCGACGAGGCGATCGAGGGTGCCGGGCTTTCACCGCAGGAGATCGACAAGGTGTTCCTGACCGGCGGCACCTCGTTCGTTCCGGCCGTGCGCAAGATTTTCGAGAACAGGTTTTCGGAGATCGAGACGGGCGGCGAACTGCTTTCGATCGCCCACGGTCTGGCGCTGATCGGGGCGGGCGAGGCGTTTCCGCGAGAGGTCTGAGGGTAGGCGTTGCTGAAAATCAGCCGAGCGGGAGACCGCGCGGAGTAGAGCGGAAAACAAACAGCGATCCCTCTGTGGGTCGTCGCCACGCTGTCTTCCGTCATGCCGGCCTTGAGCCGGCATCCAGGGCCACATATCCGATGCCCGTCGCAGGGCCCTGGACCCCGGCTCAAGGCCGGGGTGACGGAGTTGGATGGCGGGTTTTGTAACTTGACTATCTCCGTTTCGAAGAAGGAGATTGTGGGAGGCGAGACCTCACCCTATCCGCCAGCCGCCATCTTCGCCTGCTTGGCGGCGAGCCTTGCGCGGATGCTCTCCACGTCGGCCTTCGGCGTCGCCTTGAACAGGGTCCGGGTATAGTCGTGCTGCGGGTCGGAGAACACGGCGTCGCGGGTGCCGCGTTCGACCACTTCGCCGAAATACATCACCATGATCTCGTCGCAGATATAGCGCACCACCGACAGGTCGTGGGAAACGAAGATATAGGTGAGGTCGAACTCGTCCTGAAGGTCGGCAAGCAGGTTCAGGATCTGGGCCTGCACCGAGAGATCGAGCGCGGAGACCGGCTCGTCGAGCACCAGCAGGCTCGGATTGAGGATCAGCGCGCGGGCGATCGCGATCCGCTGGCGCTGGCCGCCGGAGAACATGTGCGGATAACGGTCGAAATGCTCGGGCCCGAGGCCGACCTTCTTCAGAAGGTCATGGGCCTTGTCGCGGCGGTCGCTCGCCGTGTCATCGGTATTGAGCAGCAGCGGTTCCATCAGCACGTCGCCGATCTTCTGGCGCGGGTTGAGCGAGCCGTACGGGTTCTGGAACACGATCTGCACCTTGCGGCGCTGCCCGGGCGTCGGCCGCGTTTTCGAAATGTCGACGGCCTGACCCTCGATTTCGAGGTCGCCACCGGTCTGGGCATCGATCATGGTGATGATCCGGGCAAGCGTGGACTTGCCGCAGCCGGATTCCCCCACAAGCGCCAGCGTCCTGCCGCGCTCGACGGAAAAATCGACGCCCTTCAGCGCACGCACCGTGCGGGCATTCCTGAACATGCCGCCGGGCACGATGTAATCGCGCACGATACCGGTGCCTTTCGCTACGATCTCGCTCATGCGGCACCTCCGGTGTAATCGGCGGAATAGTCGATGGTCGGCAGGCGGTCGCCGGTGGCGTTTTCGGGCAGCGCCGAAAGCAGCGCCCTGGTGTAGGCGTGTTTCGGGTTTTCGAACAGCGACAGCACGTCGGCCTCCTCCATCATCCGGCCCTTGTATTGCACCACCACCCGGTCGGCGGTTTCAGCCACCACGCCCATGTCATGGGTGATCATGATCAGCGCCATGCCGGTCTCGGCCTGAAGATTGGCGAGCAGTTCGAGGATCTGCTTCTGGATCGTGACGTCGAGCGCGGTGGTCGGCTCGTCGGCGATCAGCAGCTTCGGTGCGCAGGCCATGGCGATCGCGATCATGATGCGCTGGCACTGGCCGCCCGACATCTGGTGCGGATAAGCCTTCAGACGGTCTTCCGGGTCCGGCAGGCCGACGGCCTGAAGCAGTTCGATGGCGCGGGCATGGCGGGCCTTCCTGTCGAGGTCGGTATGCTGTTTCAGCACCTCGTCGATCTGGAACCCGGCGGTGAAGCACGGGTTGAGGCTCGCGACCGGCTCCTGAAAGATCATCGCGATATCCTTGCCGATGATCCGGCGCCTTTCCTTTGCCGAAAGGTTCGAGATATCGCGGCCCTCGAAGGCGATGCGATCGGCCTTCACGGTCGCCGTCGTCGGCAGCAGGCCCATCACGGCGAGCATCGCCACCGACTTGCCGGACCCGCTCTCGCCGACGATCGCCAGCACCTCGCCCCTGTCGATCCGGTAGGAGGCGTTGTGCAGCACCGTGGTTTCGCCCGCGGCGGTCGGGAAGCTGACGGAAAGGTTCTGAACGTCCAACAGCGGCATGGTCTCTAACTCCGCTTCAGCTTGGGATCGAGCGCGTCGCGCAGGCCGTCGCCCACGAGATTGATCGCCAGAACCGTGATCAGGATGGCAAGGCCGGGGAAGGTGACGACCCACCAGGCGCGCAGGATGAATTCGCGGGCCTCCGCCAGCATCGTGCCCCATTCCGGCGTCGGCGGCTGCGCGCCCATGCCGAGAAAGCCAAGGGCGGCGGCCTCCAGAATGGCGTTGGAGAAGGAGAGCGTGGCCTGCACGATCAGCGGCGCAAGGCAATTCGGCAGGATGGTCTTGAACATCAGCCGCAGATTGCGCGCGCCCGCGACGCGGGCCGAGACCACATATTCCCGGCGCGCTTCCGCCATTACCGCCGCCCGCGTCAGCCGCGCGAAATGCGGCTGCAGCACAAGGGCAATGGCGATCATGGCATTGAACAGGCCGGGGCCGAGCACTGCGACCAGCACCAGCGCCAGAAGCAGCGGCGGGAAGGCGAGGATCACGTCCATCACCCGCATGATCGCGACATCGACCCAGCCGCGGAAGAAGCCGGCCAGCAGCCCGAGCGTGATCCCGAGCAGCAGCGCCACCGACACCACCACGAGGCCGATCACAAGCGAATAGCGCGAGCCGAAGATCAGCCGCGAGAGCATGTCGCGGCCGACCGCGTCCGTGCCGAGCGGGAAGGTCAGCGTTCCGCCTTCCTGCCAGAATGGCGGGGTCAGGAACATGTCGCGATATTGCTGATCCGGATTATGCGGCGCCAGAAGCGGCGCGAACACCGCAACCAGCACCAGACAAATGATGATGACGAGGCCGACGACCGCGCCCTTGTTCTGGCTGAAATAGTGCCAGAATTCGGACAGCATCTGCAGGCGGATATTTCTTTTTTGGACCGGCTGGCCCAGCGTGCTGTCTGACATGGCTGAGCTCCTATTGGTGGCGGATGCGCGGGTTGATAAAGCCGTAGGTCAGGTCGACGAGCAGATTGACGAGCATCACCAGCCCGGCAATCAGTACCAGCCCGCCCTGGACGACCGGATAGTCGCGGCGCGAAATCGAATCGATCATCCACTTGCCGATGCCCGGCCAGGAAAAGATCGTCTCGGTCAGGATCGCGCCGGCCATCAGCATGCCGACCTGCAGGCCGATCGTGGTGATCACCGGGATCATCGCGTTTCTGAGCGCATGAACCCCGATGACGCGCCTGCCGGAAAGCCCCTTGGCGCGGGCGGTGCGGACATAGTCCTCGCCCAGCACTTCCAGCATCGCCGAGCGGGTCTGGCGGGCGATCACCGCAAGCGGGATGGTGGCCAGCACGATTGATGGCAGGATCAGGTGGGAAAGCGCCGAGGTGAACGCGCCCTTTTCGCCCGACAGCAGCGAGTCGATCGTCATGAAGCCGGTGACCGCCGGGAAATAATAGAGCAGCGAGATGCGGCCGGACACCGGCGTCCAGCCGAGAATCCCGGAAAACAGGATGATCAGCAGCAGACCCCACCAGAAGATCGGCATCGAATAGCCGGTGAGCGCGACGCCCATGGTCGCCTGGTCGAACACCGAGCCGCGCTTGACCGCCGACAGGATGCCCGCCGGTATGCCGATGATGATGGCAAGCAGCATCGCGCAGATCGCGAGTTCGGCGGTGGCCGGGAACAGATTCAGGAACTCCCGGAACACCGGTTGCTTGGTGGCGATCGAAACGCCGAAATCGCCATGCAGCAGCCCCCAGACATAATCGAGATACTGCACCACGATCGGACGGTCGTAACCGAACTGGTGGAGGAGCTTCTGGTATCGGTCGGGGTCCATGCCGCGCTCGCCGGCCAGAAGCAGCACCGGATCGCCGGGCAGGACGCGCACGAAGCCGAAGGCAACGATGGTGATCCCGATAAAGGTCGGGATAATCAGCAAAAGCTTGCTGAACAGAAATCTGAGCATGGCGATTCCCGGAAACGGAAGAGGGCCGCATTGCCGGCGCCCCGGTCTGCTGCCAAGCCTGTCATCCCCGTCAGGGGTCCTGCCCGGGCCTGACCCGAGCATCCTGGCCACACGGTGGGCGCGGCCTGGACCCTCGGGTCAAGCCCGAGGGTGACTCCCGATCGGGAGAGGTTTCGGCAAACCGGAGCCGCGTTACCGGCCCCCTTCTCCTGTGCGAGCCTTATTCGGCGATGGTCACATCATCGAAGCGGTGATAGCCGAGCGGATCCATGACAAAGCCTTCAACCGAGGTCGTCATCGGCATGAACACCTTGGAATGGGCGATCGTGTTCCACGGCGCCTGTTCCTTGAAGATCACCTGAGCCTGCTTATAAAGCTCAGTGCGCTCTTCGGTGTCGGAGGTGATCTTGGCCTTCTGGATCAGATCCTCGAACGGCTGGTAGCACCACTGGGCGCGGTTGGAGCCGCCCACGGCATCGCAGCCAAGCAGCACGGCCAGGAAGTTGTCCGGGTCGCCATTGTCGCCGGTCCAGCCGAGCAGCACGGCGCCGTCGCGGTCTTCGGCCGAAGACCGGGCCAGATATTCGCCCCACTCATAGGAAACGATCTCGGCATCGACGCCGACCTTGGCGAGGTCGGCCTGCATCAGCTCGGCCATCCGCCGCGCGTTCGGGTTATACGGACGCTGCACCGGCATCGCCCAGATCTTCATGGACAGATCGGTGACGCCTTCCTCTTCCAGCATCGCCTTGGCGGCGTCCGGATCGTAAGGGTCGTCCTGAACCGCGTCATTATAGGACCACATCGTCGGCGGGATCGGGTTCTTGGCAACCTCGCCGGCGCCCTGGAACACCGATTCCAGAATGGCCTGCTTGTCGACGGCCATGTTCAGCGCCTTGCGGACCTTCGGATTGTCGAAGGGCGCGACCTTGGTGTTGTAGGCGAGATAGCCGACATTGAGGCCTTCCTTGGCCATGACGGTGAGGTCGTCATTGGCTTCCAGCGCTTCCAGATCGGCGGGCGCGGGATAGACCATGACCTGGCATTCGCCGGCTTCGAGCTTCTGGCGGCGAACGGCGGCATCGGTGGTGATCGCGAAGATCAGCGTGTCGAGTTCTTCAGCGCCCTTGTAATAGTCCGGATTGGCCTTGTAGCGGATGACGGCATCCTGCTGGTAGTTCACGAAGGTGAACGGACCGGTGCCGACCGGCTTCTGGTTCAACTGCTCCAGATTGCCGGCGGCTTCGAGCTGGTCGGCATATTCCTTCGACATGATCGAGGCGAAGTCCATGGCGAGGTTCGCGATCATCGGCGCTTCCGGCCGGTTGAGCACGAACTTGACCGTCATGTCATCGACCTTGTCGATGCTCTTGATCAGGTCCGGCATCGACATGCCATTGAAATATTCCCAGGAGATGCCGGGCGCGTACTGGTACCACGGGCTGGTTTCATCCATCTGGCGCATGAACGAGAAGATCACGTCGTCGGCGTTCATCTCGCGCGTCGGCGTGAAATAGTCGGTGGTCTGGAACTTGACGCCCGGACGGAGGTGGAAGGTATATTCCAGACCGTCATCGGACACGTCCCAGCTCTCGGCAAGACCGGGCTCGACCTCGGTGGAGCCGTGCTTGAATTCGGCGAGGCGGTTGTAAATGGCGCGCGAGGAGGCATCGAATGTCGTGCCTGCGGTATAGGGCGCCGGATCGAAGCCCTCGGGCGAGCCTTCCGAGCAATAGACCAGCGTCGACGCGCTGGCCGCGCCGCCGAGCGATACGAAGACGCTCGTGGCGAGCGCTAGAGCCTTCAGTTTTTTCATCATTTTCCCCTTGTGGTTCATTTCGTCGACGGCGTCTCGCCGCCAAGGTCTTGCCTCTTCCGGCACCGTTTGGCTTTGCGCACGGCTCCGACAGATGCTGAACTGAGTGCGGGTCCGCGCCCAACCGCGGACGTCACACATGTGGTGAGACTAGCGCTTTTTATTGACCGTGCAATCAAAAAACATGTTCCCGTTCTCGCGTCAGGCGCGGCAAACGCATGAAATCCTTGCATTTTCCATCGTTTTCTTATTTTCGGCAAAATATGGCAATAAGCGCGTAATCCTGTTTCGCCAAACCCGCCATAATTTTCCAGAAATTGCTTTCCACAGGCGACCATACAAGCAGCACGCCATTTGCCAATCATGCGAAAGTCTGAGAGCCCTTGATTTCGCGGCTTATCGATATGACCGGTTTGGTGCTATCCTGTCTGGTACCCTTCAGCCTGAAATGAAGCGGCTCAAAAGCCTCACCCGGAGCGTCCGTGACCGAAGCCCGCGTCCATGCCGAACTGATCGCCGTCCTGACCGCGCTCACCAATGACGCGCCGCGGGTGATGACCGTGCGCATGGGGGCGGCGCTGCCCTCCGGCCCGTTCGAGAACGGCCACCGCACGCTGCAGGGCGGTCTCAACTCCTGGATCAGGGCCCAGACCGGCCATCCCGTCGGCTATCTCGAGCAACTCTATACCTTCGCCGACCGCGACCGTGGGTTTGACGGCGAGCACACCATCTCGATCAGCTATCTGGGCCTTGTGCGCGAACAGCCGCCGCCCGGCAGCGGCGGGCCGCTGTGGAAGGACTGGTACACCTATTTCCCGTGGGAGGATCTGCGCGAGGGCCGGCCGGAGATACTGGAACAGGTCAGCGAGATGATGATGCAGTGGGCGATGAGCGAGCGGCCCGGCCGGGCCGAACGCCGCCACCGCATCCGCTTCGCCTTCGGCATGGACGGCATGGCCTGGAACGAGGAGCTGGTGCTGCAGCGCTTCGAGCTGATGTATGAGGCCGGGCTGATCGCCGAGGCCGGACAGACGCCGGCCTTCTGGTTCGGCAAGCCGATGGCCGCCGATCACCGCCGGATTCTGGCGACCGCGATCGCAAGACTGCGCGCCAAGATCAAGTACCGGCCGGTGATCTTCGAACTGATGCCGGAAAGCTTCACGCTGCTTCAGCTTCAGAAATGCGTCGAGGCGCTGGCGGGCCTCAAGCTGCACAAGCCGAATTTCCGGCGCCAGATCGACCAGCAGAACCTGATCGAGGAAACCGGGCAGACATCCGACAAGGCCGGCGGCCGGCCGGCCAAGCTTTACCGCTATCGCCACGCGATCGTCGAGGAACGGGCGCTGACGCTTTCGAAACTCCCGCTCGCGCGTTCTTGACTCTCCGTCAATAAAGGCTTATTGCTTGCGCCCATGATATACTCAATGTGAGTATTAATAAACCAGAGCGAGGTTTCCCCAACGCCTCCCCTGGCAGGCCCGGCGCGACTTCCCCGATTTTTCCGCGCCGGGCCGAACAATGGAGATACCGCAGATGAACGCGCCCTTTTCCGCAGCAAGCCTCTACGACCGCGTCGCCCATGTCATTCCGAAGGCTGAATGGCTGAGCTTTTCCGACGATATCGAGGCGATCCACCGCCTGAAGCGGGAGCGCAACGCCGTCATCCTCGCCCACAACTACCAGACGCCCGAGATCTTCCACGGCGTCGCCGATATCGTCGGCGACAGCCTGGCGCTGGCGCGCGAGGCGACAAGGGTCGATGCCGATGTCATCGTGCTCGCCGGCGTCCACTTCATGGCCGAGACCGCCAAGCTGCTGAACCCGGAAAAGACGGTGCTGATCCCCGACATGGCCGCCGGCTGTTCGCTGGCGGATTCGATCACGCCGGAGGATATCGCGCTGATGCGCAAGGCCCATCCCGGCGTCCCGGTGGTCACCTATGTCAACACTTCCGCCGCCGTCAAAGCCGCCTCCGACATCTGCTGCACCTCGGGCAATGCCAAGAAGGTGGTGGAATCGCTCGGCGTGCCGAAAGTGCTGATGCTGCCGGACGAATATCTCGCCCGCAATGTCGCCCGCGAGACCGATGTCGAGCTGATCGCCTGGCGCGGCCATTGCGAGGTCCACGAGTTGTTCACCGCGGAAGATGTGCGCGAGATGCGCGAGTCCTGGCCCGGCGTCACCATCATCGCCCATCCCGAATGCCCGCCCGAAGTCGTGGCCGAGGCCGATTTTTCCGGCTCCACCGCCGGCATGTCGGATTATGTCGCAAGCGCCCGGCCCGGCCGGGTCGTGCTTTTGACGGAATGCTCGATGAGCGACAATGTCGCGGTCAATCATCCCGATGTGGATTTCGTCCGGCCCTGCAATCTGTGCCCGCACATGAAGCGGATCACGCTCGGCAATATCCGCGAAGCCCTTCAGGAGATGCGCCACGAAGTGACGGTCGATCCCGCGATTGCCGGTGATGCGCGCCGCGCCGTCGAGCGGATGCTGGCGGTATGACCCCCGTTGTCATCATCGGCTCCGGGATCGGCGGGCTGGCGACGGCGCTGGCGCTTGCGCCGCTGCCGGTTGTGCTGGTGACGAAGGCGGCGCTCGGCGCCGAGACCTCCACCGGCTGGGCGCAGGGCGGTATCGCGGCCGCCCTTGGCGACGACGATAATGCCGGGCTGCATCTCGCCGACACGCTCGCTGCCGGCGACGGGCTGTGCGACACTGAGGCGGCCGCGCGCATATTGCGGGCCGCGCCGGACGCCATCGCCTTCCTCGAACGCCACGGCGTCGCCTTCGACCGCGCTCCCGATGGCCGGCTTGCCTTCGGTCTGGAGGCGGCGCATTTCCGGCGACGCATCATCCATGCCGGCGGCGATGCCACGGGGGCCGCCATTGTCGCGGCGCTGACGCGGTCCGTTACAGAAACGCCCTCGATCACGGTGTCTTCCGGCTTCGAGGTCCGCCGCCTGCTGGTTCAGGGCAATGCAATCTGCGGGCTTGCCGGCGTGAAGGATGGCCAACCGATCCGGCTCGCCGCCTCCCAGATTGTGATCGCGACCGGCGGCATTGGCGGGCTCTACGATGCCTCGACCAATCCATCGGGCAATTTCGGCCAGGGCGTGGCGCTTGCCGCCCGCGCCGGTGCGGCCCTTGCCGATATGGAATTCGTGCAGTTCCACCCGACAGCCCTTGCGAGCGACATCCGCCCGCTGCCGCTGATCAGCGAGGCGGTGCGCGGCGAGGGCGCGATCCTGGTGAACGAGAAGGGCGAGCGCTTCCTGGCCGCAACGCCGGGCGCCGAGCTTGCGCCCCGCGATGTCGTCGCCCGCGCGAACGCTGCCGAGATCGCCCGGGGCGGCAGGGTTTTCATTGACGCGCGCACCGCTCTCGGCAGCCGGTTCAAAGCTCGTTTCCCCGAGATCTTCGCGATCTGCGCCCGCACCGGTATCGACCCGGCCACGGACCTCATTCCGGTGCGCCCGGCCGAGCATTATCATATGGGCGGGATCGCCGTGGATGCGGCGGGACGCACCACGGTTCCAGGTCTCTATGCCGTCGGCGAATGCGCGGCCACCGGCCTTCACGGCGCCAACCGGCTGGCGAGCAACTCGCTGCTGGAGGCCGCCGTCACCGGCCTTGCCGCTGCCTCGGTCATCAAAGCCGCGCCCAGCGCTCCGCAGCAGTCGCTTCCGGCGATCGCGCCGCCCCCGACGCCCCGGCTAGAAACGGTACGCGCCATCGTGTCGGAAACGCTCGGCGTCACCCGCTATCGCGCCGCGCTCGACCATGCGATCGGCGCCCTGCTGCCGCTTGCCGAAGGCGACGGCGCGGAGGCCGATCCGGCGATCGTCGCGCTCGCAATTGCGGTGTTTGCGGCACTGCGCGAAGAATCCCGCGGCGGCCATGCCCGCATCGATTTTCCGCAAAGAAACGCCGGAAGCCAGCGGCGGACGATGACGCTCGACGCCGTGATTGCCCATGCCCGCGCCCTTTCAATGCCGGGACGGGTCGCCCTCGCCCGAAGCGCCTGAGGACCACATCCATGCTGCCCCGCCTGATCATCGAACCCACTGTCCGCCGCGCGCTTGAGGAAGACCTCGGCCTTGCCGGCGATATCACCGCCAATGCCGTGATCCCGGCCGGCCACCGCTCCACCGTGGTGATGGCGGCGCGCAGGCCGGGCGTGATCGCAGGCCTCGATGCCGCCGAACTCGCCTTCACGCTCACCGATCCCGCAATCGTCATGACCCGGCATGTCGAGGATGGCGGGAAGGTCGAAGCCGGCGATGTCGTCGCGACCGTGACCGGCCCCTCGCGCGGGCTCTTGACGGGCGAGCGCACCGCGCTCAATTTCCTCGGCCACCTTTCCGGCATAGCGACGGTGACCGCCGGGGTCGTTGCGGCAGTCGCCGGCACCGGCGCGGCGATCGTCTGCACCCGCAAGACCACGCCGGGGCTCCGGGCGCTGGAGAAATACGCCGTGAAGGCCGGCGGCGGCGGCAATCACCGCTTCTCGCTCGCCGATGCCGTGCTGATCAAGGACAACCACATCGCGATCGCCAGCGGCATCCGCCCGGCGCTTCAGGCGGCGAAGAAGAACGCCGGCCATATGGTCAAGATCGAGGTCGAAGTCGACACGCTCGACCAGCTCCGCGAGGCGATGGACGAGGGCGCTGACGCCGTGCTGCTCGACAACATGTCGCCGGAGACGCTCAGCGAAGCCGTCGCGATCGTCGCCGGCCGCGCGATCACCGAGGCATCCGGCGGCATCACGCCCGAGACGGCAGGTGCGGTCGCCAGGGCCGGCGTCGACCTGATCTCGATCGGCTGGCTGACCCATTCCGCCCCGGTACTCGATATCGGGCTCGACTACCGGACGACGGAAGCCTGAGGGAACGCGTAATGCAGCCTGACGCAGCCCCGGTCGAGCGCCTTCGCGCTGATCAGGCGCGGCTGTGCCGCAAATCCCGTTGCCGGAAACAGCGGTTGGCCCCCGCCGATGAGTTCCGGCATGAGATAGATCTCGATCTCATCGAGCGCGCTCCGCTCGATGAATGCCATCTGCAGCTTGCCGCCGCCGAGCATCCAGACGTCGCCATCGGCCAGCGCCCGCAATTCCGCAATCAGGCTGTCGATATCCGTCCTTGCCTCGATCGCGCCCTTCGGGCGGTCGATGGGGCGTGATGTAACGACCAGCGCCCGCTTGCCATCGTATGGCCAGGGGCCTTCCATGCGGTCCAGAAAGTCATAGGTGCCCCGCCCCATGACCACGGTGCCGATCCGCTCCAGATAGCGATTATAGTCATGCTCGCCGAGGTCGAGGCCGTCATAGCGGAACAGCCAATCGAGATTGTCGTCATGCCCCGCGATGAAGCCATCAAGGCTGGCCGCGATATAACCCACAATTTTAGCCATGTGCGCTCCTTGTTTATAAATGAATATTCATTTATAAACGTCTCATGCCTAGAAACAAGACAATTTCCGAGCTGGCTCTCCTCGCCATATTGCTCGACGCCGTGGCCGAGATCGGCCCGGATGGCCTGACCTTCGCGAAGGCTTCGGCGCGAAGCGGCCTTTCTGCGCCGACGCTGGTGCAGCGATTCGGCGATCGCAAGGCGATGATCGAGGCCATACTGCTGTTCGCCTGGGACCAGCTCGATGAGGCGACAGAAGCCGCCGATGCCGCTTTCCCGGTTTCGCCCCGCGGCGCGGTCGATCTTCTTCTGCATCTCACGCCCGATCCCGAACATGGTCTCGATGGTGGTTTGCCACTTCTGCGGGAAGACATGCGCAACCCGGCGCTCAGGGCGCGCGGCAGCGCCTGGGGCGACCGGCTTTCAGCCGCGCTCACGCGCAGACTCGGGCGTGACCCGGCGCTGGGCAGGCAGATGGCAAGCCTCTGGCAAGGCGCCATCATCTGGTGGGGTTTCGACCGCAACGGCGCACCGCAGGCGGCCATCGGTAAGGCGCTCGAAAGCTGGTGCCGGACCGCCGGCCTCGATCAAAGCCCGTAATACCAGGGCGCCGCCAGCGCGAACACCACGGTGAGCAGCACGATCAGCGGCACGCCGGCGCGGATGAAATCGCCGAAACTGTAATGGCCCGGCCCCATGACCATGAGATTGGTCTGGTAGCCGATCGGGGTGGCGAACGAGCAATTGGCGGCGTAGATCACGGCTGCGGCGAAGGCTTCCGGCGGCGCGCCGATCTGATGGGCCATGCTGAGGCCGATCGGGATGAACAGCGCGACCGCCGCGTTGTTGGACAGCACATTGGTGAGGATCGAGACGCCGACGAACAGCAGCACGATCATCACCGAAGCCGAGGAGCCCCCGCCGAGCGCGACGATGCCTTCCGCGATCAGTTGCGCGCCGCCGGTTGCCTGAAGCGCGGTCGCCATTGCGATCGACGCCCCGACAAGCAGGTATATCTGACGGTCGAAGGCGCGGGCTGCCTGCTGCAGCGTCAGGCAGCCGAACAGGATCATCAGCAGCGCGCCGGCAACGGCGTTGACCACCATCGGCGACAGGCCCGTGGCCGACAGGATGACGATCGCCGCGAATATGCCGCTTGCGACCAGCGCCTTGTCGCGCGGCGGCACGCTCTGGGCCGAGTGCTCGAGCAGCAGGATATCGTGATTGCCGCGCATCGAGACGAAATCGTTCTCCCGGCCGCCGATCAGGAGCGTGTCGCCCGCCTCGAAGCGCAGTTGCGACAGCGGCGCCCGCGTCATCCGGCTTTTCCGCCGGACCCCGAATATGGTGATGTTGAAGCGCTGCTGGATGCCGCTGAAACGCACCGTGCGCCCCTCGAACAGCGAACCGGGGGTGATCACCGCCTCGGCCAGGTGATAATGCGCGCCGACCCGCCGCTCCACGGCCGGCAGGGTTCCGTCCGGCGGCGTCGACAGGCTGATCTCGCCCTTGGCCAGCAGATCCATGAAGCCCTTGCGGGTCCCGGTCATCTGCAGCCGGTCGCGGGGCCGCAGCGTCAGATCGTCGTCATAGGGCGGCAGCAGGACCTTGTCGTCGCGAACGAGGGCGTGCAGCGACATCGGCGCAAGCGCGGGAAAGAAACCCGAGCGGGCGCGCTCCCCGACAAAGCGGCTTGCCTCGAGCAGAACCACCTCGCCCAGAAACTGGGTGCCGGCGCTCTCCTGTTCGAACCGCTTTACCGAACTCTCCCGGGTAAAAATCCGCGGCATCACGAACAGCACATATAAAGCGCCGGCGGAGGCGAGAATGACGCCCATGCCGGTAATATCGAAAAACCCGATATTGACGCCCTCCCGGGCCGCGACACCCGCCGCGATCAGATTGGTCGATGAGCCGATCATCGTCGTCATGCCGCCCAGAATGGTGATGAAGGAGAGCGGCATGAATATCTGGTAGGACGGCAGGCGGAACCGCGCGGCAAGCGAGGCCAGCACCGGAATGAAGATGACGACGACCGGCGTGTTGTTCAGGAACGCCGAGGTGATGCCGCAGGTTGCCAGGATAACGATGATCAGCAGCCGCGGATTGGAACCATAGAGCCGTCCGATCCGGTTGGTCACGCCCTCGAGCGCATCGGTCGCAAACAGGCCCTGGCCGACGATCAGCAGGGCCAGCACCGTGACCAGCGCCGGCGAGGAAAACCCGGCGAGCATGTCCTCGATCGGCAACGTCTTTCCGCCTTCCATCGTAAACGGGAACGCGCCGAACAGCACCAGCAGCAGGCCGAACGCGGCGAGCGACACCGCTTCGATCGGGAATCGGTCAAGGGAGTAAAGGCCGATCGTTCCGACGATAATCGCCATCGTCGCCACGAGATGAAAATGTTCGATCAAAAGAGCCTCATAAAAAAAGAGATCCGGACACACGCCCCCTGCAGCCGGAACGATCCTCTCGCTCCGGCAAACTTAAAGGACGATCCCGGGGGCGTCGAAAATGAGACTTTGACAGTATTCCCGAGGCGTCCGCAAGTCCTGACCATACGTCCCGGTGACGGACGCGGCGGGAGAAAAGGCGGAAAGCCCGGCAATCATGGACCCGGATCGTCGCGTTCATGAAAGAGACACGCGGTAGCCTCGTCCTGTCCGCATTTTCAGGTTTTATCCGGTGAGGCCGCATTTTCTCCCATTTTGGATTTTAGGCGCTCACCCAAGGAAGCGACGTACACGTCAAGGTCAAATATCCGGAACGAAGAAGGCCAATGCCAGCGCCAGAGGACCCAGCCAGATGCCGTCACAGAATTTTTTTCCCGTTCGCCAAAACTCTATATCCAACAGCCTTGCCGCCTTCTCCGGCCGCAATGAATGCCGGAAACCGCGCATGATCCGCCCCGGGCGTAATGAAAAATTTACCCTGCGCACAGTATTTTTCCGACTGGCACCTGTCACACCGTCTTTGAGTTTTGCGTAGGAAGTGTGTTTCGTGACGTCGATCAAGAATTCGAAATCCCGCCCCGGGCGAGATCGCAAGAGCGGTTTTATACGCCTTTCGCTCGCAGTCGCCATGATTGCGATCGCCGGCGGCGCGATCATCACCATCGCCTCGTCGCCGATTCTTTCGGCAACGGTCTCCAGGCCTGAGTTCGCCTCCTCGCGAGGCATCAACCTCATGGTCAATCCGGCCTTCAAAGCCCCCCAGCGCGCCCAGAGCGCGAAGGAGGCGAGGCTGATCGCTGCCCGCAACGGTCAGGCCCGCGCCAAACCCGCGCTCGCCGCGGATGATATCCGGCAGGCGCTGCTGGCGGGGCGCGTGAAACAGGCGGGGCGCATTGCGCTTGATGATCTCCAGCGCGATCTGGTCGGCCGCCAGATCGCCGACAATGCCTCCTCCGAAATCGCGCTTGCCGGCATTCCACCGGAGCTTCAGCCCAAGATAACACCGACGGCCGTGCCGACGCCTGCGGACCCATCCACGGCGCTTGCCGCGCTTGCCCCGGGCGACGGCGGCACGACGGCTGACGATGCCTTCAAGCTGGTGCTTCAGGGCGCCGATTCCTCGCGGCTTTCGCCGGGCGAAGTGCCGCTGCCGGCCAAACGGCCCGCCGGCATGCAGCTCGCCTATGCCGATTTCGGCCATGACGATCTCGACGACATCATGGGCGATGTTCCCGGCCGCACCAAGAAGGTCGCCGTCTACGATATCGCCGCCGCAAAGGTCTACATGCCGGACGGCGAGGTCATGGAGGCCCATTCCGGCAAGGGCAAATATCGCGACAACCCGAACGGCACCCATGTGAAGATGGCCGGCGCGGTGCCGGCGGCAACCTACAAGCTGACCATGCGCGAATCGCTGTTCCACGGCGTCCCCGCGCTGCGCATGACCTCGGTCGACGGCACCAACCCGCTCGGCCGCACCGGCATTCTCGCCCACACCTACATGCTGCGCACACCCGGCGATTCCCATGGCTGCCTGGTGTTCAAGGACTATTACAAGTTCCTGAAGGCCTACAAATCCGGCAAGGTCGACTATATCGTCACCGTTCCGAGCCTGGAGGAAGGGACCAGCACCCTACTGGCGAACCGCGGCGTGTGAACGACAGGCGGGAGAGCGAGCGCATCGGACCGTCGGGTGAAAAAGTGAAATCCGGTTTTTCGACAACCCGATGTGCCGAACCAAGAAGCCAGATCACCGGGCGGTTCAGAAGAACCGGCCGATGATCCCACGCCCCGGAGACGGGGGGCTTCATTCATGTAGCGGTTCGTCCTTGCTATTTCACCGCCTCGACCGCGCCAACGGTTGCGCCGCCGTCGATTATGAATTCCGTGCCGGTGGAGAAGGTCGCCTCGGTGAGCAGGAAGCGGACGAGGCGGGCGACTTCCTCGGGCTCCCCGAATCGCGGCAGGGGCTGGGCCTTTACCATGGCATCATCCAGACTGGCGGTCATCGCGGTCGCGATCGGGCCGGGATGGATCGAGCAGACCCGGACATTGTCGCGCGCCAGATCCAGCGCCGCAGCCTTGGTCATGCCGCGAACGGCCCATTTCGACGCGACGTAACCGACGAGCGAGGCATAGCCCTGCAGGCCTGCGGTCGAGGAGGTATTGACGATCGCGCCGCCGCCGGCGGCGATGATCGCGGGCGCCGTGAAATGCATGCCGTAGAATACGCCATTGGCGTTGATATCCATGATCTTGCGGAAATCTTCAGGCGTGGCGTCGATCACGCTGGAGAACATCGCAATGCCGGCATTGTTGAACAGCGCATTGACGCCGCCGAAGGAATCGGTGGCGCGCTTCACCGCATCCTGCCATTCCTCGGGGCTGGTGACATCGAGATGCTGATAGATGGCATTGTCGCCGAGTTCGCCGGCAAGCTTCTCGCCGGCCGCATCGGAAAGGTCGGCGATCATCACCTTCGCGCCGCCTTCGACCAGAAGACGCGCGGTTGCCGCGCCGATACCGCTGGCGCCGCCGGTGACGATCACCCGGAGGTCTGCTGTTTTCGGATTGTTCATGGCGTTATCTCCCATTTTCTGCCATCGCCCCGTTCCGGTTATGTCCGTCAGGGCTTACAATGATTATGGCAGACAAATCATGGCCACTGTTTGACACAGGGCAATTCATAAAGAGAAGGCAACACATGCAAAGGCCCGTGTTTCATGGAAACACGGGCCGGCTTTTTTCATCTGCTTTGAAACAGGAACTCAGAAATCCCAGTCGTCGTCCTCGGTGGCGATCGCCTTGCCGATGACGTAGGAGGAGCCGGAGCCGGAGAAGAAGTCGTGATTCTCGTCGGCGTTGGGCGACAGCGCCGACAGGATCGCCGGGTTGACCTTGCAGGCCTCCGGCGGGAACAGCGCCTCGAAGCCGAGATTCATCAGGGCCTTGTTGGCGTTGTAATGCAGGAAGGCCTTCACGTCCTCGGTCAGCCCGACCGAATCGTAAAGCGACTCGGTGTATTTGGCTTCGATTTCATAAAGCTCGAACAGCAGGCCGAAGGTAAAGTCCTTGATCGCCTCGCGCTCGGCGTCGGAAACCTTCTTCAGGCCCTGCTGGAACTTGTAGCCAATGTAATAGCCGTGCACGGCCTCGTCGCGGATGATCAGGCGGATCAGGTCGGCGGTGTTGGTGAGCTTGGCGCGGCTCGACCAGTACATCGGCAGATAGAAGCCCGAATAGAACAGGAAGCTCTCAAGGAAGACGCTCGCGACCTTCTTTCGAAGCGGATCGGTGGCGCGGTATTCCTGCAGGATGAGCTTCGATTTCTCCTGAAGGAAGGCGTTTTCCTCCGACCAGCGATAGGCATCATCGACTTCCGGCATCGAGCACAGCGTGGAGAAGATCGAGGAATAGGAGCGGGCGTGAACGGCTTCCATGAAGGCAATATTCGTCAGCACCGCCTCTTCGTGCTGGGTGACGGCATCCGGCATCAGCGTGATCGCGCCGACCGTGTTCTGGATGGTGTCGAGCAGCGTCAGGCCGGTGAAGACGCGGATGGTGAGCTGCTGCTCGCTTTCCTTCAGCGTCGACCATGACGGAATGTCGTTCGACAGCGGCACTTTCTCGGGCAGCCAGAAATTGCCGGTGAGACGGTTCCAGACCTCAAGGTCCTTTTCGTCGACGATCCGGTTCCAGTTGACGGCGCGCGGCACGGTGACGACGGGCTTCTTCTGCATGTTCATGGACTTTTTTCCCCTCATCACAGGCTGCACGATACGCAGCCTTCGACCTCGGTGCCCGAAAGCGCCATCTGCCGAAGACGGATGTAGTAAATGGTCTTGATGCCCTTCTTCCAGGCGTAGATCTGCGCCCGGTTGACATCGCGGGTGGTGGCGGTGTCGCGGAAGAACAGCGTCAGCGACAGGCCCTGATCGACATGCTGGGTCGCGGCCGCATAGGTGTCGATGATCTTGTCCGGCCCGATCTCATAGGCGTCCTGGTAATATTCCAGATTGTCGTTGTTCATGAACGGCGCCGGATAATAGACGCGGCCGATCTTGCCTTCCTTACGGATCTCGATCTTGGAGACGATCGGGTGGATCGAGGCGGTGGCGTTGTTGATGTAGGAGATCGATCCCGTCGGCGGCACGGCCTGGAGGTTGCGGTTGTAGAGACCGCCCTTCATCACCGCGTCCTTCAGCGCAAGCCAGTCTTCCTGTGTCGGCAGCGTGATGCCGGCCTTTTCGAACAGGTCGCGCACGCGCTCGGTCGCAGGCTGCCATTCCTTCTCGGTATATTTGTCGAAATATTCGCCACTTGCGTATTTGGAATTCTCGAAGTCCGCGAAGGAAACGCCGCGTTCGACGGCGATCCGGTTCGAGGCCTTCAGCGCGTGATAGGTCACGGCGTAGAAATACATGTTGGTGAAATCGACGCCTTCCTCCGAGCCGTAATAGACGCGCTCGCGGGCGAGATAGCCGTGCAGGTTCATCTGGCCGAGGCCGATGGCGTGGCTTTCGTCATTGCCCTTCTCGACGGAGGGGACCGAGGAGATGTGGCTCATGTCGGAAACCGCCGTCAGCGCCCGGATCGCGGTATCGACGGTGCGGCCGAAATCGTCGGAATCCATCGCCATGGCGATGTTCATCGAACCGAGATTGCAGGAAATGTCCTTGCCCATGTGCTTGTAGGACAAATCCTCGTCGAATTCGCTGGCTTCCGAGACCTGCAGGATTTCCGAGCAGAGATTGCTCATCGAGATCCGTCCGGCGACCGGGTTGGCGCGGTTGGCGGTGTCCTCGAACAGGATATAGGGATAGCCGCTTTCGAACTGCAGCTCGGCCAGCGTCTGGAAGAAGGCGCGGGCATTGATCTTCTTCTTGCGGATTTCCGGATTGTCGACCATCTCGCGGTAATGTTCGGAGATCGAAACCTCGGTCATCGCCTTGCCGTAGACGCGCTCGACGTCATAGGGCGAGAACAGGTACATGTCCTCGTTGTTCTTGGCGAGTTCGAAGGTGATGTCCGGGATCACCACGCCGAGCGACAGCGTCTTGATGCGGATCTTCTCGTCGGCATTCTCGCGCTTGGTGTCGAGGAAGCGCATGATGTCGGGGTGGTGGGCGTTGAGATAGACCGCGCCCGCGCCCTGGCGCGCGCCGAGCTGGTTGGCGTAGGAGAATGAGTCCTCGAGCAGCTTCATCACCGGGATGACGCCGGAGGACTGGTTCTCGATCTTCTTGATCGGCGCGCCGTGCTCGCGGATATTGGTGAGCGACAGCGCCACGCCGCCGCCGCGCTTGGAAAGTTGCAGCGCCGAATTGATCGAGCGGCCAATCGATTCCATGTTGTCTTCGATGCGCAGCAGGAAGCAGGAGACCAATTCGCCGCGGCTCTTCTTGCCGGCGTTCAGGAAGGTCGGGGTCGCGGGCTGGAACCGACCGGCGATGATCTCGTCGACCAGCGCGGTGGCGAGTGCCTCGTCGCCCTTGGCCAGCGCCAGCGCCACCATGCAGACGCGGTCCTCATAGCGCTCGAGATAGCGTTTGCCGTCGAAGGTCTTCAGCGTGTAGGCGGTGTAATATTTGAAAGCGCCGAGGAAGGTCTGGAAGCGGAACTTCTTGTCAAAGGCGCGGTCCCAGAGGTCGCGCACGAAATTGAAGGCGTACTGGTCGAGCACGTCCTGCTCGTAATAGCCCTCGTCGACGAGGTAATCGAGCTTTTCGCGCAGATTATGGAAGAACACGGTGTTCTGGTTCACATGCTGCAGGAAATACTGCTTGGCCGCCATCCGGTCCGCTTCGAACTGGATGTGCCCTTTCTCGTCATAGAGGTTGAGCATGGCGTTGAGCGCATGGTAGTCGACCGTCGCCGCCTTGGTCTTGGCGGCGGCCTTGTCGAGCACGGTTTCTTCTTCGGCGCGTGTGGCCATTGTCAATTCTGCCGTTTCCAAAACTCTTCCAGTCCCTGTCTGACGTTGCTGACATCCTCCTGCGTGCCGAGAAGTTCGAAACGATAGAGGTATGGTACCTTGCATTTGGCCGAGATGATATCGCCGGCAATGCCGTATGTATTTCCGAAATTGGTGTTTCCGGAGGCGATGACACCGCGAATCAGCGCCCTGTTTTCCGGATCGTTGAGGAACTGGATGACCGGTTTCGGCACCGCCCCGCTGCCGTCGCCGCCGGCATAGGTCGGGACCACCAGCACATAGGGTTCCGCCACCTTTTTCGTATCGCCCTGGGGGCCGAGACGCCTGGCCGGAAGGCCGGTCTTCGACACGAAACGGTGGGTATTGCCCGTAGCGCTGGAATAATAGACGAGCATCCCCGTCATCCTCTTTTCCTCATCACCAATACGGCGCGCCCGTGTGACGCGCCGTCTGATCACTCCAGCGAGCGCCGCATCCTGGTGCGGCGATGCGCCTTGTTCGGCCGGTCCCTGAGACCGGCGCATCAGGATCAGGCCAGCGCGCCGATCATGTCCGGGCGGAAGCCCGACCAGTGCTGCTCACCGGCGACGACGACGGGCACCTGACGATAGCCCATGCCAACGACCTGATCATAGGCGTCGTTGTCTACCGACACATCGACGATTTCATAATCGAGGCCCTTGCGCTCCAGCGCGCGGGTCGTCGCATTGCACTGCACGCAAGCCGGTTTGGAATAGACAGTGATCTTCATCGTTATCCTCGCATAATCATTTTTCTCAAAAAAGCGCCGCCGAGCGAACCCTCGACGCTTTTCCGCGCATCTGGCGAGGCGGACAATGTTGGCATTCAACAAAGCGCAGCCTCTTGCCGGACCATTGTCCGGCTGGACGAAACGCCGGCGGTTGCAAACCGTCAACGTCTCAATTTCTCAACAGTCCCGTCGAACGCATTGACCGGACTGGTATTTTTTACCCTTCGGAGCCCGGCAAAAGTCGCATTGTCCACGGGGAACACCACTTCGACACATGCCTAGGGGGACTCAAAAAACCTGAAACCGGACGCCGCTGACGCATCAGCTTGATTCGATAGAATCACCATAACACAATATGTGCGAACTGGAATGCCCAGACTAACCATATATAGTGTTCCCTGGGTTTCTTTTCCACATTCAGGGTTAACGCAATGTGACAGAAGGAAACAGCAGCCGGAACGGGCGCGCATTTCTGTGGCAGAAACAGCCGGCCCGGCGAATCGGTCTCTGGAAAATGCCGATAGCCGTCAAGATGACCGCTCGCCACGGGCAAGGGCTACCAACCGATAGTTGAACCCGCATGCACGCGCGATTTCTTTCGCGCTTTCCACAGGCGTCAGAAAAGCAGGGGGTCATCGGAAAATGACGCCGGCAAAGGCATCGCCATATGGCAACCCCTTGAGAAACCAGCCGCTATTCCTCGTCGGCCGAAGGCGGACGCCGTTCATAACGCAGCACGAAGACGTAAAGCGCGAGCGTACCAAGCGCCATCGCAAACCATGTCAGCGCGTAGCTCAGATGGGAATTGCGGAACTTGACGACCGTCAGGCCGCCGATGGGCAGCTGGCCCGGCGGGCCGCTGGCCGCCGCATCGATGAAATAGGGCGCGAACGGCACCAGGCCTCTGGTCGCCATGATCGAGGCCACATCGCGGCGATACCATTTGCCGTTGACCGGGTCGCTGGCGCGCGAAAACAGCCAGCCCTTGCTTTCCGGCATTCTGAGCAGGCCCTCGACGGTGACCTCACCGGCAGGCGGGCGGTAATCGGCGGGATCGCCCTCCTTGCCCTCCGGCACGAAACCGCGATTGATCAGCACATAGCTGCCGTCATTCCGCAGAAGCGGCGTCATCACGAAATAGCCGGCGCCAAGCTGGGTCGGATAGTAGATCAGCGTCTGCGCCATCTCGATATAGCTGCCGGTGACGCTGACATGGCGATAGGCGTCGTTTTCGCGCGTCACCGCCGCCCCGTGGCCCGGCGCGGGCGCCACGGGCGCCGCGACGCGGGCGTCGACGGCGGCAATCAGATCAAGCTTCCACTGCAGCCGGTAGACCTGCCAGATGCCGAGCGCCGCGAACACGGCGAACAGCAGCGCGGCGATGGCGGTGAGGACCAGGAACTTCTTGCGGAAAATGGCGGCCATTGCGGCAGGGACCTTTCGGACCGGGAAGTCTTACAATGCTTTGTAAAGGACACAGGCCGGCGGGGTTTTACCTTCGGCGCACAGAAGCACCGCGGCAGAGGCCCGTCGCCCTGCAAGGGTCCTCAAGCCAGGATGACGCCCGAACGTGGCGACACGGCGGTCAGCCAGACAAAAGCGGAACCGCCCCGCAGCCAGGCTGCGGGGCGGCGGACAAGTTACTGCTGGCCCTGCACGATGATATTGCCGGTGACGCCGGCGTCGCGCAATTGCTGGGCGATCTCGGGCGTGGCGCAGACGATCGTGCCATCATCGAGATAGGTGAACCCGCTTTCCGGCAGCGGCATCATGTACTTGTTCATGTTGTGCATCACCCACAGCGAGCCCGCCAGCACGATCAGCAGCAGGATCAGCGCCAGCAGCGACGAGGCCATGGTCCAGCCATGCTCCTGATTGGGGCTGAGCAGCAGGAAATAGCGCAGATGCACCAGAATCTGCGCCGCCGCGCAGATCATCACCACCGTCAGCAGAAAGGCCTTGCTGGTGATCGCATCGGCCATCACCAGACCGAAGGGAATGATGGTCAGCACCGCGGCCAGCACGAAACCGGTCATCAGCGCCTTGAAGCTGCCATGGCCGTGGGAAGTGTGTTCAGCGCTGCTCATAGGATCGCTCCGGTAAGGTAGACCAGCGAGAACACGCCGATCCAGATCAGGTCGAGGAAATGCCAGAACATCGAAAGCGTGGAGGTCCGACGGCGCACCGCCTCGTTCAGCCCGTGTTTCGAGATCTGGAACATCAGCACGATCAGCCAGATCGTGCCGAAGGTCACGTGCAGGCCGTGGGTGCCGACAAGCGTGAAATAGGCCGACAGGAAGGCCGAACGATCCGGCGTCGCGCCCTCGGAGATCAGGTCGTGGAATTCATAGATTTCCATCGCCAGAAAGCAGATGGCGAAAAACCCGGCGACGCCAAGCCATTTCATCAGCCCGGCCTTGTCGCCCTTGTCCATGCGCAGCATGCCGATGCCGAAGGTGACCGACGAAAACAGCAGGAAAGCGGTTTCGACCAGCGCGAACCAGAGGTGGAACAGGTCGTTCGGCGCCGGCCCGCCTGCATAGGAACGGCCGAGCACGGCATAGGTCGCAAACAGCGTGCCGAAGATCAGGCAGTCGCTCATCAGGTAGATCCAGAAGCCAAGCTGGGTCGGACTATCGTGATGGGCGTTGTCGTCGTGATGCGCCGTCTGATCAGCGATCGTCATGCCAGTGCCTCCTTGGCCTTTTCCTGGTCGCGGGCGACCTGCTCGGCCGGAACGTAGTAATCGCGGTCGAAATTGAAGGTGTGGAAGATAATCGAGCCGATTGCGCCGACAAAGCAGAGCACCACCAGCCACCACATATGCCACACCAGCCCGAAACCGAGCGCCAGGCAAAGCCCGGCGGGCACGATCCCGGCCCAGGTGTTCTTGGGCATGTGGATCGGCTTGTAGTCGGTCGGCCACTCGAAGCCTTCCTTCTTCATCCGCCACCAGGCATCACGGCCGGTAACAACGAAATCGGTCGGGAAGTTGTAGGGCGCTACCGGAGACGTGGTCGCCCATTCCAGCGTCCGGCCATTCCACGGGTCGGGACCGCATTTCAGCTTGTCGCGGTTCTTGATGGTGACGACGAGCTGGATCACGGTACTGGCAATGCCGCAGCCGATCAGCAGCATGCCGATGCAGGCGATGATGAAATAGATCTGCCATCCGACATCGGTGTAGCTTTGCAGGCGGCGGGTGACGCCCATCAGTCCGAGCACGTAAAGCGGCATGAAGGCGACGTAGAAACCGATGCACCAGAACCAGAACGAGCGGCGGCCCCATTTGTCGTCGAGCTTGAAGCCGAACACTTTCGGCCACCAGTACTGGTAGCCCGCCATCAACCCGAACACCACGCCGCCGATGATGACGTTGTGGAAGTGGGCAATCAGGAACAGCGTATTGTGGAGCTGGAAGTCGGCCGGCGGAACGGCGAGCATGACGCCGGTCATGCCGCCGATGGTGAAGGTGATCAGGAAGCCCACCGTCCAGTACATCGGCGTCTCGAACCGGATGCGGCCGCGATACATGGTGAACAGCCAGTTGAAGATCTTGGCGCCCGTCGGGATCGAGATGATCATCGTGGCGATGCCGAAGAAGGTGTTCACGCTGGCCCCGGAGCCCATGGTGAAGAAGTGGTGCAGCCAGACGATGAACGACAGCACCACGATACAGGCGGTCGCATAGACCATGGTGCGGTAGCCGAACAGCGGCTTGCCCGAGAAGGTGGCGACCACTTCGGAGAAGATGCCGAAACAGGGCAGGATCAGGATATAGACTTCCGGGTGGCCCCAGATCCAGATCAGGTTCACATACAGCATGGGGTTGCCGCCCATGTCGTTGGTGAAGAAGTGCATGCCGAGATAGCGATCGAGCGCCAGCATGGCGAGCGTGGCCGTCAGCACCGGGAAGGCGGCGACGATCAGGACGTTGGCGGCAAGCGTGGTCCAGGCGAATACCGGCATGCGCATCATGGTCATGCCCGGCGCGCGCATCTTCAGGATCGTGGCGATCATGTTGACGCCCGACAGCGTCGTTCCTATCCCCGCGATCTGCAGCGACCATATGTAATAGTCGACCCCGACATCGGGCGAGTATGCGATCCCCGAAAGCGGCGGCATGGCAAGCCAGCCGGTGCGGCCGAGAAGACCGATGAACAGCGACACGTTGAGCAGGATGGCGCCCGAAACCGTCATCCAGAACGAGAAATTGTTCAGCCACGGAAAGGCGACGTCGCGCGCGCCGATCTGCAGCGGCATCGCGATGTTCATCACGCCGACCAGGAAGGCCATGGCGAAGAAGAAGATCATCACCGTGCCGTGGGCGGTGAAGATCTGGTCGAAGTGATGCGGCGGCAGATAGCCCTGCGCGCCGCCGGCGGCGATCGCCTGCTGGGTGCGCATCATGAAGGCGTCGGTGAAGCCGCGGAACAGCATCACCAGCGCCAGCACGATATACATCACGCCGATCTTCTTGTGGTCAACCGAGGTGAACCACTCGCTCCAGAGATACGCCCATTTGCGGTGGTAGGTGATGAGGCCGAGGACGGTCAGGCCCGCGATGACGACGGCGGCGAAGGTCACATCCAGGATCATGACATCGTAGGGAATGTCGGCCCAGGTGAGCTTGCCGAAAATGAAGTTCCAGAATTCAGATCTCATTACTGCCTCACGGATTCGGATGCGTTCGGCGCATTGTCGCCGCCGGCCATGTTTGTGACCGTCTGGTCGGGATTCTTGACGTTGACCGGGCCGTGGGTCGGCTCGTCCGGATTGGCGTGGAGCGTCTCCTCGAAAGCATGCTGATCAAAGCCCTGGCCCGGCGCGAATTCGTCGTAGACATAGGAATCCTTGGTTTCGATCCCCTTCTTGCCGCCGCCGCCCATCATGTCCTGCATCATCATGTCGCCGATGCAGACCTTGCCCGGCTCGACGCACAGGCCGACGATCTTGTCGAACAGGTTGTCGGCGACGCCGTTGTAATAGGACACGCTGTCGGCAACCGTCGGCTTCTGCAGCGTCTGGTAGGCATCGACCGAGAGCTCGGAACCGGAGGTCTTGACCGTATTGACCCAGTTGTCGAACTCGCTTTCGGAGACGGCGAAGGTCTCGAAATCCATATGGGCATAGCCGGGACCGGAATAATTGGCCGAACGGCCGTAATATTTGCCGGCGTCATCCGCCACCAGATGAAGCTTCGTCTCCATGCCGGCCATGGTGTAGATCATGCCGGCGAGCGCGGGGACCGAGAATGTGTTCATCACCGATGACGAGGTCAGCCGGAGGTTGACCGCCCTGCCGGTCGGCAGCACGAGCTGGTTGACGACGGCGATGTTTTCTTCCGGATAGATGAACAGCCATTTCCAGTCGAGCGACACCGCCTCGATTTCAAGCGGTTCGCCGGCGATGTGATCGAGCGGCTTGTAGGGGTCGAGCCGGTGGGTATAGACCCAGGTCAGCGCCCCGAGCGCGATCACGATCATCACCGGAACGCCCCAGATGAAGGCCTCGAACAGGTTGGAATGCTCGAATTCGGGATCGTAATCATCCGTGGCCTTGCGCGAATCGCGGTAGCGCCAGGGAATGTAGACCGCCAGGATCAGCACCGGAACGATGATGACCATCATCAGCACGGTGGAGGCGATCAGAAGGTCGCGTTCCTCATTGGCGACCCATCCGGCGGGGTCGAGAAGGATCAGCTGACAGCCCGAAAGAGCGAGCACAAGCGGCAGCAGCAATGCCGGTTTTATGAGCTTGGAAAGGTTCACAATCGTTTTCATTCTCTGCCAAACGCCCGGTTTCGCGGAAAAACGCGGGCCTTGTTGTCAATGACTTGCCTGCAGCCTTCCGGCCCATTGTCCCCGCGACACCGGTGCGGCACAGACATTCCCGTTGAGATCGCCCCGCCCCCGGCCTTCCGGCTCAAGAGCACTTGAGGCAGCTAGTAACCCAATTCCGTCAAAAATAAACCGTTTTCGTGCTGTGGCATTTTGGCACAAGGGCGCTGACGCGTCACCTGTACCCCGACCTTTTCGCCCGCAATGCGTGAAAAATGCCACGTCGCCGGCATGCTGCCCTGTTCGCCCGGCAGATTGTCACGACGGGCATGATCCGTCCAATTCAAAATTTCATGCCGGCTTACCCGACGGTCCGCGACCGGAACCGATGGCCGCGCCCGACCGTTGATCCTGCTGCAACCGCTTTTGGTGGTTGCGGTGCCCGAAGCTTTTATGCGACAATACGCCACATGTGACAATTTGCGCATGACCGTTTCGAGGAGGAAACGAATATGACGGGCCTGTTTTTCTTTCCCTATGTGACCAGCGCCGTGGGCGTTCTGCTCGGCGTCTACTGGACCAATGAAGCGCGCGAATATAACCGGCTCGACTATATTCTGCGCGCCTGTTTCATCTTCATCATCAATATCGTGATTTCGTTCCTGCTGGAATTCGCCTTCCCGATGGAGACCGTGACAAGCTCGGGGATCGCGCTGCCGACCGCCTATTTCCTGGGCCTTTCGATCTACGCCGTGGTGCCGGGCCTTGCCTTCGGCCGGTTCACCGCATTCCGCGCCCGCAATATGGGCCACGACAAGTCAATCGCCTACTGGTCGGCGATCCCGTTCGTGTTCATCTATTTCATGCTGGTCGCCCACAGAAACGAACGCCACAAACCGCGCCCGACCCACGCCTGACCGGTACGGGACAGGGGATGAAATAAAAGCCCCGGCAAGCGATGCCGGGGCTTTTTGTTGTGCGGAAATTTTTCCACGCCGAAGATAATGGCTACTCAGCTTGCCCTCACCCGGCGCATACGCGCCACCCTCTCCCCTGCGGGGCGAGGGGGAACCTTGCAGCGTTTTCAGAGCAAGCGGGTACCGCAGAACCGCGCCGTCTTACCCTTCTCCCCGTGGGGAGAAGGTGGCCGAAGGCCGGATGAGGGCGCGGCCTTTCAGCCCGGTAATAACAGCTGCTTCTACTTCGCCGCGTCCAGCAGAGCGGCAACCAGTCCTTGCGTCGATGAATCATGCCCTTCGGCGCTCTCCCTGCCGGAAACGACCGGCAGCAGGCCGGTGGCGAGTTCCTTGCCGAGTTCGACGCCCCACTGGTCGAAGGAATTGATCCCGAACAGCGCGCCCTCCACGAACACCCGGTGTTCGTAAAGCGCAATCAGGCGGCCGAGCGCATAGGGCGTCAGCGCATCATAGACGAAGGTGATTGACGGCCGGTTGCCGGAGAACACCCGGTGCGGCGCGATCTTCTCGGCTTTTTCGACATCCGTTCCCTTGTCGAGAAGCTGGGCTCTCGCCTCGTCCAGCGAACGGCCCTTCATCAGCGCTTCCGACTGCGCCAGGCAATTGGCCATCAGCAACTGGTGCTGGTGGCGCAGATCGGTCTCGAAACCATTGGCGGCGATCATGAATTCGATCGGGATGATATTGGTGCCCTGATGCAGAAGCTGGAAGAAGGCGTGCTGGCCGTTGGTGCCGGGCTCGCCCCAGACGATCGGTCCGGTCGGCGTCGTCACGGCTTCGGATTCGATGGTCACCGACTTGCCGTTGCTTTCCATGTCGAGCTGCTGGAGATAGGCGGCAAAGCGCGACATCCGCTGGTCGTAGGGGATCACCGCGCGCGAGGGATAATCGAGGATCACCCGTTGGTAGAAGCCGACGAGCCCGAGCAGGAAGGGCAGGTTCTCCCTGACCGGCGCCGCGCGGAAATGATTGTCGACCGCATGCGCCCCGTCGAGAAACCGGCCGAAGCTCTTTTCGCCGATCGCGATCATCAGCGGCAGCCCGATCGCCGACCAGATCGAGTAACGTCCGCCGACCCAGTCCCAGAAGCCGAACACCCGCGACTGGTCGATGCCGAACGCGGCGACCTTGTCGAGCGCCGTCGATACCGCGCAGAAATGATGCGCGACCGCCGCCTCGCCCAGCGCTGCCGCGATGAATTTGCGCGCGGTCGCGGCATTGGTCATGGTCTCGACGGTGGTGAAGGTCTTCGAGGCGACGATCACCAGCGTCGTCGCCGGATCGAGCGGCTTCAGCGTATCGGCGATATGGGCGCCGTCGATATTGGAGACGTAATGCAGCCTGGGGCCGTCATGGAAGGGAGCGAGCGCCAGCGTGGTCATCGCCGGGCCGAGATCGGACCCGCCAATGCCGATATTGACGACATCGGTGAACGGCTTGCCGGTGGCGCCGTGAATGGCGCCGGAGCGGATGCCCTCGGCGAAATCGCCCATGGCCGCCAGCACCTCGTTGACATCCGGCATCACATCCGCGCCATCGACCATCACCGGCGTATTGGCGCGGTTGCGCAGCGCCGTATGCAGCACGGCGCGGTCCTCGGTGATGTTGATCTTCTCGCCGGCAAACATCGCCGCGCGCTTTTCCGCCACGCCCGCCTCACCGGCAAGCTTCACCAGCAGATCGAGGATTTCGTCATTGACGGCGGTCTTGGAGAAATCCATCAGCAGGTCTTCGAAGGAGACGCTGAATTTCGAAAACCGCTCCGGATCGGCGGCAAAGGCCGCGCGCAGATCGGTGGCATTGCTGCGCTCGGCCGTTTCCTTGAGCTTGGCGATGAGGGTGTTCATGTCAGTCTGCTCCCTGAAATATGGGGTGGGGCGAAATGTCTTACTTAGCGATTGAATGCGATCCGTGAAGCCCCTTCGGGACGGCCGGCGAGATTTTGCGGCATTGAAGGCGGGCGGGCGCGGAAAATCAAGCGTGGAAGCGATTTGTTTTTTATGAAACGGAAGGCAAGGCGGTTTGCGTGCCCAAGTGCACAGACCTTCTCAGACCCAGCTGAATTGCATTTTCGCCTTGCGGCCTGCTCCCAATATTCTCTCCCGCCTGCGGGAGAGATGCCCCGAAAGGGGTAGTGAGGGTGAAGCAGCGTTTCGGTTCGTGAAGGCGTCCGAGGGGATGGTTCCCCCCTCACTGCCCCTTTTTGGGGCATCTCTCCCCTCCGGGGCGAGAAGATTTGGGGGCTATGCGGCGAAACCAGACGCGATTGGCCCCGTCAGACCCCGAGATACCGATCCGTCAGTTCCGGCGTCAGCGCGTCGATGCCGCCCTGCCAGACGGTTTCGCCGCGTTCGATGATCACGGCGCTGTCGGCGACGGAGGCGATTTCCTTCAGCGATTTGTCGACCAGCAGGATCGAAAGCCCCTCTGCCTTCAGCGCCCGCACTCCGGCCCAGATTTCCTGACGCACCACCGGGGCGAGACCCTCTGTCGCCTCGTCGAGGATCAGCAGGCGCGGATTGGTCATCAGCGCGCGGCCGATCGCCAGCATCTGCTGCTCGCCGCCCGAAAGCGTGGCCGAGACCTGGCGCATCCGTTCCTTCAGCCGTGGAAACAGCGCCTGGATCCGCTCGATATCCCACGGGCCGGGACGGGCGGCGACCACCAGGTTTTCGGCAACCGTGAGCGGCGCGAAACAGCGCCGCCCCTCGGGCACCAGGCCGACGCCGAGCTGGGCGACCTTCGGCGCGGACACGCCCTTGAGATCGCGCCCGGCAAAGCTGAGCCTGCCGCCCGAATGAAGCAGCAGCCGGCTGATGCAACGGATCGTGGTGGTCTTGCCCATGCCGTTGCGCCCCATCAGCGCCACCACCTGGCCCTCGTCCATGGCGAGCGAGACGCCGAACAGCGCCTTGACCGCGCCATAGGCGGCCGTGACGTTTTCGAGTTCCAGCAGCCGGCTCATGCCTCTTCTCCGAGATAGGACCGGCGCACATCCGGATTGGCCCGGATTTCGGCGACGCTGCCCGACGCGATGATCTTGCCGTAGACCAGCACCGAGATGCGGTCGGCGAGCGCGAACACCGCGTCCATATCGTGCTCGACCAGCAGGATCGGCGCTTCGGCCTTCAGTTCGGCAAGCATCGCGGTCAGTTGCTGGCCGCCCTCAAGCCCCATTCCCGCCATCGGTTCATCGAGCAGGAAGGCGCGCGGACGCATCGCCAGCGCCATCGCGATTTCAAGCTTGCGGCGCTCGCCGTGTGAAAGCGACGAGGCGGTGACGTCGGAGCGGTCCTTGAGCCCGGCTTCGGCGATATGAAACAGCGCCGGCTCGGTCAGCTTGCGGTCGTAAAGTGCCGGAATATGGAAACGGAACACGCGGCCCGACGCGCCGGCGACAGCGAGCATGACATTCTGCAGCACCGTGAAATCCGCAATGACGGAAGACACCTGAAAGCTGCGCGCCAGACCAAGCCGGGCGCGGGCGGCGGCATCGAGCGCGTCGATCACCTGGCCCTCGAACCGCATCGTGCCGTGATCGGGCCGGATCTCGCCGACGATCTGCTTGATCAGCGTCGACTTGCCGGCCCCGTTCGGACCGATCAGGGCGTGGATCTCGCCCGGCAACAGCGTCAGGCTGACGTCGTCGGTGACGGTCAGCGCGCCGTAGGATTTGCGAAGACCGGTGATTTCGAGGATTGGCTCATGCATTGCGAAGCTTCCTCTCGGACAGCCGGCCGGTGATCAGGCCGATCAGCCCGCCGGGCGAATAGATCACGATCAGCAGCAGCAGCAGGCCGAGCAGCGCCTGCCAGTATTCGCTGACATCGCCGAGCAGATGTTCGAGCAGGATATAGATCGCCGCCCCCGCCACCGGCCCGCACAGCCTGCCGACGCCGCCGAGGATGACGAACACCATGATCTCTCCGGACATGTGCCAGGACAGCATGGCCGGGCTGACGAAGCGGTTGAGATCGGCATAGAGCGAGCCGGCGAGTGCCACGATCATGCCCGACAGCACGAACGCGACCAGCAGCACGCCATAGGGCCGGATGCCGACCGCCATGGTGCGCTGGCGGTTCTGCCTTGCTGCCTGAAGCGCGAGGCCATAGCGCGACTGGGTGACGACGGCGGTAAACACCAGCGCGATCGCCAGCAACGCCGCGCAGATCGCAAAATACTGGATCGGATCGAAGGTGTTCATGCCCGGGAAATTGTTGCGGACATAGAAGCTCAAGCCGTCCTCGCCGCCATAGCGCGGCCAGCTCACCGCGAAATAATAGACCATCTGCGCGAAGGCGAGGGTCACCATGATGAAATAGACGCCCGTGGTGCGCAGCGACAGCGCGCCGATCGCAAGCGCCAGCAGGCCGCCCGCCACCATCGCCATCGGCCAGATGCCGAGCATGTCGTTGCTGCCGGCGAGCGTGAACGGTAGGGTCAGAACCGGCGCGCCGGACATCGCATGACTTGCCAGAATCCCGGTGACATAGCCGCCAACGCCGAAGAAGGCGGCATGGCCGAGCGACACCAGCCCGCCATAGCCAAGCGCGAGATTGAGGCCGACGCCGGCAAGCGCGAAGATCGCGGCCTTGGTGGCGAGCGTGACGGCAAAGCCGTTGCCCATCAGATGCGCGCCGACGGCAAACGCGACCAGAGCGGCAAAGATGGCAAGGTTGATGATGGTTTCGCGGGTCATGCTCTTGCCCCGAACAGGCCCTGCGGGCGGATCACCAGAACCACGGCCATCAGGATATAGATCAGCATCGAGGCGACGGTGGCGGCCATCGCATTGGCGCCCGAACCGCCGCCGAGAGCCGCGAACAGGCCCGGCAGCAGCGCCTTGCCGAGCGTGTCGGTCATGCCGACCAGAAGGGCTGCGATCAGCGCGCCCTTGATCGAGCCGATGCCGCCGATGACGACGACCACGAAGGCCAGGATCAGCACCGGCTCACCCATGCCGACCTGCACCGACTGGATGGAACCCACCAGCGCGCCGGCAAGGCCCGCAAGCGCGGCACCCAGCGCGAACACGATGGTGTAGAGCCTGGCGATATCGACGCCGAGCGCTGCGATCATCTCGCGGTCGGCCTCGCCGGCGCGGATGCGGATGCCGAGCCGCGTTCGCCCGATCAGCAGCCAGAGACCGACCGCGACCGCCGCCCCGAACAGGATGATCACCAGCCGGAACACCGGATATTGCAGCCCGCCCGGCAGCGTGACCGCGCCCGACAGGAGTTCCGGCAGGTTGAGATAGAGCGGAAACGAACCGAACACAAAGCGCGTGCCCTCGGAAAACACCAGGATCAGCGCGAAGGTCGCCAGCACCTGATCGAGATGGTCGCGGGCATAGAGCTTGCGGATCACCCCGACCTCGATCAGCGCGCCGACGCCGGCGGAAACCAGCAGGCTTGCCGCGAGACCGAGCCAGTAATGCCCGGTCGCCGCCGCCACGAAGGCGCAGGCAAAGGCGCCGACCATGAACAGCGAGCCGTGCGCGAGGTTGATGAGACCCATCACGCCGAACACCAGCGTCAGGCCGGCCGCCATCAAAAACAGCATCATGCCGTATTGCAGGCCGTTCAGGGCCTGCTCGACAAAGAGCGACACCCGCTCCTCCTTCGCGAAAAATGAAGAAACGGGCCGGCGCTTCAGCTCCGGCCCGGCATCGGGTCCCGGCAGGACGCTACATCTTGCACTCGGCGGCGTAGGCGTCGGCGTGATCGGTCATCACGGTACCGACCAGCTTGTTGGTCAGCACGCCATTGTCATCGATCACTTCGCGGATCACGAAATCCTGGATCGGGTGCTGGTTCGGGCCGAACTTGAAATTGCCGCGCACGCTGTCGAAATCGGCAGCCGCAAGGGCGGCGCGGAAGGCATCGGCGTCGGAGACATCGGCCGCGGCGATGGCGGAGAGCAGCAGGTTGGCGGTGTCATAGCTCTGCGCGGCGTAAAGCGAGGGCAGGCGGCCATATTCGGCCTCGAAACCTTCGACAAAGGCCTTGTTGGCGGCATTGTCCATGTCCGGCGACCAGTCGGAGGTGTTCCTGACGCCGATCGCGGCCTCGCCCATCGCCGGCAGAATATCCTGGCTGAAGCTGAAGGCCGGGCCGATCAGCGGCTTGCCGACGCCGGATTCGGCATATTGCTTCATGAACGAAATGCCCATGCCGCCCGGCAGGAAGAAGAACACCGCATCGGCGTCGCTGTCGCGGATCTGGGCAATTTCGCCGGCGTAATCGGTGGCGCCGAGCTGGGTGTAGACTTCCTTCACAACCTCGCCGTCATAGAAGCGCTTGAAGCCGGTGAGCGAATCCTTGCCCGCCGGATAGTTGGGGGCCATGATGAAGATCTTCTCGATGCCTTGCTGGCTGGCATAGGCGCCGGCGGCCTCGTGAAGATTGTCGTTCTGGTAGCTGACCGCGAAATATTTCGGGTTGCATCCGGCGCCTGCAAGCTGCGAGGGGGCAGCGTTGGTCGACAGATAGAACTTGCCCTGCGCGACCGCGGACGGCACCACGGCCATGGCGAGATTGGACCAGACGATGCCGGTCAGAACGTCGACCTTGTCGGACTGGATCATCTTGTCCGCGATCTGGACGGCGACGTCCGGCTTCTGCTGGTCGTCCTCGATCACGACCTCGACATCGGATGCGGCATCGCCCGCCTGTTTCAGCGCCAGCATGAAGCCGTCGCGGCTGTCGACGCCGAGCGACGCGCCGCCGCCCGACAGCGTGGTGATGACGCCGACCTTGACCGGCTCGGCCTGCGCCATGCCGGCAACGCCGATCGCGAGCGCCATGACGCCGCTTTTCAAGAGAGTGCTGAGTTTCATAGAAGTCCCCACTTTGGTTGTTTGCGATTCCTTCGGAATTCGTCTTCGGCCTCAGGCTCGTGCCCACGCGGGCAGTCTAGTCGAAGCATGTCGCCATGATAAGCCGTTGGAATGTAACCTGACATAATTCAATTATTGGCTCAAACCTAAAATAAATTACTGGTGCATTTTAAGTGTTGGGAGACGCTTGCGGCGCCATTGGATCGGTTCTCGTCCGGCGCGTTTTGTATTGGCGCATCGGCTCGCGCCGCCGCTTCTCCGGTAAACCGTCACCCCTCCCCACTCTCGGCGTCATCCGCGGGCTTGACCCGAGGATCTAAGCACCTATCCATACGAGCGGAGTAGGCGGCGTACCAGGAACGGGGGGCAACGCCGTCGCCAAACCCGCAGCCTCTTCTCGCGTCAGACGGGATTGGATCCTCGGGTCAAGCCCGAGGATGACGCCGAGGGGATGAGAGGGAAGGGACCAGACGGAGAGCCAGAAAATATTTTAAAACTAAACTTATTTCCACCTTGACTTACGCCGCCCCGATCTGGTTCAGCACCATCCGCCCGAACGGATGGCGCGGATTGGCCATGGCGTCGAGGATCGAATAATGGTGATGGCCGGCGACCTCCAGCACGGTGCAGTCCACTGCCGAAGCCTCCGCATGGGCGCCGTAGAGCCGGTTCTGGCGGCGGAACTCGTCGCTTTCGAGCGCGCCGACGGCGGCAATGATCGGCGGTGATGATGCCGGAAGCGGCCGATCGACAGGGCTGTTGCGGCGGGCGGCGGCTTTATCCATGCGCAGGTCGTCATTGAGGCTGGTCAGCCGGATCGGCTCCAGATCGAACAGCCCGCTCACCGCCGTCACGCCCTTGATCGGAAAGCCGGAACGGGAGCCGAGCCCGGACCAGTCATCGGCAAGCAGCATGGCCGCGATCTGGCCGCCGGCCGAATGCCCGGAAACGAACAGCCGCGCCTCGTCGCCGCCGAAGGATGCGGCGTTCAGCCAGATCCATTCGAACGAGCGGCGGCACTGGCCGGCGATCTCATCCATGGTGACGGCGGGGCAAAGCCCGTAATTCGGCAGCACCACGGTAACGCCGCGCTCGACGAAGGGGCGCGCGAGAAACCGGAACCAGGCCTTGTCCGCCGAACGCCAGTAGCCGCCATGATAAAACACCAGCACCGGCGCCGGCCCGCCATCAAGCGCGGGGAAAATATCGAGCGTCTCGGCAGCACTTTCACCAAAGGCGATATCGAGCTTACAGGGCAGGTCGTCCACAGCCTTCGCGCTCGTCTCCTGCCAGCGCTTCGCGTACGCCCCGAAGGCGGGCACGGCATCGCGGGCGATATATTGCGCGTTGAGCGCGGCTGCGTCGTAGCGGCGGAAAGCGTCGCGATCGCCGTTCATGCCGCGGGCTCCAGAGCCGCTTCCAGCTTCGCCCTGATCGCATCCGGCCAGGGCTGCGGGCGGCCCTTGTCGTTGACGAATACCAGCCGCGCGCTGGTTTCGAACCGTTTCTCGTCGCCGCACCATGCGATCATCCGGTAGGTAAACGAGGTCTGGCCGAGTTTCACGATATCCAGAGCGATCACCAGATGATCGCCATGCAGGCTCGGGGCCGTGAAACGGGTTTCAATCGCCGCCGTCGGCACGCCCTCGCGGCCGATGAACTCCTCGAACGGCCATTCCAGCACGTCGGAAAAGAATGTCTCGACACAATCGTTCATCATCTCGAAATAGCGGGGGAAGAACACGATCCCCGCCGGATCGCAATGTTTGAACAGGACTTTCTGCTTCATTTCGAAGGTCATGAAACGGCCTTTCAGGACTGCAGCCGGAACCGCTGGATCTTGCCTGTGGAGGTCTTGGGCAGCGCCTCCACGAATTTGATGCTGCGCGGATACTTATAAGGCGCGATCGTCGCCTTGACATAGTCCTGAAGTTCTTTCACCAGCAAATCGCTGGACTGATGGCCGTCGGCGAGCACGATATGGGCCTCGACGATCTGGCCGCGGGCCTCGTCCGGCGCGCCGATCACGCCGCATTCCAGAACCGCCTCATGGCGCAACAGCGCCGCCTCGACCTCCGGTCCGGCAATGTTGTAGCCGGCCGAGACGATCATGTCGTCATTGCGGGCGGCGAAGTGGAAATAGCCGTCCTCATCCTGCACGAAGGTGTCGCCGGTGATGTTCCAGCCGCCTTCGACATATTCGTTCTGGCGCTGGCCTCCAAGATAACGGCAGCCGGCGGGCCCGCGCACGGCAAGCCGCCCCATCGTGCCGCGCGGCGCTTCGCTGCCGTCTTCGGCCAGCACCTTCGCCTCGTAACCGCCGACGGGCTTGCCGGTGCAGGCCGGGCGGTGATCGTCGAAGCGGTTGGTGATGAAGATATGCAGCATCTCGGTCGAGCCGATGCCGTCGAGCATCGGCTTCCCGGTCTTTTCCATCCACGCCTCGTAGACCGGCGCCGGCAGGGTTTCGCCAGCGGAGACGGCAGCCCTCAGGCTTGAAAGATCGGCGCCCTGCTCCATCGCCTGCAACATCACGCGATAGGCCGTCGGCGCGGTGAAGCAGACGCTGGCGCGGTACTTCTGAATGATCTCGATCATGTTGGCCGGCGAGGCGACTTCGAGCAGCGTGGCCGCCGCCCCGAAGCGCAGCGGAAATACCGCGAGCCCGCCCAGCCCGAATGTGAAGGCGAGCGGCGGCGAGCCGATGAACACATCGTCCGGCGTCACGCTCAGCACTTCCTTGGCGTAGCCATCGGCGATGATCAGCAGATCCCGGTGGAAATGCATGGTCGCCTTCGGATCGCCGGTCGAACCCGAGGTGAAGCCCAGCAGCGCGACATCGTCCGCGGCGGTATCGACGGCGTCGAAATTCACCGGCTTTTCCAGCGCCAGCCGGTCGAGTTCGGCATCATGATTGGCGGTGCCATCAAAGCCGATCACTTTCTTCAGGAACCGGCTTTCCTTGGCGCAGGCGACAAGTTCCTCCATCAGCCGCGTATCGCACAGCGCGAATTCGATCTCGGCCTTGTCGACATATTTGGCAAGCTCGCCCGCGCGCAGCATCGGCATGGTGTTGACCACCACCGCGCCGGCCTTGGTGGCGGCCAGCCAGCAGGCGACCATGGCGGGGTTGTTGGCCGAGCGGATCAGCACCCGGTTGCCCGGCTTGACGCCGAGATCATCGACCAGCGCATGGGCGAGCCGGTTGGTCCAGTCGGCCATTTCCTTGTAGGTGCGCCGCCGGCCATTGCCGATCAGCGCGATGCGGTCGCCGAACCCTTTGGCGACCATCGCATCCGTGAGTTCGACGCCGGCATTCAACCGGTCGGGATAGTCGAAACCCTCCAGCAGCAGATCCGGCCATGCCTCGAAAGGCGGCAGGTTGTCGCGGGCGAAACTGTCGGTATGGCCGGAAGGCCGAAGCTGATGAGGCATGTTCTGTTCCCGTTTTTTGTTTCTGAACGCCGCCATCCCTGGTTTTTGTCAGGCTGGCGGGTCCATATAGGTTTGAAGCCCGGCGCGGACATCGTCCGGCCATGGCCGCGATCTGTGATCCTCGGTGGAGGTCAGCACGATCCGCTGGCGCACCGACCAGATCACATCGCCGCGAACCCGCGCGAAGGTCTCGAGATCGAGCGAGGAATTGCCGATGCGCCGCACATGCATGGAAAAATCCAGCACATCGCCGAAACGCGCGGGCTTTTCGAACCCGATATCCATCTTCAGCACCGGCATGCCGAGATTGCGCTCCAGCATCATCTCTTCCCAGGAGACCCCGAAGGAGGCGAACATGGCGCGGTTGACCTCCACCAGCATGGAGAAATAGGCCGGGTGATAGGCGATCCCCGTCAGGTCGCAGTCGCCGAAGCGCAGGGCTTGGGAGGTTTCAAACGGCAATGGCGGGTTTTCCTTGTTGTTGTGGCTGTTGTTCGCAGTGGTTCTGCGTTTAATGGCGAATCATAATGGAGCCGCGTTATTAGTTCAATATTGAAATATTGCAGCGTCCGTTGACCTCGTGGCCCCTCCACAGTCAATGCGTCATCCTCGGGCTTGACCCGAGGATCCAATCCCGTGTGCCGCGAGCGACGTTTGCGGATTTTATTCCGAGAGCGCACAATGACGAGTTGTTGCCGCCCGCTCCTCTCGCAGTGCGATGTGCTTAGATCCTCGGGTCAAGCCCGAGGATGACGCCGGTGCGGGATGAGAGGCGATTGGGAATTCTGCCTTTGGTGACAAGCAGGCGTTTCATCGCAACCACCTACCAACCTGCGCTTGACACCGACCTCATTCCCAATTTATTTTAAATTCAAATTAATTTTACACAAGCAACCACGCACAGCGTCAGGGGAATCGAGCCATGAAAATCGCAGTTCTGGGAGGCGGCCCCTCGGGTCTCTATTTCGCGATTTCGATGAAGCTGCGCGACAGCGGCCACGACATCACCGTCTATGAGCGCAATCGCCATGACGACACCTTCGGCTGGGGCGTGGTGTTTTCCGACGAGACGCTGGAGAATTTCAGCGGCAACGACCCGGTCGTGGTGCAGTCGATCCGCGACAATTTCGCCTATTGGGATGATGTCAAGGTGGTGCGCGGCGACGAGAGCATGACCTCCGGCGGTCACGGCTTTTGCGGTATCGGGCGGATGAAGCTGTTGATCCTGCTGCAGGAGCGCGCCCGCGAACTCGGCGTCAATCTGGAATTCGAAGCCAATATCGACGATGATCGCATCGAGCAGCTTCGCGCCGAGAACGATCTCGTCATCGCCGCCGACGGACTGAACTCGCGCACCCGCACGCTTTACGAAGATCGTTTCCAGCCGATGATCGACATGCGCCGCAATCATTTCGTCTGGCTCGGCACAAAGCAGAAATTCGACGACGCCTTCACCTTCATCTTCGAGAACACCGGGAAGGGCTGGATCTGGGCGCATGCCTACCAGTTCGACGACGATACGGCGACCTTCATCGTCGAATGCGGGCCGGAGGTCTTCGAGGCCTATGGTTTTGGCGAGATGAGCCAGCAGGAAAGCATTGCCGCCTGCGAGAAGATTTTCGCCCGTCACCTCGGCGGCCACGCACTGATGACCAATGCCAACCACATTCGCGGCTCGGCCTGGATTCAATTCCCGCGGGTCACCTGCGAAAACTGGCACTTCGACAATGTGGTGCTGCTCGGCGACGCTTCGGCAACCGCGCATTTTTCGATCGGTTCCGGCAGCAAGCTTGGCATGGAAAGTGCGGCGGCGCTGGCCGACGAACTCAATTCCGGCAAGCCGCTGGACAAGGCGCTTGACGATTACGAGACGGAGCGCAAGCTGCAGGTGCTGCGGGTCACGTCGGCTGCGCGCAACTCGACCGAATGGTTCGAGGAGGTCGAGCGCTATCTCGAGCTCGACATGATGCAGTTCAACTATTCTCTGCTGACCCGTTCGCAGCGCATCGGCCACGAAAATCTCAGGCTGCGCGACCCCGAATGGCTGGCGACCGCGGAAGCCTGGTTCCAGAAAAAGGCCGGCAGCCAGTCGACAAGGCGGCCGATGTTCGCACCGTTCAGACTGCGCGACATGGAACTGAAGAACCGCGTCGTGGTGTCGCCGATGGCGCAGTACAAGGCCAAGGACGGCATGCCGACCGACTGGCATTTCGTGCATTACGCCGAGCGCGCCAAGGGCGGCGCGGGTCTCGTTTTCACCGAAATGCTCTGCGTTTCGCCGGAAGGCCGGATCACCTCGGGCTGTCCTTGCCTGACCTCCGAACAGGTGCCGGCCTGGAAGCGGCTGACCGACTTCGTCCACACCGAGACCGACGCCAGGATCTGCGCTCAGATCGGCCATGCCGGCCGCAAGGGCTCCACCCGGGTCGCCTGGGAGGGCATGGACAAGCCGCTTGTGGACGGCAACTGGCCGCTGATCTCCGCCTCGCCCATTCCCTATACGCCCGAAAGCCAGACGCCGAAGGCGATGGACCGGGCCGATATGGACATGGTGCGCGACCAGTTCGTTGCCTCCGTGCGCGCCGCCGATCTTGCTGGTTTCGACATGGTGGAAATGCATGCCGCCCACGGCTATCTGCTTGCCTCCTTCATTTCGCCTGTCACCAACCGGCGCGCGGACGACTATGGCGGCAGTCTGGAAAACCGGATGCGCTTTCCGCTCCAAGTATTTGCCGCCATGCGCGCGGCCTGGCCGGCCGAAAAGCCGATGACGGTGCGCATCTCCGCCCATGACTGGGTCGGCGAGGCAGGTGTCGAGCCGGACGAGGCGCTGAAGATCGCCGAAGCCTTCAAGGAAGCCGGCGCCGATGCCATCAACGTCTCCTCCGGCCAGACCACCAGGGATGAACAGCCGGTCTATGGCCGCATGTTCCAGGTGCCGTTTTCCGACCGGGTGCGTAACGACCTCCATTTGCCGACGCTGGTCGCCGGCAATATCTACGAGGCCGATCACGTCAATTCGATCCTGATGGCCGGCCGCGCCGATCTGGTGCTGCTTGCCCGCCCGCATCTGGCCGACCCCTACTGGACGCTCCATGCCGCCGTCGCACTCGGCGATACCGAACAGGCATGGCCCGCGCCCTATGAGGGCGGCCGCCGGCAGGCCAATACGCTTGCCGAACGCGCGAGGGCCATGTCATGAGCCTTGCCGGCAAAAGGGCGCTCGTCACCGGCGGCGGTTCGGGCGTTGGCGCGGTGATTGCCCGGGCGCTTGCCGATGCCGGCGCGGAGGTGGTCATCTGCGGGCGCAGGCGCGAACCGCTTGAGACCGTGGCCGAAAGCCGCGCGGCGATCTCGGCCATGACCTGCGACATCACCGACGAAGCGCAGGTCGTCGCGCTGTTTGCCGCCGCCGGGCCGCTTGACATCGTGATCGCCAATGCCGGCGCGTCGGAAAGCGCGCCCTTTGCCGCGACCACGCTCGAAAGCTTCAACGCGATGATAGCCGTCAACCTGACCGGCACATTCCTGACGCTGCGCGAGGGAGCGAAGGCGATGGCGGGGCGCAACGGCCGGCTGATCGCGATCGCCTCCACCGCGGGGCTGAAGGGCTATGCCTATGTCGCGCCCTATGCGGCGGCAAAGCATGGCGTGGTCGGGCTGGTCAGATCGGCGGCACTCGAATATGCCCGCAAGGGGATCACCGTGAACGCCATCTGCCCCGGCTTTCTCGACACCGAGATGACCGAGCGGTCGATCGCCCGCATCGTCGAGACCACCGGCCGCAGCGCCGGGGAGGCGCGGGCGGCCCTTGAAGCCACCAATCCGATGAAGCGGCTGGTGCCGCCGGAGGACGTGGCCGGCACCGTGCTCTGGCTTTCCTCCGACCAGGCCGCCATGGTCACCGGGCAGGCGATCTCGATTTCGGGGGGCGAGGTATGAACAGGCTCTCTGCCCGTCTGGCGCATGATCCGACCGGAGCGGAGCGAGGATCGACAGGATCATGCGGCCAAAACAATAATCTGGAGCGCCGATCCGATTCAATCGGATCGAAACGCGCTCCAGACACGGCGGAAAAACCACCCATCACGTTCGTATTTGAAAGTTCAGGCATGACATCGTTCTCGCAATCGCCGCATCAGTTTCTCGAACCCGAAGGCTGGGTCCCAGCGCGCGGTTATGCCAACGGCATGCTCGCCCAGGGCCGGATGGTCTTCACCGGCGGCCTGATCGGCTGGAACGCCCGGCAGCAATTCGAACATGCCGATCTCGTCGGCCAGTTCGAGCAGACGCTGCGCAATATCGTCGCCGTGCTCGCCGAAGCCGACGCCCGGCCGGAACACCTGGTTCGGCTGACCTGGTACATCACCGACAAGCGCGAATATCTCGACAACCGCAAGGCGCTCGGCATGGCCTATCGCCGGGTGATCGGCCGCCATTTTCCGGCAATGGCCGTGGTTCAGGTCGTCGCCCTGATGGAAGACGAGGCCAGGATCGAGATCGAGGCGACCGCGGTGATCCCGGCCGACTGAGACGTGCCGCAATCTGGTTGAGGTTTGAAGCAAATGCGGCTAGAGCGGTTACGGAAGAAGAGAGAATCCGTCATGACCGCCCATGAAGTCAAAGACCCGGCCCTTGCCACCCAGCGCGTGCGCCTCTGGCTGCACATGCTGAAAGCGGTGCGCCATGTCGAGGGCAATCTGCGCGAACGCCTGCGCGAGAATTACGCCATGACGCTGCCGCGTTTCGACGTGATGGCAGCGCTGCACGCAGCCCCCGAGGGCATGCGCATGAGCGCGCTTTCCAAGCAGCTCGTGGTCTCCAACGGCAATGTCACCGGCGTGATCGAGAAACTGGTCGCCGATGGTCTCGTCGAGCGCGAGAACCAGGAAACCGACCGCCGCGCCTTTCTGGTGCGCATCACCGACAAGGGCAAGGCGCTGATGGACGAGATGACCGCGGTCCATCGCGGCTGGATCGACGAAATCTTCGCCGAAATCGCCGAACCGGACGTCGCCCGCGCGATCTCGATCATGATGGATATCCGGCACAAACCGCATCAGTGAACGGGCCGCATAAGTGAACGGGCCGCATAAGTGAACGGGCCGCTCCGCTCGTTCCTCATTCGCCGAGAGCCCGCTCCCCTCACCCGGCGCATTCGCGCCACCCTCTCCCCTTCGGGGCGAGGGGAACCGTGCCGCGTTTTCGGAGCAAGCCGGAAGGCAGAGCCGCGCCGTCTTCCCCTTCTCCCCGCTGGGGAGAAGGTGGCCGAAGGCCGGATGAGGGGAAGCGGGCTCTCAGTAAATCCCGGTCTCCCGCGCCACGCGCCGGTAGGCAGCGCCGCCGGTGAAGCCGCCGTCGATCACGAAATCCTCGCCGGTGATGAAGGCGGAGGCGTCGGAGGCGAGGAACAGCACGAGCTGGGCAACGTCCTCGGCCTCGCCGCTACGCTGCATCGGCGTCATCTCGATCATCGGCTTCAGGTGCGGCGAATTGCGGTTGAGGTCGGTGACGATCAGGCCGGGGCAGATCGCGTTCACGCGGACGCCCTTTTCGGCATATTCCATTGCCGCCGTGCGGGTGAGGCCGCGCAGCGCCCATTTGCTGGCGGTATAGGCCGGGTCGTAATGCCCGGAAAAACCGCTGTTGGAGGAAATGTTGATCACCGAGCCGCCGCCGGTTTCCACCATCAGCGGCAGCGCCGCCTTGAGCCCGGCAAACGCGCCGGTGGCGTTGACGTCCAGCACCTTGCGCCATTCGGCGACCGACATGTCGGCGATCGTCTTGCGGTTGATGATGCCGGCATTGTTGACGAGAATGTCGAGGCCGCCGGTCCAGTCCCGCACGGCATCGATCACCGCCTGCCAGTCGGCCTCCGACGTCACGTCGAGCTTCATGAAGCGCGCGTCATGACCTGCCGCGCGCAGCGCTTCGGCCTGCGCCTCGCCTTCTTCGGCAAGCACGTCGCACAGCATCACCCGCGCGCCGGCCTCTGTGAGAAGCGCCGCTTCGACAGCGCCCTGCCCGCGCCCCGCGCCGGTGACGATCGCGGTCTTGCCGGAGAGATCGGTAAGGGCGGCCCTTGTCGCTGCCATGCTCATGCCTGCACCATCTTCTGGCGCTGCTCGCCAAGCCCGGCAGCGCCGAGCGTGACGATCTGGCCTTGCTTCAGGAAGGTCGGCGGTTTCATGCCGAGGCCGACGCCGGGCGGGGTGCCGGTGGAGATGATGTCGCCGGGCTCCAGCGTCATGAACTGCGAGATGTAGCTGACGAGGTGCTTCACCGGAAAGATCATGGTGCGGGTATTGCCGGTCTGCCGGCGCTCGCCGTCGACATCGAGCCAGAGATCGAGGTTCTGGATATCCTCGAATTCGTCCGGCGTCACCAGCCACGGGCCCGTCGGTCCGAAGGTGTCGTGGCTCTTGCCCTTGATCCACTGGCCGGCGCGTTCCGACTGAAACCGGCGCTCGGACACGTCGTTGACGAGCACATAGCCGGCCACGTGGGAAAGCGCGTCGTCCTCGGCGACATATTTCGCCCGCTTGCCGATGACCACGCCGAGCTCGACCTCCCAGTCGGTGCGGTCGGAACCGCGCGGGATCTCGACATCGTCGTTCGGTCCGCAGACGGCCGTCGTCGCCTTGGCGAACAGCACCGGCTCGGGCGGCGCGGCCTTGCCGGTCTCGGCGGCATGGTCGGCATAATTGAGGCCGACGCAGATGAACTTGCCGATCCTGCCGACCGGCGCGCCATAGCGGGGGCTGCCCTCCACCAGCGGCAACGTTTCGGGATCGAGGCCGGAAAGCCGCGAAAGCATCTCCGGCGACAGCGTTTCCGACGAGATATCCGCGATCACGCCCGAAAGATCGCGGATCGCGCCGTTGGCATCCACAAGGCCGGGCTTTTCGGCGCCGTTTTCACCGTATCGTACCAGTTTCATGGTCTGCTCCAATCCAGAGCATTTCGCAGTCAGGTGGAATCACCTGACGTCCGCGAAAATGCGTCAAAACAAATAGATAGAGCATTTCTGGTGATCCCGTTTTCACCGGAAATGCTCTGTTCAGGCGCGACGATAGCCTTCAAGCTGCTCGTCGGGGACATCCGGCAAATTGGTCACCAGATTGTCGGGGGTGCGGCAGGTCAGCCAGACCAGTTCTTCCGTGGTGCTCATATTGACCTCGACATGCGGCATGAACGGCGGCACGAACACGAAGTCGCCCGGATACATGTCGGTATATTCCTTGTAGTCCTCGCCGAAATAGATCCGGCCGTGGCCGGAAAGCACGTAGCCGCCGGTCTCGGCTTCCTGGTGATGATGCGGCGGGGAACGGTGGCCCGGCTCGTTGCTGACCCGGCCGAACCAGATCCTGGTGGCGGGCGTGTGCTGCGGGCTGACGCCGGACTTGCGGACGCATTCGCCCGATTGCAGGGTCTCCTCGCCAAGCTCGGCGCTGCGGGTGACGACGGGTACGACTTTGGCGCTCATGGTTTCCTCCAAATTTAAAATTTCCCTACCGAACGGCGGCCTTCGTGCGGGCATGAGCAATCGCTACCCGCGCTTCAAAGGCTTTATGGAGAAACGATATAATCGGCGGTTGGAAATTACAAGAATGCCGCGCATATATTTTAAATTTAAATTATTGATTGGGCTGCTACAGGTTTGCGGCCGGGTTGACATTCATCACATCGCCACCGGAATTGGCATAGAATATCAATGGACCTTGCCGTCAAACCGGCGAGCCTTCGGCTGCGACAAACTGGCGCAACCGCAGCAAAGGCAGGAGCCGGCTTTCCATCCGCGAGAGCGTGGGAATGTCGGGGGTTTGCCGAAATTTCAGATTTTCAGATCGCCGGCCCCGGTATCGATATGGGGCGCCCAGAAGGCGATGCTCTCGGTGATCTGCGGGATCACCTCGCGGTCATTGGGCTCGCGCTCCTTGAAGCTCAGCTCGAGGCAGATTTCGTTGTCGCGCGCCCCGCCCTCGGCAAAGGCCTCAAGCAGCGGTTCCGGCTGGATCCGGCCTTTGGCGTTGAACGCGGCGGTGAACGGGCGATGGCCGCCCTTGTCCATCAGGCTCTGCTTGATATGGATGATCGGCGAGACCTTCGGCACCGACCGCGCCCAGGCATAGGGATCGTAATCATCCGGATTGTCGGAGGTGACGTCGCCATGGTCGATATCGGCCATCATCCACATCGGCACGGCCATATTGGCGGCGGTCAGGCGGTCCTGCAGCGCCATGCAGTCGGCAATCGTGTGGCCGAATTCGCGGCCGACCGACATCGGTTCCCAGAACAGATAGGAAAGGCCCGCCGCCTTCGCATGCTCGGCCACCTCGGCCCAGCAATCGATGGCGATCGCGATCAGTTCCTCGCGGCGCTTCAGATCGTCGTAATCGGCATAGGTGAGGATCGCGAACTGGGTGCCGACCGACGTGCCGCCGAGATCGCCGATGATATCGGCGAAGGTCTTGAACCAGTCGACATAATAGCGCCGCACATCGCGGTCGGGATGACCGAAATGGTTGAGCCTGCCATAGGGGCCGGTCATGCCCGAGGTGACCCGGACCCCGGTGCGCTCGAGCGCGCCGGCCATGACGCGGGTCAGCCGGCGGATAACCGGCGCCGGCCAGGACGGGTTGATGAATTCATGGGTGAGCTGAAGGTCGCGCAGCCTCAGGTCGCGCGCGGTGGTCTCGATCAGGTCGACCGGATCGGCGAAGCGGTTGACGAGCGGATTGGTATTCAGGGAAAGCGTCAGCGGCATCTCTTCCGGCCTTTCGTTGAAAATCACTTCAGTTCGGCGTCGAACCAGGCGATGAAAGCGGCCTGCTCGGCGTCGCTCAGATGCAGGCGGTGCTTGGTGCGCCGCCACAGCACGTCCTCGGCGGTGCGGGCCCATTCGTTTTCGGCAAGATAGCGGGCCTCGGCCTCGTAGAGATTGCCGCCGAAATGGCGGCCAAGCGCCGCAAGGCCGTCAGCCGATCCGACGATCTTTGCAATCGCCGTGCCATAAAGCCGGCCATAATGGCGGCGCAGTGCCGCCGGCATCCACGGATAATCGGTCTTCATCCTGTCGCGGAACGCCTCGTAATCGGCGTTTTCGATATCGCCGCCGGGCAGCGGCGCGCTGTCGGTCCAGTCGCCGCCCATGTCGGGGAAGAATTTCGTAAGCTTGTGCATGCCGCGCTCGGCAAGCTCGCGGAACGTGGTGATCTTGCCGCCGAACACATTGAGCATCGGCGCGCCGCCGGTCTCGTCGAGATCGAACACATAGTCGCGGGTCACGGCCGAAGGATTGCCCTTGCCGTCATCGAACAGCGGGCGAACGCCAGAGAAGGTTTCCTCGACATCATCGCGACGCAGTTTCTGCTTGAAATAGCGATTGACGACATCGAGCAGGTACTGGACCTCGCTTTCGTCGGCGCTGACCTCCTCGGCCCTGCCTTCATAGGCGATGTCGGTGGTGCCGATCAGCGCCTTGTTGCCCTCATAGGCATTGATGAAGATCACCCGCTTGTCGTGATTCTGGACCAGATAGCTGTGCGGCCCCTCCCAGAATTTCTCGGTGATGATATGGCTACCCTTGACGAGGCGGACATTGCGGCTGGAATTGGAGCCGGCAACGCGGCGCACCACGTCATTCACCCAGGGACCCGCCGCATTGACGAGAATTTTCGCCCGGAAGGTTCTGGCCTCACCGGTCATCATATCCTTCGTCTCGATGGTCCAGCCGCCATCCTCGCGCCGTGCGGAAAGACAGGGCGTGCGGGTCAGCACGGTTGCGCCCTTGCGGGCGGCATCGACCGCGTTCAGCACCACCAGCCGGGCATCATCCACCCAGCAATCCGAATACTCAAAACCACGGGTATATTTGTCGATGAGCGGCGCGCCGACAGGATCGCGCTTCAGATCGAGCACCCGTGTGCCGGGCAGCTTCTTGCGGCCGCCGAGATGGTCGTAGAGGAACAGGCCGAGCCGGACCAGCCAGGCCGGCCGGTCATCCGGCGAATGCGGCAGCACGAAGCGCAGCGGCCAGATGATGTGGGGCGCGTTGTTCATCAGCACTTCCCGCTCGATCAGCGCTTCGCGCACCAGCCGGAACTCGTAATATTCGAGATAGCGCAGGCCGCCATGGACCAGCTTGCCGGAGCGCGACGAGGTGCCCTCGGCAAGGTCGTCCTTTTCGCACAGCACCACCGAAAGGCCGCGGCCCGCAGCATCGCGGGCGATGCCTGCGCCGTTGATCCCGCCGCCAATCACAAACAGATCGATCATCCCGGCTTCGCTCATTTCGCATTCCTTTCATCGGCGGCGGCATCTGCCGCGCCCTCGCGTTCGGCGCGCCGATCCCGCGCCATCGCATTCCAGATCGGTTCCAGCGCGCGGCGGGCGGCGGCATAGGTCGGATAGCGCCGCGCATAAAGCGCCGTCGCCGCCGGGTCGGGGCGCTCGGCCTCGCCCAGAAGTGGCGTCACCCATTCGCCGATGCAGCGCTCCATGTCGGGATAGACGCCGATCGCGACCGCGGCCATCATCGCAGCGCCCGCGGCACCCGCTTCCTCGCGCCCGGAGACCCGGACCGGCGCACCGATCGCAGCCGACAATACGCCGCGCAGGCCCCGCGAACGGGCGGCCCCGCCGGTCAGGCGCAGTTCGCCCGGCATCTCGCCCATTTCGGCGTAGCAATCGCGCGCCGCCATCGCGAGGCCTTCGACCACGGCGCCGACGAGATCGGGGAACCGGTGCGCGGCGGAAAGGCCGATAAAGCCCGCCCGGGCATCGGCGTTGATGAACGGCCCGCGCTCGCCGGCCTCGGAAATATAGGGGTGATAGAGCAGCGAGCCCGCTTGCGCATGCGCCAGCCATTCGTCGATCTTCGACACCATGTCGCGATGGGAGACGTCGACGCCCATGTCTGCCAGCAGATCGCGGCCGACATCGAGCACCCAGTCGATGTTCAGCGTCGCCGCCATATTGGTCTGGACCTGGGTGACCATGTCGGGAACCGGCAGGGCGATCACATAGCCGGTATTGTCGTCGTTGAGCTTAACGCCCGAGGCGTGCACCGCGCGCATATGCACCCCGGTGGAACCGACGGTGGAGCAGGCGGTGCCGCTATCGCCGGTATAGACGCCGGCGCCAAGCGCGGTCATGACCATGTCGACAAAGCCGAGGCTGACCGGCGTTCCGGCCAGAAGCCCGGTCTCCTTGGCCGCTTCCGGGCTCAGCGGGTGCGTGGTCTTCGTGCCATCGACGATTTCGGGCAGAAGATGCCGGAAATCGCGAAGGCCAAGCGCCTCGATGACGGCATCGTCATAGGCGCGGTTGCGGAAATTGCCGAAGGTGAAGCTCGCCTCGGAGGGATCGGTCGCCCGCTCGCCGGTGAGATTGAGATAGAGCCAGTCCTTGCAATGCAGCGCTACCACGGCATTGGCCAGAAGCTCCGGCCTTGTGCGCGCCATATGCGCCATCTGGGCGCCCTGCTGACAGGTATTGAGGCCGGTGCCGGTCGCCTCGAACCGCGCGCGCTCACCGGGACCGCTGTTCAGGCGATCGACGGTCGACGCGGCACGGGCGTCGAGCCACAGCCAGGCGTCGCCGACCGGCCTGTTGTCGCTGCCGGCAAGCCAGGTGCCGTCGCCCTGCCCGGTGACGGCAATCGCGGCGGTGCGGGTGGCAAGCCGCTCGACCTTTTCGCCAAGTTGCCTGAGCGCTTGCGCGCAATCCAGCCAGGTTTCTTCCATCGACTGGGTCGCGGACCCGTCGTTTCCGGTGCGGTAGCGGTTCTTGACCGCCGCCTCCGCAAGCTGCCTGCCGGCAAGATCGAAGGCGACCGCCTTGATCACCGAGGTGCCGGCATCGATGCCGATGAGAATGTCGCCGCCGCGATCGGCATGTCCCTGATTGGCCATATCCGATGCCTCCCTTACCCGAACCTGCCGTCCGATAGCGCTGCGGCCGTCGCCTCGTCGGTGATCAGACCGCTGATCGTACCGCTGCGCAGCACGGCGGCGATCGCATTGAGTTTTTCCTCGCCGCCGGCGATCGCGACGATCCGGCGTTTGCCCAGCGCCCTGATATCGAGCGACACGGTGCGGGCCGAAAGCGATGTCTCCACAAGCTGACCGTCGCGGTCGAAAAAGTGGCCGAGCACCTCGCCCGCGCCGCCGCGTTCCTCAACCTCGCCGATCTCGGCGACATCGATCATGTGCGACGCGACCAGTTGAGCGCCCGGATTGGCGGTGCCGATGCCGACCAGCATCAGATCGGAACGGGCGGCCAGATCGATCACCTGCGACACGCCGCGCTGGGCGAGAAACACCTCGCGGTCGGCGGCGGTGTTGGCGAAGAACGGGATCGGCATCACATAGGCCGACGCGCCGGTCTTTTCAGCAAGCCGGTGGATGACGTCATGCGGATTGGCGGCGTAGTTGCGGGTAAGCCCGCCCATCAGCGAAACGAAACGTACGCCATTGGCCGAGATCCGCGGCAGCGCGGCAACCGCGCTCGACAACGTTCTGCCATGACCGACGCCGATCACTTCCGAGCGCTCGGATTCGATTTCCTGGCGGATGAAGCGCGCGCCGGCAATGCCGAGCGCCCTGAGCGGCATGCCGCGCTCGCCGAGATCGGGCACGACCTCGCAATGCGCCAGGCCGAATTCTTCCGAGAGCCGCGTTTCAAGCGCGACGCATTCGGCGACATCGCCGTCGATCGACACCTTCACCGCCCCGCTCTGATTGGCCCAGGCGATCAGCCGATGGGCCTTGACGGTGGAAATGTCCAGACGCGTTGCGACCTCGGCCTGCGTCAGCCCGCCGCCGTAATGAAGCCACGCGGCGCGCAGCGCCAGACTCTCGTCAAAATCGCGCCGTCGACCCGCTCGCGCCATGCTTTCTCCCTTTTCTGTAATTTTTTATGTTTATGGCAATTTATTTCATCAGTACGGCGATCTGTCAATGAAGCAAGCCCTTTGTGCCCGTCGTCCTGCCCTGTCGCGCCGGCATTGGAACATTGACAAATAGCCGCCGGAATATCATAGGCTACATGGGCTTTATCCGGCTTCGGTTCGCCACCCGACAAGCTGGTCACGATCAGAGTGATTGACAGCCAAGTTTAATTATAACATAGTTTGCCGAATAGATAACACAGCGATAACATGAATTGTTATCTGTGGCCGCCGGGATCGCCGGCCAATGCCGATGCAGCGGGAGGACGTTGCGGAGGGAGGCCACCAGGGAGGATCGTCGTGATACAAACATTGCCATCGCTGTACCGCGCCCGCCCTCCGGCGCCGCTCTCCGGCTGCAGGTCCTTCCGCGCGCGTCCATTTCCAAAGTCCAGGTTCTGAAGGTCATCGCTTCATGAGTGCACAAACGACATCTCAATCTTCTGGCCATTCCGCCCGGCCGCGCGGCTCGAAACTGCCGATGATCATCGGTTCGCTCGCGATCGTGGTGGTCATTGCCGCGATGGCCCTCGACACCAAGGTGGTCCTTATCGGCACGGCCGAGCACGTGACGGAAGACGGGTTTTCGGCGGAGACCTTCGGCGCCGAGAATTTCCCCGAGGTTCAGAAAAGCGTCGAGGACCGGGCCGTGGATGCGGCAACGCTTGCAAGCGATATTGCCGCTGACAAGGGCGCCGCGATCGAAAAATACGGCGTCAAGGCCGGGATCGGCGCGGTCATGCCCGTCAGCTTCACCGGCGTTGCGGGCGAGGCCAAGGGCGGCATCTACCCCGTCACCGTGGACGGCGTGCCCGACGACATCACCATCCGGGTCCAGACCGGCCCGGCCATCAACGGCACCGACCTGCGCGATGCCACCGGCACGATCGCCTTCGGCCAGTTCAAGAACCAGATCGAATATCAGGATGCCGGTTCCGCGCTCAACAACGAGATGAAGAAGGCGGTGCTCGCCGATATCGACACCGCTTCCCTTTCCGGCAAGACGATCACCGTCACCGGCGTCTTCAAGCTGATCAATCCGAAGAACTGGCTGGTCACCCCGGTGGAGATGAGCGTAAAATGACCACGACCTCCGACACCACCTCTCCTGGTCAGCGCAGCAAGGCCGAAATCGTCCTCGCCGCCCGCAACATCGCCAAGTCCTACGGCAATATCCATGCCCTGAAGGGCGTCAATTTCGACGTCCACTACGGCAGCGTCACCACGCTTTTCGGTGAAAACGGCGCCGGAAAATCGACGCTGATGAAGGTTCTGTCCGGCATCGTGCGCCCCACCTCCGGCGAGATCATTCTTGACGGTGCGCCGGTGAGCTTCACCTCGGCAGCCGATGCGGCCTCAAATGGCATTTCGATCATTCACCAGGAATTGAGCCTCGCGCCCAATATGAGCGTGCGCGACAATATCTTCATGGGCCGCGAGATCCGGTCCGCGACCGGCGTGGATTTCGCCGAGGAAGAGCGGCAGACCCGCAGACTGATGGAGGAGCTGGAGGAAGACATCGACCCGCTGACGCCGGTCGAGGATTTGCGTCTCGGCCAGCAGCAGATCGTCGAGATCGCCCGGGCGCTCTCGGTCAATTCCCGCATCCTGATCATGGACGAGCCGACCTCGGCGCTCAGCGCCTCGGAGGTCGAGGTGCTGTTCAAGGTGATCGCGGACCTGAAAAGCCGGGGCGTCTCGATCGTCTACATTTCGCACCACCTGGAAGAAGCGCTGCAGATCACCGACCATGCCGTGGTTCTGCGCGACGGCGCCATGACCGCGTTCGGCGAGCGCAAGGACATCGATCTCGAATGGATCGTGCGCAACATGGTCGGCGACAATTTCGACCTCGGCTCGCCACCGACCGGTTACGAGTTCGGCGCGGCGCTGCTGTCGCTGCGCGGCCTCTGCGTCGAGGATGCCTCGGGCACCGGTCGGCTTGCCGTCGATCATCTGTCGCTCGACCTGCGCGCCGGCGAGATCGTCTGCATCTACGGGCTGATGGGCGCCGGACGCACCGAAATGCTGGAATGCGTCGCAGGCCGCAGCCGCAGCGTCGGCGGCGAAATCCTTCTCCACGGCGAGGACGTGTCGGGTCTCAGCATTGCCGAGCGGATCGAGGCCGGGCTGGTGCTGGTACCGGAAGACCGGCAGCGCGACGGGCTGGTGCAGACCATGACGGTCGGCCGCAATCTCTCGCTCGCCTCGATCCCGTCCTTCACCCGCCGGATCTTCACCTCCGGCAAGGCTGAGCGCAACATCATCGAGGGCGCGATCGACGATGTCCATATCAAGACCGATGGCGGCGGCGCGCCGATCGGGTCGCTTTCGGGCGGCAACCAGCAGAAGGTCGTGATCGGCAAGATGCTCGCAACCCATCCCGGCGTGATGCTGCTCGACGAACCGTCCCGCGGCATCGATATCGGCGCCAAGGCGGAGGTCTTCCGGCTTCTCGGCGAGCGCGCCGAGCGCGGGCTTGCGGTGCTGTATTCCACCTCGGAAGTCGGCGAGTGCTTCAGCGTCGCCCATCGCATCATCGTCATGGCGCGCGGGCAGATCGTCGCCGAGTTCGATCCGTCGGTATCCAAAGAGGAAATCATGGCCGCATCCGGCGAAGCCGTGGCCGCGTGATTTCAGCAAGCAATTTCGGAGCATGTCAATGACCGACACACGTCAAGTTCAAAAATCCTCCCGCTCCGGCCGGCGCAACGGCTTCAGCCTCGGACGCCTTTTGCTGGAAGGCCGCGCCTTCTTCGCGCTGATCGCGATCATCGTCGTGTTCTCGCTGCTGTCGCCGGTGTATCTTTCCACCAACAACTTCCTGATCATGTCGTCGCATGTGGCCATTTTCGGCCTGCTGGCGATCGGCATGCTGCTGGTGATCCTGACCGGCGGCATCGATCTTTCGGTCGGCTCGACGCTCGGGCTTGCGGGCTGCGTTGCCGGCTTCCTGATGCAGGGCGTCCAGCTCGACATGTTCGGCGTCGTGCTGTTTCCGCCGGTCTGGGTGGTGGTGATCCTCACCTGCGCCGTCGGCGCGCTGATCGGCGTCATCAACGGCGTGCTGATTGCCTTCTTCAAGGTGCCGGCCTTCGTGGCGACGCTTGGCCTGCTCTATGTCGCGCGCGGCGCGGCCCTGCTGATGACCAACGGGCTGACCTACAACAATCTCGGCGGCAAGCCGGAACTCGGCAATACCGGTTTCGACTGGCTCGGCTTCAACCGGCTGTTCAACGTGCCGATCGGGGTGCTGGTGCTGGCCGTCGTCGCCATCATCTGCAGTATCCTGCTCACCCGCACCGCCTTCGGTCGCTGGGTCTATTCGACCGGCGGCAATGCCCGCGCGGCGGAGCTTTCGGGTGTGCCGGTCAAGCGCGTGACGGTGATGGTCTATGTGCTTTCCGGCATCTGCGCCGCGATCGCCGGCCTTGTTCTGTCCTCGCAGCTGACCTCGGCCGGCCCGACCGCCGGCACCACCTACGAGCTGACCGCGATCGCCGCCGTCGTGATCGGCGGCGCGGCGCTCACCGGCGGGCGCGGCAATGTCCGCGGCACGCTGCTCGGCGCCTTCGTCATCGGCTTCCTGTCCGACGGTCTCGTGATCATCGGCGTATCGTCCTACTGGCAGACCGTGTTCACCGGCGCCGTCATCATTCTCGCGGTGCTGCTGAACAGCATCCAGTACGGCCGCCGTGCAAAGGCGAAGCCGTCCGAGCCGGACGCCGGCAACAATACCCCTTCCGCCGCGGGGGCCAAGACCACAACGGCTTGATACAGCGCGGAAACCCCGCCGGGCGACCGGCAAATGAGAAGCATGAATCCATTCAACCAAGGGAGAGAGAATATCATGATCAACAAGAGACATTTTCTGATGACCATGGCAGCCGCCATCATCGCCGTTCCGTTCGGCGCGGGCGCGGCAATGGCCGACGGTCTGATCTCGATCATCGTCAACGACCCGTCCAACCCCTATTGGTACACGGAAGGCGAAGTGGCGAAGGCGGAAGCCGAAAGCCTCGGCTATTCGGCAAATGTTGCCGCCCACAAGGGTGACACCAACACCGAAAGCAACCTGATCGACACCGCCATCACCAACAAGGCCGTCGCGATCATTCTCGATCCGGCCAATGCCGACGGCTCGGTCGGCGCGGTGCGCAAGGCCGTCAATGCCGGCATTCCGGTGTTCCTGGTCAATGCCGAAATCAACCAGGAAGGCCTCGCCAAATCGCAGCTGGTCTCCAACAACGCCCAGGGCGCGGCCCTTGGCGCCATGCAGTGGGTGGAAGATGTCGGCGACACCGGCAATTACGTCGAACTGTTCGGCGCGCCGTCCGACAACAACGCCCAGACCCGCTCCAACGGTTATGAAACCGTGCTGAGCCAGTATCCGGATCTGGTCAAGGTCGGCCAGGACGTGGCCAACTGGGACCGTACCCAGGGCTATAACAAGATGCAGAGCCTGCTTCAGGCCCATCCCGACATCATCGGCGTCATCAGCGGCAATGACGAGATGGCGCTTGGCGCGGTTGCAGCACTCAAGGAAGCCGGTCGTTTGAAAGACGTGAAGGTCGGCGGCTTTGACGGCTCTCCGGATGCCGTCGACGCGATCAAGGCCGGCGAACTGGAATACACCGTGCTCCAGCCGGTCGCGATCTTCTCCAAGGAAGCCGTCAAGCAGGCGGATTCGTTCATCAAGACCGGCAGCACCGGCGTCGATGCCGAAAAGCAGCTGTTCGATTGCCTGCTGATCACCAAGGACAATGTCGGCGACTATACCGGCCCGTTCGTGCTGGCACAGTAAGGACGATGATGGAAGGGGCGCTCAAGGGCGCCCCTTCGATTGTTGAACAACCCCTCCGGGAGTGACCCTCGGGCTTGACCCGAGCATGACGCTGAGGGGCTGGGGACATTGGCAATCGTCCGACAGCGGCCGGCCGGCATATTTGCATTCACTCTCGCGCCGCCGCTGCCTATAAGGATTTCCTTCAGCCGCAGGAATGATGCCGCCTACAGGAACGAGAATGACGCGCCAGAACAACGATGCCATGGACCATCTGATGTCGGAGGAGATGCCCTCCGATTCCAGGCAGGCCCGCCAACTCGCCCGCCGCCAGCTGATCACCGAAACCGTGATGCTGGAAGGGCCGATGCGGATCGAGGACCTGACCGAGCGTTTCGGCATCAGCCTGATGACGGCCCATCGCGACCTCGACGACCTGGTGAGCCGCGGCCTGCTGCGCAAGAACCGCGGCACGGTGTCGGCAGCGCCGACAAGCCTGATCGAAGCAAGCGACGTCTATCGCTCCAGCCGCCAGTCCCCCGAGAAAGCCGCGATCGCGGCGGCGGCCGCGGGCTTCATCGAGCCGGGCCAGGCGATCTTCCTGGATGATTCCACCACCGTTCTGCACATGGTGCCGCATCTGCAGGCCCATGCGCCGCTGACGGTGATCACCAATTCGCTGACGATGATGAACGAGCTGCGCGGCGTGCGCGACATCACGCTGCTGGCGCTTGGCGGCGAGTTCCGCAACTGGTGCAACGCGTTTCTCGGGCGCATGACCACCAACGAAATCGCCAATCTGCGCGCCGATACCGTGTTCCTGTCGATGGCGGCGATCACCGACGACATGGTGTTTCACCAGTCCTCCGAGATGATCGATGCCAAGCGCGCCATGCTGGACGCCGCGTCACGGCGGATATTGCTGGCCGACCACACCAAGTTCGAGCGCCGCGCGCTCCACAGCCTTGCCGCCCTTTCCGATTTCGACATCGTCATCGTCGATGCCGACACGCCGCCCGCCCATATCAAGCGGATGCATGCCAAGGGCATCAACGTCGTCATCGCGCCCCGCAAGCCGGCAAACAGATGAAATGATATAATTGACTTCATGTAACGCTATTTGATATTAACTTATCAGATTATATCGTTAACTTTGGCCGGTACGGCCATCGGAGCGCTGCATGCCGAGCCTTCTTGGAATCGATAACGGACTGACGGTCACCAAGGCCGTGCTGTTCGACATGGACGGCACGGTGCTTGCCGTCGCCCGAAGACGCGTCCCGCAATCAATGCCCGAGGCGCGCTTTGTGGAGCGCGACATGGACGGGCTGTGGCGCGCCACCGCCGAGGCGATTGCCGAGGCCGTTTCGCTCAGCGGCCGCCCGGCCTCCGATATCGCCGCCGTCGCCGCCACCGCCCATGGCGACGGGCTCTATTTGCTCGATCAAGACGGCAAGCCGCTCGGCCCCGGCATTCTCTCGCTCGACAGTCGCGCCGGCGACATCATCGCGGACTGGGAGAGAGACGGCGTCGCCGACAGGGCGCTTTCGCTCACCGGACAGACGCCGCATCTCTCCGCCCCGTCGGCGCTGCTTGCCTGGATCAGCCGCCATCAGCCGGAACGCTATCACCGGATCGGCGCGGTTCTCGGCTGCAAGGACTGGCTGACATTCTGCCTGACCGGCCATGTCGGCACCGACCGCACCGAGGCCAGCACCGCCTTCACCGATGTCCAAACCCAGGACTATTCGCTTGCCGCGGCCGAACTCTACGGCCTTGAGCGGATTTTCGACAGGCTTGCGCCGAGCGCCCATTCCGCCGCCGTCATCGGCCATGTCAGCGATGAGGCCGCGCGGGCAACCGGCCTTGCCGCCGGAACGCCGGTGGCCGCCGGCCTGCACGATGTGACGGCGTCCGCTTTGGGCATTGGCGCGCACAAAAGCGGCGTCATGGGCGTCGTTGCCGGGACCTATTCGATCAACGAGATCGTCACCGACAAACCGCTCACCGATCCGCGCTGGTTCTGCCGCAACGCCATCGAACCCGGCCAGTGGAACGCGATGTCGATTTCGCCGGCGTCGGCGGCGAATTACGACTGGTTCCTCGACACGCTCTGCCAGGGCGATCACGACAAGGCGAATGACGGCGGGCCGCCGATCCATCAGGCCGTAGCCTCCGAGATCGACGCGGCGATCGCGCGTCCCTCCAGCCTGCTGTTTCATCCCTATCTGTTCGGATCGCCCCATGGCGGCGCGAGCAGCGGCTCCTTCGTCGGGCTTCATGGCTGGCATGAGCGCGGCGACATGCTGAAGGCGGTTCTCGAGGGCATCGCCTTCAACCATCGCGAACATGTCGATGCGCTCGGCGACGGCTTTTCCTATAACCAGGTGCGGCTGACCGGCGGCGTGTCGCGCAATTCATCGTTTGCGCAGATGTTCGCCGATATCCTCGATCGCCCCGTCACCGTGACCGCCACCGAGGAGGCCGCCGCATGGGGGGCCGCCCTTTGCGCAGGTGCCGCCGTCGGCCTTTATGCAGGCCCGACCGACGACCCGCGCGATCTCGACGCCATCAGCCGGACATTCCGGCCGGATGCCAAAAGGGCAGCGGCCTATGATCGCCGCTTCGCCGTCTACCGGCGGATATCGGAAGCGCTGAAGCCGCACTGGCAAGCGCTGGAAGCACTCGGCGACAGGGAGCGCGGACAATGATCAAGGCCGACAACCGGCGCGAGGAAATCGCGGATTACGTCATCGCCCATGGCCAGGTGCGCATCGACAGGCTGGTCGAGCATTTCGGCGTGTCGCGCATGACCATCCACCGCCATATCGACCAACTCGCGGCCAAGGGCGTTCTGCGCAAGCTTCACGGCGCGGTCAGCGCCCAGCCCTCCGGGATCTATGAAAGCCTCCACCGCTACCGCGCAACCGTGGCGACCGCCGAAAAGCAGGCGTTGGCCAAGGCGGCGCTTCACCATATCGAACCCGGCCAGGTGATCTTTCTGGACGATTCCACCACCGCCGGCGCGATCGCGCCGTTCCTCAACGATATCGACCCGCTGACCGTGATCTCCAACAGCGTGGCGGTCGCCAACGAGCTGGTCGATGCCGACGTGGTCGATTTCATCTGCCTCGGCGGCCAGTATCACCGCACCTACAACGCCTATATCGATCATATCTGCCTGCGCGCGATCGAGGCCTTGCGGGCCGATCTCTTGATCTGCTCGGCATCGGCGATCGAGGGCACGACCGCCTTCATCCAGGACCAGCAGGTCGCGCGCGTCAAGCAGACCATGGTCGCCTCCGCCGGCAAATCCATCCTGCTTGCCGACCACACCAAGTTCGGCAAGGTCGCCCTTCATGTGTTCGACGATCTCACCGCCTTCGACACCGTGATCGTGACCGACGGCCTCGATCCGGCTGAAGCCGAGCGGCTTCGCGCGGCAGGGGTCAACCTCCAGATCGTGAAAGGTCCATCCCGATGAGCGAAGACACCGCTTTCGACGTGGTCATCATCGGCGCGGGCGTCAACGGCGCCGGCCTTTTCCGAGACCTCTCGCTTCAGGGCGTCAACTGCCTGATCACCGAGAAGTCCGATTTCGGCTCCGGCACCAGCGCCGCGCCCTCGCGGCTGATCCATGGCGGGCTGAAATATCTCGAGACCGGCGAGTTCGGCCTCGTCGCCCAGTCGACGCTGGAGCGCAACCTGCTGCTGCTGAACGCGCCTCACTGCGTCGAGCCGCTGCCGACCATGATCCCGATCTTCTCCTGGACCAAGGGGATCTGGGCGGCGATCCGAACGCTGTTCGGCTCCACCAGCGCGCCGCGCAGCCGGGGCGCGATTTTGGTCAAGATCGGGCTCGCGCTCTATGATTTCTACGGCGCCCGCAACCGGGTGATGCCGCGCCACAAGCTCGTCGGCCGAAAGCGGGCGCTGCGCGACATGCCGGGGCTGACCGAGGCGATCGTCGCCGCCGGCACCTATTACGATGCCCGCATCACCCAGCCCGAACGGCTGGTGATGGAACTGATAAAGGACGGGCTTGCCGCCAATCCCGGCTCGGCGGCGTACAACGCGACCACCATCCGGGAGGCCGATGCGGAGCGGATCGTGTTCGAGACCGAGGCCGGCGAGACCTTCGCCGTCAAACCCGGCCTGGTGGTCAATGCCGCCGGTCCCTGGATCGATCACGTCAACGCCATGCTGGGCATGCAAACAAAGCTGATCGGCGGCACCAAGGGCTCCCATGTGCTGCTGCGCAACGACGAACTGGTGCGGCGGCTTGCCGGGCGGATGATCTATTTCGAGGCCGATGACGGGCGCATCTGTCTGGTCTACGAATATCTCGGCCTCGCCCTTGCCGGCTCCACCGATATTCCCGCCGACAATCCGGACGCGGTGCGGTGCGAGGATGACGAGATCGGCTATTTCATCGCCAGCCTCAAGGCGCTGCTTCCGGGCCTCGAAATCGGCGAGGAGCAGATCGTCTACGCCTATAGCGGCATCCGCCCGCTCCCGGCCTCCAATGCCGATATTCCGGGGCTGATCAGCCGCGATCATTCCGCCCCGGTTCTGGAAGCCGACGATGCCCGGCACTTCGCGATCATTCCCCTCATTGGCGGAAAATGGACGACGTTCCGGGGTTTTGCCGAAGAAGTGGCCGACGCCATCCTCAAGCGCCTCGGTCGGAACCGGCGTGTTTCGACGGAAAAAAGCGCGATCGGCGGCGGCAGGGATTTCCCCGTCGATAAGGCGGCACGGCAGAACTGGATTAGGGATGTGGCGCGCGAAACCGGGCTTTCAAAAAATCGGATCGATGAATTGCTGTCGCGCTACGGCACCACGGCACGCGCCATCGCCGCGCATGAGGCGGGCTTTGCAAGCGACGAACGCCTGCCGCAGGCAAGCGGCTATTCGGCGGCCGAGATCGACTGGATCGCGCGCAACGAATTCGTCGTCCACCTCGCCGATATCGTGATGCGACGCACCACGCTCGCCATCACCGGACGGCTGCAGACAGGCGATATCGAGCGCATTGCCGATCTGGCCGGTGGCGCGCTCGGCTGGAGCGATGAGACCCGCGCGCGCGAAGTCGCGGCGGTGGAGGAACATCTGAGGTCGGTGAACCGGGTTCGGTTTTGATTTGACGACTTTGCAGCCACCAATCTCCCCCCTTTGAGGGGAGATTGGAGCTGCAAGGCTCCCGCCATGCCCGCCCGATCAGCCCTTCGCGGTATATTTCGCATCCAGATCGTCGATTGCCTGGACATTGCCAGCGGAGCGGCCGTTGGGGTCGTATTCGCATGCCAGATAGGCATCGGCGATCGCCTTGGCGAGTTCGGTTCCGATCACGCGCGCCCCCATGGTGATGACCTGGGCATTGTTGGAAAGCGCTGCGCGTTCGGCCGAATAGGTATCGTGAGTCTGGGCGGCGCGGATGCCCGGGACCTTGTTGGCCGACATCGCGACGCCGATGCCCGTGCCGCAGCACAGGATCGCCCGGTCATAGGTGCCATCCAGGATGCCGGTGGTGACCCGCTCCGACAGATTGGCATAATATTCCGTGCCATCATTGGGCGGGGTGCTGAGTTCGGAGACCGTGAACCCCTCGCTGCCGGCCAGATGCTCGGCGATGACCTTGGCGAGCGGTGCTCCGGCGCTGTCTCCTGCGACTGCGATCTTCATGATGTTTTCCTCTGATCTTGAAAAAAAGTGGTTCAGATGACTTTTGAAACCCGGTCCAGGATGTCGAGATAGCCCTCGACATGCCAGGCGGAGCGGCCGATGAACAGCCCGTCGACATGGTCGCAGGCCAGCATTTCGGCGCAGTTTCCGGGATTGACGCTGCCGCCGTAAAGGCAGGGCAGTTCACGCCCGGTCACAAGTTTGGTTGTCGCGACGATCTTCGCCTGGCGCGCCTCGGCATAGTCGGGCGAGGCCGGGCGGCCGCGCTCGCCGATCGCCCAGACCGGCTCGTAGGCAAAGATGATCTGCGCCCGTTTCTGCGTATCGCCAAGGCGTGAAAGCGCGGCCTCGACCTGGCTGTGCAGCACATCATCGGCGCGGCCGGCATCCTTTTCCGCCTCGGTCTCGCCGATGCAGATCAGCGGGATCATGCCGTGGCGCACCGCGGCCTCGGTCTTCAGCCCCACGGTTTCGTCGGTCTCGCCGAAATGCGCGCGCCGTTCCGAATGGCCGAGTTCGACGATATCCATGCCGCAATCGGCAAGCATCACCGGCGAGATTTCCCCGGTCCACGCGCCGTGGTCGTCCCAGTGCATGTTCTGGGCGCCGACCAGCACATCGGCATCCGCCAGACGCGCCTTGACCTCGCGGATCGCGGTGAAGGACGGGATCACAAAGCGCTGGATCCGGTCGTCGCGTCCTGCTGCGGCCAGCGCGTCCGCATAGGCGACGGCCTCGGACAGCGTCTTGTTCATCTTCCAGCTGGTTCCGACAAAGAACCGTTCAAACCGTGCCATCGCTCACTCTTCCTCCGCAAAAAACAATTCTATGCCCTGGCTCGTCAGCTCCGAGACCTGTTCTTCCGGCAGCGCCCGGCTGGTCACCACGCCGGCAAAGGCATTGAGGTCCGCCAGCCTGTGCAGGGCGGTGCGGCCGAACTTGTTATGGTCGGCCATCAGATAGGATTTCTGGGCGACCGCCATCATCGCGCGCTTGACCTGCAGCACTTCCTGATCCTGATGGCAGGCGATCCGCCCGTGGATCGAGGAACTGGTGATCAGCGCGATATCGGCGCGCAGATCGGAAAGCGTGGCGGTCGTGATGACGCCGAAGAAGCCGTTGAACTTCTTCGAAAAATCGCCACCGAGCGCGATCAGGCTGATGCCGCCCTGGCCGGACAGTCCGTTGATGACCGCCAGATTGTTGGTGATCACGGTCAGGGGCCGCTTTTCGATCAGGAAGGGAATGACCGCTTCCGACGTCGAGCCGTCATCGACCATCACGCTCATGCCCGGCTCGATGAAGTCGGCGGCGCGTCGGGCGATCGCGCGTTTCAGCGCCGGCGCTATCCGGGCGCGGTAACGATAGTCGCTCTCGAACTGGCCGCTCGCCTCGATCGTGGCCCCGCCGCGAACCTTGCGCAGCAGGCCCTCGGCCTCGAGATCGTCCAGATCGCGATGGATCGTCATCTTCGAGACGGCAAAGCGCACCGCCAGATCGTCAAGCGAGACCGTGCCTTCCTCGACGAGCAGATCAACGATATCCCGGCGGCGATCATCGAGTTTCAACGGGCGACCTTTCGCATTGCATGATCGGTGATTAACACCGAGATCACCCATAATCAATCATTATGAAGATTTTATGTTATCTTTGAATGTGATTTTGTGACCCGACAGCGAGCGCCACATCACGACGCTCATCGAACCCCGACAAAGCCCTCCCCACAGCATCCGTCATTCCGGCCTTGAGCCGGCATCCAGGGCTGTATGGCACAGCGGTCGTGACACGTGTTTACTTGTGATGCGCCCGTCGTCTCGCCCTGGATTCCGGCTCAAGGCCGGAATGACGGGAGCGGAAGAGGCACGACGCAATCGGTCTGTGGTCGTCAGAAAAGCTGGCGAGCGCTGCATTGCAGCGCCCGCCTCACATCATTGGCGCCGCAGGGGCAATCAGGTGATGCGCTGGATGCTGGCCGCGATCTCGTCGGGTTCGAACACCTTCTTCCAGTCGTCGCGCATCAGGGCCGGCTTGCCGAATTCGATGGCCTTGTTGCAGGCATCGGAGAACTGGCCGCCCTTGACCTCGTCGAAGATGACGGCGCCGAGAATGTTCATGTGGCCGAGCAGGAAGTCGCGGGCGCAATCATAGCTGACGCCGCGGGCGACCACCTCGTCCATGGCCTCGCGCATGACCACCAGCAGCGAGGCGCAGACGGTTTCCGAAAGGCCGGGTTCCAGCAGCGCCATCTGCTCGACGGTCACGCGATAGGTGCGGGCCACCGGGGCGTAGATCGCCCTGGCGATGGCGTCGCCCAGCGCGTAATGCTCCTCGGGGCCCTGCATCAGCGCATTGACCACGCCCTGCTCGGCGGCAACGCCGCCGAAATGGTCGTTGCGACCGGCTTCGGTCGCCTCATTGTTGAAGATCGGCGGGTGGCAGGGATGCGAGACGAAATAGGTGATGTCGTCGCGTTCCGGCAGGTGGCCGGCAAAGGGGGCCGCCGCATCGAGGATGACGACCATCGTGCCCGGCGCCAGATCCTTGACGAAGCCGGCGGCAACCTTGCCGATCACGGTATCCGGCACGGCGAGAATGACGACATCCGCGCCGGAAAGCCCGGTCGCCGCGTCCACGGCGTCAACGCCCGCTTCCGATTTCAGCCGTGCCTTGCCCACGTCGCTGACCTCAATGTGGCGAACCTCGAAGTCGGTCTTCGCCAGATTGAGTGACAGGCGGACGCCCATTTTACCGCCAGCGCCGAACAATGCGACTTTCGTCATTTTCAGTCTACCTCCCATTGGGTCATGCTTGTTTATCTGGTATGATCAGATAATATGTAGGTGATAATGTCAATCGACGATTGAACCAATTTTTGTAAGCAGGAGCGCATCACGGCATGACAGGCAGCGCGAGACCCAGGCTGGCATGGTTTGGGGATGATTTCACCGGCTCGGCCGCCGTTATGGAGGTGCTGGCATTCGCCGGGCTGAACGCGGTGCTGTTTTCCGATGTGCCGGGCGCGGCACTTGCCGGACGCTTCGCCAATGCCGATGCGCTCGGCGTCGCCTCCACCGCCCGCAGCCATGGACCGGCGTGGATGGCGGCCAACCTGCCGGCGCCGCTTGCCTGGCTCGATGCGACCGGGGCGGAGATCCTGCACTACAAGATCTGCTCGACCTTCGACTCCTCGCCAAGCGCGGGCAATATCGGCCGCGCCATCGAGATCGCGCTCGAAATCCGCGGCTCGCAGGCGGTTCCGCTAGTGACGGCGGCCCCGCAGATGCGCCGCTACCAGTCCTTCGGCCATCTCTATGCCGGGGTTTTCGAAGGCGTCTTCCGCCTCGATCGCCATCCCGTCATGGCCCGGCACCCGGTGACGCCGATGGACGAGGCCGATCTGTTGCGTCATCTCGCCCGCCAGACCGACCTTGCCTCCGCGCTGATCGATCTCGAGGCGCTGTGGTCCGGTTCAGCGTCCGACGCGCTCGATCAGGCGATTGCCGCCGGTGCGAAGATCATCTCGCTCGACGACATGGAGCCCGTCAGCGAACTGGCCGTCGGCCGGCTGATCTGGGAAAACCGCGACCGCCTGAGGCTCGCCGTCGGCTCGCAGGGCCTCGAATATGCGCTGGTGCGACACTGGCAGGAGACCGGCGAGATCGCGCCGGCCCCGGTCCCGAAAAGCGCGGGGCCCGTGGCGCAGATCGCCGCGATATCCGGCTCGGTCTCGCCGAGCACGGCCCGCCAGATCGCATGGTCGGCGGCCAACGGCTTTGAAATCATCGGCTTCGATGCGGCAAGCGTGATCGGCGATGCGCCGGCGCTCGAAGCCGAGATCGCCCGCGCGACCGGTGCGGCGCTGGACGCGCTTTCGACCGGGGCCAGCGTTCTGGTGACATCTGCCGCAGGCCCCGACGACCCGCGCGTTGCGGCCTTCAGGGCGGCGCTTTCCGCGTCATCGCTCGATTTCGAAACCGCCAATGCCCGGATCGGGCAGGCGCTTGGCCGGGTTCTCGACGGCGTATTGCAGCAATCCGGCCTCCGCCGCGCCGTCATCTCCGGCGGCGATACCTCCGGCCACGGCATGCGCGCGCTCGGCATCGAGGCGCTCACGGCGCTGGCGCCGACGATCCCCGGCGCAGCGCTCTGCCTCGGCCACAGCCAGGGCCGGCATGACGGGCTCCAGATCGCGCTGAAGGGCGGGCAGATGGGCTCTGAGGACTTTTTCGGCTGGATCCGCGATGGCGGCGGGCCGCGATAGGGCCGACGCTTCCGGGAGCGTCCGCGCCGGTCAGCTCTTCATCTGAAACACGTCGCGGGTGCGCTCGAGATGATGGCGCATTTCCTCGATCGCTCCGGCCGCGTCATGGGCGGCGATGTGATCGACGATCTTGTCGTGTTCGGCCAGCGTCAGTTCCTCGCCGCCGGAGCGGTGCAGCAGGCTGACGTGATATTCGAACAGCCAGCCGAGCATGGCGTCGGAGACCGAAACGATGATCGGGTTATCGGTGAGCGAGGCGATCTTGCGGTGGAACTTCATGTCCGTGCCGATAAAGGCGGTCGCATCGCCGAGCTGGCTGCGCTGCAGCGCCACGAGATCGCGAAGTTCGGCGATATCGGCCTCGCTCGCCTTTTCGGCCGCCACCCGCACCATGCCGAGCTCGAACATCTGGCGGGCGTATTTGAGATGGTCGAGATTGGCGGGCGCCGCACTCAGCACCAGCCGGGCAAGCTCGTCGGACTGGGTCAGGATCGTCGCCGGGTTGATTTCCTTCACCCGCGAGCGCTCGCCGTGATTGATGGTGATCAGGCCGCTGTTATGGAGCGATTGCAGCGCCTCGCGCACCGCCGGCCGACCCACGCCGAAGCGCTCCATCAGGCTGCGCTCGGAGGGCATGTAATCGCCGGGCTTCAGCTCGCCGCTGCGGATCATGTCATGCATCCGTTCCAGCACCTGGTCGGATAGCTTGCGGCGAACGATTTTGTCGCCTGCCTGTGCCCTGTTCATCGCGCGATGCTCTCCGGTGTTGTCCATGCCGTCCTTTAAAGAGATAGTGGCTTCGCCGCAATTAGTTGAGTCCCGTCAGGGGCTCATCTGCCCTTATACCCAGCTCTGCCGGCGCTGCGGAAGAAATTACCTCAACGCCAGTCGAAAGGCTGCAATCCGTCAACCGTCCCGTCCGTGAGGTTGGCTGTGAATTCGTGGCCGTCTTCCAATGCCAGCCGGGCCAGACCGCCCTCGATTCTTGCGCCGAACACCGCTTTTCCGGCACATCCGGCAAGCGCTTCCAGAACCCATGCCAGCGGCGAGGGCGTGCCGTCGTCGCAGAAAAGCCCGCGCGGGCCGTAAAGCGCGGACGGCGTCCAGACCGCCACATCGAACGGCGCCAGCGCTGTTGCAAGCCCCAGCGCATAGGCCGCGCCGAAGGCCGCGAAATGGCGCGGGTCGAAATCGGCCATGCAGACCCGGCCGCCGCCGGGATTGGGAATGGTGCGCGCGCCATAGGGATTTTGCCGCATCGCGATCGTCGCAGGTCCAATGCGGTAGGCGCGGTCCTTGACGATCGCCTTGGCCGAGCGGGCGATATGCGGGATCGCCTCCAGCGTCTCCAGCACCGAGATATCGTCTGCCGCATGCACGATCGGGCAAAGGCCGTGGGTGACGAAATCGAGGTGGTCGAGCGGCGGGCGCTTGCGGTTCAGCTCCGGAAAGAAGCTCGCCATGCCGCCGCCGCGCGAAATATCGGGAAAGGCCCGGGCCGCAGCGCCATGGATTTCCTCCAGCGGCGGGCAGGGCGGCCATTGCGAACCGGGCGGGGTCGACTGGCGGTCAACCGAGGGACAGACGAAAACCGAGGCGGGAACCAGACCCGCAGTTTTCATCGCGGCCGCGTGGGCCGCCAGTTCGTCGGCCGGGCTGTCGTCGCCGTCGAACCGGCAGATCAGCTCGAGATCGTAGGCCGGATGCGGCAGCACCGCCTGAAGCGCTGCAAAGGCCGCGATCTGCGGGCCGGCCGGTTCTGCCGCGGCATCGATATGGCAGAGCAGCCGTTGCGGGCCGACGATATCGAAATCTTCGCGGTTTGCGGCAAGCCGCAACGCATCCCCGGCCGTCAGCACCAGTGCCGTCTCGGGAAACCGGGCCGGCTGCGAAGGGTTGGCGGCGGCAGGCAGCACGGTTGCGGCATCGGCCTTCCAGGTGATCTCGACGGATTGCGACAGGGTTTCGCCATCAGCAATCCGATAGGGCCATGGCAGCGCCAGCGGCCGGTTATAGGTCTTGAACGAGGCATCGCCCCATTGCCGCTGGTCCTCCATCTCGAAGACATCGCCACAAAAGGCAGTGCGCACCGCAAAGCCGTTGGCGCGGTGTTCCAGCGCCGCGATATCCATGAACGGCTGCCAGGGTTCGATCAGCGCCGGAAACCGGCCCTCCTCGACGCTGCCGTCGGCATGGGTAGCCCGGGCCGGCGCCCCGGCGACGCCTTCGATCGGGTGCAGCACCGTAAAGCCCGCACGGTTGGTTTCGAAAGTCCCGGCGGCACGGCCCTCGGCCTGCACAATCAGACGGCCGGCGGCAAGGGAGACGCGGACGGTGACATCGAGCCGCGCATCGCCCGACCGGAACGTCATCGGGATCGCGATCCGGAGCGCCTCGTCCCGTTCACGGAAGATCGCGCCGATCCCGGGCGCGATCGTGCCCCAGTCGCGATCGCGCGCCAGAAAGGCGACCGAGCGCATGATTTCCGTTCCCCGGAAGGTGAGATGCCGCAGCGCGCCCTCCTGCAGCGTCACCGCCACATCGCCGTAAACCAGCCGCTCGGAGACCGCCGGCTTCTGACTGGTGCCGTAAAGGGAAACGGGATCGGTCACAGTTCCTCCAGCTTGACGGTGCGCCCTTCGGCTGCGGAAAGATAGGCCGCCTCGACCAGCGCGAAGGTGTTGAGATTGTCGGCGCCGGCGGTTTCAGGAATGCGGCCCTCGCGCAGGCAATCGACGAAATGGCGCTGGATGATGGCGACGCTTTCCTGGATATTGTGCCAGGGCCGCTCCGCCCAGGAAAGCACCGGGGGCGCGACATCGCGGGTCTCGTTGCTGCCGCCGGTCTGGATTGTCAGCCGGTAGCCGGCATCGAGCCGCAACGTGCCTTCCGTGCCGTCGATTTCCAGCAGCGTCTCGGGAAACGTCTCAGGCTCACGTTTCGTGGCATAGGAGCAGTCGACCACGCTGGTGACGCCGTCGGTATGGACCAGAAGCATGGTCGCGACATCCTCGCCGTTGATCTTCGGATTGACGCGTCTGGTGCTGGCGGTGATCGTGGAGACTTCGCCGAACAGCGCACGGGCGATATCGAGAATGTGAATGCCCAGATCCTCGATGATGAAGCGCTTGCCCTCGGCAAGATAGGGCTGGCCGGCATAGACGTCGTAACCGGAGCGGAAACTGACGCGGCCGAAGAACGGCGTGCCGATCGCGCCGGCGCGCAATGCCTCGATCGCCGCGCGCACCGCCGATTGCCAGCGGAAATTCTCGTGCACCATCAGCACCGTGCCGGCGGCATCGGCGGCCGCGACCATGGCGCGGGCATCGCCGATGTTTTCGGCAAACGGCTTCTGGCAGATGATGTGGACGCCGGCTTTCGCCGCAGCCTCCACCAGCAGGCGATGCGACGGCGCGGTGGTGGCGATATCGACGAAATCGAAACCGCCATCGGCAAACATCTCGGCTGCGTCGCTGTAGCGGCGGTCGATGCCGAAAAGATCGCCGGTCTCGGCGAGCCGCCCGGCATCGCGGTCGCAGAGCGCCACGATCCCGACGCCGTCGATATCGTTCCAGGCGTGGAGCTGATTGCGGGCGAAGAAGCCGCAGCCGATGAGAGCGCCCTTCATGAAAACCTCTTCCTATTTGCCGACAGCGGCCTGCGCCTGCAGCGCAACCCGTGCCTGAACCCGCTGCTGGGCCTGATCGATGACCACGGCGGCGATGATGACCACGCCCTTGATCACGGTCTGCCAGAACGCCGAGACGCCCATCATCACCAGCCCGTCGGAGAGCACGCCGATGACGAAGGCGCCGATGATGGTGCCGCCGATCCTGCCGCGCCCGCCGGACATCGAGGTGCCGCCGAGAACCGCTGCCGCAATCGCGTTCAACTCGAAAGTATCGCCGGTTGCCGGATGGGCCGCAACAAGCTGGGAGGAAATAATGATGCCCACCAGCGCCGCGCAGAAGCCGGAGAACATGTAGACGAAATATTTGACGTGGGTGACTTTCACGCCCGAAAGCCCTGCCGCACGCTCATTGCCGCCGACGGCGTAGATGAACCGGCCGAGCGGCGTGCGCCTGGCGATATAGGCGGCGAGAAGCCCGACGGCGATCAGCATCCAGATCGAGATCGGGATACCGAGGAAGGAGCCTGTGCCGATGAGGCGATAGCTGGCGGAACCGTATTCGGCGCTGCCGGTGAGATTGGGAAAGGTTTCGCCCTCGCTCGACAGCATCGCCGCGCCGCGGGCGATGTAAAGCGTGCCGAGCGTTGCGATGAACGGGGCGACGTTGAGCTTGGTGATCAGGAACCCGTTCAGCGCGCCGATCGCGATGCCGACCAGCGCCACGATCAGGCATATTTCCAGCGTGTTGAACTGCACCGTCCAGCCGATGCCGAGATCGATGCCGTTCAACAACAGATAGCCGGCGACCATGCCGCAGAGGCCGACGATCGAACCCACCGACAGGTCGATGCCGCCCGAAATGATGACGAAGGTCATGCCGATCGCCAGAAACGCGTTCAGCGCCACATGCTTCGACATGATCACGAAATTCGCCGTCGACAGGAAGTTCGGCGCGAAGATCGCAAAGAAAACGAACACGAGGATCAGCGCGATGAAGGTTCGGGCCTTCATCAGCATCAGCAATGCGCTCGGGGCCTGCCCGACGCCGTTTGCGGTCATGTCAGTCATTATGCGGTCTTCCTGTTCAACTGATCGGCGTCCGGATTGTGGCCCGCGGCCGATGCCTGGACGAGCCTGGTGTCGGTTGCCTCGTCGCGATTGAAGTTTCCGGTGATGCGGCCGTTCGACATCACGATGATCCGGTCGGAAAGGCTCAGCACTTCCTCCAGATCCGACGTGACGAAGACGATGCCGAGGCCTTCGGCGGCAAGCTGGCGCATGACGCGGAACACCTCGGCCTTGGCGCCGATATCGATGCCGCGCGACGGCTCGTCCATCAACAGCACCTTGGGGCCGGTCATCAGCGCCTTGGAAATCACTACTTTCTGCTGGTTGCCGCCAGACAGCGACGATACCGGGTTTTCCGGCGAGGCGATCTTGATCACCATGCGCATGACGAACTCGGCCACCCGGCTTTTCTCGGCCTTGAGGTTCATGTGAAAGCCCCGCGTCACCGCACCGAGCGAACTCAGCGTCATGTTCTCGCGAATGGAAAGGATCTGCACCAGGCCGTCATGCTTGCGGTCTTCCGGGATCAGCGCCAGCCCGTGGGCAATGCGATCGGACACGCTGGGCTTGCGCATCTGCTTGCCGTTGACCCAGACCTTGCCGTCGGCCAGATGATGGCGTCCGATGATGGTTTCCAGCAGCTCGGTGCGGCCTGCGCCCATCAACCCGTAAATGCCGAGGATTTCGCCCTGGCGCAGGCTGAAGGAGACGCCGTCGACCACGAAGCCGCCGGCGGAATCCGGTAGCCTTATATCCTCGACCCGGAGGGCTTCCTCGCCAAAGGGATGCTCGATCTCCTTGGCGAAATCCTTGGAACTCTCGCCGATCATGGAGCGCACGATCCACGGCACGTCGACGCCCTCCATCGAGCGCGCGCCGGTGATCGCGCCGTCGCGCAACACGGTGATGTAATCGCCGACGCGGATCAACTCGTCCATGCGGTGGGAAATGTAGACCAGGCCGACGCCTTCGGCCTTCAGCTCGGCGATCACCTTGAACAGGATCTCGACCTCGGTTGCCGACAGCGCCGAGGTCGGCTCGTCGAGGATCAGGATCTTCGCCTTGCGCGCCAGGCTCTTGGCGATTTCGACGATCTGCTGCTGACCGACCTTGAGGTCGCCGACCAGCGTGTCGGGATCGATATTGTGCTCCAGCCGCTTCATCAGCCTGCGGGTTTCCGCGCGCTGGGCGTCGGCGTCGATATCGAAGCCGTAGCGGGTCTTCTCATGCGCCATGAAGATGTTTTCGGCGACGGTCAGATTGGGAAACAGGTTGAGTTCCTGGAAGATCATGCCGATGCCGTGACGCTCGGCATCGTCGGTTGTATTGAACTGAACTTCCTCGCCATCCATTTCCAGACGGCCCTCGGTGAGCTGCTCGACGCCGGCGATCACCTTCATCATCGTCGACTTGCCGGCGCCGTTTTCGCCGACCAGCACGTTGACCGCGCCCATGCGCAGTTCGAAATCGACCGATTTCAGCGCCACCGTGCCCGGATAGACCTTGGTTCCGCCGATGATCTTCAGGCCGACGGGATGTTCTTCGGCCGTCGTCATGGATCGACCTCGATAACCGTCGGAACGATCTCCGGCGCGTCGTCCACGCTGCGCATGGTGTAGACGCCGGTGAACGAGACCGTCTTGCCGATCACATCGCCTTCCGGAATATCGAGGCCGGCATGGGCCTTCTCGTTCATCGCCCGGGCAAGCTTGGCAAACTCGATCTGGTCGCGGAAATCGGTGAAGACGATGAACGGCATGGCATCGCGCAGCGCGGTGCCGCGAATGATCGGGCCGATCTGCAGCGTGACGTCGGGTTTGCCGTCGCCATTCATGTCGACTTCCATCCTGGCCGCGCGGCTGTCGAGCTTGGCTTCCGTCACGGTGCCTGCGCCGCTGACGACGAAGTTCCAGGGGTTGGCCTCGCCCTCGGGCCTGAGGCCGTAGCTGTTGCCGGCGGTTTCGACGCCGGCGGAAAGCGCCTTCTGCAGGGTGTCGTAATCGACGGTATGCTCCGCGATCACCGGCAATACCTTGGTCGACCAGTTTTCATCGGCATAGGCAGCCATCCGGGCCTCGTCGGTCTGCGCCGCAGCGGTTTCAGCATCGGGCTTGTCGGTCGGCACCAGCTTGCAGCCGCCAAGAGGCAGCAGGAGCGCAAGGATCGCCGCCGACAGTTTCATCGCGTGCATGTCACACCTGTTCAGGATCTCGGTAATGGCCGGGTCCGGCAAAAGGCCGCCGGACCCGCGTCGATCAATTCGACAGCGCGAAGGTTTCGAGCTTGTCGGCGTTGTCGCCATTGATCAGGACGCAGTCCATCAACTGCTTTTCAGGCTGGCCGGTGGAGCCGGTCCTGATGTACTGGTCGGCCTGCTCGACGGCGAGCTGTGCCTGACGGAAGGCCGGCTGCAGCACGGTGGCCTTGATGCCGCCCTTCATGATCGAATCGCGCACGTCGTTGGAACCGTCGAAGCCGACGACGATGACATCGGTGCGGCCGGCGGCCTCGAGCGCTGCCCATGCGCCCATGGCCATGGTGTCGTTGCCGGAGATCACGCCCTTGATGTCGGGATTGGCCTGGAGGATGGTCTCCATCTTCTCATAGGCTTCGGTCTGCGACCAGTTGGCCGACTGCTGGGCCACCATTTCGAGGTCCGGATACTGGTCGATGATGTCGTGATAGCCGGCGGAGCGGATGCCGGCATTGGTATCGGCCTCGCGGCCGAGCAGCTCGACATAGGGGCCTTCTTCGCTCATCAGTTCGACGAATTCCTCGGCCCCGAGCTGGGCGCCCTGATAGTTGTTGGAGACGATCTGGCTGATGGCGATGCCGCTTTCCTTGATCTCGCGGTCGATCAGGAAGGACGGTATGCCTGCATCCTTGGCGCGCTGCACGGGGGCGACCGTGGCATCGGCGCCGGCATTGTCGACGATGATGGCGGCAGCGCCGCGGGCGATCGCGGTATCGAACATTTCCGACTGCTTGTTCGGATCGTCGTCATGAACCAGAACCAGCGTCTCATAGCCGAGATCCTTGGCGCGCGCCTCGGCGCCGACGGCCTCTGCCTTGAAGAACGGGTTGTCATGGCTCGGCGTGATGATCGCGATCAGGCCTTCGGCATGGGCAAAGGCGGGCAGGGCCGTCGACAAGGCGAAAGCCGCCAGAAACAGGCGTCTCTTGATATTCATAAGTTTTCTCCTCCATCAGTCCATCCTCCATGGATGGCTATCTCCCTGAATGGTGGAAACCTGTGGTATGACAAATCATTTGTCAACAGGTATGATGAGCATTACAGATGAAAACCGGCCGCCGATGGAGGCTCGTTCGCCAAAGTCCCGGCAACCGGGTAAAGCCGGGGAAACACGGAAACGCACGGCCGATGCGGGGCTTTCGGCCAGCGGAACGACATGGAGGAACGCATGAACGACGATTTTATCCGGGTCACCTATCGCATCGAATGCGCCGGCAGCATCGAGGCGATGGCGGCCAAAATCGCCTCCGACCAGTCGACCGGAACCTTCACCGAACTTCCGGGCGAGACCGATGCGGTGCGCAGGCGCTGCGCGGCCCGGGTCGAGACCATCGCGCCGCTCGCCGATGCCGATACCCCCGGCTTTCCCGACACGAGCGACAGCGGGCCATATCATCGCGCCGACGTGACGATCGCCTATCCGCTGGAAGCGATCGGCACCGATATCGCGGCGCTGATGACGATCGCGGTCGGCGGCGTGTTTGCGGCGCGCGGTCTGTCCGGCATCCGCGTCATGGATATCGACCTGCCTGAGGCGTGGTCCTGCCATCCCGGCCCGCAATTCGGCATTGCCGGATCGCGCCGGCTGATGGGCGTGGCAACCGGCCCGATGATCGCCTCGATCATCAAGCCCTCGCTCGGCCTGACGCCGGAAGACACGGCGGACGTGGTACGCACGCTCTGCGCGGCCGGCGTCGACTTCATCAAGGACGACGAGAAGATGATGAACCCGGCCTATGCGCCGCTGAACGCGCGGGTCGACGCGATCATGCCGGTCATCAGGGACCATGCCGAGCGCACCGGAAAACGGGTGATGTATGCCTTCGGCATCTCGTCGGCCGACCCCGACACGATGATGGAAAACCACGACTATGTGGTCAGGCACGGCGGCAATGCGGCCGTCGTCAATATCAACTCGATCGGCCATGGCGGCATGTCGTTCCTGCGCAAGCGGTCGGCGCTTTGCCTCCACGCCCACCGCAATGGCTGGGATATCCTGACCCGTCACCCGGCCCTCGGCATGGAATTTCGGGCCTATCAGAAGATCTGGCGGCTGCTCGGCGTCGACCAGTTCCAGATCAACGGCATCCGCGCCAAATACTGGGAACCCGACGAAAGCTTCGTCCAATCCTTCCATGACGTGATGACGCCGATCTTTTCCGAAGATGACCGGCCGCTGCCCGTGGTCTGCTCCGGACAATGGGGCGGACAGGCGGTCGAAACCTATCAGCGCACCGGCCGCACGCTGGACCTGATGTATCTCGGCGGCGGCGGCATTCACGGCCATCCGGGCGGGCCTGGTGCCGGCGTGCGCGCCATCCGTCAGGCCTGGGAGGCGGCGGCCTCCGGACAATCGCTCGAAGCCCATGCCGCCACCCACAAGGAACTGGCCGCCTCGCTCAAAAAATGGGGTTGAGCCACCGGGACACCTGACTCAAGCGTTGTCCATTCGGTAGACCTGCGCGACCAAACCACGCTTTGCCCGGGAGCCGCTTTTGCTCTATCAGATTGCGCATGCAAAGCAGGACCGCGCAGAAATGAAGGACCAAGCCAAGGCGCTGCCCGTCAACGCCGTGCTGGAGCCGCTGACGGAGGCGCTCCGGCAGCATGGCCGCGCCGTTCTTTCGGCCCCGCCCGGCGCGGGCAAGACCACGCTGGTGCCGCTTCACCTTCTGAAACATGGCCCGGCGGGCAGGATCATCCTGCTCGAGCCGCGACGGCTTGCCGCCCGCGCTAGCGCATCGCGCATGGCGGCCCTTCTCGGCGAGGAGCCGGGCGGCACCGTTGGCTACCGCATGCGGCTCGATACAAAGGTCTCGGCCCGCACTCGCATCGAGGTGGTGACCGAGGGCGTATTCGCGCGCATGGCGCTGGAAGACCCCGAGCTTGCCGGGATTTCGACGGTGATCTTCGACGAATTCCACGAACGCTCGCTCGATGCCGATTTCGGGCTGGCGCTGGCGCTCGATATCCGCGCGGGCCTGCGTGAGGACCTCAATATCCTCGTGATGTCCGCCACGCTGGACGTTGCCCGGATCGCCGCCCTTCTCGGCGATGCGCCGGTGATCGAGAGCAAGGGCAGGGCCTATCCGGTCGAGATCCGCTATCAGGCCCGGCCGCCGCGATCGCGCATCGAGGACAGCGTCGCCGATGCCGTGCGCGCCATGCTTTCCGCCGAACAGGGCTCGATCCTCGCCTTCCTGCCGGGCCAGGCCGAGATCCGCCGCACCGCGGAGCGGCTGGAGGGTATCGTCGGCGCGGATACCGACATCGCGCCGCTCTACGGCAATCTCACCCGCGCCGAGCAGGATGCCGCGATCAGGCCCGCCCCGGCGGGACGCCGCAAGGTGGTGCTCGCCACCTCGATCGCCGAAACCTCGATCACCATCGACGGCGTCACCATCGTCATCGACAGCGGCCTGCAGCGCCAGCCCGCCTATGAACCGGCGACCGGCATTACCCGGCTGGAAACCGTGAAAGTGTCGCGCGCGGCCGCCGACCAGCGCGCCGGCCGCGCCGGGCGAACCGCGCCGGGCATCGCGCTCAGGCTCTGGCATGAGGGCCAGACGGCCGCACTTGCGCCCTTCAGCCCGCCGGAAATCATGAAGTCCGACCTTTCCGGCCTGGTGCTCGACCTTGCCCATTGGGGCGTGAGCGACCCGGCGCAGCTTGCCTTTCCCGACCAGCCGCCCGCGCCGGCCCTTGCCGAGGCGAAGAAGCTGCTGAACGCCCTCGGCGCGCTCGACAAGGATGGACGGCTGAGCGAAACCGGCGAGCGCATCCGGGCGCTGTCGCTGCCGCCGCGCCTTGCAGCCATGGTGATCGATGCCGGGCGGAACGGCCATGCGCGCGATGCCGCAAGGCTTTCCGTGCTGATGAGCGAGCAGGGGCTCGGCGGCACGGGCACCGATCTGTCGGAGCGGCTCCGCCGGTTTTCCGCCGATCGATCGCCGCGCGCCGAGGCCGCGCGCGGTCTTGCCGCCCGGATCGCGAAGGCTGCGGGCGGACGCCGTCCCGATGGCCCGTTTGATCCCGGCGCTGCGCTGATCCATGCATTTCCGGACCGGATCGCAATGGCGCGCGGCGCACGCGGGCGCTACCTGATGGCAAACGGGCGCGGGGCCGAGCTTGCCGAGGACGACCCGCTGGCCGGCCAGGATTTTCTGGTGATCGCCGACCTCACCGGCTCGGCGGCGCGCGGGCGCATCCTTGCCGCCTGCCCGCTTTCACGCGACATTGTCGAGGGTCATCCGGAGGTCGAGGCGATCGAGGAATGCGTGTTCGACCGCGACAGCCTGTCGGTCCGCGCCCGCCATGTCCGACGCCTGGGCGCGCTGGTGCTTTCCGAGCGCGCGGTCAAAAGGCCTTCGGGCGAGCAGGCGGCTGAAGCGCTTGCCGAGGGCCTGCGCCAGCACGGATTGACGCTGGTCGACTTTCCGAAAGAGGCGGCGCATCTCAGGGAACGGATCGGCTTCCTCAACAGAAAGCTCGGGTCCCCCTGGCCGGATGTCAGCGACGAGGGCCTGACCGAAAGCCTCGATCGGTGGTTCACGCCGTTCCAGACGGGCCGGACATCGATTGCGGCGATCGCGCCCAACAGCCTGACGGAGGGGTTGAGATCGCTGCTGCCCTATCCGCTTGCCGCCGATCTCGACCGGCTCGCGCCCACCCATTTTACCGCGCCCACCGGCGACCGGCTGCCGATCCGCTATGACGGCGACAAGCCGGTCCTGTCGATCCGGGTGCAGATGCTGTACGGGCTGAAGGCCCACCCGACGATTGCCGGCGGCGTGCCGCTGCTGCTGGAACTGACCTCGCCCGCCGGCCGGCCGATCCAGACGACGCGCGATCTTCCCGGCTTCTGGGCCGGATCGTGGAAGGATGTTCGCGCCGACATGCGCGGGCGCTACCCGAAACATCTCTGGCCGGAACACCCGGCCGATGCCGAAGCCACGCGCAGGGCCAAGCCGCGCGGAACGTGACAGGAGACCCGCCATGAGGGCGCCGCCAACGGAAATGCTGGAGAAGGAACGCCGCCGCAGCCTGCGCCTGCAAACGCTGGTGCGGCTGCGCTGGCTGGCGGTCGCGGGCCAGTCGGCAACCGCGATCTTCGTGGCCTTCGGCATCGACTTCTCGATGCCGATCATGCCGGTGTTCGCGCTGATTGCAGCGCTCGCGCTCGGCAATCTGATACTGGCGCTGCGCTTTCCGGCAACGCAACGGGTGGAGCCGCGCTTCGCCTCCGCCCTGCTCGGCTTCGACCTGATGCAGCTCACCGCCCTGCTTTATCTGACCGGCGGGCTTGCCAATCCGTTCGTGCCGCTGATTTCGGTGCCGGTGATCATTTCCTTCACCGCGCTGCCGCTGCGCCATGCGACAGCACTTCTGGTGCTGGCGGTCGCGGGCGTTTCGCTGCTGGCGATCGAGCCGTTTCCGCTGCCCTGGTATGAGGGGCTTTCACTCGAAATCGAACCGGTGCTGAAATTCGGCATCTGGATCGCGATCATCTCGATGCTGAGCTTCGCCGCCTTCTACGCCCACCGGATTTCGCTGGAGGCCGAGCAGATATCGGATGCGCTGGCGGCGACCGAACTGGTGCTGCAGCGCGAACAGCACCTTTCCCAGCTCGACGGGCTCGCCGCCGCCGCCGCCCATGAACTGGGAACGCCGCTCGCCACGATATCGGTGGTGGCGAAGGAAATGGCGCGCGCGCTCGGCGACGATCCGACCCATGGCGAGGACGTCCAGCTGCTGGTCAGCCAGAGCCAGCGCTGCCGCGATATTCTCGCCCGTCTCGCCTCGCTTTCCAAGGAGGACGAGAGCCATATGCGCCGGCTGCCGCTATCCTCGCTGCTGGAGGAAGCGGCAGCACCCCACCGGCCGTTCGTCGCGAACATGCGGATCGACATCGACGGCGATGGTCCCGAACCCGTGGGTCAGCGCAATCCGGCAGTGCTCTACGGTCTCGGCAACATCATCGAGAACGCCGTCGAACACGCAAGCCGCGAAGTGACAATCGAAGCGCATCACGATGCCACCCGCGTGACGATCACCGTCAGCGACGACGGCGACGGCTATACGCCGGACATTCTCGCGCGCATCGGCGATCCCTTCGTCTCAGACCGCCATTCCGACCGTCAGGGCGCCAATCGGGCGGGGGGGCTCGGGCTCGGCCTGTTCATCGCCAAGACGCTTTTGGAGCGCGCCGGCGCGACGCTGACCTTCGAAAACGCCGGCGGCGCCCGCATCACCATCACCTGGCCGCGCTGGCGGATGGAGACGGATTGAGGTCGGCCGGGTGGAATGACCTGCGCAGACTGCTGGAATGTCCCTCCGCTGAGGGGCGCCATACACGGCATTATGGCACTGCTGTCCGGTTTGGCCTGCACCAGCAGCCTTGATACCGAAGTCTCGACTAACCATAGGCATCGGCCACCCCCACCTGCGTCATCAACTCTGTTGGCTTAGCTGGTCTCTGAACCTTGCATTCAATGTGATGACTATCTTTCGCATGACCGCGGCGAGGGCGACGATTGGCTTTTTACCGTTGTGGATGAGGCGTTTGTAGAATTCGACGAATTCGCCCCTTCCTTGTGCGGCCTGCATGGCGGGCATGAACAGGATCGTTCGCACGGCTGGCCGTCCACCGCGCATCCTGCGGTAGCCGATCTTGTTGCCGCTTTCGTTTGGATGAGGCGCCAGGCCCGCCAGAGCCGCTGCTTGCTTTCGGTCCATCTTCCCCAGTTCCGGTATGGCGGCAATGAGGGCTGCGGCCGTCGTTTCGCCGATACCCTTCATGGCGGTTGCGGTCCTGGCCCTCTGCACAAGGGATGCGGAGCGCATCAGCGCACTGATGGCTTTGTCGACAAGCACGATCTGCCGGTTGAGGACAGTGAGCAGGGCCTTGAAGGTGGCGGCCAGGTCGCGCCCGCCCAGTTCGCGCGCGCTTGGGGCCTTGGCGCGATTCTGCTCGGCCACCCTCATGGCCACCAGATCGGCGCGGCGGCGCACGAGAGCCTTGAGCCTTGCCTCACAGGGGTCCTCCGCATGCCATAAAGGCAGGGTTGCCCATCGCTCCAGCCCATAGGCGACCATTTCCCGCGCATCGATCGCATCGCTCTTGCCCAAGCGGCCGCGTGACCGGATGAAAGCCTTGAGCTTGCGTGTGTCGGCGCGATGGAGCGGAAGTTTCAGGCCCCGGCATTCTTCCATCAAGATGATCTCGTAGCCGCCGGTGGGCTCGCAAATGACCAGGTCGACATCGCACTTTCGCAGGAAGTGCCGGATCTGTTTTCGCTGGTTGGGAATGACCGTCGCGATGCGGCCGTCAAAAATGGCGATGGTGTCCTTGGCGACATCGACGCCAAGGCAACGGCACGGGGGATGATGCAAAAAGGTCATGGTGATGCTATCCTCTCTAGGCTTCGGATTGTTTGCGGGCGTGCCAGGCAGCGGCCCAATCAACTCTCCAAGCGATGGCAGAGTGCGGCAGTGACCTTGATGACGTCGGGTGTTGCCCAATCCTCGGACGGTCGCCTGCCACAGCAGCTGCGGGCTGTGAAAGAGCCCGCAGCTGCGCCAACATCATAACCTGCATTCAACAAACAATCCTCGGCCCTGTGCCGAGGATCCAATCACGTCTGTCGCGAGCGGAGTTGGCGGCGAGCGCATAATAGCACCTCGGCCAGAGCCGACCGACACGCCCGTCGCGGAGTGATGTGCTTAGATCCTCGGCACAAGGCCGAGGATGACGCCGAGCAGGAGGAGAGGGCGGTGAACCAGCTCTACCGCCCTAAAACCGTGCCGCGATCCATGCGGCAAGGCGGGCGGCGACGTCGGACTTTGGCATGTCGGGCCAGCTTTCCGCGCCGTCCTTCGTCACCAGCGTGACCCGGTTGCGCAGGCCGCCCATGACGCCGTCCTCCGACACGTCGTTGGCGACGATCAGGTCGGCGCCCTTGCGGGCGAGCTTGTCGCTTGCATAGGCCGTGACATCATTGGTTTCGGCGGCAAAGCCGACAACCAGCGCCGGGCGCTCCGGGTGATGGCCGACCGTTTTGAGGATGTCGGGGTTCTCGACCAGTTTCAGCGGCGGCGGGGCTTCGCCGGGCTTCTTCTTCATCTTCTGGCTGGCCGCGTCTTCCGCCCGCCAGTCGGACACCGCCGCGACCATCACCGCGATATCGGCGGGCAGGGCTGCTTCCACCGCGGCAAGCATCTCGCGCGCGCTTTCGACATGCACGGTCGTGAGGCCGTCGGGATCGGCGATATTGACCGGGCCGGAGACCAGCGTCACCTCGGCGCCGAGCCGGGCAAGGGCTGCGGCGATCGCGTGGCCCTGACGGCCGGAGGAACGGTTGGCGATATAGCGGACCGGGTCGATCGCCTCGACCGTCGGACCGGAGGTGACGACCGCGCGCCGGCCGGCAAGCGGCTTCGGCGCGGGTATCAGCGCAGCCTCGATCGCCGCGACGATTTCGAGCGGCTCCACCATTCGTCCGGTGCCGGCCTCGCCGCGCTCCGCCATCTCGCCGACGCCGGGACCGACCGTCATCACGCCATCGGCGCGCAAGGTCGCGAGATTGCGCTTCGTCGGCGCTGCGGTCCACATTTTCGGGTTCATCGCGGGGGCGATCAGGACCGGGCAATCGCGCGCCAGAAGCACCGCGCCGGCGAGATCGTCGGCGATACCGGCCGCCATCTTCGCCATCAGGCTGGCGGTGGCGGGCGCGACGACGATCAGGTCATGCTCGCGGGCCAGGCGGATATGGCCGACATCCTGCTCGTCCTCGCGCGAAAACAGATCGGTGAACACATGCCCGCCGGAAAGCGCGCCGACGGCAAGCGGCGTGATGAATTCACAGGCAGCCGCCGTCATCACCGGCGTTACCGCCGCCCCGCGCTCCTTCAGCCGCCGGATCAGGTCGAGGCTCTTATAGGCCGCGATGCCGCCGGAGATGATCAGAAGGATGCGTTTGTCCTGAAGCGACATGAGCGTGCTTTCCCTACCATTCTGCCGCTATCATTAGCATGGATGCCCCACCGGAAAACCCTCCCTTGAAGGAGGAGGGGCTGAGCAAAGGAAATTTTTTTCATCTGACGGCCCGATGAACTCGGATAAGGAAAAAATCTTCTGCTGAATTCGTTGGCTCCAAAGACACGCGGGTCTATCACACCTGTCGAAACGGGGTGGGCCGAGATGAAGATTATCGAGACGGATGCATTCAAGGGGCTGGTGGCAACGCGCCATCTCACCATCCGCGACGTGAAGACGACGGCGGCGGAACTGTCGCCGAAGATTGAAAACGAGGCTGCCGCCTGTGGCCTCGCGATCGCCGGTCCATGGATATTCATCGCGCAGAACCTGCCGCATGACGGCAAGACGCTGTTCGACTGGACGATCTGCTGCCCGGTGACAGAGCCTGCGGGATACAGCCATCATGGCGCGTTCGCACTTCGCGATTTCGAGCCGATCATGGTCGCGACCCATACCTACCAGGGCACGACGCGCGGCCTCTTCACGAAGGGCTATGCGCCTCTTGTGGAGGAGATCAGCGTATCGCGCCACATCTTCTCGGGCGAGAGCAGGGAGATCTACCACGCCTGGAACGGGCACAAGGCCGGATATCACCGGATCGAGATCCAGTTCGGCCTTGCCCGCTGAAGCCGGCGCCGCCCGCTAAAGAGCCGCGCCGGGAAGAAGCCTACTTCGAGAAATCGAGCGCACGGTCGCCGTTTTCGTCCCTGATCCGGGTCGGCAGGCCGATCTGGTTCAGGATATGCAGGAACGGCTTGGGCGGCAGTTCCTCGACATTGGCCATGGTCTTCACGTCCCACTCGCCGGACGCCACCAGGATCGCGGCGGCGACCGGGGGAACGCCGGCGGTGTAGGAAATGCCCTGCGAACCCACCTCGTTATAAGCTTCCTTATGGTCGGAGACATTGTAGATGAACACTTCGGCCGGCTTGCCGTCCTTGGTGCCCTTGACGAAATCGCCGATGCAGGTGTTGCCGGTATAGCCGGGCGCGAGCGAGGAGGGGTCGGGCAGCACGGCCTTGACCACCTTGAGCGGGACGACTTCCTGTCCATCCGCCAGCTTCACCTTCTGCTCGGACAGCAGGCCGAGACTTTTCAGCACGGTGAACACATTGATGTAGTGATCGCCGAAGCCCATCCAGAAACGGACATTGGGCGAGCCCATGTTCTTGGCCAGCGAATGGATCTCGTCATGGCCGGACATGTAGGCCTTCTGCTTGCCGACGACCGGCAGGTCGAATTCATGGCCGATCTCGAACATCCTGTTCGTGGTCCATTCATTGTTCTGCCAGGCATAGACCACGCCGGTGAATTCGCGGAAATTGATCTCGGGATCGAAATTGGTGGCGAAATACTTGCCGTGGCTACCGGCATTGATGTCGACGATATCGATATCGGTGATGTCGTCGACATAGTCGTCCTTCGCAAGCCGCGCATAGGCGTTGACCACGCCCGGGTCGAAACCGGCGCCGAGGATCGCGGTCACGCCCTTGTCGGCGCAGCGATCCTTGCGCTTCCATTCGTAGTTTCCATACCACGGCGGGGTTTCGCAGATCTTGTCCGGCTCCTCGTGGATGGCGGTGTCGATATAGGCCGCGCCGGTCTCGAGGCAGGCTTCCAGAACCGACATGTTGAGGAAGGCGGTGCCGACATTGATGACGATCTCGACGCCGGTCTCGCGGATCAGGCTGACGGTTGCCGGAATATCGAGGGCGTCGAGCTGATGAGCCTGCAGGACGCCCTGCTGCTTCATCGCCTTCTTTTCCATGACGCTGGCAATGATCGCGTCGCATTTCGACCTGGTGCGCGAGGCGATGTGAATATCGCCCAGCACATCATTGTTCTGGGCGCATTTGTGCGCAACCACCTGGGCGACGCCGCCGGCGCCGATAATCAGGACATTCTTCTTCATCAGGACAACGTCTCCGGTTTCGTCCGTTGTGGCCGTCGGGCCGGTGAAAACGCAAGCGCGTCAGGGAATGGCGGATACCGTCCCCAAACGCACCGCAGATATGGCGTCACGACAGGCTCGCGACATAATCCTCATAGCCGAACCGGCGCACGGGACGGATGGTTCCATCGAGCTCGCGATGGGCGATTGCCGGCATTTTCACGCCATTAAACCAGTTCTTCTTGACCATCGTATAACCGGCGGCATTTTCGATCGAGAGGCGATCTCCGATCCTGACCGGCTGTTCGAAGGAAAACTCGCCGAAGATATCGCCCGCAAGGCAGGATTTGCCGCAGATCATCACCTTGTGCGGGCCGGTATCGGGCGACAGTTTCGCGCGCTCGCGGTAGATCAGCAGATCCAGCATATGGGCCTCGATCGATGAATCGACAATGGCAAGGTCCTTGCCGTTGTTGAGCGTATCGAGCACCGTGACCTCGAGCGTCGCGGCCCCCGTGATCGCGGCCTCGCCCGGTTCCAGATAGACCTGGACGCCATATTTCTGCGCAAAGGCCTTGAGCCGCGCTGCCAGCGTTTCCAAGGGATAGTTTTCGCCGGTAAAGTGAATGCCCCCGCCGAGACTGACCCAGTCGAGCCGCGACAGCAGGTGGCCGAAACGGTCCTCGATCACGGCGAGCATCTCGTCGAACCGCTCGAAATCCTCGTTTTCGCAATTGTTATGAAACATGAAGCCCGAAACCTTGTCGAGCACCGCCTCGATCGCCGCCGGATCATGCTCGCCGAGCCGCGAGAACGGGCGCGCGGGATCGGCAAGATCGAAACCCGAGCTCGAGACCTGCGGATTGACGCGCAGGCCGCGGATCCTGTCGGCCGACTGCCGCTCGAACCGGGTCAGCTGGCCGATCGAGTTGAAGATGATCTTGTCGCAATTGGCCAGCACCTCGTCGATCTCGTCGTCGCCGTAGGCCACCGCATAGGCATGGGTCTCGCCGCCGAATTTCTCAAAGCCGAGCTTGACCTCATAGAGCGATGACGAGGTGGTGCCGGCCATATACCGGCTCATGAGATCGAACACCGACCATGTGGCAAAGCATTTGAGCGCGAGCAGGGCTTTCGCGCCGGAGGCCTCGCTGAGCCAGGCGATCTTTTCCATGTTCGCCGTCAGGCGCTGCTTGTCGATGAGATAATAGGGCGTTTGCATCGGCGTAACCTCTTCGGGTCGGCGTCAAAGAAGCGCCCGAACGGCGCGGGCTGTCGAGGTCTACATATTCAAGCGGGCGGTAAAATCAACCTCAGAGCGGGGATTTCGCCGGCGCGCCAACCAAAGACGCGGGCGCAAGGCCGAAAACGCGGTCCGGGACCGGAGCGTTTTTGGCCATGCCGGCCCCGCCCTCAGCCCTTCAACAGGTAGCGCGCGGCATCCTCGTCGGTAATCAGCGCGTTGATCTGGCCGCCGCGCACGGCCGCTCGGATGGCGCGGTGCTTTCGGCTGCCGCGGGCCATGCCGAACACGGCGGTATCCTCATGAACGGGTATCGGAATGCTGGCGACGCGCTGGTTGATCGGGTGATCCAGGAGTTCGCCATTGTCGTCGAAAATCCAGCCGCAGATTTCACCGGCCGCCCCTGCGGCGACCAGTTCGTCCATCTCGTCGGCGTTCAGGAAGCCATCGACCAGAAGCGGCGCGCGCTGGCCAAGCTCGCCGATGCCGACGAAGGTCGCGTCCGCCCTCGCGCCGAGCTCCAGCGTCGGCTTCACCAGCGGCTGGGCATGAAACAGGATGCGCTCCTCTGGCGTGGAGACCAGAACCGGCAGCGGCATCGGGAAATGCCGGGCATTGATGGCATCGGCCATCAGGAAAATGACGTTGTAATAGGCGGCCGAGCCATCCGGGCTGATATTGCCGGTCAGCGACACGATCCGGTGCTGCGGACAGTCCATCGGCGGCAATTGCTCGACGGCGGCGCGCAGCGTCCGCCCGGTGCCCATCGCGAGCACGGTCGGCTCGGTGCGCTTCAGCCAGCGCTCGATCTCGGCCGCGCCCTCCTCGGCGATGCCGGCGACGGAGGTATCCGAACTTGGATCGCTCGGCACCACCACCGCCTGTTTCAGCCCGAATGTCTGCTGCAATGCGCTCGAGAGCGCCAGGCATTCGGCGATCGGGTGGTCGAGGCGGACCTTGATCAGCCGCTCGGACATCGCCAGCGACACCAGCCGCTGGGCGCTCTGGCGCGAAATGCCCATGGCGGCGGCAATCTCGTCCTGGGTGCGGCCGGCGACATAGTAAAGCCAGCCGGCCCGCGCGGCATCGTCAAGACGGGAAGTTGTGCCGGTTTTTTTCGCCATTGCGGGGCCGCCATGTTGTTTTGTTGAGGCTTCGTCAATCGGCAGCAGCTTAGAGCCTGCGGCGCCTGAAGGGAACCGGTCGCAGCGTTCCACGACAATCATTCCACGCAAACCGGTCACGCAAACCGGTTTCGGGCAAAATCACCGCGAACGCTTGTCGGGCGGGGGGCAAAGGCGATAAAAGCGGTCAGCAGCCGTTTCACGCGGCCTGATCGCATCGGGAGAAGCCGGCATTTCAAAATGGCGGATAATGAGGAGCCCATGAGCAAGCGTATCGTTTTCACCGGCGGCAGCGGCAAGGCCGGCCGCGATGTCATTCCCTATCTTCTGGACAAGGGCCACTCCGTCCTCAATCTCGATCTGAAGCCGTTCGACCATCCCGGCGTCAACACGCTTGTGACCGACCTGACGAAGAGCGGCGAGGTTTTCAACGCGCTGTCGATGCATTTCGGTTTCGACGGTTACGAGACCGAAAGCCTGCCGCAGGCGCCGGATGCGGTGGTCCATTTCGCCGCCGTGCCGCGGGTGCTGCTGCAGCCCGACAACGTCACCTACGAGACCAATGTGATCTCGACCTACAATGTCATCGAGGCGGCGATGAAGCTTGGCGTGCGCAAGGTGATCATCGCCTCCAGCGAAACCACCTATGGCGTCTGCTTCACCGAGGGCGACAGGGATTTCCGGTCGTTTCCGCTGGAGGAGGATTACGACGTCGACCCGATGGACAGCTACGGGCTTTCCAAGGTCTGCAACGAAAAGACCGCGCGCGCCTTTGCCATGCGCTTTGGCGCCGACATCTATGCGCTGCGCATCGGAAACGTGATCTCGCCGGAGGATTATGCCAATTTTCCGGGCTTCCTCGCCGATCCGCCGTCGCGCAAGCGCAATGCCTGGAGCTATATCGACGCCCGCGACCTCGGCCAGATCGTCGATTTGTGCCTTGAAAAGGACGGCCTCGGTTTTCAGGTGTTCAACGCCACCAACGACACCATCACCGCCAACGAGCCGACCCGGACCTTCCTCGCCAAATACGCCCCCGCCACGCCGATCACGCGCGAACTCGACGAATACGAGGCTCCCCTCTCCAACCGCAAGATCCGTGAGGTTCTGGGGTTCAAAGAGGAGCATGACTGGCGCAAATATGTGACGTGAGGGGCGGTGAGTGTGACACTCGTTTCCGCTTTCGGCATTGACGCCGAAGAGGGCAGGGCTGTCGCATATGGCCTGACCGCATAGCCCCCCAATCTTCTCGCCCCGGAGGGGAGAGATGTCGCGACAGCGACAGTGAGGGGGGAGCCCAACCCCGCGAACGCCCTCACGGGTCGATATGCTGCGCCACCCTCACTGCCCCTTTCGGGGCATCTCTCCCGCCAGCGGGAGAGAGTATTTGGAGCAAGCCGCGTCCGCTACTTCACCGAATGCCACAGCGCCTTTTCGCCGATCTCGGCGACCATCTTCGCATGCGCTTCCAGTTCCTCCGGATGCACGCGCGGGGCGAGCGGGCGGGGGCGGACGAGCGGGGGGAGTTTGCGGACATTGCCGTCGGCATCATATTCCACGCTGTCGCCGGCATTGACGAGCCGGAACGCCGCCTGCCGTCCGCCCGACATCTCGATATAGACTTCGGCCAGCAGTTCGGCGTCGAGCAGCGCGCCGTGCTTGGTGCGGTGGGCATTGTCGATCGAATAGCGCTTGCAGAGCGCGTCGAGGCTGTTGGGTCCCATGGGATGCTTGCGCCGGGCAAGCGCCAGCGTGTCGACCACCATGTCATCGGGGATCGGCGGCTTGCCGAGACGGCCAAGCTCGACATTGATGAAGCCCATGTCGAACGACGAGTTATGCGCGATCCAGCGCGCGCCTTCGAAGAAGGCCAGGAGATCGTCTGCGATATCGGCGAATTTCGGCTTGTCCTTCAGGAATTCGTCGGTGATTCCATGGACCTGAAGGGCTTCCGGATGCACCGTCTTGCCATCGGGATTGATGTAGACGTGGAAGGTGCGCCCGGTCGGAAAATGGTCGACCAGTTCGAGGCCGCCGATCTCGATCAGCCGGTCGTCATTCTTGTCCATGCCGGTGGTTTCGGTATCGAAAATGATATCCCGCGTGACCTTCATCGATCGCTGTCCCTTGTCGCGCCCCGTGGGCCCCGTCTTTTCAGATCGGCAATGATCGCGGCAACCGCCGCGCGCGCCGCCTCGATGCCGTGACCGGTATCGACAATATAGTCGGCCCGCGCCCGTTTTTCGCCATCGGGAAGCTGCTGTTTCAGGACGGTTTCGAGTTTTTCCACCGTCATTTCCGGCCGCGAAAGCACGCGCTCGCGCTGGATCGCCGGATCGCAGGTGACCACGACGACATAATCGACATCGCGATCGCCGCCGGTCTCGTAAAGAAGCGGCACATCGAGCACCGCGATCGGCGCGCCATCGGCCCTGGCATGCTGCAGAAAGGCGCGCCGCTCCTCGCGCACCAGCGGATGGACGATGCCCTCGAGCTTCCTGAAATTTTCCGGTTTGCCGGCAAGCGCCCGGCTGAGCTTCCGCCGGTCGATCGCGCCGTCAAGGGTAACGCCGGGGAAGGCTGCTTCCACCGGTGCGACCGCACGTCCGCGATAAAGCCGGTGGACGGCATCATCGGCATTGAAGACCGGAAGGCCGGCCTCGGCGAAGAAACCCGCCGTGGTCGACTTGCCCATCCCGATCGATCCGGTGAGGCCGAGCAGGATCATGCGGTTTCACCGAGGTCGGCGAGGATTTCGGCCATCAGCCCGTCATCGACCTCGGGCTTCCTGCCGAACCATTTCTCAAAACCGGGCACGGCCTGGTGGAGCAGCATGCCGATCCCTTCGGCGGTCCTGAAACCCTGACGCTTCGCCTGCCGGAGGATCGGCGTTTCAAGCGGCACATAGACGATATCGGCGACGATCGCGTTTTCATGGAGGGCCGAGAAATCGAATTCGGGAACCGCGCCGCCCTTCATGCCGAGCGAGGTGGTGTTGACGAACAGGCCCGCGCCTTCCATCACCGCCTGAAGATTGTCCATGTCGTGGGCATGGACCCGGTCGCCGAGCCTGAAGGCGAGTTCGGAGGCGCGCGCCAGCGTGCGGTTGACGATATGGACATGGGAAAAGCCGCGGTTCTTCAGCGCCAGCACCACGGCGCTGGCCCCGCCGCCGGCCCCCAGAACAACCGCGCGCTCGGCATAATCCCAACCGGGGTGGAGCGCATCGAGGTTCTGGGCAAAGCCGAAACCATCGGTATTGGTGGCGTGAATGCGGCCGTCCTCGACCCACAGCGTATTGGCGACGCCGAGGGTTGCGGCAAGATCGTCGCGTTCGTCGGCAAGCTCGAAGGCGGCCGCCTTGTAGGGCATGGTGACGTTGCAGCCGACATAGCCGGCCTCGCCGGAGCGCAGCCTGTCCATGAAGTCTTCGATTGCGCCCGGCGCGACATCCTGGCGCACATAATCGCCGTCAATGCCGTATTTCCTCAGCCAGTAGCCATGAACCAGCGGCGAGCGCGACTGATCCACCGGATGACCGATGACGCACGCCCTTGGTGTCGCCGTTTCACGTGAATCACTCATCAATCGCTCCCAGTTTGCGCAGGGCCTTCAGAAGGGCCAGCATCGGTAGGCCCAGTATGGTGAAGAAGTCGCCCTCGATTTTCGAGAAGAGTTGCACGCCCGGACCTTCGAGCTGGTAAACGCCGGAGGAAAAAAGCGCGTCATCCGGGATCAGCGCTAGGTAGCGATCGATCGCCCGGTCATCGAGGGCGCGCATGTGCAGGACTGCCGTTTCCGCCGCCTCGAATATGATCGCGCCGTTTCTGGCGATTGCAAAGGCGCTGATCAGGCAATGGCTGCGGCCGGAAAGGCGCTTCAGATGATCGCGCGCCTCATCCCGGCTTTCCGGCTTGGAATAGGGCCGGCCGGCAAATTCCATGACCTGGTCGCCGCCGATCACCAGCGCATCTTTTGCCCGCGCCGAAACATCGAGCGCCTTTTGTCGCGACAGCAGACCCGCCAGGAAAGCGGGCGCGGCGCCGGTCTTGAGATATGGCGCCTCGATGGCGCGCTCGTCGACCTCCGGGCGCATCGCGGTGAAGGCGAGCCCGGCATTTTCCAGCAGTGCCCGGCGCGAAGGGCTGGTCGAGGCAAGCACGATCGCCGGTTTTTCATCGGAAACGCTCATGTTTCTCCTTCCGGGCTGTTCAGCCGCGCTGGTGTTTCAGGGCGAGGATCGCCGCCGCCGTTTCCTCGATCGAACGGCGCGTGACATCGATGATCGGCCAGTCATTGCGGGCGGCCAGCGAACGGGCGTATTTCAGTTCCTCGGCAATCACGGCGCGATCGGTATAATCGCTCTTGCCGTGATCGCCGCCGGCGCCGAATTCGCGATATTCCCGCACCTGCGAAATCCGCCCGGTCGAGGCGATCAGACAGACGATCAGCGGTTTTTCGGCGCGATAAAGACTGTCCGGCAGGGCAACCCCCGGCACGATCGGGATATTGGCGGCCTTGACGCCGCGATTGGCGAGATAGACGCATGTCGGCGTTTTCGATGTCCGGCTGATGCCCAATATGACGATATCGGCCTCGTCATAGGTCTCGGGCATCTGGCCGTCATCATGTTCCATGGTGAAATTGAGCGCCTCGATGCGGGCGAAATAGTCCTCGTTGAGGCTGTGCTGGGCGCCGACCCGGCGTTGCAGCGCGGTGCCGAGATAGGACTGGAAGACAGCCGCCACCGGTTCCAGAACATTGACGCTCGGAACGCCCATGTCGCGGCACATTTCGTGGATCAGGGCGGAAAGCTCCTCGTTGACGACGGTGTAGAGCACGATGCCCGGGGCCTCATCGATCGCGCGCAGGACGGTGAGAAGCTGTTTGCGACTTCTGATCAGCGGATAGACATGCTCGATCGGCTCATGGCCGCCGAACTGGGCCGAAACCGCACGGCCCGCCGAGATCAGCGTTTCGCCTGTCGAATCGGAGATCAGATGCAGGTGAAAGAAGTTTTTTCGGTTTTCCACGATGTCCTTCGCCTGCTGTTCATAACACTGGACAAACCGGGACGAAAACGGCCGCCCGGTTTTTGCCTGTGGGAAGATGGCGTGTTTGTCCACATATGCTCAAATGTCGAAAGCGTGAAACCCGGCCTGTTGAAAACGGGGAAAAACCATGCCGACGAACCGCTTTTCCGTGGGTTTTACACAGGGTTTCCGTCACACGCCAGACCCGGAAGGGCCTGACTCCATTGACGAAGGCACCGCAATCCCCGATCTGCCGGAACAGGAACGCTGAAAACCGTCGATCCAGAACTGGAAACCGAGGAAAAGACTCATAGCCGAGGCAAAAGCTTTAATCCTTGATCCTCACAGACTCTAAGAAATAAAAGAAACCGAATATAACAAGATTCATTTAGAGGCGAGGCTGTGGATATGGCTAAAAGAGCACTGGAACGGGTGCTGGACGGCGAAACCGTAAACCCGCCTCCGATCTGGCTGATGCGCCAGGCAGGCCGGTATCTGCCTGAGTACCGCGCAGTGCGGGAGACGGCGGGAGGATTTCTGAATCTCTGCTACAATCCCGAATTTGCAACGGAAGTGACATTGCAGCCAATCCGGCGGTACGGCTTTGATGCGGCGATCCTGTTTTCGGACATTCTCGTCATTCCCGATGCGCTGGAGCGAAACGTCCGCTTTGAGGCAGGTGAAGGACCGAGACTCGATCCGATCGACAGCGACGGTATTCTGGCTCTTGAAAAGAGCTATGACGCGACCAAACTCGATCCCGTTATCGAAGCGGTAAGTCGGATACGCCGGGAACTGCCGGAAGAAACCGCGCTGCTCGGCTTTTGCGGCGCGCCGTTTACGGTGGCGACCTACATGATCGCTGGACGCGGCACGCCCGACCAGGCGCCGGCGCGGCTGTTTGCCTATCGCCATCGGCGGGAATTCCTCAAGCTTCTCGATTATCTCGCCGATCTTTCGGCCGATTACCTGATCCGCCAGCTCGAAGCGGGCGCGGATGCCGTGCAGATCTTCGACAGTTGGGCCGGCATTCTCGGCGAGCAGGATTTTGCCGATTTTGCCGCCGCACCCGTGGCAAGAATCGTTTCCAAGGTACGGGCGGCGCGGCCGGAGGCGAAGATCATCGCCTTTGCCAAGGGCGCCGGACCCAATCTCGCCACCTACCGGGCAAGGACGGGCGCGGATGCGATCGGCCTCGACTGGACGGTACCGCTCGCCATTGCAAAAGAATTGCAGAAGGATGGCCCGGTGCAGGGCAATCTCGACCCTCTGGCGGTGGTCGCGGGCGGCGATGCGATGAAAAGCCGCGCCCTTGCCATTCTGGAGGCCCTTGCGGACGGGCCGCTGATCTTCAATCTTGGTCACGGCATCACGCCCGAGGCCGATCCCGAACATGTGGCAGCACTCGTGCGGCTCGTGAGAGGCGAAGAATAGACAACAGTCAACGGGGAGGGCGCAAAATGGCAGATCGGGATAACGCCGGCAGCAAGGCGGCAGGACGGGCAATGACGGCGCTGCTGGTGTTTCTGGCGCTCTGTCTCGCGATCTATATTTTCGACCGCGATAATTTCTACCTCTGGGCCAAGGCGATCCACATCATGGCGGTGATCGCCTGGATGGCGGGCATGTTCTATCTGCCGCGCCTGTTCGTCTATCACGCCGAAACAAAGCCCGGTTCCGACAGTTCGGAAACCTTCAAGGTGATGGAATACCGGCTGATGAAGGCGATCATGAATCCGGCCATGATTCTGACATGGATTTTCGGTTTATACCTCGCCTGGGAGGGATTCCGGTTTTCCGGCGGCTGGCTGCACGTCAAGATTCTGGCGGTTTTTGTGATGTCGGGCGTTCATGGCTACCTCAGCAAGGCAATCAAGGAATTCGCCGCCGACAAGCGCGTGCACAGTGCGAAACATTGGCGCATTGTGAACGAGGCGCCGACCCTGTTGATGATCATCATCGTCATAATGGTCGTTTTGAAGCCGTTTTAATCACCTGATGAACAACTTCGACGGATTTCTGCGATAAAAATGCGGTTTTTGCTCTTGTAACGCGAGCGGCAAATCAGTATCTTCCGGCCACTCATCCAAAAGGCTGTGCGAAAGTATTCCCCCCTGCCAATCCAGATTGGCACTGCTCTACCAGCGCAACCGGCCTTTCTATCATCATGACAACATAACGGTTTTCTTCATGTCTCAAATGAAGCTTCAGGAACTGAAGAGTAAAACGCCTACCGATCTCCTTGCCTTTGCAGATTCCCTCGAAGTCGAGGGCGCGAGCACGATGCGCAAACAGGAACTCATGTTTGCCATCCTGAAAATGCTTGCCGCCCAGGACGTCGAGATCATCGGCGAAGGTGTGGTCGAGGTCCTTCAGGACGGTTTCGGGTTCCTGCGTTCGGCCAATGCCAACTATCTTCCCGGTCCCGACGACATCTATATTTCTCCCTCCCAGATCCGCCGCTTCGCGCTGAAGACCGGCGATACGGTTGAAGGACCGATCCGTGGACCGAAGGAAGGCGAGCGCTATTTCGCGCTGCTCAAGGTCAACACGATCAATTCCGACGATCCCGAAAATATCCGCCACAAGGTCCATTTCGACAATCTGACGCCGCTCTATCCCGACGAGCGCTTCAAGATGGAACTCGACACCGCGACCTCGAAAGACAATTCCGCCCGCGTCATCGATCTGGTGGCGCCGCTCGGCAAGGGCCAGCGCGGGTTGATCGTGGCGCCGCCGCGCACCGGCAAGACGGTGCTGCTGCAAAACATCGCCCATTCGATCACCGCCAACCATCCGGAATGTTTCCTGATCGTTCTGCTGATCGACGAACGGCCCGAGGAAGTGACCGACATGCAGCGCTCCGTGAAGGGCGAGGTGGTCTCCTCGACCTTCGACGAACCCGCCGTGCGCCACGTACAGGTCGCCGAAATGGTCATCGAAAAGGCGAAACGCCTGGTGGAGCATGGTCGCGATGTCGTGATCCTGCTCGACTCGATCACCCGTCTTGGCCGCGCCTATAACACCGTCGTGCCGTCTTCCGGCAAGGTGCTGACCGGCGGTGTCGACGCCAATGCGCTGCAGCGCCCGAAGCGCTTCTTCGGCGCGGCCCGCAATATCGAGGAGGGCGGTTCGCTGACGATCATCGCGACCGCGCTGATCGACACCGGCAGCCGCATGGACGAAGTGATCTTCGAGGAGTTCAAGGGCACCGGCAACTCCGAAATCGTGCTCGACCGCAAGGTCGCCGACAAGCGTATCTTCCCGGCGATGGACATTCTCAAGTCCGGCACCCGCAAGGAAGACCTGCTCGTGCCGCGCCAGGACCTGCAGAAGATCTTCGTTCTTCGCCGTATCCTCGCGCCGATGGGCACCACGGATGCGATCGAGTTCCTGATCGACAAGCTGAAGCAGACCAAGAGCAACGCCGAGTTCTTCGAATCGATGAACACCTGATCTGCCGAACCGATCGTGCCGTGGGTAGGGCTGGTGTTGAAGCTGGTCTTGCTTGGTGTCGAGGGTAGGGCGATTGAGCATGGCATCCGCCGCATAGCCCCCGATCTTCTCGCCCCGGAGGGGAGAGATGTCGCGAAAGCGACAGTGAGGGGGAGACTTTCCCCTCGGGCACCCTGTGCCTGGAAGCGCTGCATCACCCTCCTTTCGGGGCATCTCTCCCGCAAGCGGGAGAGAATATGGGGAGCAAGCCGCTAGGCCGTGCTTTGCTGGCAGAGTATCGGAAGAGACATCGCTTTATACTAGTTAAGTATCTGAAATAAAACAGGTTTTTGTAATGTCCGCTGCCGGCGACACGATCTACGCGCTTTCGAGCGGCGCCTTGCCTTCGGGGGTAGCGGTGGTGCGGGTGTCGGGGCAGGAAGCGTTTTCCTGCTGCAGGGCGATAGCGGGAGATGTGCCGGAACCGCGCAAGGCGCGACTGATGACGCTTGTTGACGGTGAAGGACTGCCGATCGACACGGCGCTCGTCCTGGCCTTTCAGGGACCTTCATCCTTCACCGGTGAGGATTGCATCGAGTTCCAGCTTCACGGCGGGCGGGCGGTTGTGCGGGCAATCCTCGATCGTCTTTCCGCCCTGCCGGGTTTGCGGCATGCCGAGGCCGGGGAGTTTACCCGCCGGGCCTTCGAGAACGGCAAGATCGATCTGGTCGAGGCGGAGGGTCTCGCGGACATGATCGCCGCCGAAACCGAGATGCAGCGTCGGCTGGCGTTGGAACAGGCGGGCGGCGGCCTTTCGGAGCTTTATGAAGGCTGGGCGCGCGAACTGACCCATGCGCGGGCGATGATCGAAGCCGAACTCGATTTCTCCGATGAGGACGATATTCCGGGCTCCGTATCGGCCACGATCTGGGCCGACGTGGAAGATGTCGCGGGCCGTATTGAAAAACACATCGCCGGCAGCCGGACGGGGGAAATCATCCGCGATGGGTATCGCGTCGTGATTGCCGGTCCGCCCAATGCCGGGAAATCCAGCCTCCTGAACGCGCTCGCCCGCCGGGATGTTGCGATCGTCACCGATGTCGCCGGCACCACCCGCGATGTCCTGGAGGTGTATCTCGACCTTGATGGCTATGCGGTTCGCCTCTGCGACACGGCCGGTCTGCGGGAGAGCGACGATATCGTCGAGGCGGAGGGCATGCGCCGGGCGCGGGCATTGCTCGAGAACGCCGATCTTATCCTCTCACTCAGCGATATTCAGACGGGTGACGCGGCTGAACGCTTTGACGGGGAATGCCTGCGGATCGGAACCAAGGCGGACGGCGGAAATGGCTCGGAGGCGGAATTCGACCTGCTGATATCATCCCGGACCGGGGCGGGGATCGACCGTCTGGTCGCGATGATCAAGGCAAGGCTTGAGGCCCGATTGACCGGGGCCTCGTTGTCGCTGCCGGTGCGCGACCGGCAGGTCGGTTATCTGCGGGAGACGCTTGGGCATATCGAGGCGGCGTTGGTCGCCCGCGACCGCTCTCCGGAGCTGCCGGCAGAATCGCTTCGCCGGGCCGCGAGCGCCCTTGGCAGGATAACGGGGCGGGTCGATGTCGAGGATTTGCTTGACGTGATCTTTTCGTCGTTCTGCGTCGGCAAGTGAGTGCCAGTGTTTCACGTGAAACAATCTTGACTCGCGGACTGACACCCGTCAGAACGCTTTGGAACGATCAGCCGCAGCTATTATTGTGCGGTGGAGAACGGCTCCGGGAATGGCCCCGTGGAGCCATGGAGCTACAAATGTCCTATGATGTCATCATCATCGGCGGCGGCCATGCGGGTTGCGAGGCCGCAAGCGCTGCGGCCCGCGCGGGCGCGAACACCGCGCTGGTTACCCATCGTCGCGAAACCATCGGCGTGATGTCGTGCAATCCCGCCATTGGCGGCCTCGGCAAGGGCCATCTCGTGCGCGAGATCGATGCGCTTGACGGGCTGATGGGACGGGTCGCGGATGCGGCGGCCATCCAGTATCGAATGCTGAACCGCCGCAAGGGACCCGCTGTGCGCGGCCCCCGCAGCCAGGCGGATCGCAAGCTCTATCGTCTGGCAATGCAGGCCGCGTTGTCGGAGATCGACAACCTCGACATCATCGAAGGCGATGTTTTCGATCTGGAATCCGCCAATGGCAGCGTCTCGGCCGTCATACTGGGCGATGGCCGGCGCCTTGCCTGTGGCGCGGCGGTGCTGACCACCGGCACATTTCTGCGCGGCCTGATCCATATCGGAAACCGGAAAATCCCGGCGGGCCGGGTGGGCGAGGCGCCGTCGGTCGGATTATCAGCGACGCTCGCGCGTCTCGGCCTGTCACTCGGCCGGCTGAAGACCGGCACGCCGGCGCGGCTCGATGGCCGGACGATCGACTGGCAGGCGCTGGATCGCCAGAGCGCCGACCCCGATCCGACGCCGTTTTCGTTCATGACGTCGACTGTGCAGAACCCGCAGATCGATTGCGGGATCACCCGGACGACGCCGAAGGTGCACGAGATCATCCGCGAGAATATCGGCCTTTCGGCGATGTATTCCGGCCAGATCGAGGGGGTTGGTCCGCGTTACTGCCCGTCGGTTGAAGACAAGATCATGCGTTTCGGCGATCGTGATGGCCACCAGATATTTCTTGAACCCGAGGGTCTGGACGATCCGACCGTCTATCCGAACGGTATCTCGACGTCCTTGCCGGAGGAGGTGCAGGACGCCTTCATTCATGCGATCCCAGGTCTGGAGAAGGTGACGATCCTGCAACCGGGCTATGCGATCGAATATGATCATGTCGACCCGCGCGAACTGTCGGCCTCGCTTGAACTGCGGAAGCTTGGCGGTCTGTTTCTGGCCGGCCAGATCAACGGAACCACCGGTTATGAAGAGGCCGGGGCCCAGGGACTGGTGGCGGGACTGAACGCGGCGCTGCTTGCGTCCGGGTCCGAACCGGTCATCTTCTCGCGCACTGATTGCTATATCGGGGTTATGATCGACGATCTGACGACGCGGGGCGTGGCGGAACCGTATCGCATGTTCACCTCGCGCGCGGAGTATCGTCTCACGCTGCGCGCCGACAATGCCGACCAGCGGCTGACACCGATGGCGATGGCGCTTGGCATCGTCTCGGATGAGCGGAGCGCGAAGTTCACCTCCTATATGACCGCGATCGATCAGGGCAGGGCGGCGCTGAAGGGCCGGTCGCTGACCCCCAATGAGGCCGCGCGGTTCGGGATGAAGCTCAATCAGGACGGCCAGCGCCGTAGCGCCTACGATCTTCTCGCCTATCCGGATCAGGATTTTTCCGGGCTTTCAAGGATCTGGCCGGAGCTTGGCGAGACGCCGGATGCGGTGCGGAACGCGCTGGAGATCGAGGCATCCTATTCTGTCTATCTCGATCGCCAGGCCGCCGACATCGCCGAGGTTCAGCGCGATGAGGGCAGGGCGATCCCGGCGGAGTTCGACTACAGCAACCTGTCCGGCCTTTCAAGCGAGTTGAAGGGCAAGCTTTCGGCGGTGCGTCCGGCGACCATCGCGCAGGCCGGCCGCATCGACGGCATGACCCCGGCTGCGCTGTCGCTTCTGCTGGTGCGACTCAAGCTGCGGGCGGCCTGACGATGAAATTGAATGGCAGCAGTGTTTCACGTGAAACACAGGACCGGCTTGACCGCTTCGTCAGTCATTTCGAGAAATGGGCGCGGGCGATCAATCTGGTCGCGCCCTCCACCCGCCAGCAGATCTGGGATCGGCATATCGCCGACAGCGCGCAACTGTTTCAACTCGCGCCGGAGCCGAAGACCTGGATCGATCTCGGCAGCGGCGGCGGTTTTCCCGGCATCGTGACGGCGATCTTTCTGGCGGAGGCCGGCGAGGGCTGGGTGCATCTGGTCGAAAGCAACAACAAGAAGGCGTCGTTCCTGCGCACGGCGATCCGCGAAACCGGCGCGCGCGCCAGCGTTCATGCCATTCGCGCCGAGACGGCGCCGGCGGAAATCGCGACGCCGCAGCTGATGTCGGCCCGGGCGCTGGCCTCGCTCGACCATCTCATGGACTATGCCGCGCCCTGGTTTTCGACCGATCCGGCGTTCCGCGCGTTTTTCCACAAGGGACGCGATTATCAGCGCGAGCTCGACAAAGCGCGTGACCGATGGGCGTTCGATCTGGTAAAACATGAAAGCAAGGTCGAGCCCGGCTCCGTGATCCTCGAAATTTCGCGCCTTGCACCGGCTTTTTGAAGACAGGCGGGACGATCATGAATCATAAAACGCGGGTCATCACCGTCGCCAACCAGAAGGGTGGCGTCGGCAAGACGACGACGGCGATCAATCTGGCGACGGCGCTGGCTGCCATCGGCGAGAAGGTTCTGATCATCGACCTCGACCCGCAGGGCAATGCCTCGACAGGACTTGGAATCGAACGCAACCAGCGCGACGTCTCGGCCTATGACGTGCTGATCGGCGAGAAAACGCTTGCCGAAGCCGCCGTGCGCACCGCTGTGCCCAATCTCGATATAGTTCCGTCGACGCTCGATCTTCTGGGGTTCGAGCTCGAGATCGCCGCCGATCCCCGACGCGTGTTCAAGCTTCGCGATGCGCTGTCGCATGGCGATATCAGCAAGTACCGCTACGTGTTCTGCGACTGCCCGCCGTCCTTCAACCTGCTGACGATGAATGCGATGGGCGCGGCCAACGCCATTCTTGTGCCGCTGCAATGCGAATTCTTCGCGCTGGAGGGGCTCAGCCAGTTGCTCGATACCGTCTCGGAGGTGCGCAGCACCATCAATCCCGGCCTCGAAATCCAGGGCGTGGTGCTGACCATGTATGACAGCCGCAACAATCTCGCCCAGCAGGTGGTCAATGATGTGCGCGAATATATGGGCGACAAGGTCTACAAGACCTTGATTCCGCGCAATGTCCGGGTCTCCGAAGCGCCGTCTTTCGGCAAGCCGGTGATCCTTTACGATCTCAAATGCCAGGGCAGCCAGTCCTATATCCAGCTTGCCTCGGAAATCATCCAGCGCGAACGCGCGCTGGCGGCTGCCTGATACGATCAATATGGTGAATGCGATGAGTGATGACAGTTCCAAAAGGCGTCTCGGTCGCGGCCTCGCCGCCCTGATCGGCGATATCGAGAAACCCGCCGAAGCCAGTGCGCCGGTCACGGCCGATCGTCGCATCCCGATCGAGTTCATCACGCGCAACCCGCGCAACCCGCGGCGGCATTTCGAGGAGGGGGATCTGCGCGATCTCGCCGCCTCGGTGCGCCAGCACGGCATCGTCCAGCCCGTCGTGGTACGGACCATTGGCGCCCAACGCTATGAAATCATCGCCGGCGAACGCCGCTGGCGCGCGGCGCAGCTTGCAGGGCTTGCCGATGTTCCGGCGCTGATCCGCGATGTCGACGACCGCACGGCGCTGGAGATCGCGATTGTCGAGAATGTCCAGCGCGCCGATCTCAATCCGCTGGAAGAGGCCAATGGTTATGAATTGCTGATCGCCGAGCATGGCTATACGCAGAACGACCTCGGTGACATCATAGGCAAGAGCCGCAGCCATGTCGCCAACAGCCTGCGGCTGCTGAAACTGCCGGAGGGGGTCCAGACGCTGCTGGCCGAAGGCGCGTTGTCGGCCGGCCACGCCCGCGCGCTGATCTCCACGCCAGATCCGCAAAGCCTTGCCCGCACCATTGTCGATCGTGGTCTTTCGGTGCGCGATGCCGAGAAGCTGGCGCAGAAGGCGATCGAAGGCGGCGGCGGGACAATGCGCGCGCCGCGTCAGAAGGATGCCGATACGCTGGCGCTGGAGCAGACGCTCTCCGATCGGCTGGGGCTGGCGGTTGCCATCGACCATAAATCCAATGGCGGCCAGATCCGGATTTCCTACAAGACGCTCGACCAGCTGGACGATCTGTGCCGCAGGCTCGATCGGACGCCAAATTGATATGATGCAATTTTTTTATTAAATTTCAGTTACTTGTAACCAAGTTCATCCGTCATCCCGGACTTGATCCGGGATCCAGGACTTTATGGTAACGTCTTTGCGACAAGGACCTTTTCATGCGCCTGTCGGAGCGGCCCTGGACCCCGGATCAAGTCCGGGGTGACGGAGAGGGAGGGAACGCTGCCATTGCTACGGCATTTGTCAACGAACCGCAGGCTCAACCTTGCCCGTCACTCCAAGGTCAGTTCCGCATAGCCGCCCGGTTTGACCGCAGCGCGAGCGAGAGCAGCGTCTGCATCGCGATGCTTTCCTCGAGCTCCGGATATTGCCGCGTCTTCAGCACGGTATCGGCCAGCAGCCGCAGCGCCCGCGCCGTCGCCGCGCCGTTCCAGGAGGCGAGGGCGCGTTCGAAGATCGGCTTTCGCTTGAAGAAGATATGCCGCCCGTGGGTCTGCATCACTTGGCTTGCGGGCAGGCGCTTGCCCTCCATCTCGGCGCGCATCTGGTCGAGAAGGTGAAACTGCCGGATACAGCCGTTCAGGATCAGGAAAATCGGCGTTTTCGATTGTGCCGTCTTGGCCATGGCATGGCGCAGCGCCGCCATATCGCCCGAAAGCACGGCATCGACCGCATCGTCGGCAGAGATCGCGCTGGCATCGCCGATCACGGCGGCGACATGCTCCTCGGTGATCACATCCAGGCCGCGGCCATAAAGCACCAGCTTGTCGATCTCGTTGCGCGTCGCCAGCCTGTCGCCGCCGATCAGTGACAGCAGCAGATGCCGCGCCGGCGGCGTGATCCTCAATGAGGCGTCGGAAAGCGCCTGATCGATCAATGCGTTGAGGGCGCGCGCGTCGTCGGCGTAACAGGGAATGGCGGCGACGGTGCGGGCGCTCTCGGCGGCCTTGCGCATCGCCGTGCCCTTGCGCAGTTCGCCGGCCTCGATGATCAGCGACGCGCTTTCAGGCGGGCCCTCCGCCAGCATTCGCAACACATCCGCCAGGGCCTTGTCATTGCCGCCGGCGCGGACCCAGACCAGCCTTTCGCCGCCGAACAGGCCGATCGCGTTCATCTCGTCCATGATCCGCCCGGCATCGATATCGCCGCTGTCGAGCTTCATCACCGCGAACGCGTCATCGAGCGGCACGCCGGTGCCCGCGGCAATCAGCGATGCGCGTTCGCTGACAAGGCCGCGATCCGGGCCATAGACCAGAAAAACCCGGTATTTGCGCGCATCCTGCCTGAGAAAGCCGTCAAACTGATGGGATTTTATCTCGGTCATCGGGGCCGTGAATTATTGCGGGGCAGGGGCGGGCGGCAGAACCTCCGGGGGCTCCTTGTTGAGCGCTATGGCGAGATCGGCATTGATGATCTCGGCCACTTCTTTCGCAGCGCGCTGCTGGGCATCGCGGATAGCGCGCAGGCGGGCGAATTCCTGGGACGGGAAATCGACGAGCGCAATGCCGGTGCGGCGGCCCGAGGCGAGCAGCTTGCTGTCGGAGCGCCGCCGCAGCGCGTAATCCGCCGTGACGATGGTACGCCCGGCGCTTGCCGTGTCGGAGGAATCGTCGACCAGCACCTCGGAGGTCACGGCGAAGGCCGAAACATTCACGTCGTATTTCGGATCGGCGCTCTCGCCGAGACCGCCCGCGGTCATGAATATCAGGTCGTTCAGCACATATTGCGCCACCGGCGTCGTCGGCGTGTTGAACGCGAGCTGGTGCATCTTGGCATTCAGAGCCGTGCCCTCCGCGCCGCCGTAAAGCGGGCGGACCTGGCAGGCGGAAAGCGCCATCAGGGCGGCAAGGGCCGCTGCCGGCAGCGCGGCGCGGAAAAGACGGTCAGACAACAACATTCACGATCCTTTGCGGCACGACGATCACCTTCTTCGGCGTTTTGCCTTCCAGCGCGCGCGCCACCGCTTCCAGTTCCATCACCGCGGCTTTGATGCTGTCCTGATCGGCATCGCGGGCGACGGTCAGTTCGCCGCGCTTCTTGCCGTTCACCTGCACCGGCAGGGTGATCTCATTGTCGGCTGTCAGGCCCGCTTCATAGGCGGGCCATGCGGCCATGGCGATCATACCCCTACCTTCGAGCACCTTCCAGCATTCTTCTGCCAGATGCGGCATCATCGGCGCGAAGCAATGGGTCAGGAACAGGCTCGCCTGCTTCAGCGCGGAGAGCATTTCAGCATCCGCCTTGCCCTCGGCCGCGTCCGTCAACGGCGCTGCCAGCACGTTGACCAGTTCATAGATGCGGGCGATCGCCTTGTTGAAGGCCAGCGCCTCGATATCGGAGGCGACGGCCTTCAGCGTCTTGTGGGCGGCGCGGGAAATCTCCAATGCCTTGTCGTTTGCACCGGGCTTCGCCTCGACGCCGGCAAGCGCCGGTGCTGCCTCGGAAACCAGCCGCCAGATGCGCTGTACGAAGCGGAACGTGCCCTGCACGCCGGCCTCGGTCCAGACCACGTCGCGGTCTGGTGGTGAGTCGGACAGCACGAAGAAGCGCGCGGTATCGGCGCCATAGGTCGCCAGGATATCGTCCGGATCGATGACGTTTTTCTTCGACTTCGACATCTTCTCGATCGAGCCGATCGTCACTTCCTCGCCGGTTTCAATGAGATAGGCCTTGCGGACGCCATCATTCTCCTCGAACCGCACATCGGTCGGCGAGACCCAGCGTCCCGCAGTACCGCTGCCGCCGAGACGATAGGTCTCGTGCACCACCATGCCCTGGGTGAACAGGCCCTTGAACGGCTCGTCATGGCTGACATGGCCCGTCGCCTTCATCGCCCGGGTAAAGAACCGCGAATAGAGCAGGTGCAGGATCGCGTGCTCGATACCGCCGATATACTGGTCGACAGGCAGCCAGCGATCGGCGATGGCCGGGTCGGTCGGAGCATCCTCGTGCGGCGCGGTGAAGCGGGTATAGTACCAGCTCGAATCCACGAACGTGTCCATCGTGTCGGTCTCGCGCCGCGCGGGCTTGCCGCAATGCGGACAGGCGACATCGCGCCAGGTCGGATGACGGTCGAGCGGGTTGCCGGGCTTTTCGAAATCGATGTCGTCCGGCAGTTTCACCGGCAGGTCGGCCTTTGGCACGGGGATGACGCCGCAATCGTCGCAATGGATCACCGGGATCGGGCAACCCCAGTAGCGCTGGCGGGAAATGCCCCAGTCACGCAGCCGGAAATTGACCTTGCGTTCGCCGCGGGGAGCGCCGCGAACGGTCTCAGCCTCCAGTTTTTCTGCAATGGTTTCAAAGGCTTCGGTCGTACCCATACCGTCGAGGAAGCGCGAATTGATCATCACGCCGTCATCGGTATAGGCTTCGTCGCCAATGGTGAAGCTCGCCGCATCGCCATCCTTCGGCATCACGATCGGCGTGACCGGCAGGTCGTATTTGCGGGCAAAGTCGAGGTCGCGCTGGTCGCCGGCCGGGCAGCCGAAGATCGCGCCCGTGCCGTAATCCATCAGCACGAAATTGGCGACATAGACCGGCAGTTCCCAGTTTTCATCGAAGGGGTGACGCACGGTGATGCCGGTGTCGACGCCCTTCTTCTCGGCGGTTTCGAGCGCGGCCAGCGATGTGCCGGCGCGCCGCGTCTCCTCGCAGAAGGCCGCGACCTTCTCATCGTGCTTTGCCGCCTGCTTCGCCAGCGGATGATCGGCGGAGATCGCCAGGAACGAGGCGCCGAAGATCGTGTCCGGACGCGTGGTGTAAACGGTGACGTCTTCCATGCCGCCGGCATTGCCGCTGGCGATATCCCAGCGGATCATCAGGCCCTCGGAGCGGCCGATCCAGTTCTTCTGCATCAGCCGGACCTTTTCCGGCCAGTGATCGAGCGTGTCGAGCGCGTCCAGCAGGTCCTGGGCAAAGTCAGTGATCTTGAAGAACCATTGAACCAGTTCGCGTTGCTCGACAAGCGCGCCCGAGCGCCAGCCACGGCCCTCGATCACCTGTTCGTTGGCGAGCACGGTCATGTCGACCGGGTCCCAGTTGACTTTTGATTGCTTGCGGTAGACCAGCCCCTTTTCCAGCATGTCCAGAAACAGATGCTGCTGGCGCTGGTAGTATTCGACATCGCAGGTCGCGAATTCCCGGGTCCAGTCGAGCGACAGGCCCATGGATTTCAGCTGGCTGCGCATGGTGGCGATGTTGTCGTAGGTCCAGTCCTTGGGGTGGACCTTGTTCTGCATCGCGGCATTTTCCGCCGGCATGCCGAAGGCGTCCCAGCCCATCGGATGCAGCACGTTGAAGCCGCGCGCCCGCTTGTAACGGGCAACGACGTCGCCCATGGCGTAGTTGCGGACATGGCCGATGTGAATGCGTCCCGAGGGATAGGGAAACATTTCGAGCACGTAATAGGTCTCGCGCGGGTCGGCATTGTCGGTGACGAAGACGTTCTCGTCATTCCACCGCCCCTGCCACTGGGGTTCGACTTTACGCGGATTATAACGTTCGGATGCCATGTCGGATTTGCTCGGTTCTTTTTCTTGGGGATTTTGGCGGTGAGCTTCACCATGAAAGCGCTTCAGCGTCAAGCAAAACGGCCCCGAAACGGACCTTCCGGCGTTGCCTCGCCGCTGGCCTTTGCAATATGGTGACGCCGCAATGGAAATGTGAGGTGTGACGACATGGGTGTGCGCGAAAATCTGGAAGAAGTGCTGGGGCGGATCAGGGCCGCCGAACACGAGGTCGAGCGCACGGGCGTCACCCTCGTCGCCGTCTCAAAAACCCACGAAGCCGACGCGATCCGCCCCGCGATTGCGGCCGGCCAGCGGGTCTTCGGGGAAAACCGGGTGCAGGAAGCGCAGAAGAAATGGCCGGCGCTGAAGGAAGAGACGCCGGATATCGAACTTCATCTCATCGGCCCGCTGCAGTCCAACAAGGCCGAGGATGCGGTGAAGCTGTTCGATGTGATCGAGAGCGTCGACCGCGAGAAGATCGCCCGCGCGCTTGCGAAGGAAATCGAAAAGCAGGGCAGGGCCCCCAAGCTCTACGTCCAGGTCAATACCGGCAACGAGCCGCAGAAGGCCGGCATCGATCCGCGCGAAACGGAAGCCTTTCTGGCGCTTTGCCGCGACGAGCTCGGCCTTCGGATCGAGGGGTTGATGTGCATTCCGCCGGCCGGTGAAAATCCCGGCCCTCATTTCGCGCTGCTCGCCGATCTCGCCACTGAAAACAGCGTGCCCAAGCTCTCCATGGGCATGTCCGGCGATTACGAGATCGCCATCGCCTTTGGCGCCACCAGCGTGCGGGTCGGCTCGGCGATCTTCGGCGAGCGGGATTACTCGGCCTGACCGTCAGCCGCGCTTGAGATAGACCCTTCCACCGCCTTGTTTGCGGCCGGTGTCTTCGACTCCGGGGAATTTGCCCTTGCGCACCGCATTCAGGAACGCCCGCCCGATCTTCACCTTGTCGCCGATGTAGAGCCGGTTCCAGCCGTCGCCATAGAGCGAGGGGAAGTGAAATTCGCCGGGCTCGAGGCCGAGGAGCCGGGTTCTGATGTCTTCTTCGTCAAGCATGGTCTTTTCAGGAACCTGTCGTCGGGAGATTGAAGGCTGCCAAGTCGAAGAATGGTACCAGCTTGCACAAAGAAAGGCGACGGGACATGGCTTGGGTGGCAGGGCTATCGCATATGGGCATCAAGGCTTGCTCCCAATACTCTCTCCCCTCCGGGGCGAGAAGATCTGGAGGCTATGCGGCAAGCCATATGCAATTCCCCATGGCTTGGGCGGCCGATCGGCTCGGCACCCGCATGAAGCATATGCGGGTGCTGTGTTCAGAATGCGGGCGGCCGGAAAATCAGCCAGCGGCCGAGGCTCAGGCGAGCTCGCCCAGTGTTTCACGTGAAAACGTGGCGAGCTTGTCGGTCTCGCCGGCTTTTACCTTTTTCACCCATTCGGGATCGCTGATCAGCGCGCGGCCGACGGCGATCAGGTCGAACTCGTCGCGTTCCATCCGCCGCGTCAGGTTTGCGAGATCGGGTGTCCTGGCATCGGCCTCCGCGCCGCCGAACCAGCCGAGGAAATCGGCGCCGTTGAGGCCGACCGAGCCGACCGAGATCGTCGGAACGCCGGTGATCTTCTTGGCCCAGCCGGCAAAGTTGAGGCCTTCCTCGCCATCAACTTCGGGGAATTCGGCTTCCCAGAAGCGGCGCTGCGAGCAATGCAGCATATCAGCGCCTGCCGCCACCAGCGGCTCCAGCCATTCGGCCATCTCGTCCGGCGTGGTGGCGATGCGGGCGTCGTAATCCTGCTGCTTCCACTGGCTGAGACGCAGGATCACCGGCATGTCGGGCGAAACGGCGGCGCGAACGGCCTTCACCACCTCGACCCCGAAACGGGCGCGCTCGGCGATCGACGCGCCGCCCCACCGGTCGTCGCGCAGGTTCAGCCCCTGCCAGAAGAACTGGTCGATCAGGTAGCCATGGGCGCCGTGGATCTCGACGACGTCGAAACCAAGCCGCTCGGCGTCTGCCGCAGCCTTGGCATAGGCGGCGATCGTGTCGGCGATGTCCTCCTCGCTCATGGCGCGGCCGCGCCTCTCGCCGGGCTTGACGAAGCCCGAGGGGCTTTCGGTTTCGTCCGGGTTCGGCGGATAGTCGGCGGAGGCGATGGTGTTGGCCACATGCCAGATCTGCGGGCCCATTTTGCCGCCGGCTTCATGGACGGTGTCGATCACGTTCTTCCAACCGGCGAGCGACTTTTCGCCGTAAAAATTCGGAATGCCGGGAAGGTTCTTGGAGGTCGGGCGGTCGATGACCGTCCCCTCGGAGAGGATCAGGCCGACATCGCCTTCGGCGCGGCGACGGTAGTAATCGGCGACATTCTGACCGGGTACGCCTTCGGGCGAAAAACCGCGCGTCATCGGCGCCATCACGATCCGGTTCTTCAGTTCGAGCGATTTGAGCTTGAATGGTCGGAACAGGACCTCGGTTGAGTGAGCGGACATCTGCTTTCCTTTGCAGTCTGGGGAGGACTTTCGGCAGCATAGGTATAAATTGTGGACCTAGTGTCAATAAGGCATTATGGTTTGACTAGGTATAGATGAGGTGACCATGGTTCACGATCCGTCGCAATGTCCCAAATTCCACGTCGATTGCATCAACCGGAAGATTCTCGACCAGATTTCCGGCAAATGGTCGATCATGGTCCTGACCATGCTCGGTTACGGCCCGCATCGGTTCAACGCGATCAGGAAGCAGCTTGAAGGCGTCAGCCAGAAAGCGCTGACCGATACATTGCGCAAGCTCGAGCGCAATGGCGTGGTCGATCGCAACGTCCTGCCAACCTCCCCGGTCGGGGTCGAGTATGAGCTGACGTCGCTGGGGCTGTCGCTGCGCGCGCATGTTCTGGCGCTCTATAACTGGACCGAAGAAAACGGGGATGAAATTAGCCGCGCCCGCGCCGCGTTTGACAAGCGCGCGGCCTGAGCGACCATGCCCCGTCAATCGGCCCGGCAGCAAAGAGGGGGCTTCCGCCCCCTCGATATATCGATAATGATCCAGCCTCAGCCGGACGCGCCTTACCGGTCGTCGTCGTCCTCGTCATCCTTGACCGAATTGCCAAGCGAGGCGAAACGGGAGAAGACCTCGTCGGCGGACATGCCCTTGTCGTTGTCCGAACTCAGATTTTCGGTTTCATGGGCCGAGGCGAGCGTCGCATTGTCCAGCTCTTCGGCGGAGGGAAGCGGACGATCCTTGGCGGATTTGCTGACTTCGAGATCGAGATCGATCTGGCTGCAAAGGCCGAGCGTCACCGGATCCATCGGCGTCAGATTGGCCGCGTTCCAGTGGGTGCGGTTGCGGATCTGCTCGATCGTCGATTTGGTGGTGCCGACGAGGCGGGAGACCTGCGCATCCTTGAGTTCGGGATGATTGCGCACCAGCCACAGGATCGCGTTCGGACGGTCCTGGCGCTTGGAGACCGGGGTATAGCGCGGCCCCTTGCGCTTGGATTCCGGCACCCGCACCTTGGGTTCGGAAAGCTTCAGCTTGTGGTTCGGGTTTTTCTCCGCGCGCTCGATCTCGTCGCGGGAAAGCTGGCCGGTGGAGATCGGGTCGAGGCCTTTGATGCCTTGCGCGGACTCGCCGTCGGCGATCGCCTTCACCTCCAGCGGGTGCAGCGCGCACAGTTCGGCAATCTGGTCGAACGACAAGGCCGTGTTGTCCACGAGCCATACGGCAGTCGCCTTGGGCATAAGCAGCTTTTGCGCCATTGGATATAGTCCTTCTATCGTCCGCGCCGGGGTCGCGGTCCGTGGGTGTTTGCCACTATTTCCGGGAAATCATGGGCGTTCATATAAAGCCAAAGCCGCGCGATTGCAATTCAAGAGACGACAATTGACCAATGTCTTATTGAACTCGCCTCATCAGGCTGTATGAATGGGAATCAACGGAGGAACCCCGGTTTTGGAGCCTTTCCGCGTTTCTTCGAATCGCGAAAATGCCCCCGTTTATTTGATTTGTCGCAATTCCGGACGGTGAACCGGTTCCCCTGGAATTGCTATTGGGAGGAAAGAATGTCGTCAAAAACCTATCCGGTGCCGAAATCGGCCAGCACGCGCGCGAAGATCGACGCTGCGAAATATGACAAATGGTACAAGGAAAGCGTCGAGGAGCCGGAAATCTTCTGGGACCGGCACGGCCGCAGGATCGACTGGTTCAAGCCCTACACCAAGGTCAAGAATACCTCGTTCAAGGGCAGGGTCTCGATCAAGTGGTTCGAGGACGGCCAGACCAACGTCTCCTACAACTGCATCGACCGGCACCTGAAGACCCACGGGGAACAGACCGCGATCATCTGGGAAGGCGACAATCCCTATATCGATAAGAAGATCACCTACAACCAGCTCTATGACGAGGTCTGCCGGATGGCGAACGTGCTGAAGAAGCACGGCGTCAAGAAGGGCGACCGGGTCACGATCTACATGCCGATGGTCCCCGAGGCGGCCTATGCGATGCTCGCCTGCGCGCGTATCGGCGCGATCCACTCGGTGGTGTTCGCGGGTTTCTCGCCGGAGGCGCTGGCCGGCCGCATCGTCGATTGCGAATCGACCTTCGTGATCACCTGCGACCAGGGCGTGCGCGGCGGCAAACCGATCCAGCTCAAGGAGAATGTCGATCTCGCCATCGATATCGCCGCCAAGCAGTATGTCATGGTCAACCATGTGCTCTGTGTCCGCCGCACCGGCGGCAAGGTCGGCTGGGCGCGCGGGCGCGACCTCTGGCATCACGAGGAGATCAAGACCGTCAAGGGCGATTGCCCGCCGGTGAAGATGAAGGCTGAGGACCCGCTGTTCATCCTCTACACGTCGGGCTCCACCGGAAAGCCCAAGGGTGTGCTGCATACCACCGGCGGTTATCTGGTCTGGACCTCGATGACCCATGAATATGTGTTCGACTACAAGGATGGCGAGATCTTCTGGTGCGCCGCCGATGTTGGCTGGGTCACCGGACATTCCTATATCGTCTACGGCCCGCTCGCCAATGGCGCCACCACGCTGATGTTCGAGGGCGTGCCGACCTTCCCGGATGCCGGACGGTTCTGGGAAGTGGTCGACAAGCATCAGGTCAACATCATCTATACCGCCCCGACCGCGATCCGCGCGCTGATGGGCGCCGGCGACGAGCTGGTGAAAAAGTCGTCGCGCGCGAGCCTGCGCCTGCTCGGTTCGGTCGGCGAGCCGATCAATCCGGAAGCCTGGGAGTGGTATTACCGCGTGGTCGGCGAGGAGCGCTGCCCGATCGTCGATACCTGGTGGCAGACCGAGACCGGCGGCATGATGATCACCCCGTTCCCGGGCGCGACCGATCTGAAGCCGGGCTCCGCCACAACGCCGTTTTTCGGGGTTCAGCCGCAGCTCGTCGACAATGACGGCAAGGTGCTGGAAGGGGTGGCCGACGGCAATCTCTGCATCATCGATAGCTGGCCGGGACAGGCGCGCTCGGTCTATGGCGACCACAACCGCTTCATCCAGACCTATTTCTCCACCTACAAGGGCAAATATTTCACCGGCGACGGCTGCCGGCGCGACGAGGACGGCTATTACTGGATCACCGGCCGCGTCGACGACGTGCTCAACGTCTCCGGCCACCGCCTGGGTACGGCGGAAATCGAAAGCGCGCTGGTCTCGCATCACTATGTTTCCGAGGCCGCCGTGGTCGGCTATCCGCATCCGGTCAAGGGCCAGGGCATCTATTGCTATGTCAGCCTGATGAGCGATCATGAGGGCGACGAGGCGCTGCGGCAGGAACTGGTCAAATGGGTGCGCGCCGAGATCGGTCCGATCGCGACCCCCGACAAGATCCAGTTCGCCCCCGGCCTGCCGAAGACCCGCTCCGGCAAGATCATGCGCCGCATCCTGCGCAAGATCGCCGAGGACGATTTCGGCGCGCTCGGCGATACCTCGACCCTTGCCGATCCGGGCGTCGTCGACGACCTGATCGAGAACCGGCAGAACCGGACGAAGGCTGCGTGACTTGGCTGCCCAATAATGGGGACCGGCGTTTTGCCGGTCTTCTATCGTTCAAGGCCGGGAGGAGGGAGCATGTATCGGTTGTTTCTTGCAGTCCTGTTTCTGCTGACTGCTGTCACGGCATTTGCGGATGACCTGAAACCGGGATGGAGCGTACAGTTTCATCAGGATACATTCGACAGAACCATCATGCCGCTGGCGATCGTCTCGGAGGTAGGTGACGATTTCGACAAGGCTTCGCTTGGGGCCGTCTGTTCGAGGTCAGGCGCAATTGTTCTCTTCTTCCAGCCAGAACGTTTCATGCTGTTCGATACGTCATCTGAGGTGTCATTTCGGGCAGGACAAGGCGTGGTGAAATACCGCTTCGTTGCAGGGAAGATCCCAGGTTTCGGTAGTCTTCTTATCGTGGACGAAGCTCAGTCCCGTGAGATTGCCACGCTGTTCAGCGACGCGAAAGGGGATGATATAGCCTTTCGCACCGACAAGAAAAACGGGTTAATAAGCAGCATTGGCGCAGATACGGCGCTCGAGATTGTCCGCGAAAATTGCCCGGCCGCACAAAAGTAAGAAGACTGTAGTGAAAGTTCCTGTTTGTAATAGGCCGTTGTTCCGGTAACCTGCGCACCAAACGTAACCGGAGCGCCCGCCATGCATCCCGATCACCTGCCGGAAGACTGCCGCCCGATCAGTAACCTTTTATCGCGCATCGGCGACAAGTGGACCATTCTTGTGCTGCGCGTTCTGGCGGAGGGCGAGCCGATCCGTTTCAAGGAACTGCACCGCGCCATCGGCGGCATTTCGCAGCGGATGCTCACCGTCACGCTCCGAAATCTTGAGCGTGACGGGCTCGTGATCCGCACCGTTTATCCGACCATTCCGCCGCGTGTCGAATATGCCCTTTCGGAGCGGGGCGTCGGGCTGCAGCAGGCGATGTTGCCGCTGTTTATGTGGACCAAGGAAAACGCCAAGGACATCTATCGCTCGCAGATCGCCTTCGATCTGGCGAAGCAGGACGCGGTTACCCGAAGGTAAGCGAGGCATGAAAAAGTGCCGTCTTGCGGGCGTTTCCGGTTACGATTATCTCCCTGGTTACTGTTCATAACCAAGGAGTTTCCCGTGACCAGACCCAGGATCGGCATCATCGTCGGCAGCACCCGCGAAGGGCGTTTCGCAGACCATCCGCTCAACTGGTATCTCGACATCGTCAAGGACCGCGACGACGCGGATTTCGAGGTCGTCGACCTGCGCGATTATCCGATGCCGTTTTTCGAGGAGAAGATGTCGCCGGCATGGGTGCCGCCGGAAAACGAGGTTGCCCGCCGCTGGGGCGAAAAGCTCGACAGCCTCGACGGCTTCGTCTTCACCGTCGCCGAATATAACCACAGCGTGACCGGCGTTTTGAAGAACGCGCTCGACTATGCCTACAAGGAATTCAACCGCAAGCCCGCCACCTTCATCGCCTATGGCGGCACCGGCGGCGCCCGCGCGGTCGAGCAATTGCGCCTGATCCTGGCCGAGCTTCAGGTCGCCTCGCTGAAATACAATGTCCATATCGGCATGAGCGAACTGCTCGGCATCCTGCGCGAAGGCAAGACCATGGCGGATTTCCCCTATCTGATCGATAGCGCCACGACGATGACCGACGATCTCGTCTGGTGGACCAATGCGCTGAAGACCGCCCGCGCAGCCTAGAGCCCTCCTTCTTCTCCGTCACCCCGGACTTGATCCGGGGTCCAGGGCGATGTGGCGGGCATATCTCGTCGCAAGGGCATTGCCATGCAGCCCTGGAGGCCGGCTCGAGGCCGGCATGACGGAACTGGGTAAGAGGACTTCGCAAGAAAATGAACCGCCGGCGCATACCGGCGGCTCTTCTTTTTCCTCTCGGGCGTTTTCAAACCGGCGCATGCTTTCTATGGTGCGGGCGAAACAGCAAAGGAGCGCGCCATGACAATCGGATTCATCGGAACCGGCGAAATCACCCGGGCCGTCGTTACCGGCCTGTCCACGATCGAGGGCGAAAAGCCGACGATCCTCGTCTCGCCGCGCAATGAAGAGATCGCGCGCGACCTTGCCGGACGGTTTGACAATGTCGCGGTCGCGGGCAGCAACCAGGATGTCATCGACGGAGCGGAGATGGTCTGCCTGGCGCTGCGCCCGCAGGATGCCGGCGAAATTCTCGAAGGCCTCAAATTCGGCCCGGCCCATCATGTGCTGTCGTTCATGGCGACCTATGGCGTGGAACAGATCGAAAGACTGGTTAAGCCCGCGCAAAAGGTCACGCTGGTGACGCCGCTCCCTGCGGTCGCCTTCCATGGCGGCCCGACGCCGATCTTTCCGCCGCATCAGGAGGTCGTGGCCCTGTTCGAACCGCTCGGCACGCCCGTCGCGGTCGAAACGGCGGAGGAATATCAGGCGCTCTGCGTCGCCACCGCGACACTGGCCGGGGCATTCGCCTATTATGAGACGATTTCCGACTGGCTGGCCGCGAAGAACGTGCCGGAGGACAAGGCCCGGGCGTTTTCCGGCGCGGTCTTCTACGCGCTCGCCGCCACGGCCAGAAATGCGCCGGAGCATTCCTTCGCCGACCTCACCAAAGAATCCGCCACCCGCGGCGGCACCAACGAACAGGTGCTGGCGCATCTGAAGGAAGATGGGGCCTATCGGGCGCTGTCGAAGGCGCTTGACGGTATCTGGCAGCGGTTCGAGGATGCCAAGTCCTGAAAACGGTTCAGGCGGCGTAGGATTCCAGTTTGCTTTCAACGTCTCCCCACATTCCGCGTCATCCTCGTGCTTGACCCGAGGATCCAGGACGCTCGGCAGGGGCGTTGTAAACCTTAGCAAATTCAATGACATAAGCCGCATGTATGCTCGGGTCAAGCCCGAGCATGACACGAGAACGAAGGGCTGATGACAAATGATGGTCAAAGCATATTGCTTTGTCAGCAGTCGGGGATTTTATTCCGCTACCCCTGCCGCCCGGTACGCCGCGCCATGGCGCGTTCGACCATCACCAGGCCGTCATGGATGAGTAGCGCCAGCACGCCGACCACAAGGCCGCCCTGCAGCACGAATGCGGTGTTGTTGGACAGAAGTCCGGCAATGATGACCTCGCCAAGCGTCTTGGCCGCCACCGTCGATCCGATGGTCGCCGTTGCCAGCGAGATCACCACCGAAAGCCGGATGCCGGCGAGGATGACGGGGAACGCCAGCGGGAATTCCACCTGCGTCAGCCGCTGCCATCCCGTCATTCCGACGCCGCGCGCGGCCTCCGCGACATTGCCCGGCAGGTTGGTGAGCCCCGTCAGCGCGTTCTCGAAGATCGGCAGCAGGCCGTAGAGAAACAGCGCGATCAGCGTCGGGACCGGCCCGAAACCGAACACCGGCACGGCAAGGGCGAGGACCGCGACCGGCGGAAAGGTCTGGCCGATATTGGCGATCGAGCGCGATAGCGGCAGAAATTCGACGCCGAAAGGCCGGGTCACGACAATCGCGAGGCTGACGGCAAACAGCGTCGCGGCGAGCGTCGCCAGCCCCACAAGCGCAAGATGGCTGAGCGTCAGCGACAGGATGCTGGTCTGGGTATAGATCGCCGGCGCGCCGTTCCGGGTGAACGGCTCGAACACCGGCGCGAACGTCTGAGGCGTGACGATGAAGGTCACGAGCAGCGCCAGAAGCGCCAGCCTTGTCAGCATGGCAAGCTTCATGAAGCCGGACCTTCCGCCCGCAGCAGGAGTTGTTCGCGGGTGATGCGGCCGATGATGACCCCGTCGCGTTCCACCGGCACGGCATCGCGACCGGACCAGAGGATCTGCGCCAGCGCATCCCTGAGGCTCGCGGTGTCGGCAATCGGCGCGCCCTCGGCGGGGCCGTCCTCCACCAATTGCCCCGAGGCCGTCAGCGACAGCATGCGGAACGCCTTGTCGCCGGTGCCGAGCAGTTCATTGACGAAATCGGATGCCGGATGGGCGATGATTTCGGCGGGCGTCGCATATTGCAGAAGCTTGCCCTCATGCATCACGGCGATCCGGTGGCCGAGCAGGATGGCCTCGTCCATGTCGTGGGTCACCAGCACGACGGTGGTGGAGAACTGTCGCTGGATCTTCAGCAGGTCCTCCTGCGCCTTGGCGCGGATGATCGGGTCGAGCGCGCCGAAGGGTTCGTCCATCAACAACAGCGCCGGTTCGGCGGCAAGCGCGCGGGCAACGCCGATGCGCTGCTTCTGGCCACCGGAAAGCTGCTGCGGCATGCGGTCGCGATAGAGCGCGGGCTCGAGGTTGAAGAGGGTCAGCAGCTCATCGACGCGGTCGTCGCGCCTCTTCCTGTCCCAGCCGAGGAGTTTCGGCACGGTCGCGATGTTCTCGGCGACCGTGCGGTGCGGAAACAGGCCGTGGCCCTGAATGGCATAGCCGATGCCGCGCCGCAGCTCATAGTCCGGCAGCTCGCGGTTGTCGCGGCCATCGATGCGGATCGTGCCGGAGGTGGGCTCGACAAGCCGGTTGATCATCCGCATCAGCGTGGTCTTGCCGGAGCCGGAGGTGCCGACGATGGCGGCAAGTTCGCCGCGCTCGACGGTGAGCGAGACATTGTCCACGGCGCGCGCCTCGCCGTAGACCTTGGTGATGGCGTCGATCTCAATCATGGGCGCGGTCCCTTTTCGTCTGGCTGATTTCCACAAGCGCATCGAGAATGATGGCGGCGGCAAACGCCATGCCGACCACCGGCAGCGCGCCGAGCAGCACCAGGTCGGTCGCCGTCTGACCGATGCCCTGAAACACGAAGGTGCCGAAGCCGCCGCCGCCGATCAGCCCGGCGATCACCGCCAGTCCGATATTCTGCACCAGCACGATGCGGATGCCGGTAAGGATGACCGGAAAGGCAAGCGGCAGCTCGATCTGGAACAGCAATTGCCGTCCGGTCATGCCCATGCCGCGCGCGGCTTCCCGGGCATCGCGCGGCACGCTGTCGAGGCCGGCGACCGTGTTGGAAACCACCGGCAGCAGCGAATAGGCAAACAGCGCCACGATCGCCGGCGCAAAGCCGATCCCGGCGATCCCGATTTCGGCCGCCCCCGGCACGGTGCGGCCGATCCAGGCAAGCGGCGCGATCAGCAGGCCGAACAGCGCGATCGAGGGAATCGTCTGCAACACGTTCAGGCTGTTGAGAATGCCGGCGCGCACCTTCGGCGCGCGAAAGCACAATATGCCCACGGGAATGCCGACCACCGTCGCCGCAGAAAGCGAGCCGAAGGCAAGCGCCACATGGATGCGGCCCTCGCGCCAGAAGGCATCGGCGCGGTTGTCATATTCCTTGATGATCGAAAGCGCGTCCCAGGCCCCGGACCACAGCAGGACCCCGATCGCGGCCATCGCGGCCGCCAGGAACGCGATGCGCAGCAATGGCGAAAGCTGCTTGCGCACGATCGCATCCGCCATCGCGATCGAGAACGCAAACAGCATGACCCAGAAGCCGCCGCCCGGCGAAATCCGGGCATAGGGATTGTCGTCCGGCATCAGAAAAGCGCCGGACCTGCCGACCATGACGGCGAGTGCTGTAATCGCCGCGATGCTGGCGGCAAGCCGGAGGTTCACCGGCGTCCTGATCAGAATGACAAGGACCACGGCAAGCACGAAGGCGATCAGCGCGACCGCCTGCCACAGCGGCAGCGCCGCCCAGACCATCACGCCATCTGCGGAGACGATGCGGTTGGCCCGTGACAGCGCAAAGGGCTGCAGGACGAGGCCGACGAGCGCGATCGCCGCGACGATGACGCCGAGCTTGTCGAGCCTTAAGGCGGTGCTCGTCTCTGTCTCGGTGATGGCTGACATATTCCGCCTTTCGGTCGGTATTCCACTATGGCGGGGGTGATATATGCTCCTTCAATCTCCCCCTTTTGAGGGTAGCGTATCGCATATGGCTTCACCGCATAGCCCCCAGGCCTTCTCGCCCCGGAGGGGAGAGATGTCGCGAAAGCGACAGTGAGGGGGGAATCTATCCTCACGAACGCTCTCACGGGATGACATGCTGCATCACCCTCACTGCCCCTTTCGGGGCATCTCTCCCGCAAGCGGGAGAGAGTATTGGGAGCAAGCCGCTCGCCCCATATGCAATTCGCCCCCTCAAGGGGGGAGATTATTGGGGGGCTTTGCGGCGAGGCCGGAACCCCGCTCTTACTTCACAAACCCGTTCAGCGTCAGGAACTCCCTGGCAACCGCATCGGCCGGTTCGCCGCCGACCTGGACGCGGCCGTTGAGGTCCTGCAGGGTTTCAAGGTCGAGCGCCTCGAACACCGGTTTCAGGATTTCGGCGATCTGCGGATATTCCTCAAGGCGCGCCTCGCGGATGATCGGGGTCGGCAGGTAGACCGGCTGCACGCCCTTGTCGTCTTCCATCACCTTCAGGCCGGAAGGCGCGATGCCGCCGTCCGTGCCGTAGACCATGGCGGCATTGGCGCCGGAGGTCTGCTTGGCGGCGGCCGCGATCGTTGCCGCCGTATCGCCGCCCGAAAGCGTGATCAGCTGGTCGGAGCCCAGATGGAAGCCATAGGCCGCCTCGAACGCCGGCAGCGCCGACGGCGAGGTCACGAATTCGGAGGAGGCCGCGAGCTTGATGTCGCCGCCGTCGGCGACATATTTGCCGAGTTCGGAAAGATCGGTCAGCTTGTTGTCGTCGGCGATTTCGCTGCGGATCGCGATCGCCCAGGTGTTGTTGGCATTGGCCGGCGTCAGCCAGACGATCTTCTCGGCGTCATAGTCGAGCTTCTTCGCCTCCTGATAGCCTTCCTCGGCATTCTTCCAGATCGGCAGGTCGGCCTTGTTGTAGAAGAAGGCGGCATTGCCGGTATATTCCGGATAGATGTCGATCTGGCCTTCCGTGATCGCCTGACGGACGATCGGCGTGGCGCCGAGCTGGATCTTGTTTTCCGTCGGGATATCGTTGGCCTGAAGCGTCTGGAGAATGATGTTGCCAAGAACGCCGCCCTCGGTGTCGATCTTGGAGGAGACGACCACAGGCGCCGCCGAGGCGGACTGGGCCGCGGTAAAGGCGGCGAGCGCCAATGCGCCGGTCAAGGTCAGAATGCGTTTCATGTCGGTTCCCTCTCTCTCAAAACGGCCCGTGCCGGGCCGGTTGCCGCACCGCCGGGTCTCACCCTTCAAACGGCGCGGCTGCGAACAATTGGTCCGGCCGCATCGCCGGCGACCGGAAAGGAAGCTGGCGATGCGGCCAGTCTTTCAGATAGTGCACCGCCGGGCCATGACGATAGCATACACAAGATTTATGCTGCCGCGTCCCCGTTTGCCGGAAATATCCGTCTTTGAAACGGGACATCGCCCGTGCGATCCCGACCTTGCCGCGCCCGCCATTGAAACGGGCTGGGCTTATCCCCAATTTGACTGTAAAAGAAGGCCCATCGATTTGAGTGAAAAAGGCTTTTCCCCTAGGATCGGTGCCTAAAAGCGGCAGTGATTCGGCGCCATCATCGCGCGCCCACACTCCAACAAGTTTGGAAAGACCTGTTTATGAGCGAAACCCCAGAAATTGCCGTCGGCGTTCCCGCCGAATACGGCGCCGATTCGATCAAGGTTCTGAAGGGGCTGGATGCCGTGCGCAAGCGGCCGGGCATGTATATCGGCGATACGGATGATGGCTCGGGTCTCCATCACATGGTCTACGAGGTGGTCGATAATGCCATCGACGAGGCGCTTGGCGGTTATGCCGATCTCGTCACCGTGACGCTGAACCCCGATGGTTCTGTCTCGGTCACCGACAATGGCCGGGGCATTCCGACCGACATTCACACCGGCGAGGGCATTTCGGCGGCTGAAGTGATCATGACGCAGCTTCATGCCGGCGGCAAGTTCGACCAGAATTCCTACAAGGTCTCCGGTGGCCTGCACGGCGTCGGCGTTTCCGTCGTCAACGCGCTTTCGGTATGGCTGAAGCTCAAGATCAAGCGCGCCGGCAAGCTGCACGAAATTTCGTTCACCCACGGCGTTGCCGACAAGCCGCTGGAAGTGATCGGCGATGCGGGCGACGAAACCGGCACCGAACTCACCTTCATGCCGAGTTCCGAAACCTTCACCATGATCGATTTCGATTACGCGACGCTTGAAAAACGCCTGCACGAACTCGCCTTCCTGAATTCGGGCGTGCATATTCTTCTGACCGACAGGCGTCATTCCGAGCTGGTGCAGAAGGATCTGCATTATGAGGGCGGCCTTGCGGCCTTCGTTGCCTATCTCGACAACGCCAAGAAACCGCTGGTGAGCGAGCCGATCGCGATCTCGATCGAAAAGGACGGCATCACCGTCGAAGTGGCGATGTGGTGGAACGACAGCTATCACGAGAACGTGCTGTGCTTCACCAACAACATCCCGCAGCGCGACGGCGGCACCCATATGGCGGGCTTCCGCGGCGCGCTGACCCGCCAGATGATCTCCTATGCCGACACATCCGGCATTCTGAAGCGCGAGAAGGTGACGCTGACCGGCGAGGATTGCCGCGAAGGGCTGACGGCGGTGCTTTCGGTGAAGGTGCCGGACCCGAAATTCTCGTCCCAGACCAAGGACAAGCTGGTCTCGTCCGAAGTCCGTCCTGTGGTTGAAAGCTGCGTCAACGAAGCGCTCGGCCAGTGGCTGGAAGAGCATCCGAACGACGCCAAGATCCTCGTCACCAAGGTCGCAGAGGCGGCATCCGCCCGCGAGGCCGCGCGCCGCGCGCGTGAACTGACGCGGCGCAAGGGCGCGCTCGACATCGCCTCGCTTCCCGGCAAGCTTGCCGACTGTTCAAACCGCGATCCGGCCAAGTCCGAACTGGTTCTGGTGGAGGGCGATTCCGCCGGCGGCTCCGCCAAGCAGGGCCGTTCGCGCGAGACCCAGGCGATCCTGCCGCTGCGCGGCAAGATCCTGAACGTCGAGCGCGCCCGTTTCGACAAGATGCTGTCGAGCCAGGAAATCGGCACGCTGATCACGGCGCTCGGCGCCGGCATCGGCAAGGACGAATACAATCCGGACAAGCTGCGCTATCACAAGATCATCATCATGACCGATGCTGACGTCGACGGCGCGCATATCCGCACCCTGCTGCTCACCTTCTTCTTCCGGCAGATGCCGGAGCTGATCGAGCGCGGCCATCTCTATATCGCCCAGCCGCCGCTCTACAAGGTCACGCGCGGCAAGTCGGTGCAGTACCTGAAGAACGAGCAGTCGCTCGAGGACTACCTGATCGACCAGGGCCTCGAGGAAGCTTCGCTGCATCTCGGCTCCGGCGAGGTGCGCGCCGGGCCGGACCTGCGCCAGGTGATCGTCGATGCGATCCGCATGCGCAACCTGATGGAAGGCATCCATTCGCGCTACGATCGCCATGTGGTCGAGCAGGCGGCGATTGCCGGCGCGCTCAATGCCGAGCGGGTCACCGATCCGGCCGAGGCCGAACGGCTCGCAGCCGATATCGCAGCCCGGCTGGACATGGTCGCCGAGGAGACCGAGCGCGGCTGGGAAGGCTTCGTGCGCGAGGATGGTGGGTTGCGCTTCGAGCGCACGGTGCGCAGCGTCAAGGAAGTCGCCAATATCGACATGGGCCTGATCGGCTCGGTCGATGCCCGCTATATCGACCAGCTCCAGAAGCGCCTGTTCGAGGTTTACGAGAAGCCGCCGCTTCTGAAGCGCAAGAATGGCGACCTCACGATCTACGGTCCGCGCGCCATGCTGGAAGCCGTGTTCGAGGCCGGCCGCAAGGGGCTGACCATGCAGCGCTACAAGGGTCTTGGCGAAATGAATGCCGAGCAGCTCTGGGAAACCACGATGGACCCCAATGTCCGCTCGCTGCTGCAGGTCAAGGTCCCCGACGCCACCAGCGCCGACGGCCTGTTCTCGCGCCTGATGGGCGACGAGGTCGAACCCCGCCGCGATTTCATCCAGGAAAATGCGCTTTCGGTGGCAAATCTGGATATCTGAGGATTGGAACCGGCGCTTATGCCGTTTCTTCCTTTTGGAATCATCCTCGGCCTTGTGCCGGGGATTTTTTCACCTCACCGGTCAATCGTCGGCTGTCTCTCGCACCGCGGGCGCACATTCTTATCCTCGCCTGTGCCGAAAAATTCCCCTTTCGAAACAATAATTTTTCGGCATCCGCCCAAAGTATGAGCATTCGCCCACTTGACAGCGCATGGCAATAAGGTGAGTAATTGCCCACATCATAGGCTATTGCTCAATTCTGAGGGAGGAACGAGTATGAAACTTCATTCGCTACTACTCGGCGCTTGCTCGCTGGTCGCGCTGACCGGCGTCGCTTCTGCTGAAACGCTGACCATCGCCACCGTCAACAACGGCGACATGATCCGTATGCAGAAGCTCACCGACGATTTCACCGCGCAGCATCCGGACATCGACCTCGAGTGGGTAACGCTCGAGGAAAACGTGCTGCGCCAGAAGGTCACCACCGACATCGCCACCAAGGGCGGCCAGTACGACGTCATGACCATCGGCAATTACGAAGTGCCGATCTGGGCCAAGCAGAACTGGTTGCTGGAACTCTCCGGCATGCCGGCCGACTACGACGAAGCCGACCTGTTGCCGGCCATTGCCGGCGGCCTCTCTGTTGACGGCAAGCTCTATGCCGCCCCGTTCTACGGCGAAAGCGCCATGGTGATGTACCGCACCGATCTCGCCGAAAAGGCCGGCGTCGAAATCCCGGCCGAGCCGACCTGGGACCAGATCATGGCTGCCGCCAAGGCGATGACCGACAAGGATGCCGGCATCTATGGCATCTGCCTGCGCGGCAAGGCCGGCTGGGGCGAGAACATGGCGTTTCTCGGCGCCATGTCCAACTCCTACGGCGCCCGCTGGTTCGACATGGACTGGAAGCCGCAATTCGACACCGACGAGTGGAAGGCGACGCTCACCGACTATCTGGACATGATGAACAATTACGGCCCGCCCGGCGCGTCGTCCAACGGCTTCAACGAGAACCTGGCGCTGTTCCAGCAGGGCAAGTGCGGCATGTGGATCGACGCCACCGTCGCGGCCTCGTTCGTGACCGACCCGAAGGAATCCAAGGTCGCTGACAATGTCGGCTTCGCGCTGTTCCCGGAAAAGGGCGATCTCGGCAATCGCGGCAACTGGCTGTGGTCGTGGAACCTCGCCATCCCGGCCTCGACCACCAAGGCGGATGCGGCCAAGGCGTTTGTCGCCTGGGCAACCTCCAAGCACTACACCGACCTTGTTGCCGAGCAGGACGGCTGGCGCGCGGCGCCTCCCGGCACCCGCACCTCGCTCTACAAGAACGCGGATTACCAGAAGGCCGCGCCGTTCGCCGAAATGACGCTGGAATCGATCAATGCGGTCGATACCAGCAAGCCCTCGGTTCAGGAAATCCCCTATACCGGCGCGCAGTTCGTCTCGATCCCGGAATTCCAGGGCATCGGCACCGCCGTCGGCCAGCAGTTCTCGGCAGCGCTTGCCGGCAATGTGACGGCAGATCAGGCGCTCGGCAGCGCCCAGCAACTGACGACGCGTGAAATGACGAAGGCCGGCTACATCAAGTAACCTTCCTCCGCGGGGCGGCCGGGCCTCAGGGTCCGGTCGCCTCCCGGAGTTCAAGCCGAAATGATGATGGCCGCCGCGCATGAAGTGACGGCGGCCAAACCGGTTTTTGCGCACCTGCAGACTGCCAGCCCCGGCCGGACGTGAACAGGGTGCGGAACGACCGCGGTTGAGGCGCCGGCATGGTCGGGCGTCCTTACGATCCACTTTGCGGGGAAACACCAAAATGGCGACGACCCATACCAGAAATGCGGCGCGGCTGATGATGGCGCCCTCGGTCATTCTGCTCCTGTTGTGGATGATCATACCGCTGTCGATGACGATCTACTTCTCGTTCCTGCGTTACAATCTGCTGATGCCGGGAATGGAGAGCTTCGCCGGCTTCATGAACTACCGGTACTTCCTGACCGACCCGGCCTTCTTCCAGGCGATCGGCAATACGCTGATGCTGGTGGGCGGCGTGCTGTTTGCAACCGTTGTCGGCGGCATCGCGCTGGCGCTGTTGCTGGATCAGCCGATGTTCGGGCAAGGCATTGTCCGCATTCTGGTGATCGCGCCGTTCTTCGTGATGCCGACCGTTTCGGCGCTGGTGTGGAAGAACATGCTGATGAACCCGGTCAACGGGTTGTTTGCCTCGCTGGCACGGTTACTGGGCGTCCAGCCGGTCGATTTTCTGTCATCGATACCGCTGACATCGATCGGCCTGATCGTGACGTGGCAATGGCTGCCATTCGCCACGCTCATTCTCCTGACGGCGCTCCAGTCGCTTTCCGAGGAGCAGAAGGAAGCCTCCGAAATGGACGGCGCCAATGCCTGGAACCGCCTGATCTACATCATACTGCCGCATATGGCGCGCGCCATCACCGTGGTCGTGCTGATCGAAACGATCTTCCTGCTTTCGATCTTCGCCGAGATCCTGGTCACCACAAATGGCGGCCCCGGCACGGAAAGCACCAATCTCACCTACCTCGTCTACATGCAGGCATTGCTGCAGTTCGATGTCGGGGGAGCATCCGCCGGCGGTATCATCGCCGTCATTCTCGCCAACATCGTTGCGATCTTCCTGGTTCGCATGATCGGCAAAAATCTGGAGGACTGACGATGGCACGCCGGGTAACAACGCAAAAGAAGATCGCCTTCACCGCATTCGCATGGCTGATTGCGTTTCTGATCTTCTTCCCGATCCTGTGGACGTTTCTGACAAGCTTCAAGACGGAGGGCGAGGCCGTTTCCTCGCCGCCCTCCTTCCTGTTCTTCCAGTGGACGCTGGAGAACTATGTCGAGGTGCAGGCGCGGTCGAACTATTTCCACCATTTCTGGAATTCGGTCGCAATCTCGCTCGGGTCCACGGTGATCGGCCTGCTGATCTCGGTCCCGGCCGCATGGGCGATGGCGTTTTCGCCAACGCCGCGCACCAAGGACGTGCTGTTGTGGATGCTTTCCACCAAGATGCTTCCGGCCGTCGGCGTGCTGGTGCCGATCTACATCATCTTCCGCGATCTCGGCCTGCTCGACACCCGCACCGGCCTGATCGTGATAATGATGCTGATCAACCTGCCGATCATGGTGTGGATGCTCTATACCTATTTCAAGGAAATTCCGGGCGAAATTCTCGAGGCTGCCCGGATGGACGGGGCTACGCTCGGCAAGGAGCTCGTCTATGTGCTCACGCCGATGGCGATCCCCGGGATCGCCTCCACCCTCCTCCTCAACATCATCCTTGCCTGGAACGAAGCGTTCTGGACGCTGAACCTGACGGCCTCGAAAGCGGCGCCGCTGACAGCTTTCATCGCTTCGTATTCGAGCCCGGAAGGCCTGTTCTACGCCAAGCTTTCCGCGGCATCGACCATGGCGATTGCGCCGATCATCATTCTCGGCTGGTTTTCGCAGAAGCAGCTCGTGCGCGGGCTCACCTTCGGCGCGGTTAAATAAGGACAGGACCAATGGGCAGCATCAGACTTGAAAAAGTTTCCAAGCATTTCGGCGAGGCCGCGGTCATCCCTTCGATCGACCTCGAAATCAATGACGGCGAATTCGTCGTTTTCGTCGGCCCGTCGGGCTGCGGCAAATCCACGCTTCTGCGGCTGATCGCCGGGCTGGAGGACGTCACCAGCGGCCGCATCCTGATCGACGGCGAGGACGCCACCGACAAGCCGCCGGCAAAGCGCGGCCTTGCCATGGTGTTCCAGTCCTATGCGCTTTATCCGCATATGAGCGTCAGGAACAATATCGGCTTTCCGCTGAAGATGGCGAATATCGACAAGGCGGAAATCGACCGCAAGGTCGAGGACGCGGCGAAGATCCTGAACCTGACCGACTATCTGGAGCGCAAGCCGCGCGCGCTTTCCGGCGGCCAGCGCCAGCGCGTGGCGATCGGCCGGGCGATCGTGCGCAATCCGGAGTGCTTCCTGTTCGACGAGCCGCTCTCCAACCTCGATGCCGCGCTCAGGGTCAACATGCGGCTTGAAATCACCGAGCTGCACCAGACGCTCGATGCCACCTCGATCTATGTGACCCACGACCAGGTCGAGGCCATGACCATGGCCGACAAGATCGTGGTGCTCAGAGCCGGCAATATCGAGCAGGTCGGTTCGCCGCTGGAGCTTTACCGCAAGCCTGCCAACCTGTTCGTGGCCGGTTTCATCGGTTCGCCGAAGATGAACTTCGTCACCGGCAAGGATGCGGAAGGCTACAACGCCCACACGATCGGCGTGCGGCCGGAACATCTGACGCTGTCAACCGAAAGCGGAACCTGGCAGGGCAAGGTCGTGGTCGCCGAACATCTCGGCTCGGACACATTCCTGCACATCGATGTCGCGGGCATCGGGCAGGTCACCGCGCGCGTGAACGGGGACTTTCCGGTTCGCCATGGCGATGTTGTCCATGTCACCCCCGATCCGGAGCGGATCTACCGCTTCGACGACAAGGGGCTGGCGCTCTAGGGCGCACCCGAAGCGGCAGGAAGCGCGGAAATACCGCATGGGCGCCATGAGCGGCGCGCATGCCCGGAATGCGAAGATCGGATAGAACAATGACCAAGGCACTTTCTCTTAATACAATCAAGGACCACGCGGACAAGGCGGCCGTGCCGACCTATGCCCGCGACGATCTTTCGCCCGGCATCGTCCATTTCGGCGTCGGCAATTTTCACCGCGCCCATCAGGCGGTCTATCTGCACGAGCTGTTCAACAAGGGCCGCGATCACGACTGGGCGATCATCGGCGCCGGCGTGATGCCGGGGGATGCGAAGATGCGCGACGCGCTGAAGGGCCAGGATTTCCTGACCACGGTGGTCGACCAGGAAGCGCATTCGAGCAGCGCCACCATTACCGGCGCGATGATCGACATGATCGCGCCGCCGGATTTTGCCGCGATGATCGAGCAGCTTGCCGACCCGGCGATCCGGATCGTCTCGCTGACCGTGACCGAGGGCGGCTATTTCATCGACCCGGCGACCGGCCGGTTCGATCCCGGACACCCGGCGATCGTGGCCGACGGCAACAATCCGGATGCGCCGAAAACCGCTTTCGGCCTGATCATTGCCGGCTTGAAGAAGCGCCGTGCCGCAGGCGTTCAGCCCTTCACTGTGATGTGCTGCGACAATATTCCCCATAACGGCGCGGTCACCAGGGCCACGGTTTCGGGCCTTGCCGAACGCTCCGATCCGGATTTCGCCGCCTGGATCCGGCAAAACGTCGCCTTCCCCAACGCCATGGTCGATCGCATCACGCCCGCCACCGGCGAGCGCGAGCGAAAGATCGCCGCGGAGGAATACGGCATCGCCGACAACTGGCCGGTGTTCTGCGAGGAATTCAGACAGTGGGTTCTGGAGGATGATTTCCCGCTCGGCCGCCCGGCGCTCGAAGAGGTCGGCGTCACCTTTGTCGAGGATGTCAGCCCCTACGAGATCATGAAGCTGCGGATTCTGAACGGCGGCCACGCCGCGATCGCCTATCCGGGCGAACTGCTCGATATTCACTTCGTGCACGAGGCGATGGAGAACGAGTTGATCGCCGCCTTCCTCGAAAAGCTCGAAAAGGATGAGATCATCCCGATCGTGCCGCCGGTGCCCGATACCGATCTCACCTCCTATTACGAGTTGATCGCGCGCCGCTTCGCCAACCCCAAGATCGGCGACACGATCGAGCGGCTTGCGCTCGACGGCTCCAATCGCCAGCCGAAATTCGTGCTGCCGTCGACAGCCGCACGGCTGGAAAAGGGACTCGACGTCACCGGCCTGGCTCTGGTTTCGGCCCTGTGGTGCCGTTATTTCGAGGGCACGTCGGACAGCGGACGCAAAATCAGGTTCAACGACGAGGCCGCCGACCGCCTCCATGCGGCAGCCCTTGCCTCGCGGGAAAATCCGACGCGTTTCCTGGAAGAGCGTGATATCTTCGGCGCCGTTGCCGACAATCCGCAATTCGTGAAGCGGTTCACCGGGGCGCTGACGAGCCTGCGCACCCGTGGCACCGCCGAAACGCTGAAGCGCTATATCGACGGCGATCTGGAGTAGCGCCGCAATCAGGAGCCTCATGGCCGCAAAGCCGCTCATCATTTTCGATTGCGACGGGGTGCTGGTCGACAGCGAGCCGATTTCGCTCGCGGTCTTGCGGGAGGCGCTGGCCACCGAGGGCATCAGCATTTGCGATGAGGATGCGCGGCGGCTTTTTCTCGGCCGCTCGCTTGCCACCATGCTTGCAGTCGTCAAGCAGGATTTCGGCGCGACGCTTGGCGACGGGTTTCTGGAGCGGCTGAGACGCGAACTCTACGCCCGCTTCCGCCGCGATCTGAAGCCGACGGAGGGCATTGCCGAAGCCTGGACAGCACTTGCGGCGGAAGGCTATGGCTGGTGCGTTGCCTCCTCGTCCCAACCCGAGCGCATCCGGCTTTCGCTGGAGATCGCGGGGCTTCTGCCCCGGTTCGAACCGCCGATCTTCTCCGCCTCGATGGTGGAGAACGGCAAGCCCGCGCCGGATCTTTTCCTTTACGCGGCAAGCCGGATGAAGCGGTCGCGGGAGGAATGTCTGGTGATCGAGGACAGCCTCGCGGGTATTGCCGCGGCGAAGGCCGCGGGCATGCGGGTTTTCGCCTATGTCGGCGCCAGCCACGCACAATCATCCGACTACCGTGCGCAGATCGCGGCGCTTGACCCCGACCTAATGTTTGACGCCATGGACATTCTCGTCCAACGTGCGGCAAAAGTCTGACGGAAAAATCAAGGGTAGGAGCGACCGGGATGCGCGATCATGTGATTGCGGTCGATGTCGGCACGGCAAGCGTCAGGGCGGGCGTGTTCGATGCTGCAGGCGTAATGCTTGCCCGCGAGGCCGCTCCGCTGCGGTTGAAACGTGCCGGCCCCCGGCGCGGCGAATATTGCTCCGAAGACATTTGGCAGATGACGGCGGGCGCAGTGGTCGCGGCCCGCAAGGCAGCCGGCATCGCGGCCGAAAGGATCGCGGGTCTCGCCTTCGGCGCCACCTGCTCGCTGGTGCTTCTGGGGCGCGACGGCCGCCCGCTGGCGCTGTCCGAAGACGACACCGGTCCGTTCGACACCATCGCCTGGTTCGATCACCGCGCCGCCGATGAGGCAGCGCTTCTCAGCGGTTTCGACCATGAGGCGGTGCGCCATTCCGGCGGCTCGGTGTCGCCGGAAATGCAGGTTCCGAAACTGGCATGGCTGAAGCGCCACCGGCCGGACCTATGGGATCAGGCCGGCGCCTTCTTCGACCTCGCCGATTACCTCACCTTCCGCGCCACCGGCAACGATCGGCGGTCGCTGTCCACACTTGCGGCCAAATGGTTCTATCGCGGCGATCACGTTCTTCCCTGGCCGGGCGACCTTCTGGACCGGGTAGGCCTGTCCGACCTGCGCGACAAGGCGGGCGTCCCGGCATCCGTGCTGGCGCCGGGGGATGCTGCGGGACGGCTGACGGCGGCGGCGGCCCGAGATCTCGGGCTGGACGACGACGTGGTGGTCGCCGCTGGCCTCATCGATGCCTATGCCGGCGCGCTCGGCGCGCTGCCGCCGCCCGGCCTGAAAGCCGATGGCGAACTCGCCCTGATCGGCGGCACATCGAGCTGCATCGTCGGCTATGCCGGCCGGCCCGCCTTCGCGCCAAGCCTCTGGGGACCCTATTTTTCCGCGCTCTATCCCGGGAAATGGCTGTTCGAGGCGGGCCAGTCGGCGACCGGCGGCCTGCTCAACCACCTGCTGGAAGTCCACAGCGCCGGCGGCATCGCCACCGAGGAGCAGCATGGTCGGGTGATTGCCCGGATCGAGGAAATGCTTGCCGAACATGGCCCCGGCTTTGCCGACGGCCTCGACATCCTGCCCGATTTTCACGGCAGCCGTTCCCCCTTCGCCGATCCCTCGATGACCGGCATGGTCGCGGGATTGACGCTCGACGGAAGTTTCGACGGGCTCTGCCGGCTCTATTGGCGCGCCTCGGTGGCGATCGCCCTGTCGCTCCGGCAGATCCTCGCTTTGCTGACAGAGAATGGCATTCCCGCCACGAGGCTACATCTTGCCGGCGGCCACAGGCGCAACCCGCTGCTGACCCGCCTTTATGCCGATGCGACCGGATTGCCGGTGGCGATATCGCCCACCGAGGACGTCGTCCTGCTCGGCTCCGCCATCCACGCCGCAACCGCCGCGGGCCTCGCCGACAGCCTCGGTGCTGCAGCGCGAACCATGCAGGCCGCGCCGTTGGAGATTAAACCTGACCCCGCGCTTTCGGACTACTATGCCGGCCAGTATCGCCGGCTCGAAATCCTGCAACGATGCCGCGAAGATCTAAAATCCGTCAGATGACTTGCGACAGAAAGACATAAAGATTTCTTTATGTCTTTCTTGTCAGCTTGGACGCTTGCTGGTAGTAAAGGATCAAAACCTGCGGGCGTTTCGGCCTGCCTATTCCGGAGTTTCAGATGACAAACGACTATCTCGTCGCCGATATCGCGCTTGCCGATTACGGCCGCAAGGAAATCGACATTGCCGAAACCGAGATGCCGGGCCTGATGGCCGCGCGCGCCGAATTCGGCGACAGCCAGCCGCTGAAGGGCGCACGTATTTCCGGTTCGCTGCACATGACGATCCAGACCGCAGTGCTGATCGAGACGCTGAAGGCGCTTGGCGCCGATGTGCGCTGGGCCTCCTGCAACATCTTCTCCACCCAGGACCATGCCGCCGCCGCGATTGCCGCTTCCGGAACGCCGGTCTACGCCGTCAAGGGCGAGACGCTTGCGGAATACTGGACCTATACCGACCAGATCTTCCAGTGGACCGATGGCGGTCAGTCGAGCATGATCCTCGACGATGGCGGCGACGCCACCATGTATATCCTGATCGGCGCCCGCGCCGAGGCCGGCGAGGACGTGTTGTCGAAGCCCGGCTCCGAGGAAGAGGAAGTGCTGTTCGCGCAAATCAAAAAGCGCATGGAAGCCTCTCCCGGCTTCTTTACCAAACAGCGCGAAGCCCTTCTGGGCGTGACCGAAGAAACCACCACCGGCGTCAACCGTCTCTACCAGCTTGCGAAGAAGGGCCAACTCCCCTTCCCGGCGATCAACGTCAATGATTCGGTCACCAAGTCGAAATTCGACAACAAGTATGGCTGCAAGGAATCGCTGGTCGACGGCATCCGCCGCGCAACCGATGTGATGATGGCCGGCAAGGTCGCCGTCGTCTGCGGTTACGGCGATGTCGGCAAGGGCTCGGCCGCCTCGCTTTCCGGCGCGGGTGCCCGCGTCAAGGTGACGGAAGCCGATCCGATCTGCGCGCTTCAGGCGGCGATGGACGGGTTTGAAGTGGTGCTGCTGGAAGACGTGGTCGCGAGCGCGGATATCTTCGTCACCACCACCGGCAACAAGGACATCATCCGCATCGAGCATATGCGCGCGATGAAGGATATGGCGATCGTCGGCAATATCGGCCATTTCGACAACGAGATCCAGATTTCCTCGCTGCGCAATTACACATGGACCAATGTGAAGCCGCAGGTCGACATGATCTCGTTTCCCGACGGCAAGCGCATCCTGCTTCTGTCGGAAGGTCGCCTGCTGAACCTCGGCAACGCCACCGGCCATCCGTCCTTCGTGATGTCGGCCTCGTTCACCAACCAGGTGCTGGCCCAGATGGAAATCTTCCAGAACCACGACAAGTACGAAAACACGGTCCACGTTCTGCCGAAACATCTCGACGAAAAGGTCGCCCGCCTGCATCTCGACAAGCTCGGCGCGAAGCTGACGGTGCTGTCGGAAGAACAGGCCGCCTATATCGGCGTGACGCCTGAGGGTCCGTTCAAGCCGGAACACTACCGCTACTGAGGCCTGACGGGGGCGGTCGATCAGTCGGTGGCCTGCGAACGTCATAAAAAGAAAAGGCGGCCCTGCGTAGGAGCCGCCTTTTTCTATCGGCATCTCGCTTTTTTCGGGTCACCCTCGGGCTTGACCCGAGGGTCCAGGCGACGTTCACCGTGCGGCCTGGATGCTCGGATCAAATCAGAGCATGACTCTGAGAGTGGTGTAATTCCTGCGTCACCAGCCTGGCAGGTGCGCGCTGAACCGGCAGACCAAATGTCGTCTCGTCCCTGCTCAGCCTTCGAGCACGATCACCTTGGTGCGCTTGTCGGGATCGACGCGGGCATAGAGATCGATGATGTCCTGGTTGATCATGCGGATGCATCCGGACGAGACGGCCTGACCGATCGAGGTCCAGTCCGGATTGCCGTGGATGCGGAACATCGTGTCATTGCCGTTCTTGTAGAGATAGAGCGCGCGCGCGCCGAGCGGGTTCATCACGCCGGGCTCCATGCCGCCGGCATATTCCTTCAGCTCCGGCTGGCGCTTGATCATGGCCTGCGGCGGATACCAGGTCGGCCATTCGGCGCGGCGGCCGATATAGGCGTCGCCCGACCAGCGGAAGCCGTCGCGGCCGACGCCGATGCCGTAACGCAAGGCCTTGCCATCCTCGAGCACCAGATAAAGCAGCCGTTCCCTGGTATCGACGATGATCGTGCCGGGGGCCTCGTCGGTCTGGTAGTTGATGATCTGGCGGCGATATTTGTCGTCAACCTGGGTGATCGGCACGCGCGGCAGGTCGACGCCGTCGTCACTGGTCGCCGCATAGGCTGAGATCGGCGCCATCACCGTTGACGAACTGTTCGTGGTGGTACAGCCAGCGGCTGCGAGCAGGCCCGTCAGCGAGATTGCCAGGAAAAGGGTTCGAATGTGCATGGGCGGTCTCACGGCGTGGAACAAAAGGTGATAATAAGCAAGTGATAGAAGCTTATGGTTAAGATTTGGTTGCAACACAAGCTCTGGTACTGGCGGGAGGTGTGAATCGCGCGCCAAGGCCGCAGCGCTGTTGTGAAAATGCATCGAATGAAAGGAAGTTCCATGGCGATTGTCGATCTACATGGAAAAAACCCGACGGCGGACGGCCGCCAGTCGGACCGCGCCATCATGGTGCGCCGCGGCGTCCAGCATCTGCTGAAACACATGCGCCTTTCCGCAATCGCCGAGATGACGCTGAGAAGCGGCCGGCGCGCCGACCTGATCTGCCTTTCGGAAAAGGGCGAGATCTGGATCATCGAGATCAAGACCTCGATCGAGGATTTCCGCGTCGACCGGAAATGGCCGGAATACCGCGAATATTGCGACAGGCTGTTCTTCGCCACCCATGCCGATGTGCCGCTCGATATCTTCCCCGAGGATTGCGGCCTGCTGCTTGCCGATCGCTACGGCGCCGAGATGATCCGCCCCGCGCCGGAACACCGGCTCGCCCCGGCCCGGCGCAAGGTGCTGACCCTTGCCTTCGCCCGCAACGCCGCCGACCGGCTGACCTTTGCCGAACTGGCGCTGGAAAAGCTGGAAGCCGAGGGCATCGACGTTCGAATCTGAAAGGCCCTGAAGCGTCGGGCGAAAAAGTGGAATCCGGTTTTTCGTTAACCCGACGCGTCAAAATAGAGAATCTATAGTGGCGGCGTTCCGTTTTCGGCAAGCGCATTGCCGGCGAAATAGAGCGAGCCGCCGATCAGGATACGCGGTGCCGGCTGGTCGGCGCGCGCGCGCATGCAGATCGCCGCCAGCGCCTCGCCGATCGAGGACACCGGCTCGGCGGAAAGACCGGCATCGGCCGCAGAGGATGCCAGCGCGACGGGGTCGATCGAGGCCTCCGTGCCCTTGATCGGCGCGCAATAGACATAGGTCGCAAGGCCCGCGAAATGTTCGAAAAAGCCGAACGGGTCCTTGGTGTTGATCATGCCGATTATCAGGAACAGCGGACGCGGATCGCGCTCCTCGAAGCCCGCCAGCGCCTCGGCGATGACCTCTCCGGCGCCCGGATTGTGGCCGCCGTCGAGCCATATTTCCGACCCCGCCGGAGCCGCCGTCACCAGGTCGCCCACGGTCAGCCGCTGCAGGCGCGCGGGCCAGAACACGGAGCGCATGGCCGTTTCGACGGCCTTTTCCTCCAGCGTGAAACCGGCGGCCTTGACGGCCGAGATCGCGGCGGCGGCATTGGCATATTGGTGACGTCCCGGCAGAGCCGGCAGCGGCAGGTCCATCAGACCGTCGCCATCCTGATAGACAAGGCGGCCATGTTCCTCATGGGCGGAAAAATCCTGGCCATAGACGTGAAGCGGACAGCCGAGCCGGTCGGCGCTGGCGATCAGCACCTCCTCGGCCGCCTCATATTCCTGCTGGCCGATCACCACCGGCACGCCGGGCTTCATGATGCCGGCCTTTTCCGCCGCGATCAGTTCCACCCGGTCGCCGAGATAGGCCTGGTGGTCGAGCGAGATCGGCATGACCACGCAAACGGCGGGCCTGTCGATGACATTGGTGGCATCGAACCGGCCGCCGAGGCCAACTTCCAGGATCACCACATCGGCGGGAATTTCGGCGAACAGCACGAACGTCGCCGCCGTCAGCATCTCGAACACGGTGGCCTTGGCCCCGCCATTCGCGGCCTCGACGCGGCTGAGCGTTTCGGCCAGCAGCATGTCGTCGACATAGCCGCTCGCGCCGCCCGGCCCGCCGATGCGGAAGCGCTCGTGCCAGCGCACCAGATGCGGCGAGGAATGAACGTGGACCGAAAGGCCGGAGGCCTCCAGCAGCGCCCGGCAGAAGGCGGTCGTCGAACCCTTGCCGTTGGTGCCGGCGATATGGATCACCGGCGGCAGGGAGAGATGCGGATTGCCGAGCTTTTCGAGCAGAACCCGGATCCGCTCAAGCGACAGATCGAAGCCCTTCGGATGCAGTTGCATCAGGTGCTCGATCACGCGCTCGGCAGCGCCGAATGACTGGTTGTCCATGATTGATCCGATTCTGCGGGCGTCTCCCGCCGGGGCGTCTTCGCACCCTTTTTATTCCGTCCGGTGCGGACGGTCGCCGCTGCCTCTGGCGGGCGGCGGCTCCCTTCATCTTTCTCAGGCCTGCTGCACCGGAGCTTCGTCCGCAGGAAGCGGGGCGCGGGGCATCTCTTCGGAGATCGCCTGCGGCGACTGCGGTCCTTCCAACAACGCGTTTGCGGGCGTTGCCGGGGACCCGGTCATGATCTTCAAAAGCCTGGCCAGCGTCTCGGCCAGATCATGGCGCTTGACGACCATGTCGACCATGCCGTGTTCGAGCAGGTATTCCGCCGTCTGGAAGCCGTCCGGCAACTGTTCGCGAATGGTCTGCTCGATCACGCGGCGGCCGGCAAAACCGATCTCGGCGCCGGGTTCTGCGATATGCAGGTCGCCGAGCATGGCATAGGAAGCCGAAACGCCGCCGGTGGTCGGGTTGGTCAGCACAACGACATAGGGCAGGCCCGCATCGCGCATCATCTCGATCATCACCGTCACGCGCGGCATCTGCATCAGCGACAGGATGCCCTCCTGCATGCGCGCGCCGCCGGACGCCGGGAAGATCACCAGCGGGCAGCCTTCGTCGATCGCGCGCTGGAAGGCCTGGATGATCGCCTCGCCCGCGGCCATGCCGAGCGAGCCGCCCATGAACTTGAACTCCTGCACAACGGCAACGAGTTTCAGACCCTCGAGCGTGCCGAGACCGGCGACGATCGTGTCTTCCTGGTCGGTCTTGGCGCGGTTTTCCTTCAGACGGTCGATATATTTCTTGGAATCGCGGAATTTCAGCGGATCCTGCGCCACCTTCGGCTGCGGCAGATCCTCATAGGCGCCGTCATCGAACAGATCGGCAAGGCGCGCGCGCGCCGGCATCTTCATGTGATAGCCGGAAGACGGGATCACCCACTTGTTTTCTTCCAGATCGGTATGAAACACCATGGCGCCTGTTTCGGGGCACTTGATCCACAGATTCTCGGGCACCTCGCGGCGGCCGAACATGGAATTGATCCGCGGCCGCACGTAATTGGTAATCCAGTTCACCACATGAACCTCCTGAATTTCTTTGCCTGCCGTGTGCCAGATTTACTCGGCGGCTGCAAGGCGCGCGTCCCGCACCCCGCTTGAAAGGCCTTTCACGAAGGTCGAAACCGCATCGACCGTATCCTTGCTTGCCTTGCCATCGGCCGTCAGGCTGCCGGCGATCTGGTTGACCAGCGCGGTTCCCACCACCACGCCATCTGCGGCCGCCCCAATCAGGCGGGCATGCTCGGCGGTCTTGACGCCGAAGCCGACGCAGACCGGCAGATCGGTATGCGCCTTGATGCGCGCAACCGCAGCGCCTACCAGCGAGGGGTCGGGCAGCGCCGAGCCGGTGATCCCGTTCATCGAGACATAATAGACGAAGCCGGAGGTATTCTTCAAAACCGCAGGCAGGCGCTTGCCGTCCGTGGTGGGGGTCGCAAGCCGGATGAAGTTCAGACCCGCCGCGAGTGCCGGTATGCAGAGTTCATTGTCCATTTCCGGCGGCAGGTCGACGATGATCAGCCCGTCAATGCCAGCTTCCAGCGCATCTGCGATGAAGCGGTCGACGCCGTAGATATAGATCGGATTGTAATAGCCCATCATCACGATCGGGGTATCGGCGTCGCTTTCGCGAAACCTCCGGGCAAGTTCCAGGGTCTTGGCCAGCGTCTGGCCGCCCTTCAGCGCCCTCAGTCCCGCCATCTGGATCGACGGGCCATCGGCCATCGGATCGGAAAACGGCATGCCCAGTTCGATCACGTCCGCGCCGGCCTTCGGCAGCGCCTTCATGATGGCGAGCGAGGTATCGAAATCCGGATCGCCGCCCATGAAATAGGTGATCAGCGCCGGCCGGCCCTCGGTCTTCAGCGCGGCAAAGCGTTTTTCCATACGTTCGGTCATACTCTACTCCGTGGCATCTTCGATGCGAAATAATCTGCGAGCGGCGCGCCGGCCCTGCGTGCTATTGCGTTGCCTCGTCCGACCAGGCCGAAATCGCCTCCACCAGCGACTTATGGACGGACTTCATGTTCAGCACGAGGCTGTCGATCTCGGCCGAGGCATTGCCGCCAGCCGCAAGAGCGTTCAGCGCCGAGACCATCTCGATGTTGAACAGGTTCTGATGCGCCAGCGCCTCGATCACCGCACGGCGGACATCGTTGCTGCCGTCATCCTCCTCCTCGATGATCTCGAACAGCGCTTCCGCCAGTTCCGACACTTCCTCGATCATTTCCCCCCGGCTCATGCCTACATCTCCATTCCGAGAATCTTGCCCACCGTATGCACGTCCTTGTCGCCGCGGCCGGAAAGGTTGGCGAGGATGATCTCCTGCCTGCCCATCTTCGGCGCTCGCTTGACGATTTCGGCGATCGCATGGCTTGCCTCGAGCGCCGGGATGATGCCCTCGAGACGGGTCATCAACTGGAACGCCTCAAGCGCCTCGGTGTCCATGATCGGCACATAGTCGACGCGGCCAATATCGTTGAGCCAGGAATGTTCGGGACCGATGCCCGGATAGTCGAGGCCGGCCGAGATCGAATGGCCTTCCTTGATCTGGCCGTCGCCATCCTGCAGCAGATAGGTGCGGTTGCCGTGGAGCACGCCGGGCGCGCCGGCGGTGATCGAGGCGCAGTGCTCCTCGCCGCCAAGCCCCTTGCCGCCGGCTTCGACGCCGACGATCCTGACCTCCGGATCATCCAGGAAGGGATGGAAGATGCCGATCGCGTTCGAGCCGCCGCCGACGGCGGCAATGACGAGATCGGGCAGTCGGCCCTCGGCTTCGAGGATCTGCTGGCGCGCTTCAATGCCGATCACCGACTGAAAATCGCGCACCATTTCCGGATAGGGATGCGGGCCTGCCGCCGTGCCGATCAGGTAATAGGTATCGTCGACATTGGTGACCCAGTCGCGCAAGGCTTCGTTCATCGCATCCTTGAGCGTGCCGTGTCCTGCCGTTACCGGCTTCACCTCGGCGCCCAGAAGCTTCATGCGGAACACGTTCGGCGCCTGCCGCTCGACATCGGTGGCGCCCATATAGACCACGCAGGGCAGTCCGAAACGGGCGGCGACGGTGGCCGAGGCCACGCCGTGCTGGCCGGCTCCGGTCTCGGCGATGATCCGGGTCTTGCCCATGCGTTTTGCGAGCAGGATCTGGCCGATGCAGTTGTTGATCTTGTGCGAGCCGGTGTGGTTCAGTTCCTCGCGCTTGAAGTAGATCTTCGCGCCGCCGAGATGCTCGGTGAGCCGCTCGGCATAATAGATCGGGCTCGGCCGGCCGATATAGTGCTTGCCGAGCGAGGTGAGCTCCGCCTGAAAGGCCGGATCGGTCTTCGCCTTTTCCCACTCGGCCTCGAGTTCGAGGATCAGCGGCATCAGCGTCTCGGCGACGAAACGGCCGCCGAAAATGCCGAACAGACCGGTCTCGTCAGGTCCGGATTTGAAGGAATTCAGCTTCGGGGTCTCGTTCACGGTCATTCTCCATCAGGCCGTTGCATAGGCAGCGTCAACGGCATCAAAAAAGGCATCGATCCGGGCGGCGTCTTTCACCCCGGGCGCGCTTTCGACGCCGGAGGAAACATCGAGCCCCGGCGCACCGGTTTCATGAAGCGCCGCGGCCGCATTGTCCGCCGAAAGACCGCCCGACAGGAAATAGGGAATAGTCGGGCGCCAGCCGGCAAGCAAGCGCCAATCGAATGTCACCCCATTTCCGCCCGGAAGCGTTGCGTTTACGGGCGGTTTTGCGTCAAAAAGCAGATGATCCGCGACACCGTCATAGTCGCTGACCCGGGCAAGGTCTTCAGGCGTGCGCAGCGAAAACGCCTTGATCACCGGCAGGCCGAACAGCGCCTTGATGGTCACCACCCGGTCGGGCGTCTCGTGACCGTGAAGCTGCAGCATGTCGGGGCGGGCGGCATAGACGATCTCCTCCAGGAGATCGTTGTCGGCATCGACGGAAACGGCGACCGTTTTCGCGCGGCCGCGCACATGCGCAATCAGGCCGGCGGCGATATCGGGCTCGACATGGCGCGGGCTCTTCTCAAAGAAGATGAAGCCGACATGGCTCGCGCCGCGACGGATGACGTGATCGATCGTGTCTTCGCTGCGGAGCCCGCAGATCTTGATGGCCGGACGTTTCATGGTCTGTCCTTAACATATCGGGAAAAACTTCGCGAGTAGCTATACGGTCGGGGGCTCGAAGCGGATCGCATGGAGAAACGAGCCTTCCGCCTTGAGCCAGCGCCGCGCCTCGGGGGTTCTCGGACACAGTCTTTCGCACAACGCCCAGAAGCGCGGGCCATGGTTCATCTCGCTCAAATGCGCGACCTCATGGGCGGCGAGATAATCGACCACAAAAAGCGGCGCCATCGCGATCCGCCAGGAGAAATTGAGGTTGCCGGTCGACGAACACGAACCCCAGCGCGATTTGGTGTCCTTGAACGCGATCGCCGAAAAACTCTTGCCGCTTGCCCCTGCGTGATGGCGCACCCGCTCGGTGATTTCGCGTCTCGCCTCCTTCTTCAGGTAATCGGCCGCCCGGCGGCCGATGCTGGCAGCGGGGCCGGAGACCAGAAGAACAGGCGCGCCGTCCTCCAGGCAGGCCTCGGTCAGCCCGCGCAGATTGCCGCTGTGGCGGATGGTGTGGGCAACGCCGAAAACCGGCAGCGTTGCGCCGTCGCCAACCGTGGTGTCGCGGCCGTCGAAGCGGGCCATGCGGTCGATCAGCCAGTCATGATGGCGGCGCAGAAATCCGTCGACCTGATGGCGCGCGAGCCCCGGCGGCACGGTCAGGCTCACCGCGTGGCCGCCCGGCTCGATCTTCAGCGTCATCCGCCTGGCGCGCGCGCTGGTCTTGACATTGAGGGGCAACAGCCGGCCGCCGATGTCGATTGTGCTGGTCCTGTCGTTCATTCTGTCTCTCGTGGGCGGATTGATTTCCTATAGCCCCTTGATCACCGGCCCGGCCACAAAAAAAGGCACCGCCCGGGGGATATGGGCGATGCCGAAACACTGGAGCCACGCCCAAGGCGTGACGCATCGGTTCAATCCTGCGGCGTGCCGCCGAAATTGCCGTTATGGTTATTGCGATCACGCATGAAGCGGTCGAATTCCTCGCGGTCGCGGGCTTTTCGGAGCTCGTCGGTATAGCGGTCGAATTCGGCTCGCATCTCGTCGAGCTTGCGGCGTTCGGCCTCGATCCGCTCCATTTCGGTGCGGCGCCATTCATCGAAGGCGGCGTTGCCGGTCGAAGCCATCGGTTCGGCGGCGTTGCGCATGTTGCGCCTGCAGGACCCGAAGGCGCGCTCGGCGGAGCGCTTCCAGTCGCCGCGCGACATATTCAGACGATCGCCCCAGATGATATAGGCAAGCATCACCAGTCCAAGCGGCCAGAACACGACAAAGCCGATCACCATCAGGGCAATCGTAAGTGGCGTCCACGCCGGACGCAGTAACGCGGTCTCGTTCATCTCTGTTTTTCCTCGCTCTGTTTCGGCGGTTGACCACCGATACTCACGATATGGAAATGGCGAAACGCCGCTTCAAGATATATTCGGCGGGAATCGAACGAATTTGGAGGAAACGGTACGGTTTCGGAGGGAAGGATTGGCCAATTGTCGGAAACGGCCGGGAGGGCTGATTGCCGATCCGGCCGCCGTTTAACGCGGCGCCCGTTTTGCCAGAATGCGCTGCAGGGTGCGGCGGTGCATGTTGAGACGGCGGGCGGTCTCGGAGACATTCCGGTCGCACATTTCGTAGACCCGCTGGATATGTTCCCAGCGCACCCGGTCCGCCGACATCGGATTTTCCGGAAGGTCGGTCCTTTCGCCGGGCTGCTGGGTCAGCGCGTGGACGATATCGTCGGCATCGGCGGGCTTGGCCAGGTAATCGAGCGCGCCGAGCTTTACCGCCGTGACCGCGGTGGCGAGATTGCCGTATCCGGTCAGCATCACGATCCGGGTATCGGCCCGGGCCTCGCGGATGGCGGCGACCACGTCCAGCCCGCTGCCGTCCTCCAGTCTCAGGTCGACGACGGCGAAAGCCGGGGGCCGCGCTTTGGCAAGCGCCGTTCCTTCTGCAACCGAGCCCGCCGTTTCGATATCGAAGCCGCGCGTTTCCATGGCGCGGGCGAGCCGGCGCAGGAACGGCGCGTCGTCGTCCACAAGCAGAAGGCTGCGGTCATCGCCGAGGCCGGCGAGGCCGTCATCCGTATCGGGGGTCTGTAACTCGTTCATTTCATTCGGCCTGCAGGTAATGCCTGAACCCTTATGCCTCCGGGCGGGGCGGGGGTAAACCCCCGGCGTCTCATAAATCCGTCACCGTAAAGGCCGGATGAGGCGTGTGAGGCCCCGGCCGCTGAAACGGCATGTGCGCTTCCATTCCGATGCGAACCATTTTAGACCACGGACTGACATTTGCGAAAATCAGGCGGGACAGAATGAACAATCGTGACATCGCAATTCCTGACGCCATCATCGTCATGGGCGTCAGCGGCTCGGGCAAGTCCTCCGTTGCGCGGCGTCTTGCCGAGCGGGCAGGCTATGATTTCATCGAGGGCGACGGGCTCCACCCTGCTGCCAATGTCGACAAGATGTCGCGCGGCATTCCGCTCGAGGATGACGACCGCTGGCCATGGCTGGCGCTGATCGGCACGGAAATCGCGAGCCACCGGCAGGAGGGGGTCGTGATCACCTGTTCGGCGCTGAAAAAGGCCTACCGCGACCGTCTGCGCGAGGCCGCCGGAGGGCCGCTGGCTTTCATTTTTCTTGAGGGCAGCGAGGCATTGCTGAGCGCCCGGATGGGCCACCGCGCCGGCCATTTCATGCCGCTTTCGCTGCTCAAGAGCCAGCTCGCGACGCTGGAACGGCCGGACGGAGAGCCCGGCGTGGTCGTCGTCGACATCGATCATCCGCTCGAAGCGATCTGCGATGCGGCGCTTTCGGGCCTTGCCGGCGCATTTGACTGAGCCGCCGCGTTTTCCGCCTTGCCTTTCGCGCATTCATCAGCGAACGTCAGGCAGGTGTAAGCGTGGAGAAACGGAATGACGGTGACGGCCAGCGAGCGCAATCGCGCACTGTTTCTGGGGAGCATGGGCGGCGGGCTCGAATTCTATGACTTCGTGATCTACGCCTCCTTCGCCTCCCAGATCGGCAAGACCTTCTTTCCCGACGAGGCCGCCGCCACAAGACTTCTCGCGGCCTTCGCGATCTTCGCCGTCGGCTATCTGGTGCGCCCGATCGGCGGCATCCTGTTTTCCCATTTCGGCGACAGATACGGCCGCAAGGCAATGCTGCGGATCTCGATTGCCGGGATGGCGGGCGCAACCTTCGTGATCGCCTTCCTGCCCGGCTATGCCAGCTGGGGGATTTCCGCCACCGTGCTGCTGGTGTTGCTGCGCATGGTGCAGGGGCTTTGCCTTGGCGGCGAGATTCCGGGCGCGATGACGCTGATCACCGAAACCATGCCGAAGCGGCGCGGCCTTGCCTGCGGCTTCCTGTTCATGATCATCAATGTCGGCATGCTGGTCGCCCAGGCGGTGCAATGGTCGATCGAGCATCTGCTGTCGGAAGCCGCGGTGCTTTCCTATGGCTGGCGCATCGGTTTCTTCGTCGGCGGCCTGGTTGCGATTGCGGGGTTTTTCCTGCGGGCGCGGCTTTCCGAGAGCCCGGCCTTCGCCGAGATGGAATCCCACGCCCACAAGGTGCCGCTCGCCGCGCTTTTCCGCAACAATGGCCGCGCCGTCTGGCTCGGCCTGTTCATCACCGGGCTCGGGGCGGCAGCCGTGCCGCTGCTTTATCTCTATATGAATTCCTATCTGACCGATTTCCTGAAATACGATCCCGATCAGGTGGCGACCGCCGTTCTTGTCGGCATCGTCCTGTTCTCGCTGCCGATGCCGGTTGCCGGCCTGATTTCGGATTTCGTCGGCATCAAGATCCCCGCCTTCATCGCTTCGCTGACGCTGGCGGTGGCGGCGATCCCGGCCTATGTCTGGATGCATCAGGGCGTGGCCGAACTGTTGCCGGCGATGGTCGTGATCTCGCTGATCGCCTCCTTTGCCTGGGGCGTCGGGCCGGTGCTGCTGACGGCGATCTTCCCCACGGATGTGCGCTATACCGGCGTTGCCTTCGTCTACAATATCGGCTTCGCGATCGTCGGCGGACTGACGCCGCTGACGGCGACCTTCATCATTCAGCAGACCGGGTTCACGCTTGCGCCCGGCTTCCTGCTGGCTTTGTTTGCGGGGCTCGCGGCGGTGGCGATCTTCCTGTCCGAGGTGTTGCCTTCGCGCAAAACCGGTCGCGACTGAACGGTTCGGGGAGCAACCGCCGGATCCGCATCGGTCGTTTGCAGGAAGAGGGCCGATGCCCGCTGTTTCGTGGTTCCCTACCGTTGATCAGATGATTATAATGCAGAGTTAGCTACTGTTCGAAAATGCGCGCTTTACGTGCGGATAACTGAAAAACCCTCACTGCGGGAGGCCCGTCGTAGACTGCACGAGCCACATATTGTGTGCTGGGTCTGGGCGAGATCGCATGAACAAAATCGACCTGGTGCTGGAAAATCTCGTCCTTGTTCATGAGATGAACAGGGTTGAGGAAATCGGCCGCGTCGTCGCCAATGCCGCGCAAGGTTACGGATTCTCCTATGTGGGCCTGTTTCGCCGGTTCTGGCCCAGCGATGGCGATCGCCCGCGCTGGCAGCCGGTAACCCACTGGCTCAACCGCCGGCCAATTCTCGAATTCAGCGAGAAGTGCGCGCACGGCGCCGATGTGGGATGGTCGAGGCTTTCGGGCGTGGACGCGCCGTTTACCTGGGACAAGTTGCTGGAGATGGCCCGGCGTGAAAACCAGGTCGTCTACCGAAAGTTGAAAAAGCAGACGGATTGGGCGGCTGGAGCGGGCATTACCCATGGCATCACCTTTCCGGTGTTTGCCCGCGATGGCCTGATGGGTAAGCTGATCCTCGGCAGCGATACGCCGGTCGACCTGTCCCCGGTGGAGGTAAGCCTGTTCACCACGCTTGCCACCCAGAGCCTGCGGCAGTGCACATCCATTCTGCAGCGCGGTAAAGATGATGCCGCCGAAACGACGTTGGTGCCGCGGCTTTCCGACAGGGAGCTTCTGATCCTGAAGTGCATTGCCGGCGGCATGACGTCGGTCGAGACCGGCAAGGCGGCGAATATCTCCCACCATACGGTCGACTGGTACGTCAACAACCTCCAGGGCAAACTCGGCGCGCGCAACCGCCAGAACCTGGTAGCGCTGGCCTTTCGGCACGGCCTCGTCCGATAGTCGATCTCCGCCCGGTGAACGGCCGGACGGGTTTGCGCTTGTGCCGGAGTTTGGGTATGAATTCACAATAGCGATTTTCCAGCCGTTTCCCTTGGAGGACCTCCCTTGCCGATTTCAAAGATTCTTGTCGCCAATCGTTCCGAAATCGCCATTCGCGTTTTCCGCGCTGCAAACGAACTGGATATCAAGACGGTTGCAATCTGGGCGGAAGAGGACAAGCTGGCGCTTCACCGCTTCAAGGCCGACGAGAGCTATCAGGTCGGCCGGGGTCCGCATCTTGAACGCGACATGGGGCCGATCGAAAGCTATCTCTCGATCGAGGAAGTGATCCGGGTGGCAAAGCTCTCCGGCGCCGACGCGATCCATCCGGGCTACGGCCTTCTGTCCGAAAGTCCGGAATTCGTCGATGCCTGCGAAGCAGCGGGCCTGATCTTCATCGGCCCCAAGGCAGAGACCATGCGCCGGCTCGGCAACAAGGTCGCCGCCCGCAATCTTGCAATCGAGGTCGGGGTGCCGGTCGTGCCGGCCACCGCGCCGCTGCCCGACGACATGGCCGAGGTCGAGCGGATGGCCGAGGAAGTCGGTTATCCGGTGATGCTGAAGGCCTCCTGGGGCGGCGGCGGGCGCGGCATGCGCGTGATCCGCGCCAGGGAAGACCTCGCCCGCGAGGTGACGGAGGCCAAGCGCGAGGCCATGGCCGCCTTCGGTAAGGACGAGGTCTATCTCGAAAAGCTGGTGGAGCGCGCCCGTCACGTCGAAAGCCAGATCCTCGGCGATACCCATGGCAATGTCGTGCATCTGTTCGAGCGCGATTGTTCGATCCAGCGCCGCAACCAGAAGGTCGTCGAGCGCGCGCCGGCGCCCTATCTCAACGCGGCGCAGCGCAAGGAACTTGCCGACTACTCGCTGAAGATCGGCCGGGCCACCAATTACATCGGCGCCGGGACGATTGAATATCTGATGGATGCCGATACCGGCAAGTTCTACTTCATCGAGGTCAATCCGCGCATCCAGGTCGAGCACACCGTGACCGAGGTCGTCACCGGCATCGACATCGTTAAGGCGCAGATCCACATCCTCGACGGCTTTGAGATCGGCACGGCGGAATCGGGCGTTCCCCCGCAGGAAGAGATCGCGCTTCGCGGCCACGCGCTGCAATGCCGGATCACGACGGAAGATCCGGAACACAATTTCATTCCCGATTACGGCCGGATCACCGCCTATCGCGGGGCGACCGGCTTCGGCATCCGGCTCGATGGCGGCACGGCCTATTCCGGCGCGGTGATCACCCGGTTCTACGATCCGCTTCTGGAAAAGGTGACGTCCTGGGCCCCGACGCCGCAGGAGGCGGCGCGCCGCATGGACCGGGCGCTGCGCGAATTCCGCATCCGCGGGGTGGCGACCAACCTCACCTTTCTTGAGGCGATCATCACCCATCCGAAGTTCATGGATTACAGCTACACCACCCGTTTCATCGACGAGACGCCGGAGCTGTTCGACCAGGTCAAGCGCGCCGACCGCGCCACCAAGCTTCTGACCTATCTCGCCGACGTCACCGTCAACGGACACCCGGAAGCCAAGGGAAGGCCGAAGCCCGCCGAAGACATCGCCCGCCCGGTGGTGCCCTATATCGAGGGCGAACCGATGCCGGGAACCAAGCAGCTTCTCGACGGGATGGGGCCGGAGAAATTCGCCAAATGGATGCGCCACGAAAAGCGCGTGCTGATCACCGACACCACCATGCGCGACGGCCACCAGTCGCTGCTGGCAACCCGCATGCGCACCCACGACATCGCATCGATCGCCGGCACCTATGCCCGCGCTTTGCCGGAACTCTTGTCGCTGGAATGCTGGGGCGGGGCGACCTTCGACGTGTCGATGCGGTTTCTGACCGAGGACCCGTGGGAGCGGCTTGCGCTGGTGCGCGAGGCCGCCCCAAACCTGCTGCTGCAGATGCTGCTGCGCGGGGCAAACGGCGTCGGCTACACCAATTATCCCGACAATGTCGTTAAATATTTCGTTCGTCAGGCGGCGAGGGGCGGCATCGACCTGTTCCGCGTGTTCGACTGCCTGAACTGGGTCGAGAACATGCGCGTGTCGATGGATGCGGTTGCCGAGGAAGGCAAGCTCTGCGAGGCGGCGATCTGCTACACCGGCGACATCTTGAACGCCCGGCGGCCGCAATATGATCTGAAATACTACACCGACCTCGCCAAAGAACTGGAAGCGGCCGGCGCGCACATCATCGCGGTCAAGGACATGGCGGGCCTGTTGAAGCCGGCAGCGGCGAAGATGCTGTTCACCGCGCTGCGCGATGCTACCGAACTGCCGATCCATTTCCACACCCACGACACCTCGGGCATTTCGGCCGCCACCGTGCTGTCGGCGATCGATGCCGGGGTCGATGCGGTCGATGCCGCGATGGATGCGTTTTCCGGCAATACCTCGCAGCCCTGCCTCGGCTCGATCGTCGAGGCGCTGAAGGGCCATGAACGCGATCCGGGGCTCGACACCGGCCATATCCGCCGGATCTCGTTCTACTGGGAGGCGGTGCGCCACCAGTACGCCGCCTTCGAAAGCGACCTCAAGGGGCCGGCCTCGGAAGTCTATCTGCATGAAATGCCGGGCGGCCAGTTCACCAATCTCAAGGAACAGGCGCGCTCGCTCGGCCTTGAGGCCCGCTGGCACGAGGTGGCGCAGGCCTATGCCGACGCCAACCAGATGTTCGGCGATATCGTCAAGGTGACGCCGTCCTCCAAGGTGGTCGGCGACATGGCGCTGATGATGGTCAGCCAGGATCTTTCGGTCGCCGATGTCGAGAATCCTGCCAAGGACATTTCCTTCCCGGAATCGGTGATCTCGATGCTGAAGGGCGATCTCGGCCAGCCGCCGGCCGGCTGGCCGGAAGGCCTGCAGAAGAAGGCGCTGAAGAACGAGAAGCCCTATACCGTTCGCCCGGGCTCGCTGCTTGAGGACGCCGATCTTGAAGCGGCCCGCAGGCAAGCCGAGGAAAAGGTCGGCCGCGAGATCAACGATTTCGAGCTTGCCTCCTACCTGATGTATCCGAAGGTATTCGTCGACTACGCGCTGGTGAGCGAGACCTATGGTCCGGTTTCGGTTCTGCCGACGCCCGCCTATTTCTACGGTCTTCAGGAGGGCGACGAGCTGTTCGCCGATCTCGAGCGCGGCAAGACGCTGGTGATCCAGAACCAGGCGATCACCGGCGCGGACGAGAAGGGCATGGTCACCGTGTTCTTCGAATTGAACGGCGCGCCGCGTTCGATCAAGGTGCCCGATCGCGCCCACGGCGCCGGCGCCGGCGTCAACCAGAAGGTCGATCCCGCCAACGTCAACCAGGTCGGCGCGCCGATGCCGGGCGTGATCTCCACCGTCGGCGTATCCGCCGGCCAGCAGGTCTCCGTCGGCGATGTCCTGGTCTCGATCGAGGCCATGAAGATGGAAACCGCCCTCCACGCCGACCGCGACGGCGTCATCAAGGAGATCCACGTGAAGGCCGGCGACCAGATCGACGCCAAGGATTTGCTGGTGGTCTATGAGGGGTGATAGCGGCCCGCTATCACTTTGGCATGTTGAATTTGGAAGCCCCGGTCATTCGGCCGAGGGCAGCTTGTTGACAAAGCCGTCACCAAGCTCGTCCGTCATACCGGGCTTGACCCGGCATCCAGGGCCGTATGGTAATGCGCCCGTCGCAACGCCCTGGACCCCGGATCAAGTCCGGGGTGACGGCTGAGAGGGAGGTGATACCGTGAGGACTACGGAGCTTTGTCAACAAACCGACTTCGGTCATTCGGCCGGGGTTTTTGTCTCCGCGATCGATTTGCCGAAGGCATCGGGCGTGGTGCGTCCGGCGCGCTGACCTGTCCATAGGCTCGCCATGACGAGGGCCGCGCCGGCAAGCTGGATCGGCGTCAGCGCCTCGCCGAGGATCAGCCAGCCCAGAAGCACGGCGCTGAGCGGGCTCAGAAAACCGAGCAGGGCCGCATTGCCGGGCCCGATCCGCGCGATGCCGCGAAACCAGAGAACATAGGTCAGCGCGGCGCCGACCAGACCGAGCCAGACGAGGCCGGCGAGGTTTTTCATGTCCGGCAGTGGAAAACCCCGCTCCGCGAGAAGCGCGATCGGCACCAGCAGCAGGCCGCCCGCCGTCAATTGCCAGGCCGTCAGGGTCAGCGGTGACACCGGCCATTGCCATTTGCGGGTCAGCACCGTGCCGAAGGCCATGGAGAGCGCGCCGCCGAATGCGGCCGCGACGCCGACAGGGTCCAGAGATATATGCGATGAAATCAGCAGCAGGCCGACGCCGGCAAGCCCGGCAATGGCCGCGCCAACGGCCAGCGGCCGTATCGGCGCACCGATCAGGGCGCGGGCCAGAAACAGAACGATCAGCGGTTGCGTCGCGCCAAGCGTTGCGGCCACCCCGCCCGGCAGCCGGTATGCCGCGACAAACAGCAGTGTCCAGAACAGGGTGAAGTTCAGGAAACCCAGAAGGAAGAGTTTAGGCAGCCAGCGGAGCTGCGGCAGCCGGCGGACGACGAGAAGCAGAATGATGCCTGCCGGAAGCGCCCGCAGCAGGCTGACGGTCAGCGGATAGCCCGGCGGCAGCCATTGCGTGGTGACGATATAGGTGCTGCCCCAGATCGCAGGCGCCAGTCCGGTCAGAAGAAAGTCAGACGGTTTGGCCATGGAGGCCTCCATTTATCTCGATATCAAGGTAAATCCATAAATCTTGACGTCAAGATAAAATTGCCTAATCTGCCGTCATGGATCATGTGGACAGAATTCTGGCGCAATGGCAGGCGGAGCGGCCCGACCTTGATGTCGGCCCGATGGGCGTTATGGGGCGCCTCAAGCGGCTTCAGGTTCACCTGTCGCGCGGGCTCGAAACCGTGTTCGCCCGTTACGGGCTGAATGCCGCCAGCTTCGACGTTCTGGCCACGCTGCGGCGTTCGGGGCCGCCCTATGCGCTGTCCCCTTCCGATCTCATGGATTGGACCATGGTCTCATCCGGCACCATGACCAACCGGATCGACCGTCTCGCGGAAGCCGGGTTCGTGTCCCGGAAGCGAAACCCCGAGGACGGGCGCGGCTTCGGCATTGCGTTGACCGAAAAGGGTTTCGCGCTGATAGACGAAGCGGTCAGCGCCCATGTCGGCAACCAGCATGCGCTGATCTCGCAATTGAGCGCCGAAGAACGCGATCAGCTCGATCGCCTGCTTGTCCGCTGGCTTTCGGCCTTCGAATAGGCGTTTCTCCCAACCCGAGCCCCGGTTCCAACCTGTCGTCAGGTTGTGCTTGCATGCATGTTTGAACTGGATTATGCATGTTTGTGCACGTTTTGGATAACCCGAATGAATGAATTTCTGATACGCGAGCGGCAGGAGATTATCCTGGGACGCCTCAAATCCGCCGGCCGGGTGCTGGCGGCCGATCTGGCCGTGGAGTTCTCGGTCTCCGAGGACACGATCCGCCGCGATCTGCGCGATCTCGCCGCGCGCGGCCTGTGCGAGCGGGTCTATGGCGGGGCGCTGCCGATAGCGCCGGCCCGCGGGACGCTCGGTCACCGCAAGGGGCGGGATGCGGGCGAGAAGGACATGCTGGGCAAGATACTGGCCACGCAGATCGATGACGGCATGACGGTCTTCCTCGATGCCTCGAGCACCAATATCGCGGCTGCCCGCGCGCTTGCCGAAGACCGCGCGGTGACGGTCGTCACCAATGCGCCTTCGATCGCCGTCGCCCTCGATGGTCGCGAGAACCAGACGGTGATCATGATCGGCGGGTTGATCCATCCCGAGGTCGGCGGCGCGATCGGGGCGAAATCGATCGCCGAGCTGGAGCGCTTCCACTTCGATCTCTGCCTGATCGGCGCCTGCGGCCTCGATATCGAAGCGGGGCTCACCTGTTTCCACTACGACGATGCGCTTTTCAAGCGCGAGATCGCCATGCGCTCGCGCCGGGTGATCACCGCGGTGACAGCCGACAAGCTCGCCACCCGCGCGCCCTGCAGCGTGATCGCGCTTGAGGCGCTGGATGGCCTCGTCGTCAGCCCGGGCCTCGCGCCTGAAAGCCGCGATGCGCTTGTCCGGGCCGGCGTGAGCCTGATTGAAACGACAGACGGAGCAATTGCTCGATGACCATCTCCACCACCGCCACGGCGACGCGCCGCCGCTATATGTCCTCGCCCCGGCTCGCGACCTCGCTGCTGTTCCTGATGAACGGTTTCGTGATGGGGTCCTGGGCGCCGAAAATTCCGGTGTTCGCCGCCCGGCTCGGCCTCTCCGAAGGCGAGCTCGGCCTGATGATCCTGACCTTCGGCATCGGTTCGATCCTGGCGATGCCGTTCACCGGTGTGCTGATCGCGAAATTCGGCACAGCCCGGGTCGTAAAGATTGTCGCGGTGATCTTCACGCCGACGCTGCTGCTCGTCAGCCTGGCCGGCACGATCCCGCTTTCCGTGCTTGCGCTGTTTGTGTTCGGCGCGCTGATGGCCGCGATGGATGTGGCGATGAACGGCAATGCCGTGGCCGTCGAAAAGGCCGAGCGGCGGGCGATCATGTCGTCCTGTCATGCGTTCTGGAGCCTTGGCGGGCTGCTTGGCGCCGGCCTCGGCGGGCTGTTGATCTCCGCCATCGGCCCGATCGGCCATGCGCTGGCGGTCACCGCCATCGGCATCGTCCTGCTTGCGATCGCCTTTCCAAGAATTCTCGGCGATGCGCCGGAGGAAAGCGTGCGCCGTCAGAAGGTGCGCCTGCCGATGACGCCGCTGCCCTGGCTGATCGGGATCATGGCGCTGTTCTCGATGATCCCGGAAGGCGCGGTGCTGGACTGGAGCGCGGTCTATCTCAGGGACGAGCTTGGCGTCACGCTGGCGGCCTCCGGCTTCGGCTATGCTGCCTTCCAGCTCACCATGACGATCATGCGCTTTGCCGGCGACCATGTGCGCGACCGTTTCGGCGCGGTCAACACGGTGCGCTTCTGTGCCGCCGCCTCGGTGATCGGCCTGCTTTGCTCGGGGCTTGCAACAAGCATGCCGCTCGTCATCATCGGCTTTGCGATCACGGGCGCGGGCATTTCCAATCTGGTGCCGGTGGCGTTTTCGGCGGCCGGCAACCTGCCGGGGCTTCAGCCCGGCATCGGCCTTTCGGTCACCACCATGCTCGGCTATTCCGGCATTCTGGCAGCACCTTCGCTGATCGGCTTCATCGCCGAACATATCGGCTTCGCGCCGATCTTCACCGCCCTGTCACTGCTGCATGTCATCGTGTTCTTCATGGCGCCGATGGCGCGCTACGCCGAGCGCGACCGCCAGAGTTGACAAGCGCGCGGCATTGTACCACCTGAAGGGCAATGGATTATCCGGAGAAGACCATGTCGCTCGCCCGCCCGAATTACGATCCGCTGCCGCGCCGCGCGTCTGTCGCCGTCGATGTCGGCGGCGTGATCGTCGGCGGCGGCGCGCCGGTGGTGGTCCAGTCGATGACCAATACCGACACCGCTGATATCGACGCCACCGTGGCGCAGGTCGCCGCTCTTTCCAAGGCCGGTTCCGAACTGGTGCGCATCACCGTCGACCGCGACGAGGCGGCCGCCGCCGTGCCGAGGATCCGCGACCGGCTGGAACATCTCGGCCTCGACGTGCCGCTGATCGGCGACTTTCACTATATCGGCCACAAGCTGCTCGCCGACCATCCGGCCTGCGCCGAGGCGCTGGCGAAATACCGCATCAATCCCGGCAATGTCGGCTTCAGGGACAAGAAGGACAAGCAGTTCGCCGATATCATCGAGATGGCGATCCGCTACGACAAGCCGGTCAGGATCGGCGTCAACTGGGGCTCGCTCGACCAGGAACTGCTGACCCGGCTGATGGACGAGAACGCCGCCGCCGGCTCTTTCTTGTCGGCGCGCGATGTCACCCGCGAGGCGATCGTCCAGTCGGCGCTGCTCTCCGCCGAACTTGCGGAAGAAATCGGCCTGCCGAGGAACCGCATCATCCTCTCCGCCAAGGTCAGCCAGGTGCAGGACCTGATCGCCGTCTATTCGATGATCGCCGCTCGCTCCGACCACGCGCTCCATCTCGGCCTCACCGAAGCCGGCATGGGCACCAAGGGCATCGTCGCGTCTTCGGCCTCCATGGGCTATGTGCTGCAGCACGGCATCGGCGACACCATTCGTGTATCCCTGACGCCCGAGCCCGGCGGCGACCGCACCCGCGAGGTGCAGGTGGCGCAGGAACTCTTACAGGTGATGGGCTTCCGCCAGTTCGTACCGGTGGTCGCCGCCTGTCCCGGCTGCGGGCGCACCACTTCGACCGTGTTTCAGGAACTGGCCTCCAGGATCCAGGCCGATCTGCGCAAGAACATGCCGGTGTGGCGGGAGAAATATCCGGGCGTCGAGGCGCTCAACGTCGCGGTGATGGGCTGCATCGTCAACGGCCCGGGCGAGAGCAAGCATGCCGATATCGGCATCTCGCTGCCCGGCACCGGAGAGAGCCCGGCAGCCCCCGTCTTCGTCGACGGCAAGAAGGCAAAGACGCTCCGCGGCCCCAACATCGCCGCCGATTTCGAGGCCATGGTCGCCGATTATATCGAGCAACGCTTTGGCGGGGGGCGGCAGGCGGCGGAATAGCAAGGCTTATCTGCGGACCATCAAATACGCGAGTTGGACTTGCCGCAAAGCCCCCCAATCTTCTCGCCCCGGAGGGGAGAGATACCCCGACAGGGGGAGTGAGGGGGGATTTTTATCTCGAACGCGCTCACAGGCTGACACGCTGCTTCACCCTCACTCCCCCTTCCGGGGCATCTTTCCCGCAGGCGGGAGAGAGTATTGGCAGCAAGCCGCACCACCACGCGCTTCCCCCGAAAGGGAGATTTTAGGCGGCGCGGTTCCGTTTACAGAATCATCGTTCGCCGCTCGTCTCCCGCACCACCAGCTTTACCGGCGACAGATGCCGCTCCGGCGGGCGTTCGCCGGTCTCGAGCCAGGCGAGCATGGTGGCAGCCGCATCGCGGCCGAAGGCGCCGATATCGCAATGGACGGAGGAGAGTTTGGGGAAGGCGAGCGCGCATTCCTCGATATCGTCGAAGCCGATCAGCGCAATATCGCGGCCGACGGCGATGCCCGCCTCGGCAAAGCCCGCCAGCATGCCGAGCGCCACGAGATCGTTGAAGCAGAGCACCGCATCGATGCCCTGACGGTCGCGGGCAAGCTGCAGCGCCGCCTCGCGGCCGAAAGCGCGGGTCGGGCGGCCAAGCAGGGTGACCGGTTCGCGATCGCCGAGAACCGCGCGGTAGCCTGCCATGCGCTCATGCGTCACCGCCCGGTCCGGCAGGCCGCCGACGAAAGCGATCTTTTGCGCACCGCTTGCGATGAGATGCCGCGCGGCCTCGAGGCTCCCGGCCTCGTAATCGAGCGAGGCGAACGGAAAGCGGGCGGTATCGGGGGATGCCATGCGCAGCACCTGAAGGGCGGGAAGCCCGGCGCGGCCGATGCGCTCGAACACCGCGCCCTCGTCGCCGTAAGCCGGCGAGATGATCAACGCGGAAACGCCGTGCTCGACCATCGAGGCGATCACCTGCGCCTGGATCGCCACATCCTCGTCGGTATTGGCGATCACGGTGGCAAAGCCGTGCTCGGCGAAGGTCATCTGGGCGCTGGCCGCGAACTCGGCGAAGAACGGGTTTCTGAGATCGTTGATGACGAGACCGATCAGCCCGGCCTCGGCGCCGCGCAAGTTCGCGGCGGTGCGGTTATAGACATAGTTCAGCGCCAGCATCGATTGCTCGACGCGCGTCCGGGTTGCCTTCTTCACCAGCGGCGAATTCTGCAGCACGAGCGAGACCGTCGATTTGGAAAGCCCGGCATGGCGGGCCACATCGATGATCGTCGGTCGTTTCGCCATTTTCGGTCCTTCATTTTCGTTTACGTTCCGCTGCCTGTCCACCCGCACCCACAATCTCCCCCCTTGAGGGGGAGATGCCCCGACAGGGGCAGAGGGGGGTGAACCCTCTCTGCTGGTCCGGAGTGCGCGGTTTATGCCCATACCCCTCTCTGTCGCTTTCGCGACATCTCCCCCTCAAGGGGGGAGATTGATTGCGGTGAGGCTTCCGGTTGGCGGCAGTCTATGCCAGACCGGTAAATCTTTCACTTCCGTATCGGCTCTGGTCGATTACGGAGCACGCTTACAAACCATGCTCCCGCGTAATCATGTCGGCGGCCTTTTCGCCGATCATGATCGCGGCGGCATTGGTGTTGGAGGAAATCAGCGTCGGCATGATCGAGGCGTCGACCACGCGCAGGCTTCCGATCCCGTTGAACTTCAGCTCCGGGTCGACCACCGCGCGATCGTCGGCGCCCATGCGGCAGGTGCCGGCGGGGTGGTGATCGGTCTTGGCGTGGCGGCAGGCATAGGCGAAATAATCGTCATCCGTCCTCACCTCCGGTCCGGGCAGCATTTCGCGCTTGATGAACGGTTTGAGCGCGTCCTGATGCATGATCTCCTGCGCCAGCTTCAGCCCCTTGATCGACATTTCGCGGTCGTGGCGGTCGGCCCAGTAATTCGGGTCGATCAGCGGCGCATCGGCGGGATTTGCCGATTTGAGCCGCACCGAACCGCGCGAGCGCGGGCGCAGATAGGCGGAGTTGAGCGTCACGCCGGGATTGCTCATCTTCTCCACGCCCGCCTCGATGCCGGAGCCGAGGCCGAGATGGAACTGGATATCCGGCGAGCGCGCGTCCTCTTCCGCGTACCAGAACCCGCCGGTCTCGAACAGGCTGGAGGCGACCGGGCCCTTGCGGGTCAGGAGATATTGCAGACCCGCGACCGCCGACCACAACGGTCGGGCATATTTGTCATAGGTGAAATCGCCGGCGCATTCGAGAATCGTGAACAGGTCGAGATGGTCCTGCAGGTTCTCGCCGACCTCCGGATGGTTGAAGATCGCCTCGATGCCGGCTGCGCGCAGGTGATCGGCCGGGCCGATGCCGGACAGCATCAGCAGCCGCGGCGAGCCGATCGCGCCCGATGACAGCAGCACCTCGCGGCCTGCGGTCAGAATCTCGCCGGTCGCGGTCTCGACGCCGGTGGCCCGGCCGTTCTCGACGCGGATGCGGCGGGTCTCGACGCCGGTGCGGATGGTGAGGTTGTTGCGGCTGCGCGCTGGTCCGAGATAGGCCTTCGATGCGGAGGAGCGGCGGGCATGGCGCTGGGTGAGCTGATAATAGCCGACGCCGTCCTGTCTCTCGCCGGTCATGTCGGCGTTGAAGGGAATGCCGAGCTCGCCGGCGGCGCGGAAATAGGCCTCGCAGATCGGCAGCGGCGCAGATGGCTTCGAGACGCCGAGCGGGCCGCCCTTGCCGTGATATTCGTTGTCGTAGGTGTCGTTGTCCTCGGCCTTGCGGAAGAACGGCAGCACGTCGTCATAGCCCCAGCCGACGCAGCCCATCTGCCGCCATTCGTCGTAATCGAGCCGGTTGCCGCGGGTATAGATCTGGGCGTTGATGGTCGAGCCGCCGCCGATCACCTTAGCCTGGGTGAAACGGATCGACATGTCGTTCATGTGTTTTTGTGGGACGGTGTGCCAGCCCCAGCTGCCGATGCCCCTGGTCATCTTGGCAAAACCGGCCGGCAGCGTATAGAACGGATGCCGGTCTCCGCCGCCGGCTTCCAGCAGCAGCACCTCGACATCGGGGTTTTCGGAAAGCCTCGCCGCCAGCACGCATCCGGCCGAACCGCCGCCGACAATGATGAAATCATAGACCATGCAATGATCCTCCCGAATGCGATTTAGCATAAGTTTAGGAACGTTCCAAACGGATTCCGTACGCACAGCGGACGTGTTTCATCATCAAGGGCTTTCGTGTCGCCCTGGATGCCGGCTCAAGGCCGGCATGACGGAGAATGGGGAGGGACGCTCGATACTCCGGGAATGCTGTCGCACCAACGTCTCACAGGCGTGAAATCGAAAGTCCGCCATCCGCCGCGATCACCGTTCCGGTGGCGAAGGCGAAGGCGCCTGTCGCCAATGGCAGCACGGCGGCGGCGATATCCTCGGGGGTGCCCCAGCGGGCGGCGGGCACCAAGCCGGCCTTGATGCGGGCGGTGTACCTGTCCCTCACGCCGGCCGTCATGGCGGTTTCGATGATGCCGGGGCGGATGTCGAAGACGCCGATATTCTCCGCGGCAAGCCGGGCGGCGAACAGTTTGGCGGCCATGGCGGCGGCGGCCTTGGAGATGCAGTATTCGGCGCGTTCGACCGAGACCATCCCGGCGCTGACCGAGGTGATGAAGATGATCGAGCGGTAGCCCCGATCATGGCCGAGCATCCGCCTTGCCGCTTCCTGGGCGAGGAAGAACGCGCCCCTGAGGTTCACCGACATCACGAAATCGAAATTTTCGGGCGACAGGTCGAGCATGTCGCCGCGCACCGGCGCGCCGACGCCGGCATTGGAGACGAAGGTGGTGAGCGGGCCGAGATCGTCCTCCACCCTGTCCAGAAGCGCCGGGATCGCGGCGGTATCGCGCACGTCGTGGCGATAGTAGCGGGCGTTGGCGCCAAGTGCCGCGAGCGCGTCGCGGACGGTTTGGCTTTCGGGATCGGCCTCGGCGGCGATCGCCACGGAAAACCCGGCGCCGGCAAGCGCCTTGGCGATACCGAGGCCGATGCCCTGCTGGCCGCCTGTGACAAGGGCAAGGCTCATGATGCAAGCTCCCGTTTGATGGCGTCCCCGGCCTTCAGCGCGAGGGCTGCGACCGTCAGCGACGGGTTGACGGCGGCGGATGTCGGCAGTGCTGCGGCATCGGTGACGAAGAGGTTTTCATGGTCGAAACTGCGGCAATCCGGATCGAGCACGGCGGTGGCCGGGTCGTTCCCGAGCCGCGTGGTGCCGCACTGGTGCGAGGGTACGCGGCCATCGAACAGCCGTGACAGCACGACCGGAAAGCCGGCGCGGCGAAGCGCCTGCTTCATCCGCTTCACCAGCCGGCAATGTGCCTCCATGTTGGAGCGCCGCCACAAAAGCTGGATATCGCCGCCGTTCAGCACCACCCGGCTTTCCGGGTCCGGCAGGTCCTCGGAGATCGCGTAGAAATCGACCGCGTGGCGGGAGAGATGATTGGCAAGCGCCATCGGCATCGACGGCGTGGTCGCCTTCAGGATCCGCGGCACCACCCGGCCGAGCAGTTGGACATTGCCGAGCGGCGGGCCGTTATCGCCGTCGGAAAGATACCAGTCATTGATCGCGAAGGTCTTCTGGTAGACCGCGTCATTCAAAAAACGCGGGTCGTAGGCGATCATCGCGGTGGCGTTGTGGTTCATGAAATGGCGGCCGACGGCGCCGGAGGAATTGGCAAGACCGGATTTCAGGAGCAGCGCCGCCGATTGCACCGCGCCCGCGGCCAGCGCCACGATCCTCGGCTTCAGGGTGATGGTTTCGCCCGCCTGCTCATAGGTCACGCCGGTGATCCGGCGGCCGTCAGGCGCGGCGGTCAGGCCGGTGACGCGGGCGCCGGTCTCCAGCCGCACATTGTCATGAGACAATGCAGTGGCGAGCCCGCAGGTCTCCGCGTCCATCTTGCCGGAGCGGGTATCGGGATATCCGTCCCAGCCGTCATTGCCGTGGGAAAGCCAGCGGTCCAGGTCGACGCCGAGCGGCAGGGCCGCGGGGTGAAGCCCGGCCTTCTCCAGCCGCCGCCGGACGGTGGCAAGCGCCGGCTCATCGGGTATGGCGGGAAACGGATAGGGGCCGGCATGCGGCGGCTCGGTCCCATCCTCGGTGATATCGCCGCGCACCTGATAGAGTTGTTCGGCGGCATCGTAATAAGGCGCGAGCGTCTCGTAGGGAAACGGCCAAGCGGGCGAGATGCCGCCGAGATGCTCCATGGCCTGGAAATCCTGGCGGCGGTAGCGGTAAAGCACCGCGCCGTAAAGCTTGGTATTGCCGCCGACATTGTAATAATTGCCGGGCGAGAACGGCGTGCCGGTCTCGTCCAGCCAGGTTTCGTCGGATCGGAAGGCGCTGTTTCTGTAGATCCGGTCCGGGTCGCGCGCCGGCGCGTCGTCAGGGATCTGGTGTCCGCGCTCCAGGATCAGGATGTCGGCTCCGGTCGGCGCAAGGCTTGCCGCAAGGCTCGCGCCGCCCATGCCGGAGCCGATAATGACCACATCAGGCGTAGGCCGCATTGCTATTTGAGCCGCTGTTCGGTTTCAGGGTCGAAGGCGACCGCCTTGTCCATGTTGATGGCGAAGGGGAAGACATCGCCGGGCCTGACCTCGACATCGGCGCGGAACCGGGCGGTGACTTCCTTGCCGCCGAGCTCGGCGACCACATAGGTGTCGGAGCCGGCGGGTTCGGTCACCTCGACCCTGGCCTTGATGGTGTGGACGGCCTCGGACGAACGGTCGGCGCCGAGTTCGTCGGTGATCGCCTCCGGGCGGATGCCGAGAATGATGTCGCGTCCGTCATGGGCGGTCATCGAACCGGGCGGGAAAGGAAGTTCGGCCGTGTTGCCATCGGCAAGCGGGAATTTCGCAACCGCGTTGCCTTCTGCGACCGTGACTTTGGCCGGAAACAGGTTCATGGAGGGCGAGCCCATGAAGCCCGCCACGAACATGTTGGTCGGATTGTCGTAGATTTCCTTCGGGGTGCCGAGCTGCTGCACATGGCCGCCGAACATCACCGCGATCCGGGTCGACAGCGTCAGCGCCTCGATCTGGTCGTGGGTCACGTAGACGATGGTGGTGCCGAGCTTCTGGTGAAGCTTCTTGATTTCGGTGCGCATGTCGACGCGCAGCTTGGCGTCGAGGTTGGAGAGCGGCTCGTCGAACAGGAACACGTCGGGATCGCGCACCAGCGCCCGGCCCATGGCAACGCGCTGGCGCTGGCCGCCGGAAAGCTGGCCGGGCTTGCGCTTCAAAAGATGGGTGATCTGCAACAGCTCGGCGACGCTGGCGATCGCCTTTTCACGCTCCGGTTTCGCCACTTTCTGCATTTCCAGCCCGAAGGAAATGTTCTCGCCGACATTCATGTTCGGATAGAGCGCGTAGGACTGGAACACCATGGCGATGTTGCGATCGGCCGGGCGCACCCCGTTCATCGAGCGGCCGTTGATCACGATATCGCCGGAGGAGACCGGCTCGAGGCCGGCAATCATGTTCAGAAGCGTCGACTTGCCGCAACCCGACGGGCCGACGAGCACGAGAAACTCGCCTTCCTCGACCTCGATATCGGTCTGATGCAGGACGGTCAGGGAACCGAAGCTTTTGGTGACCTTGTCAATTTTCAGAAAACCCATTGGCCTTAACCTTTAACGCTGCCGGCCATCAGGCCGCGTACGAAATAGCGTCCGGCGACGATGTAGACGAGCAATGTCGGCATCGCCGCCATGATCGCGCCGGCGAAATGGACGTTGTATTCCTTCACGCCGGTGGACGACTGGACGAGATTGTTGAGCGCCACCGTCATCGGTTGGCTGTTGAAATCGGAGAACGAGGCGCCGAACAGGAAGTCGTTCCAGATATTGGTGAACTGCCAGATGATGCAGACCACCGCGATCGGCCCGGAGGACGGCAGCAGTATGCGGCGGAAGATGGTGAAGAAGCCAGCGCCGTCGATCATCGCCGCACGCACCAGCTCGGTCGGGAACTGGGCGTAGTAATTGCGGAAATAGAGCGTCGAAAAGCCGATGCCATAGACCAGATGCACGAAGATCAGGCCGGGCACAGAGCCGGCGATGCCCATCAGCCCGAGAATGCGCGCCATCGGGATCAGCACGATCTGGAACGGAATGAAGCAGGCGAACAGCAGCAGGCCGAAGATGATGTTGTGGCCGCGGAACGGCCATTTGGTCAGGACATAGCCGTTGAGCGCGCCGAGTATGGTGGAGATCGCGACCGCCGGAACCACCATCTGGATCGAGTTCCAGAAATAGGGCTTCAGGCCCGTCGCCTGCACGCCGATCTGGGCGGTCGACCAGGCGCTTTTCCACGGCTCGAAGGTCAGCGCGTCGGGCAGGTTCATCATGCCCCCGGCCTGGATTTCGCGCAGCGGCTTGAGCGAGTTGACCAACATCACGTAGAGCGGCAGCAGGTAATAGAGGCAGAAGATCAGGAGCACGGTATAGATGAAAAACCGCGCCGTGCGACCGGTCGAGACAACCTGGGTGGAAGCGTTGCTGCTCATTGCGGCTTCTCCCTCAGTTCCGACCACAGATAGGGCACCATGATCGCCGCGACCGACATCAGCATGATCACGGCGGAAGCAGCACCTATGCCCATCTGGTTGCGGGTGAAGGTGTAGGAATACATGAAGGTCGCCGGAAGCTCGGTGGCGCGCCCCGGCCCGCCGCCGGTCAGCGCGATCACGAGGTCGTAGGATTTGATCGCCATATGGGCGAGCACCACGATCGCCGACATGAAGGCCGGACGAAGCTGCGGGATCACGATCCGGCGATAGAGCGCGAAGTTGGACGCGCCGTCGATCTGGGCGGCCTTCAGCACCTCGCCGTCAATGCCCCTGAGACCTGCGAGAAACATCGCCATGACGAAGCCGGAGGTCTGCCAGACGGCTGCGATCACGATCGTGTAGATAGCCATCTGGTTGGACTTGATCCAGTTGAACTGGAAACTGGTCCAGCCCCAGGAATGCATCACCGCCTCAAGCCCGATGCCGGGGTCCAGGAACCATTTCCAGGCGGTGCCGGTGACGATGAAGGACAGCGCCATCGGGTAGAGATAGATCGAGCGGATGAAGCCCTCGGCGCGGATCTTCTGGTCGAGGAAAATCGCCAGCATCAGGCCGATGAAGCAGCAGAAGATGATGTAGAGCGAGCCGAAGATCGCGACGTTCTTGATCGCGATCGTCCAGGCGCGCAGCCTGAACAGGTTGATGTAGTTCTTCCAGCCGACGAGATCGAAGCTCGGCAGGATGCGGCTGTCGGTAAAGGAGAGATAGACCGTGAAGGCGATGAAGCCGTAAACGAATATCAGAACCATCGCGAGCGACGGACTGAGCACGATCTTCGGCAGGGCATCGCGTAGAAAATCCCCCGCTCTCCCGCTTCTTTGCGCGGACGAAGCCATTCAAACCCTCCGGATTGGCGAAAGCACCTTGGTTTCGCCGGTGTTGCTCGAAGTGGCGCAGCGTGCGCCAAACAATCTCCCCCCTTGAGGGGGAGATGTCGCGAAAGCGACAGAGAGGGGTGAACCCTCACCGCGTATTCAGAATTGCGGGCTGGCGCTGAACCCCTCTCTGCCCTGCCGGGCATCTCCCCCCAAGGGGGAAGATCGGCGCGTGGCGGGATCGTTGAACCCGACCAGTTCCGAATAAGGAGGAAACATCCGCCCGCCTTCCGGGCGAAACCCAAGGGTCCGCCCGGAAGGCTCAGCCATCACTGCGCGATCTGAACCGCGGTCACCATTTCTTCCGTTGCCGTTGCGGAATCATACTCGCCGTTGAACTGGGCGGTGATCACGTCGTACATCGCGTTCTTGACCGAGGCCGGGTTGGCGTGGCCGTGGGCCATGGAGCCGAACAGGTTGCCGGACGAGGCGGCAGCCGCCAGATCCTTCATGCCCTGCTTGCCGCAGGCATCGAAATCGGCGTCGGAAACATCCGTGCGCGCCGGAACCGAGCCCTTGACGACGTTGAAGGCCGACTGGAACTCGGGCGACATGATCGCCTTGGCGAGCGCCACCTGCTGCGGGGTCGGCTGGTCGCCCTGGTTGAAGAAGGCGAACTGGTCGGAGTTGAAGGTCACCTGATCCTGCGTGCCGGGGAAGCGGAAGCACAGGAAGTCCTCGCCCGGCGTCAGGCCGGCCTTCAGGAATTCGCCCTTGGCCCAGTCGCCCATGAACTGGAAGGCGGCCTCATTGTTGATGACCATGGCCGATGCCAGGTTCCAGTCGCGGCCGGAGAAGTTGTCGTCGACATAGCCGCGCAGAACGGTCATGCGGTCGAACACTTCGGTCATCGTGTCGGAACCGAGTGCGTCGGGATCGAGGTCGATCATCGAGGCCTGGTAGAATTCCGGCCCACCGGTCGCCATTACCACGGCGTCGAAGATGGTCGCGTCCTGCCAGGGCTGGCCGCCATGGGCGATCGGCACCTTGCCGGCCGCTTTGACCTTGTCGAGGGCGGCGATCAGCTCATCCCAGGTCTGGGGCTGTTCGATGCCGAGTTCGTCGAGGATCGACTTGTTGGCCCATACCCAGTTGGTGGAGTGGACGTTGACCGGGGCTGCGACCCAGTTGCCGTCGTTCTTCGAGAACTTCTGCAGCGCCTCCGGGACCACTCCGTCCCAGTTTTCTTCAGCGGCGATGTCGTTCAGGTTGGCGAGCGCGCCTTCCTGAGCCCAGTCGGTGATGTCGAAGCCGAGCATCTGCACGGCGGCCGGCGGGTTGCCGGCGGTCACCCGGGCGCGCAGCACGGTCATGGCCTGTTCGCCGCCGCCGCCTGCAACCGGCATATCCTGCCAGCCGATGCCCTGATCCTGCAGGTTTTCCTTCAGCACGTTGAGCGCCGAGGCTTCACCGCCGGACGTCCACCAGTGCAGAACCTCCACATCCTCCGCCTTGACCGAAGTGGCCGAAGCCGAAGCCGCGACGATTGCGATGATCGCCGCACTCTTTCCAAAATTCAAACGCATGAGGTCTCCTCCTTGCTGCGTTGTAAATCCCGGCGGGGGAGCCAAGCTCCACGGGGCCCGGCCGGGAATCCTCCTCCAGTCCCCTCGAAGGGAACGGTTCACTCCACCCAGGGCGCCCGCGTGCGCCCGATGCGCATGGTCACGGTTTTCACCTCCAGGTATTCCTCAAGCCCATAGCGACCCAGCTCGCGGCCGAGGCCCGATTGCTTGACGCCGCCAAACGGCAGCTCGGAATATCCATCCATCCAGGTATTGGTCCACACTGTGCCGGCCTGTACGCGGCGGGCGAAGGCGAGGCAGGTTGTGATATCCCTGCTCCAGACGCCTGCGGAAAGCCCGTAGCTTGCGTCATTGGCCAGTTCGATTGCCTCCTCAATCGATTTAAAGGTCAGGACCGACAGCACTGGTCCGAAGACCTCCTCCCGTGCGATCGCCATACCAGAATGGATATTTGTAACAACTGTAGGCGCGTAGAAACGGCCTGACAAGCCCGGGACTTCGAGCGCGACGCCGCCGATCGGAATGTCGGCTCCGGCCTCGCGCGCGGCCTCCACATAGCTATCGATTTTTGCAAAATGCGCCTCGGAAATGATAGCCCCTACTTTAGTCTTAGGGTCGAGCGGGTCGCCGAACGCGACCTTTCTCGAAAGCGCCACCACCTTTTCGGTCAGCGCCTCGGCAATATCCTCGTGGACGATGATGCGCGAGCCGGAATTGCAACATTCGCCGGCGTTGAAGTAGACGCCGAAGACGATCGCATCGGCGGCATCGTCGAGATTGCAATCGGGAAACACCACCTGCGGGTTCTTGCCGCCGAGTTCGAGCGAGACCTTTTTCAGCGTGCCGGCGCTGGCGCGCACGATCGCCTTGCCGACGCCGGTTGATCCGGTGAACGACACCATGTCGACAAGCTCGCTCGTACACATCGTCGTGCCGACCGGATCGCCGTAGCCGAGAACGATGTTGACGACGCCATCGGGTATGCCGGCCTCGATCAGCAGTTCGCCGAGGATCACGGTCGAGGACGGCGTCATTTCGGATGGCTTGACGACGGCGGTGCAGCCGGCGGCAAGCGCATAGGGCAGCTTCTGCGAGACGATCAGGAACGGGAAATTCCACGGCGCGATCAGGGCGGCGACGCCGACCGGTTCCTTCAGCACCACGCCCAGCATGTCGTCGCCGAGCGTGTTGTGGCTGTCGCCGGAGAGCGTGCGGGCAAGCGAGGCGGCATAGCGCCACAGGTCGGCGGCGCCCGCGATCTCGGCGCGCGCCTGGGCGATCGGCTTGCCGCTTTCCAGCGTGTCGCGCAGCGCGATGCGCTCCAGATCGCGCTCGATCAGGTCGGCGACCTTCAGCAATACCGTGGCGCGATCCTTGCCGGAAAGGCGCGACCAGCGGCCGTCGTCGAAGGCGGCGCGGGCCGCCGCGATCGCGGCCTCGGTCTCGGCCGCGCCGCCCTTCGCCGCATTGGTGACGGTCACGAGATGGGCGGGCGACTGGCGCTCGAACGTCGCGCCATCGGCGGAGGCCTGCCACTCGCCGCCGATCAGGTGCCTTGCCTCGAAGACGGGCTCCTGAAGGGGGGTGCCGGCGGGAATGATGGTGAGATCGGTCATGCCTATCTGCCCTTGAATGCGGGTTTGCGTTTGGCGCGGAAGGCTGCAACGCCCTCGGCCTTGTCGGCGGAGGCGGCGATCATGCCGCTGCCGAGCGTTTCGATCATGGCGGCGGTATCCTCGCCGACACCGGCATGGATCATGTATTTGGCGATTTCGGTGGCATAGGCCGAGGCGGCGAGCGCGCCATCGGCGATATCGAAGGCGGCGGCCCGCGCATCCACGGCGATTTCGGCGGCGAAGCCGAGCGCAACGGCGCGCTCCGCATCGAGCCTGCGCCCGAACAGCGCCATTTCCTTGATCACGGGTTCCGGCAGAAGCCGCGCCACCCGCTGCGTCCCCGACCATCCCGGCACCATGCCGATTTTCGGTTCGGGCATCGCGATCGTGGCATTGGCGGTCATGACGCGGATATCGCAGGCCGCCGCAAGCTCCAGCCCGCCGCCGAGCGTATGGCCGGAAAGCGCCGCGATCGTCGGCTTCGACAGCCGCGCCAGCCGGTCGAACCGGCGATGGCCGTCGCGCACCCAGTGGCGGGCGAATTCGGCAGGCGGCAGATCGCCCCAGGCCTGAATGTCCGCGCCCGCGCAAAAGGCGCGCTCGCCCTCGGCGGTGAGGATCACGAAGCGGATTTCGGGGTCGGCGTCGATCGCGTCGAGATGCGCCTCGAGCGCGGCCAGCATGTCCGGCGTGAAGGCGTTGAGTTTTGCCGGGTTGTCGAGCCTGAGTTCGGCAATGGCGTCGTGGCAGATGAGATGGAGGGCGCTCATCGGGTGGACTCCTCAGGCATTTCTTTTCTTTCGTCACCCCGGCCTTGAGCCGGGGTCCAGGGCCCTACGACCGGAGCAGCAACGCCCGTGCAATCCGCCCTGGATGCCGGGTCAGGCCCGGCATGACGGGGGAGGGGAAGAAGTGGCGTGACGCCGGCGATCGCGCGCGGCGTCGCCAAGCCCGCCCATCGATCTCTCCCCTTGAGGGAGAGATGTCGCGAAAGCGACAGAGAGGGGTGCAGCGTATCCGATCCGCTCTGAGTGCGTGGCTTGCGGTTCACCCCTCTCTGCCCCTGTCGGGGCATCTCCCCCTCAAGGGGGGAGATTGTTTGGAGGAGAGGCTTCACGAAAATATCTGCAACCATCACAGCACCAGCCCCATCGGTTTTTCCCCAAGCAGCGACAGCGGCATCGTCGTGGCGTTTTCGGCCACCCGCACCCGTCCGCCCGAAGCGGCCACGATGTCGCGGTCCGGATCGATGCCCGGCATGATCTCGGTGGCGACGAGGCCGTCATCGGTGATCCGCATGACGCAGCGTTCGGTGACGTAGAGCACGTCCTGGCCGGTTTCGCGCGCCCGGCGGCCCGAGAAGGTGACGTGCTCGACGTCATCGACCATCTTGGAGAATTTGCCGGGCTTTTCGACTTTCAGGCCGTCGGCGGAGAGGACAAATGTCGCCGCGGCCTCGAAAAGCCCGGCAAAAACGATCTTGCGGGCGTTTGCGGTGATATCGACGAAGCCGCCGCAACCGGCGGTCAGATAAGGCTTCTTGCCGAGCTTGGAGACGTTGACATTGCCTTGCCGGTCGACCTCGAGGAAGGACAGGAAGGTGACGTCGAAGCCGCCGCCCTGGAAATAGGTGAACTGGTTGGGCGAGGGCATGTAGGCATCGGCATTGGAGGCGCAGCCGAAGGCGAATCCGGTCAGCGGCATGCCGCCGACGGCGCCCTGCTCGATCGCCCATGTCACCTTGCCGGCATGGCCTTCCTCCAGCAGGATGCGCGGCACCATGGCGCAGATGCCGAAGCCGAGATTGGCGGTCTGGCCGGCGACAAGCTCCATCGCGGCGCGCCGGGCGATCACTTTCTCGACACCGTGTTCGGCCAACGCGAAATCCTCCATGGGATGGATGATTTCGCCGGAGATCGCCGGGTCGTAGAAGGTTTCGGTGGTCTGGTACTGGCCGGGATCGACGACGATGAAGTCGATCAGGTGGCCGGGAACCCGCACGTCATGCGGACGCAGCGTTCCCGCTGCCGTCACCCTTTTGACCTGGGCAATCACGATGCCGCGATTGTTGCGGGCGGCGATCGCCTGATCGAGACCGCCGAGATAGGCGCCCTCGTGCTCATAGGTGAGGTTGCCGTGCTCATCCGCCGTGGTGGCGCGCAGGATGGTGACGTCGGGCGCGAAATTTTCAAAATGCAGCCAGGTGTCGCCGGCAAACTCGACGCGGGAGACGATCGGCCGGGCAGCCGCCCTGTCGTTCATCGCGCAGCCCTGCCGCTCGGGATCGACGAAGGTGTCGAGCCCGACGCGGGTCAGCACGCCCGGCCGCCTTGCGGCGACATCGCGGGTCATGTCGAACAATATGCCGGAGGGCACGTTATAGGCGGCGACCCGGTTCTCGACGATCATCTTCCAGATTTCCGGCATCGGCAGCGACGAGGCGCCGCTCGGATAGGAACCGGCGATCACGGTGTCGAGCAATCCGTCGCGGGCGATATGGTCGATGCCCTTGATGCCGTACATATCACCGGCGGCAATCGGGTGGATCGTGGTCAGCCTGCGCGGATGGCCGGTTGCCTCGAAACGCGCGCCTAGCGCCTCCAGCACCTTGTCCGGGCAGCCGAGGCCCGAGGACGAGGAGACCGAGACGACGGCGCTGTCGGCAATGTGGCTGACGGCGGCCTCGGCGGTGACGATCTTGCCCGGCATGCTCAATATCCTTCGTAATCGACGTCGATGGCCCGGCCTTCGCGGGCCGATTGGCGCACGGCCATGGCGATGGCGAGCGATTTCACGCCGTCGATCCCGTCCGCAGCCGGGCGGCCCTCGCCGGAAACGGCGCGGTTGAAGGCGGCGATCGCGTATTCGTAGAGGTTATAGCTTTCATAGGGCACATCGGCTTCGCCCTCGGCCGTTACCAGCGTGATCGTCCCGGTCGGAAGCTGGGTCATGACGTTGCGGGCGAAGATCGAGCCTTCCGTGCCATGGATTTCAAGGCCGGAGCCTGCGAACGGGTGGGTGAAACTCTCATGGCTCTGCACCATCACGCCCGAGGGCATGGTCCAGACCGACATCACGCTGTCCTCGACGCCCTGGCCGAGGCCGGAGCTGACGGCCTGCGCCACCACCCGCTTTGGGTCCTCGTCGAGATAGAAGCGCACGGTATCGGCATCATGCACCGTGATATCGGGGATCACGCCGCCGCCGGCGGCCGGATTGTCGAGCCGCCAGCCGCGCAGGTGCTCCGGCAGCAGGACGGCATGGAAAACCCGCATCGACAGCACCTTGCCGATCCGGCCCCCGGCGATCAGCGCCTTGGCGGCGCGGTGGGCGCCGGAGCAGCGCAGATGGTGATTGGTGGCAAACACAAGGCCGGCCTTGCGCGCGGCGTCCACCATACGCCTGGCATCGGCAACGCTCATCGCCAGCGGCTTTTCGCACAGCACATGCTTGCCGGCGGCGATGGCGGCCAACGCCTGGTCGCGATGTTTTTCGTTGGTGGTCGAGATATAGACTGCATCGATCTCCGGACGCGCCAGAAGAACGGCAAGTTCGGTATCGGCGTTCGGGATCGCATGACGGGCGGCGTATGCGTCGGCGCGTTCGCGGCTCGATGACAGCACTGCGCTGATCGCATTGTCTTTCTGCGCCCTGATGGCCCCGATGACATGTTCCGCCGCAATCGTGCTGGCGCCGATCAACCCCCATCGCATGGCCATTCCTCCCGATTTGGCACGTTCCAAATTTTTCTGATGTTTATGACATCGGTTGCGCTCAGTCAATCCGCGCCCGAAAATTTAGTATAATTTGGGATAAGCGGCCCAAGCGACTGCGCGCGGTTGCCCCGACCTTCCGCTTGGACTACCTGAAAGGCGGGGAAGCCGTGTCAGGCGGGACGAGGTCACGCAAGCGCTGTTCATATTGTGCGACTACGGGTAAGTTTTGTTGAGCGCATAAGGTGCGACGATCTGTTATGAGGTAGGGGATGCTTTTGTGGCGGCAAAAGCATATGCGGCAGACAAAGCCGGCAGGGATGATTAAGTGCTGAATATTGTGATACCGATGGCCGGTCGCGGCAGCCGTTTTTCCGAGGCGGGCTATACCGATCCGAAGCCGCTTATACCGGTGCATGGCAAGCCGATGATCCAGGTCGTCGTCGAAAACCTGACGCCGGCCGTCGATCATCGCTTCATCTTCATCTGCCAGTCCGATCATATCCGCGATTACGGGCTCGAGGAAAAGCTGACAGCGCTTGCCGGAAATGTCGAGATCATCGGCATCGACCATATCACCGAAGGTCAGGCCTCGACCGTGATGCTTGCCGAACACCTGATCGACAATGACGATCCGGTGATGACGGCGAACTCGGACCAGTATATCGACATCGACATCAACGACTACCTCCGCTTCATGGAGGACGGCGGTTATGACGGGATGATCATGACGATGAAGGCGCAGGATCCGAAATGGTCGTTCGTGCGCGAGGAAAACGGTCAGGTGGTCGAGACCGCGGAAAAGCGCGTGATTTCCAGCGATGCCACCGTTGGGGTCTACAATTTCAGGACCGGACGCGATCTGGTGGCGGCGACGAAGGCGATGATCGGCGACGACGAACGCGTCAATGGCGAGTTCTACATCTGCCCCGCCTATAATTACCTGATCCGCGACGGTCGCAGGATCGGCCACTATTCGATCGGCAACGAGGCCGACGGCATGTACGGTCTCGGCATTCCGTCCGACCTCGATCTGTTTCTGGCCCACCCGGTTTCGGAAAAGGCGCGGTGATGGAGATATTGTCGCACAGGGGGCTCTGGGAGAGCGCGGCGGAAAAGAACGCCATGACCGCCTTCGCCCGTTCCTTCGACCTCGGCTTCGGCACGGAAACCGATCTGCGTGATCATAATGGCGAAATCGTCATCGCCCATGACATGCCGATGGGGAACGAGCCGCGGTTATCGGACGTTCTGGAGATCATGGCCGGCCGAAATCTGATGCTGGCGCTGAATATCAAGGCGGACGGGTTGAGCGGCAAGGTGAAGGAGATACTGGCGGCCCATGGTCACACGAATTATTTCGTGTTCGACATGTCGCTTCCCGATCTGGTACGCCAGGTGGCCGACGGGCTGACCGTGTTCACCGGCCTGAGCGACCTCCAGCCCAATGCGCCGCTCATCGATCAATGCGACGGGGTCTGGCTCGATTGCTTTCGCTCCGACTGGTTCGGACCAGGTCTCATCGACGACCTGATCGGACGGGGGAAGCGGGTCTGCGTGGTGTCGAGCGACCTGCACCGGCGTGATGCCGGGCTGCAATGGTCGATCATAAAATCGGCCCAATGCATCGATAGCAGCCGGCTTTATTTGTGCACGGACACGCCGCAGGCGGCGCGCGCCTATTTTTCGGGAGAGTGAAGATGGCGATCAAGGCAGTCATTTTCGACATGGACGGCGTTCTGATCGAGGCCAAGGAGTGGCACTATGATGCGCTCAACCGGGCGCTCGGCCTGTTCGGCTTCACCATTGAGCGCCATGAGCACCGCACCGTCTATGACGGCCTGCCGACGCGCACGAAGTTGCAGCGTCTCAGCATGGAAAAGAAACTGCCGCCCTATCTGCACGGCTTTATCAACGAGATGAAGCAGCGCTACACGATGGAGATCATCTATGAGCGCTGCCGCCCGCGTTTCGACCATGAATATGCGCTGTCGCGCCTGAGGATGGAAGGCTATCACCTCGCCGTCGCCTCCAATTCCACCCGCGATACCGTGGTGCTGATGATGGAGAAGGCGAGCCTTGCCCCCTATCTCGATTTCAAGCTCTCCAATCAGGACGTTACCAAGAGCAAGCCGGACCCGGAGATCTATCTGAAGGCGATCGAGCGCATGGGGCTTTCTCCCATGGAATGCCTGATCGTCGAGGACAACCCGAACGGCATCAAGGCCGCGACCGGCTCAGGCGCGCATGTCATGGTGGTCAAGGAAGTGGATGAAGTCACCTATGCCCGGATCAAGGCGCGGATTGCCGAGATCGACCAGGCAGGCAGTTCAGTGGGGTCGGCGGCATGAAGATCGTAGTGCTGATGGGCGGCGAAAACCTCGACATCAAGAGCGAACTCTATCCGCTCTACATGACGGAGTTCAACGAGGAACTGGTTCTGGAACGCCAGATCGCCGGCCTCCAGAAGCTTGCGCCGCGCGAGATCATTTTCTGTGTCCGGAGCGCGGATATCCGCAAGTTCAACGTCGACGACGTGATCCGCCAGACCACCGACAACGGGCTGTGCGTGGAGGTTGCCGGCCCGACGGCGGGATCGGTGTGCACCGCGCTTCTGGCGGCCGAACATATCGACGACAACGAGGAGATCGTGCTGGTTGCCGCCGACGAGCTGATCGACGCCGATCTTGCTGGTATCGTCAAGGGCTTCAGCGGGCGCGATTGCGATGCCGGGGTGCTCGCATTCCGCTCGGTGCATCCGCGCTATTCTTTCGCGCTTCTCGATCAGAACGGCGATGTCTGCGAGGTCGCCGAAAAGCGGCCGATCAGCAAGCATGCATTGGCGAGCTTCTACTATTTCCGCAGCGGTCGGGATTTCGTGCGCTCGGCGCTCAACGTCGTGCGCAAGGACCGCAAGATCAACAACGCCTTCTATATCAGCCAGACCATCAACGAGATGATCCTGCGTCATGCCAGGGTCGGCATCGAATTCATCGGCAATGACAGGTTTCATCCGCTGAAGACGGAAATGCAGCTCGCGCAGTATATCTCCCAGCTCAACGACCAAAAGGAGGGGCTGCTCCATTGAAGACCGCGCGCCTCGACGACATGGTGAAGGGCTGGTTCATCGGCAATTTCGACCCCAGCCTTGCAAAAACCGAGGATGTGGAAGTGGCCGTCAAGCATTATGACCGCGGCGACGGCGAGGCCGTGCATTTTCACAAGGTCGCCACCGAATACACCGTCGTGGTTCAGGGGCGGATCCGCATGAACGGGGTCGACTATGGCGCGGGCGATATCATCGTGATGGAGCCGGGAGAGGCGACGGATTTCGAATGTCTGGAGGACGGCAGCATCAATGTGGTGGTGAAGCTTCCGGGTGCCGCGAACGATAAGTATATGGGTTCCGGCGAGCAGAAATGAAACGGCGCGCAAGGCCGATGACCGGCGCGAATATAGTATGTCGTCCATGGACGGTATTCTGTGTTACCGCTCCACACTTCGTCGGGGTTATGTGTTTTGTATGATCTGAGTTAAACTGGGGCTCGCCGAAAGCGGGTGCGGAAAGATGGACAAGGACGAAATCACATTTCTGTTTCAGGGCGTGGTGGACAAGTCTTTCCTGCGCGGCAGCTTTGCCGCGGTCAGGCGCCATTTTCCGTCGTCCAGAATCATCCTGTCGACCTGGGTCGGAACCGATATTTCGGGCCTGGATTGCGACGAGGTGGCGCTGTGCGAGGATCCGGGTTTTTTCTACTATTCCCCGCGACCCGGCGAAAAGCCGAACAATGTCAATCGCCAGATCATCGGCACAAGGGCGGGGCTCGCAAAGGTCGAGACGCGCTACTGTTTCCGCATGCGCACCGATTTCAGGCTGAACGGCGACGGGTTTCTGCGCTTCTTTGACGCCTATCCCGACAGTGTCGACGCCTACAAGGTGTTTTCGCACAAGCTGCTGGCGGCCTGCTATTTCTCGCGCAATCCGCGCTCGCGGGTGAGCTTTCCGTTCCACCCCTCGGATCTCGCCTTTTTCGGCCACACCGACGACATCCGCAAGCTGTTCGACGTTCCGCTGATGACCGAGGAAGAGGCGAACTGGGATACCGGCGGCCAGCGTTACAATCGCTATACGCCCGAGCAGCATATTTTCGTCAACGCCCTGCGCCGGGACGGCCGGCATGTGCCGTGCGCCTACTACAAGGACGCCAACCCGCAGGCGATCCTCGAAACCGAGAAATATTTCGCCTCGAATTTCGTCTTCCTCACCTTCGATCAGTTCGATCTGGCGCCTTCCAAGCCGACCTTCGTGATGAAGGTGCATCCGAATTCGTTCATGACCTGCTACACCCATAATGAGTGGATCGGACTTTACCGCAAGCATGTCGACGCCGGCACGCCGGTTCCGGCGGACGATCCGGAACGCGAGAAGATCGAGAAGTTCTACAAGCCCTACAAGGTCTGTCGCCTGATCGGCAATTTGATCTCGCTGCCGTTCAAGAGCAAGGTCCGCCGCCGGGCGATCCGCACCGGCATACTGGAGTTCTTCCTGCTTCCGCGCTGACGATGAAGGCCCGGGTTTTCTGGGGCATTCGCATCAGCCGGCTTCCGGACTGCTCGCCGGATTGAGCGCGATGACGACGTCGGAGGGGCGGATGCTGCCGATGGTGTTGCCATCCTTGCCCACCACCCGCAGCACCTCGCCGTGGCCGAGCCTGTCCATCATCGCGGCAAGCTTGGTTTCCGCCTCGACGGCGGGCGAATCCGGGAGCGCTTGCGCCTCGCTCATCACGTCCTGAGCGCGCAAGACGCCCAGCGGGTTAACATTGGCGACGAAATCGGCGACATAGGCGTCGGCGGGCTTGCGCACGATTTCGGACGGCGTGCCGCACTGGACGATGCGGCCACCCTCCATGATCGCGATCCGGTCGCCGATCTTGAAAGCCTCGTCGAGATCGTGGCTGACGAAGATGATGGTGCGCTTCAGGTTCTTCTGCAGCTCGATCAGTTCGTCCTGCAGTCTTGTGCGGATCAGCGGATCGAGCGCGGAAAACGGTTCGTCCATCAGCAGGATCGGCGCCTCGGTGGCAAAGGCGCGGGCAAGGCCGACGCGCTGCTGCATGCCGCCCGACAATTCGCCGACTAGCTTGTCGCCCCAGTCATGGAGGCCGACCAGTTCAAGCTGGGCCCGTGCCTTTGCAAGCCGTTCCTTCTGGCCCATGCCGGCGAATTCGAGCCCGAGCGCAACATTTTCAACCACGGTGCGCCACGGCAGCAGGCCGAATTGCTGGAACACCATGGAAACCCGCGACAGGCGGATCTCTCTGAGCGTCTTGGCGTCCGCGGCGGTCACATCGGTCATGCCGTTGCCGTCATTGACCAGCACGCGCCCCCGGCAGACCGGGTTCAGCCGGTTGACGGCCCGAAGCAGCGTCGACTTGCCGGAGCCGGACAGTCCCATCAGCACCAGAAGCTCGCCCTCGCCCACGGTAAGCGAGCAGTTGTGGACGCCCAGCACCTGGTCGGTTTCGTCCTGCACCTCGGCGCGGCTCTTGCCCTGGTCCATCAGCGGAAGGGCGGTTTTCGGCCGGTCGCCGAACACGATGTTCACATCTTCGAAAACAACTGAGGCGGCCATCACCTTTTCCTCTCGATCTTGAGTACGCGGTCAAGGATGATGGCGACGACGACGATGACGAAGCCGCTCTCGAACCCGAGCGCCGGATTGACCTGGTTGAGGGCGCGCACCACCGGCACGCCGAGCCCGTCGGCGCCGACCAGTGCTGCGACCACCACCATCGACAGCGACAGCATGATCGTCTGGTTGAGGCCGGCCATGATCTGCGGCAGCGCATAAAGCAGTTCGACCTTGGTCAGCTTTTGCCAGCCGGTGCCGCCGAACGCATCCGCCGCTTCAAGCAGCGGCTTGGGCACGGAGGAGACGCCGAGATAGGTGAGCCTGATCGAGGCCGGAACCACGAAGATGACGGTTGCCAGCAGACCCGGCACCATGCCGATGCCGAAGAACACGATCGCCGGGATCAGGTAGACGAACGGCGGCAGCGTCTGCATCAGGTCGAGGATCGGCTGCAGGACCTGATAGAGGCGGGGCCGGTGAGCGGCGAAAATGCCGATCGGAACGCCGATCGCCATGCAGATGATGCAGGCTGAAATCACCAGCGCCAGGCTTTCGGTCGTTTCCTCCCAATAGCCCTGGTTGACGATGAACAGGAAGCCGAGGAAGACGAACAGCGAGACCTTCCAGTTGCGCTGCAGCCAGTAGGAGGCCGCGGTCACGATCACGGCGATCACGATCGGCCCCGGCGCCTGCAGGATGAACAGAAGCTGGTCGATCAGCCAGCTCATGACCTCGGCGAGACCATCGAAAAACCAGCCGCCATGCATTTGCAGCCAGTCGAAAATATCCTGGGCCCAGCGTCCCAGCGGGATTTTGTAATCCGTCAGCCAGTGCAAGAGACTGCTCCTTTGTTCCCCAAATTCAGCGTGTCGGACCGTGCCACTGCCCAAGACAGCGCATGGCGATCCGGCCCCGGCATTTTGCCTCGGGCCCGTGTCGCGAAATCCGCGACCGCACAGATATCATCATCGAAAAAGGAAAGCCCGGAAAGCGTTGGCTTGCCGGGCTTGAAGATTTTTACAGACCGAGCGATTTCTTGACCGCCGGCAGCCCCGGTTCCCCGGAGGTGGTGGTCACGCCCTCAAGCCAGGTGTCGAGGGCATCCGGATTGGCCTTGAGCCATGCGGCGGTCGCATCGCCCTCGTTTTCGCCGTCGTTCAGGATCTTGCCCATGACCTCGTTTTCCATCGGCAGGGTGAACTTCAGGTTTTCGAGCAGCTTGGCGACATTCGGGCACTCATCGACATAGCCCTTGCGGGTGACGGTGCGCACGATGCCTTCGCCGCCGAAGAAATCCTCGCCGCCGGTAAGATATTTCAGCGAATAGGTCGAGTTCATCGGATGCGGTTCCCAGCCGAGGAACACGATCGGCTGGTCCTGGCGGTATTTGCGGCCGACCATGGCGAGCATGCCCTGTTCGGAGCTTTCCACGACCTCGAAGTCGCCGAGACCATCCTTGTTCGCCTCAATCAGCGAAACCAGATAGGCATTGCCTTCATTGCCGGGCTCGATGCCGTAGATCTTGTTATCCAGCTCGTCGCCGAACTTGGCGATGTCGGCATAGGTCTTCAGACCCTTTTCATAGGTGTAGGTCGGCACAGCAAGGGTGTATTTCGTGCCCTCGAGATTGGTGGCGACGACATCGATCTCGCCCTCGTCGATGTAAGGCGTGATGGCGCTGGTCTGGGCCGGCATCCAGTTGCCGAGGAAGATGTCGATGTCGTCGCTCTTCAGCGATGCGAAGGTGACCGGCACGGACAGAACCTTGACGTCGACCTTGTAGCCGAGGCCTTCCAGGATATGCTTGGCGGTCGCGGTGGTGGTGGTGATATCGGTCCAGCCGACATCGGAGAAGCTGACGCTATCGCAGGCGGTGGGGTCCTGTGCCTTTGCGGCGCCGGCGGAAAGGGCGGTCGCGGCGGTCAGCGCGGCGATGGTCAATTTCAGGTTATAAGACATGTCAGCGTTTCCTTTCGGTTCGTTTGTCGAAGGCCGTAGCGGATCGATCGGCGTGTCAAAATAAACGAGTGGCTTCCTTGATTGATCGGTCAATCAATATAACATATGTTAATTCGTGTAAACGGCGTGTTGCTCAGAATTTCGCCACACGATGCAAATGAGCATTTTTTCAGCGGGTCCAGCCAATGCCTAAAATCGGAATGGAAGCCATACGCCGCGAAGCGCTTGTACAGGCGGCCATCGCCGAAGTCGGTCAGGTCGGCATGGTCGAGGTCACGGTCGCCAGGATCGCCAAGCGGGCGGGCGTTTCGCCTGCGCTCGCGCATCACTATTTCGGCTCCAAAGAAAAGATCCTGTTTGCGGCCATGCGGCGTATCCTTGACGAGTTCGGCACCTCGGTCAAGGCCCGCTACCGGGATGCCGTTACCCCGCAACAGCGGCTCGAGGCGATTGTCCAGGCCTGTTTTGGACCGGACCAGTTCGATCCCGCCGTCGTTGCCGCCTGGCTTGCCTTTTACGTCCAGGCCCAGCGCAAGGGCGATGCCAGCCGCTTGCTTGCGATCTACGAGGCGCGGCTGCGCTCCAACCTGGTCTATGCGCTGCGCCAGCTCGTATCCGTCGGCGCCGCCCGGCGGATCGCCACCGGGCTCGGCTCGCTGATCGACGGATTTTACCTGCGCGCCGCGCTGAAGGATTTCGGCATGAGCCGGGGCGCGGCCGTCGATATGACGCTCGAATATCTCGAACTCACACTCGCCAAGGAGATGTCCTCATGAGTGCGCGACCGAACATTCTCGTTTTGATGGTCGACCAGCTTGCCGGAACGCTGTTTCCCGATGGCCCGGCCGATTTTCTGCACACACCCAACCTGAAGAAGCTTGCCGCCCGCTCGGCGCGGTTCCGGAATGCCTATACCGGCTCGCCGCTCTGTGCGCCGGCGCGTGCGTCCTTCATGGCCGGGCAATTGCCGCGCCGCACCCGCGTCTATGACAATGCCGCCGAGTTTGCGCCCGACATTCCGACCTATGCCCATCACCTGCGCCGCGCCGGCTACCAGACCTCGCTTTCCGGCAAGATGCATTTCGTCGGCCCCGACCAGATGCATGGCTTCGAGGAGCGGCTGACCACCGACGTCTACCCCGCCGATTACGGCTGGACGCCGGATTACCGCAAGCCCGGCGAGCGGATCGACTGGTGGTATCACAATATGGGTTCGGTCACGGGCGCCGGCATCGGCGAGATCACCAACCAGCTCGAATATGACGACGAGGTCGCCTATGAGGCGGTGCGCAAGATCTATGATCTCGGCCGCCGCAGGGAAGACCGGCCGTTCATGCTGACCGTGTCCTTCAGCCATCCGCACGACCCTTACGTGGCGCGCAGGAAATACTGGGATCTCTACGCCGATTGCGACCATCTCGAGCCCGAGATCGGCACGCTCGATTACGACGCGCAGGACAGTCATTCGAGGCGCATTCTCGATGCAAACGACTGGCACAGGGCCGTGATCGAAAAGCAGGATATCCGCAATGCGCGCCGCGCCTATTTCGCCAATATCTCCTATATCGACGACAAGATCGGCGAGGTTCTGGCCGCCCTCGACAGCGTCGGTTTCGGCGAGGACACCGCGATCGTGTTCGTCTCCGACCATGGCGACATGCTGGGCGAGCGCGGGCTGTGGTACAAGATGAGCTTCCACGAGGGCTCGGCCCGGGTGCCGCTGATGATCGCAGCCCCCGGCATGACGCCCGGTCTCGTCGAAACGCCGGCCTCGTCGATCGATATCGCGCCGACGCTCGCCGATATCGCCGGCATCGACCTTGGCGAGATCGAACCCTGGGTCGATGGCGAAAGCCTGCTGCCGATCGCCGCCGGGGCGGAGCGCAAGCTGCCGGTGCGGATGGAATATGCGGCCGAAGCCTCTCAGGCCCCGCTGGTCTCGATCCGCGAGGGCCGGTTCAAATATAATCACTGCGAACTCGACCCGCCCCAGCTCTTCGACCTTGAAGCCGATCCGCACGAGTTGAAGAACCTCGCCGATGATCCGGCTCATGCCGAAACGGCGGCGGATTTCGCCGCGAAAGTGCGGCAGTTCTGGGACATGAAGGCCTATGACGACGAGGTGCGCGAAAGCCAGGCGCGCCGGCATGTCGTCTATGAGGCGCTGCGCGCCGGGCAATACCGGCCATGGGATTTCCAGCCGGTGAAAAATGCCTCCGAGCGCTTCATGCGCAATCACATGGATCTCAACATACTCGAGGCCAGCCAGCGCTGGCCGCGCGGGGAGTAAATTATGCGGGCACAGCCGAAAGCAAGCCATTTCATCGACGGCGCCTATGTCGAAGACACCGCCGGCAAGGCGTTCGAAAGCCGTTATGCCGCGACCGGCGAGGTGATCGCCACGCTCCACAGCGCAACGCCGGCGATCATCGACCAGGCGATGGCGTCGGCCGTCCGCGCCCAGCGCGAATGGGCAGCCTTGCTGCCGGTCGAGCGGGCGCGGGTGCTGCGTCGCGCCGCCGATATCATCCGCGAGCGCAACGAAGCGCTGTCGGAGCTCGAAACGCTCGATACCGGCAAGGCGATCCAGGAAACGCTGGTGGCCGATGCGACGTCGGGTGCCGACAGTCTCGAATGGTTCTCCGCGCAGGCGGCAGGCCTTTCCGGCGAGAGCGTGCCGCTGGGCGATGCCTTCGCCTATACGGTGCGCGAGCCGCTCGGCGTCTGCGTCGGCATCGGGGCGTGGAACTATCCGACCCAGATCGCCTGCTGGAAGGCAGCGCCCGCGCTTGCCTGCGGCAATGCCATGGTGTTCAAGCCCTCCGAGATGACCCCGCTTTGCGCCCTGAAACTCGCCGAAATCTTCATCGAGGCCGGCGCGCCCAAGGGGCTTTTCAACGTGGTGCAGGGCTTCGGCGATGTCGGCGCGGCGCTGGCCACCCATGCCGAAACCGCGAAGGTGTCGCTCACCGGCTCGGTGCCGACAGGCGGCAAGGTCTATGCCGCGGCCGCCTCCGGCATGCGCCACGTGACGATGGAACTCGGCGGCAAGTCGCCGCTGGTGGTGTTCGAGGATGCCGACCTCGAAGACGCGATCGGCGGCGCGATGCTCGGCAATTTCTATTCCACCGGCCAGATCTGCTCCAACGGCACGCGGGTGTTCGTCCAGAAACCGATCCTTGAAAAATTCCTGGCGCGTCTGGCCGAGCGGACGAAGACGATCCGTCTCGGCGATCCGCTCGATCCCGACACCCATCTCGGCCCCCTGATCTCTAAGGGGCAGCGCGACAAGGTGATGGCCTATATCGACAAGGGCAGGGCCGAGGGCGCGCGGCTGGTGATCGGCGGCGGCATTCCGCAAGGGGAAGGCTTTGCGAACGGCGCCTATATCGAGCCGACGGTCTTCGCCGACGTCACCGACGACATGACGATCGCGCGCGAGGAAATCTTCGGACCGGTGATGAGCGTGCTCGCCTTCGACACCGAGGACGAGGTGATCGCGCGCGCCAACGGCACGGATTTCGGCCTCGCCGCCGGCCTGTTCACCAAGGACATTTCCCGCGCCCACCGGGTGGCGGGCAGGCTTGCGGCCGGCATCTGCTGGATCAACACCTATAATTTGACGCCGGTCGAAATCCCGTTCGGCGGCGTGAAGCATTCGGGCTTCGGCCGGGAGAACGGCAGGGCAGCGATGGAGTTCTATTCGCAGGTGAAGACGGTGCATGTGGCGCTGGGCAGGGTGGATAGCCCGTATTGAGTTTACTGGGGCGGCACCTCCGCACCAACCAATCTCCCCCCTTGAGGGGGAGATGTCGCGAAAGCGACAGAGAGGGGTGCAGCGCTTCCAATTCACTCTGAGTTCCGGGCTTGCGGTTCACTCCTCTCTGCCCCTGTCGGGGCATCTCTCCCTCAAGGGGAGAGATCGATGGGAGCAAGCGGCCGGACTTAGAAAAAACGCCCGCCGCGGCAATGAAAGGTTCTAGATTGGCTGAAGCAGATTTTGTCATCGTCGGTTCCGGTTCGGCAGGCTCGGCGATGGCCTATCGCCTGTCGGAGGACGGGAAATATTCGGTGCTGGTGCTGGAATACGGCGGTACGGATATCGGGCCGTTCATCCAGATGCCGGCGGCGCTTTCCTATCCGATGAACATGAAGCGCTATGACTGGGGCTTTGCCTCCGAGCCGGAGCCGAACCTTGGCAACCGTCGGCTGGCGACCCCGCGCGGCAAGGTGATCGGCGGCTCGTCCTCGATCAACGGCATGGTCTATGTGCGCGGCCACGCAAGCGATTTCGACCACTGGGCCGAGGCGGGCGCTGCCGGCTGGGGCTATGCCGACGTGCTGCCCTATTACAAGCGCATGGAGAACTGGCACGATAGCGGCCATGGCGGCGACCCGTCCTGGCGCGGCAATTCCGGCCCGCTGCATGTCACGCGCGGCCCGCGCAAGAACCCGCTGTTTCACGCCTTTGTCGAGGCGGGCCGGCAAGCCGGTTTCGAGCTGACCGACGACTATAACGGCGAGAAGCAGGAGGGCTTCGGACCGATGGAGCAGACCGTCTGGAAAGGGCGGCGCTGGTCGGCGGCCAATGCCTATCTGAAACCGGCGCTGAAGCGTGAAAATCTCGATATCATCCGCTGCTTCGCCCGCAAGGTGGTGATCGAGAACGGTCGTGCGACGGGCGTCGAGATCGAGCGCCACGGCAAGATCGAGACGGTCACGGCGCGCCGCGAGGTGATCCTCGCCGCCTCCTCGATCAACACGCCGAAACTGCTGCTCCTGTCCGGCATTGGCCCGGCGGCGGAACTTGCCGGGCATGATATCGCGGTCGTGGCCGACCGTCCGGGCGTCGGCAAGAACCTGCAGGACCATCTGGAAGTCTATATCCAGCAGGCCAGCACCCAGCCGATCACGCTCTACAAGCACTGGAATCTTTTTGGAAAGGCACTGGCCGGCGCGCAATGGCTGTTCTTCAAGAACGGCATCGGCGCGTCCAATCAGTTCGAAAGCGCGGCCTTCCTGCGCTCGGCGGCGGGCGTCGACTATCCCGATATCCAGTACCATTTCCTGCCGATGGCGGTGCGCTATGACGGTACGGCGGCCGCTGAAGGCCATGGCTTCCAGGCCCATGTCGGTCCGATGCGCTCGCCCTCGCGCGGCGAAATCACGCTCGCCAGCGCCGATCCGGCGGAAGATCCGAAGATCGTGTTCAACTATATGAGCCACGAACAGGACTGGGCCGATTTCCGCAGATGCGTGCGGCTCACCCGTGAAATCTTCGCCCAGGCCGCCTTCGACCCCTATCGCGGCAAGGAAATCCAGCCCGGCGCGGATATTACGAGCGACGACGAGATCGACGGCTTCATCCGCGAACATGCCGAAAGCGCCTATCACCCCTGCGGAACGGCGAAGATGGGGGCTGCAAGCGATCCGATGGCGGTGGTCGATCCCGAATGCCGGGTCATCGGGGTCGAGGCCCTGCGCGTCGCCGATAGTTCGATCTTCCCGCGCATCACCAACGGCAATCTCAACGCGCCGTCGATCATGGTCGGCGAAAAGGCCAGCGACCATATTCTCGGCCGCCAGCCGCTGGCGCCGGAAAACGCCGAGCCGTGGATGAACCCGCGCCGCGAAACCTCCGACCGGTAACAGCGGGCGCGCCGCCGCACCCTCTCCTTATTTTCCCGCATTTCCGCAAATTCCGGGCTTTCCGCCCGGGCCGGCCTGCGCGTGCCGCTGCCGTTTTCGGCCATGGCGCGGCCATTCGTTTATCGCGAAAAACCTGTTTTGCGGGCGCTTGACGAGCACACTTTCAATATTCTATAGAATATAGAACATGCAACGCGGAGGAGGAGTAAGTCGTGAAAGGCATGATTGAAGGACAGCGCGCCGGAAGAAGGCGTCTACTCAAGGGAGCGGCCACATCGCTGATCCTGGCGGCAATGCCGCTGGGACTGGCCAATGCGCAGGATGGCCTCGGCTCGCCGGGCGATCCGGTGGAAATCAAGGTCATGGCCAACGAGGCATTCGCCAATACCTGGCAGACCATTCTGGTTCCGGAATTCAACAAGAAGTTCCCGAATGTCGAGGTTCGGATCGATGGCGTGCCCTATACGGAACTGCTCGCCAAGATGATGCTCGATGCCACCAGCCCCGATCCGGAATATGATATCCTGCTGGCCGACGATCCGTGGGTGCCGCAGCTTGCCTCGATCGGCGCGCTGATGGACCTGCAGGGAGACGAGATCGCCGCAATCACCGACGCGGAATACGACTGGGCCGATTTCAACGCCGCGCCGCTTGCCGCCGGCGAATGGCAGGGCGTGCAGTATGCCGTGCCGGTCCGCTCCAACATGCTGTTGATGTTCTACAATCGCAGCCTGTATGACAAGGCGGGCGTGCCCGAGCCGACGCCGGAACTGACATGGGAGCAATTCTTCGAGAATGCGCCGAAACTGGTTCAGGATACCGATGGCGACGGCAAGGTCGATGCCTGGGCGATCGATACCTATTTCGTGCGCGATCCGCTGACGCCGACCATCTGGCAGTCGATTCTCAACGCCAATGGCGGCAACCTGCTCGATGACGACGGCAATCCCGCCTTTGCCGACGATATCGGCGTCGCTTCGCTGGAAACCCACAAGCGCCTGCTCGACTACGCGCCGCCCGGCGGTCTCAGCCATGGCTTTTCGGAATCGCTCCAGGCCTTCCGTCAGGGTGCCGTGGCCAACATGATCACCTGGGGCAGCGTCTACAAGGCGACCGCCGTTGACCCGCAGTCGACGACGCTCACCACCGACGAGGTCGGTATCCAGGTGCTTCCGGTCGGTGATGTCCGCGCCGGCACGCATCGCGGCATCTGGATTGCCGGCATCAGCAGCAAGACGGAACATCCCGAGGCGGCATGGTCCTTCCTCCAGTGGCTGACCTCCAAAGAGGGCGAGAGCGTCAATGCCGCGCTGGTCGGCTCGTTCCCGGCCCGCAAGTCGACGCTTTCCGGAGAGCCGAGCGAACCCTGGCTGGCGCCGGTCTACGCCACGTTGCAGAATGCCTACGAAGTTGCCGAGGAGGGCAGGATGTGGCGCATCCGCAGCCCGAAATCGGACGCCGCCCAGCAGGTCCTCGCCGATGAGGTGGCCCGCGCGCTTGCCGGCCAGGCTTCCGCGCAGGAGGCGCTCGATACCGCCTCCAAGAAAATCTCCAGAGTGCTGAAATAGAGCTTTCAGCCAAACAGACGATACGGATGCGGGAGGTTCCCGCATCCGCCGCCAACCTTCCAGAATCCATTGAGAGCTTTTGCCGGCGGAGACGCGGCGCGAGCGAGATCGTGTCGATGCTTTCGGCATCGAATGCCAGGGACGGAGATATCCGCGCCCGAACCGACTGAGGACCATGATGCCAACGAAAGCCATAATAAGCGAAGTCAAGACGCTGTCCTGCAGCAATTCCTGGCGCAATTACAATTTCCTGAAGATCACCACCGAGGACGGGATCGTCGGCTGGAGCGAGTTCGATGAGTATTTCGGCTCTCCCGGCGTCAGCGCCGCGATCAACCAGATTTCGCCCCGCATGATCGGCAAGAGCGCGATGCATCACGAGCATATTCGCGAGGATCTGCGCAATGTCACGCGGCCCGGCTCCGGCGGCATTGTCGGCCAGGCGCTCGGGGCGATCGAAAACGCCCTGCTGGACATCAAGGCCAAGGCGCTGGATGTGCCCTGCCATGTTCTCTTGGGCGGAAAGGTGCGCGACAGCATCCGCGTCTACTGGTCCCATTGCGTTTCCTATCGCACCCGCACCCAGCATTTTTCGCCCGGCATCACCGATATCGGAGGCGTGAAACAGATCGCGCGCGAAGTTGGCGAAAAGGGGTTTTCGGCATTCAAGACCAATATCTTCCGCTATGACGCTGAGGATCGGATCGAGCCGTGGTCGCCCGGCTTCGGCCGTCCCTACGAGACCGGCCGCAATGTCGAGCGCGAGACGCTTGAGGGGCTTCGCCGTCACCTCGAAGTCATGCGCGCGGCGGCCGGTCCCGACATCGACATGCTGCTCGATCTCAATTTCAACGCCAAGACGGACGGCTATCTGAAGATCCTGCGCGAGATCGACGACCTCGACCTGTTCTGGGTCGAACTCGATACGCTCGATCCCGAGGCGCTGGCCTATATCCGCGCGCAGAGCCGGCACCCGATTGCTTCGTGCGAGACCCTGATCGGGCTCCAGCAGTTCCTGCCCTTCTTCCGCGCCCAGGCCGTCGATGTCGCCATCATCGATACGCCCTGGAACGGCGTCTGGCAGTCGATGAAGATCGCCGCCGCGGCGGAAGCCTACGAGACCAATGTCGCCTGCCACAATTTCTACGGCCATCTGTGCACGATGATGAATGCCCATTTCTGCGCGGCGGTGCCGAACCTGACGATCATGGAAACCGATATCGACCGGATCGGCTGGGATGCGGAGATCTTCACCCACCTGCCGGAATTCCGGGACGGCTATCTCATCCTTCCCGACAGGCCCGGCTGGGGCACCGAGCCGATCGAGGCGGCGCTCGCCGAACATCCGCCGGTTCCCGGCGCGGGCATGTGGCAGCGCACCGAAGCCTCGCGGCTTTTGGTATAACGGCAAATGAGGGGAGGCCCGGGCTTCGATCATGAATGAGAAAGTGGATGTCCTGATCGTCGGCGCGGGCGCTTCCGGCGCGGTCATGGCCTGGAGCCTTGCCGATACCAAGATGCGTATCCTGTGCCTGGACCAGGGGGACTGGCAGAATACCTCCGATTTCCCCAGCAATGGGCGGGACTGGGAAGCGCGTCTTACGGAGGACTTCGCCCTCAGCCCGAACCGGCGGCGACTTGCCGCCGACTATCCGGTCAATGACGACGATTCGCCGATCAAGATCGCCAATTTCAATGGCGTCGGCGGCGGCACGATCCTCTATGCCGGACACTATCCCCGGCTCCACCCCTCCGATTTCAGGGTCCGCAGCCTGGACGGCGTGGCCGACGACTGGCCGATCGACTACCGGACGCTGGAACCGTTCTACGCCCTCAACGACCGGATGATGGGCGTTGCCAGTCTGGCGGGCGATCCGGCCTATCCTGAAAAGGAGCAGGTCATGGGCCCGATCCCGCTTGGCCGCACGGGTCAGGCGCTCGGCAAGGCGATGAACGATCTCGGCTGGCACTGGTGGCCGTCGGATGCGGCGATCGCGACGCGCGAATATGAGGGGCGGGCCCCCTGCATCAATCTCGGGCAATGCGGTTCCGGTTGCGCCCAGGGCGCCAAGGGCAGCACCGATCTGACCTACTGGCCGGAGGCGTTGCGCGCGCGCGTCGAGATGCGGCCGCGCTGTCGCGTCAGCCGGATCGAGACCGGTCCGGACGGCATGGCGACGGGCGCCTGGTATTTCGACGCGGACGGCAGGGAGCAGTTCCAGCCGGCCGAGATCGTGATCCTTGCCTGCAACGGCATCGGCACGCCGCGCCTGCTGCTCAACTCGGCGTCCGACCGCTTTCCGAACGGCCTCGCCAATTCCAGCGGCCTGGTCGGCCGCAATCTGATGCTGCACCCTTATGCCCAGGTGCGCGGCCATTTCGACCAGCCGATGGACGGTCATCGCGGCTCCCCGATCTGCACCTGGAGCCACGAGTTCTACGAGACGGACACGGCGCGCGGTTTCGTGCGCGGCTATTGCTATCAGTTTTCGCGCGGCATGGGGCCGGTCCGCACCGCCATGACCGGCATGGCGGACGGTCTGCTGCCCTGGGGCGAGGGCCATCATGATGCCTTCCGCCGCCTGTTCGGCCACAGCGCCGGCATGCTGGCGATCTGCGAGGATCTGCCCGAGGCGCATAATCGCGTCACGCTCGACCCCGAGCTTAAGGATGCCGACGGCATTCCCGCGCCGAAGATCAGCTACCGGCTGAGCGAGAATTCTCGTCTTATGCTCGACCATTCGGTGGCTCGCGGCGTCGAGATCCTGAAGGCCGCCGGCGCGCGCGACATCACCACCCGCGCCCCGCTGCCCTATGCCGGCTGGCACCTGATGGGAACGGCCCGGATGGGCAAGGACCCCGAGCGCTCCGTCGTCAATGAATGGGGACGCAGTCACGATGTGAAGAACCTGTTCATCGTCGACGGCAGCGTTTTCGTAACCTCCGGCGGCGTCAATCCGACCTCGACGATCCAGGCGGTGGCGCTTTACGTCGCCGATCAGATCAAGACCCGCCTCTACGAGCTTTTCGATTGAACCGGCCATGACACAGACGACGACAGACCAGGCGGAAAACCCGCCCTTCGAAGACGACGGCAAGACCTTGTTCGCAATCGTCGGACAGATGATCCCGGCAAGTGCGCGCCACGATGTTCCCGGCGCCGACGATCCGGCGATCTATGCCGATATCCTGCGCTCCGTCGGCCGCGACCGGCAGGCCCTGATCGAGGCGCTTTCAGCGGTCGAGGCGCGCGCCGTAACCGGCTTCGCGACGCTTGCGCGTGAGGAGCAGGCAGCGATATTGCGGGAGTTCCGCGTCGATGAACCGGCGCTTGCCGGCGTCATCGAAGCCGTGACCGCGCGCTGCTATTATCGCGACGACAGGGTGATGGCATCGATCGGCATCGAGGTTCGTCCGCCGTTTCCGGAAGGATATCAGGTGGAGGAGGGAGACTGGTCGCTGCTCGACCCCGTGCGGGCGCGCGGACCGATCTGGCGTTCGCAAACGCCCTGAACAGAGCGAGATCCCGACGGATGACGGGGCGGGAAGGACGAGGACCATGAGGGAGGAGACCGGGATGACGACAGACACAGCATCGCGCCGCATTGCCGGAAACGATGGGGCCGGAAACGACGGGGCTGGAAGCGATAGGACCGGAAGCGACGGGGCCGCACGGCACGCCCGGCGCCATGCCCTTGCCGACCTTCTGAGCCGCTGGTCGTTCCTGATGCCGAGCATGCTGGTGCTGACGGTCATGCTGGCCTATCCGATCTTCTATACGCTTGAGATCAGCTTCTCCTCCTTCGACCTTGCAAGCTTCAGCGCCGATCAATGGGTGGGCTGGGACAATTACAGGGAGGTGATGGGCGACTACCGGTTCTGGGAATCGCTGAAGGTCACGCTGATCTATCTGGCAATCGCCCTGCCGCTGCAGGTCGCGCTCGGCTTCGGCATCGCCTTTCTGATCAATGCCGAGTGGTGGGGCCGGGGCATCCTGCGCGCGCTGTTCATCATTCCCATGGTGGTCGCGCCCGTGGTCGCCGGCGGCATGTGGCGGATGATCCTCGATCCGCTCTGGGGCATCGCCAATTACTGGCTCGGCCTTGTCGGCCTCGGCCCGCTCGACTGGTTCGGCGATGCCAATCTCGCCATGGCCGCGGTGATCATCATCGACACATGGCGCTGGACCCCGTTCATCGTGCTGATCGCCACCGCCGCGCTCCTCGCTCTGCCCAAGGACGTGTTCGAGGCCGCCAAGATCGACGGCGCCAACTGGTGGTCCACGCTCTGGTCGGTCGCCGTGCCGCTGCTGGTGCCGGTGATCGCGGCCACCTTCGTCATCCGCTGGCTCGGCGCGGTCAAGATGTTCGACATCGTGCTCGCCGCCACCTATGGCGGGCCGGGCAAGGCCACCAACGTCATCAACCTGTTCATCTACGAGGAAGCGTTCCGCTCGCTGCGCTTCGCCGAATCCGCGGCGATGGCCGTCATCGTGCTGATCCTGACCATGGTGTTGACCGGCATCTTCCTGCGCGGAAGCCGCAAACTGGAGGAATTGTTTTGAGCGTCCCCGCTACATCGTCGGCGCCCGGAAGCGCGTTCTGGCACAGGATGCGCATCCTGGCTGCCATCATCGTCAGCCTGTTCTTCCTGTTTCCGATCTACTGGATGGTGCTGACCTCGTTCAAGCAGCAGGTGGAGATATTCACCAATCCGCCGACCTTCTTCTTCACGCCGACGCTTGCCACCTACAAAGAATATATCGCGCGCGCCGATATCGTCCGGCGTCTCGTCAACACCGTCATCGTCGCCACCGGTTCCGGGCTGCTGTCGATCGTGGTCGGCACCATGGCGGGCTATGCGCTCGCCCGTATCCGGCTTCGCGGGGCCGGAACGATCGGTCTGCTGATCCTGCTGTCGCGCGGCGTGCCGCCGATCGCGCTGGCGGTGCCGATGTTTCTTGTCGCGCGCAAATTCGGGCTGACCGACAAGCACATCACCCTGATCCTCGCCTACAGCACCTTCCTGATCCCCTATGTGATGTGGCTGATGCGCAGTTTCTTCCTGTCGCTGCCGAAGGAACTTGAGGAATCCGCGATGATCGACGGGTGCTCGCGCTATGGCGCGTTCTTCAAGATCATCCTGCCGATTTCGCTGCCAGGCCTGCTGTCGACCCTGATCTTCAGCATGATCCTTGCCTGGGAGGAACTGCTGTTCGCGCTCGTGCTCACCAACCGTCATGCCTCGACCATACCGGTCGCGATCGCCGGCATTGCGGGCGACACGGTCAACGGCGCGAACTGGGGGGCGCTCACCGCCGTCGGCACGATCACCGTTGTTCCGGTGGTGATCTTCGCTCTTCTGGTGCAAAAGTGGCTTATCAAGGGCTTGGCGGACGGCGCGACCAAGGGATAATTGCGCCGGAGCCTCAAAACCGGAACTGGACGGATATCATGGACCACCCCAAGACCTACATGACCAAGGCCGAACATGCCCGGCAGCATATCCAGGAAATGGTGCTTTCCGGGACGGTCGGGCCGGGCGACCGGATCACCACGCGGGAAGTGTCGCTTGCGCTCGGCATCAGCGAGACGCCGATCCGCGAGGCGATCCGAAGCCTCGCCTCCGACGGCTGGCTGGAGGTGCAGAACCACATCGGCGCCGTGGTGCAGGGCCTGCGCGCCGAGCAGATCCGCGAGATCAGCGCATTGCGCGGTCTGATTTGCGGGCTTGCGGTGGAGCTTGGCGCCGGCAACTTCAATGCCGGCCGGCTGGCGAGGATCGACGACAATATCGCGATTTCAGCGACCGCATTGGAACAGCAGGATTTCGACCTGTTCGGCGCCAGGAACTACGAGTTTCACCTGTTGCTGTGCGACAACCCGGAATCGCCCTGGTGCCGCAGATTGCTTGAGAACATGCATGGGCTGATGTCGGCGCAGCGCCACGGCATCCCGCCGCAGCCGGGACGCCTCGCCGATGCCCTGAAGGAGCATATGGCCATCCGCGACCGGCTGCGCGAGGGCGATTTCGCTGCCGCCGCGGCGCTGGTGAACCAGCATGAAAAGAATACCGGCGACTTCCTGATCGACCTGATCGAGGCCGCGCCGGCCAAGGGTGCGAACCGGCGGTCTGAAGGCCGCCGCGCGCCGACGCCATAAATCGGGCGTCCCGGAAAAGGGGCGGCAAAGGGAGGAATTTCCGAATGGGTACGGTTCAAATACGCGATGTGCGCAAATCCTACGGAGCCGTCGAGGTGCTGCACGGCGTCTCGATCGATATCGAGGATGGCGAATTCGTCGCGCTGGTCGGTCCTTCCGGGTGCGGAAAATCGACCCTGCTCAGAATGATCGCCGGCCTGGAAGGCATTACCGGCGGTGACATCGTCATCGGCGATCGCGTGGTCAACCACGTCGCCCCGAAGGATCGCGACATCGCCATGGTATTCCAGAATTACGCGCTTTATCCGCACAAGAATGTTCGCGACAATATGGGCTTCGCCCTGAAACAGCGGCGGGTGTCGAAATCGGAGATCGAGCGGCGCGTCGGCGATGCCGCGCGCATCCTCGGGCTCGAGCCGCTGCTTGACCGCAAGCCGCGGCAATTGTCCGGCGGCCAGCGCCAGCGCGTCGCCATGGGCCGCGCGATCGTGCGCGATCCCAACGTCTTCCTGTTCGACGAGCCGCTCTCCAATCTGGACGCCAAGCTCAGGGTGCAGATGCGCTCCGAGATCAAGGAGCTGCATCAGCGGCTGAAGACCACGACCATCTATGTGACCCACGACCAGATCGAGGCGATGACGCTTGCCGATCGCGTCGTCGTTCTGAACGGCGGCGTGATCGAGCAGGAAGGACCGCCGCTCGAACTCTACGACAAGCCTGCCAGCCTGTTCGTCGCGGCCTTCATCGGCTCGCCGCCGATGAACTTCCTGCAGGGCGATATCGTCGCCGCAACCGGGCTGAAGCTTGCCGACGGGCGGATATTGCCGCTTCCTTGCCCCGATCCGAAGGCCCGGCATCGCGTCACCGTCGGCGTCAGGCCCGAGCATTTCGTTCTCGCCGAAAGCGGCTGGCCGGCCATTGTCACGATTGTCGAGCCGACGGGCTCCGAAACCCAGATCACGGCCCGCCTCGCCGACGAGGTGATCCGTATCCTGGTGCGCGGACGCACGGATGCGCGGCCCGGTGACACGATCCATCTTCAGGTCGCGCCGGATGCGATCCATTTCTTCGACGCAGCGCCGGTGCCGGAACTGGCGCTGGAAGATCCGGTATGACCGCGCGTAAGGAAGGGAACCAAAGCCATGCTTGAACTCAGGAATTTCTATATCGACGGTCGCTGGACGCGGTCCGCTTCAACCGCGAGCCATACGCTGATCGATGCCGCCACCGAACAACCCTTCGGCACGGTCGCGCTTGCCGGCGCCGACGAGGTCGATGCCGCGGTGATGGCTGCCGGGCGCGCCTTTCCGGCATGGGCCGCGAGCGATCCGGCGACGCGGGTCGCGCTCGTCAGGCGTATCCATGACATCTATGCCGGCCGCATCGACGAGATGGCGCGCGCCATCTCTCAGGAAATGGGCGCGCCGATCGAGCTTGCCCGCACGCGCCAGGCGGCGGCCGCCCTTCGTCACATGACCAGTTTTCTGGCGACGATGGAGCATTTCGATTTCGAAAGGCCGCTCGGGCCGCATGCGCCGGACGACCGCATCCTGATGCAGCCCATCGGCGTCGTCGGCCTGATCACGCCGTGGAACTGGCCGATGAGCCAGGTCGCGCTGAAAGTGGTGCCGGCGCTTCTTTCCGGCTGCACCATGGTGTTGAAGCCGTCGGAACTTGCGCCGCTGTCATCCAACCTGCTGGCCGAGATCATTCACGAGGCGGGCGCGCCGGCCGGAGTCTTCAATCTTATTCAGGGCGACGGCGCGACCGCGGGCGCACGGCTCGTCGAGCATCCCGATGTCGCCATGATCAGCTTTACTGGCTCGACCCGCGCCGGCGCCAGCATCATGCGCGGCGCGGCCGACAGTTTCAAACGGGTCGCGCTGGAACTGGGCGGCAAGGGCGCCAACCTGATTTTCGCCGATGCCGACGAGGACGCCGTCGCGCGCGGCGTGCGGCAATGCTTCATCAACAGCGGCCAGAACTGCAATGCGCCGACGCGGATGCTGGTCGAGCGCTCGGTTTACGAGGCCGCCGTGGACAAGGCGGGCGCGGCAGCGCGCGCAATCGCGGTCGGCCCGTCATCGGCCGAGGGCGCGCATATGGGGCCGGTGATCTCAAAGGGACAGTTCGACAAGATCCAGGATCTGATCGATATCGGCGTTCGCGAAGGCGCGCGGCTGGTTGCGGGCGGCGCGGGCCGGCCGGCCGGCTTCAACCGCGGCTATTTCGTTCAGCCGACGGTGTTTGCCGATGTCGACAACGCCATGACCATTGCGCGCGAGGAAATTTTCGGCCCCGTCCTCAGCATCATTCCCTTCACTGATGAGGATGAGGCGGTGGCGATCGCCAACGACACGCGCTACGGCCTCACCAACTATGTGCAGAGCGGCGACGGCGCGCGGCGCAACCGGCTGGCGCGGCGGCTGCGCTCCGGCATGGTCGAGATGAACGGTCAGCCGCGCGGCGCCGGTTCGCCCTTTGGCGGCGTCGGTCATTCGGGCGGCGCGCGCGAGGGCGGCGTCTGGGGGCTGGAGGAATACATGACCGTGAAATCGGTCTCGGGCTGGTCGTCGTCGTGATCGCGCCGATGTGAGCCGCAAGGCGATGCGGCAGGGGGCATTCGCTCCGCGCCTACACTACTCTCCGCCGTCATGCTCGGGCTTGTCCCGAGCATCCAAGCACGTATCAACACGGCAAGCGTCTCGGCGGAAAGTCAAGTCAAATCAAATACAAACCATTACGAAACGCCAACGCCGCTCGAGCGGAACGGTGGTTGGATCCTCGGGTCAAGCCCGAGGATGACGCGGAGTGTGGGGACGGGTTCTTCTTATCCAAAGAGGCTGCGCCGATCAGTTGGCCGGCTGCTGCACCTTGGCGCGGGCCTGTTCCTCGGCCATGCGCTTCTGGAACATCTGCGCGAAGTCGATCGGGTCGACCAGCAGCGGCGGGAAGCCGCCGTTGCGGGTGGCATCGGCAACGATCTGGCGGGCGAACGGGAACAGCAGGCGCGGGCATTCGATGAACAGCATCGGCAGCACATGCTCCTTCGGGAAGCCGGCCACGCGGAACACGCCGCCATAAACCAGTTCGCACAGGAACATCGGCTTGTCGTTCGACTTGGCTTCCGCCTTCAGCGACAGCAGCACGTCGTAATTGTCGTCGCCGAGCGGGTTCGCATTGACATTGACGGAGATGTTGATCGCCGGCTGGGCGTCGCGCTTCTGCAGCGAGGCGGGAGCTCCCGGATTTTCAAAGGAAAGATCCTTGATATACTGGGTGAGAATGCTCAGCGAGGGGCTCTGCTTCTTTTCCGCCCCGTTTTCCTCGGCCATTGCGCGTCCTTTCGAGTAATTCATGTGATTGCCAGTTAGCATCTAGCCGGCGGGCGTACAACCCTCAGGCTTGGGTGTTCGGGCCGCAACGGCCTGTATCGCGGCCTATTTCGGCTTGTCGTCGTCGTCGGGCTTGTCCGCCCAGGGCGAATTCGGGTCCGGATCATGGGTGAAGTCCTCGGCCTCGAGATCGACCACTTTCGGGCCTTCGCGGCGCGGCGGGTCGCTTGTGTAGCGAAAGCCGGTCGAACGCTGCGAAACCACAACCATGTTGCGGCTCATCCGCTTCCACACGAAATCGCGCAATGGCGGGATAAACAGCAGGAAACCGCAGATATCGCTGACGAAACCGGGAAGCAGCAGCAGGATGCCGGCCAGCACGATCATGCCGCCATGCACCAGGTCGCGGCCCGGATTGCCGCCATCGCGGGCATCCTGGTTCAGCCTCTGCAACACGCTGAAGCCCTGAATGCGCAGCAGGATCGCGCCGATCACGGCGGTCAGCATGATCAGGCCGAGCGTCGGGAACAGGCCGATCGCGCGGCCGACGACGATGAAGCCCGCGATTTCGATGAATGGGTAAAAGATGATGGCGATGAGAAGCGGCAAGTCGGTTTCCTGTCTGGCTTGTCTTTCTGGCTTTCTGCGGTTTTCACGGCCCATGGGAAATGCGAAAATTTATACGACGTGTTACATTTGAATCATGGCCCTGTGAAGTCTATATGGGGATAGGAAAACAACAAGGAAAGCGGCGGTTACGACCAAAATGGGCACAAGCGATCTGATAACCCTCTTCTTCCTGATTGCCGCGGTGGTGATTTTCTTCCAGCTGCGCAACGTTCTCGGCCGGCGGACGGGCAATGAGAAGCCGCGTTACGAACAGCCGACCGTGCGCTCGCGCGCCGATGCGCTGGAGCCGGGGCGCGGGGAGGGCAAGGTGATCACGCTGCCGGGCGTCGAGAAGGAACAGGAAGCCGCCCGCAAGGCCGCGATCGACCGGATCGCGCCGGCGGGAAGCGCTGTCAATTCCGGCCTCAGGGCAATTGCCGCCGCCGATCCCCAGTTCGATCCCGATGCCTTTCTCAAGGGCGCGGGCTCGGCCTATGAGATGATCGTGATGGCCTTTGCCGAGGGCGACCGCCGCAGCCTGAAGAACCTGCTGTCGAAGGAGGTCTATGACGGCTTCAACGCCGCCATCAGCGAGCGCGAGGCGAACGGCGAGACCGTGAAGGCGAATTTCGTCGGCATCGAAAAAGCGGAGATCACCGAGGCCGAGGTCGACAAATCGGAAGCCCGGATCACGCTCAGGATCGTCAGCCAGATGATTTCGGCCACTTACGGCAAGGATGGCGAGGTCGTTGACGGCGATCCGGAGGAAATCGCCGAGGTCCGCGATCTGTGGACCTTCGCCCGCGATACCAAGGCGCGCGATCCGAACTGGAAGCTGATCGCCACCGCTTCCGAATAGGTCGCTTGAAGGGGCGGCCGATGGCCGCCCGACGGGAGTTCGACTGATGAGCCGGCGCAAGCTCTCGTCCGAGGAACATGAACTGTGGAACAGGGTCGCCCGCACCGCGCGGCCCTTGCCCGGTCGCAAGGTCGACAAATCCGACGCCTTGCCTGAAAATTTCGCCGAGCTGATGAACCCGAAGGCGCCCGACCCGCGCAGGGCCGAGCAGCCGAGGGATGGTGTTTCGCCGCTCGCGCTCCGCCAGCCGCCCGAACCGCGCCACCATCCGCTGGAACGGCCGGTGAAGAAGAAGCTCGCCAGCGGTCGCATCGGCATAGATGCCCGCATCGATCTTCATGGCATGTTTCAGGACGAGGCCCACGCGCTGCTTCTCGCCTTCCTGCGCCGCGCCCATGACCGGGGCCATCGCCATATCCTGGTGATCACCGGCAAGGGGGCGTCCTTCGGAAGCGACGGCGTCTTGAAGCGCACGGTGCCGCTGTGGTTCTCGCTGCCGGATTTCCGGCCGCTGATCTCCTCCTACGAGACCGCCGCCCGAAACCATGGCGGCGAAGGCGCGCTCTATGTCCGCCTCGCGCGCAGGAAGGCAGGACCCGCATGACCCCCTTCGGCGATGCCGTGCGCGAACTGCGCGCAAGGCGCGGGGTGACGCAAAAGCAGATGGCCGAGGCCATCGGCGTCTCGCCCGCCTATCTGTCGGCGCTCGAACACGGCCGGCGCGGCAAGCCGAGCTTCGACTTCCTGCAGCGGGTCGCGGGCTATTTCCACATCATCTGGGATGATGCCGAGGCGTTCTTCGACATTGCCGAACGGTCCGATCCGCGCGTCGTCATCGACACGATCGGCCTGCCCTCCGCCCACACCGCCTTCGCCAACCGCCTGTCGCGCAGCATCGGCATGCTTGACGAGAATGCGATCGGGGAACTTGAGGCCGTGCTGGCGCAACACGTGAAACGCTGAGACGATGTCACCGGACGGGTGTCCCGGCCGGCCTCGGTCATCCCCTTGATGATGTCCTTATCCCGGCTTCAGAGACCGTCTCGGCGCCAATTAAGTTAAACAGAACGAATCCAAAAGAACGCGCATGCGAGAGGCGTGCGGATCGGCTCAGCCGTGTTCGGTCGCGAGCGCCTCGGCGGCCTCCTTCAGGGCCTGGCGGAAGGCTCTGACGGAGGCCATGGTCTCATGCTCGGCCAGCGTCACGAACCCGACCTGGATCTGCGGCAGCGCGAAACCGGGAATGTCGAGCGCGACCACCTCTCCGCCGGCGATCCGGGTTTCGAGCATGAAACGGGGGGTGAGCGTCAGCACCTGCATTTCGCGGGTGAGGGTGATCAACGAGCCGGGACCGGCGTTCAGTTCCATCATCGGCTGCCGCAGGGCGACGCCGTGGTTGCGCAATTCCTTCTCGAGAGCGATGCGGTTGTTGCTGTCTTCCAGCGGCAGCAGCCAGGCCCAGTCGGCCAGTTCGGCGACATCGATATCGGCTCGCCCCGCCAGCGGGTGGCTCCTGGAGCAGGCAAGCACCAGGTCGGTGCGCGCCAGCGGGTCGTGACGCAGCACCGGCATCACCTTTTTCGGGATATGATCCCAGTCGATCCGCCCGACATAGCAGTCGAGCTGACCGTCCCACAGATTGCGCAACAGGTCGCCGACCACGCCGGTGGAAATGCGGTAGCGGACCGTGCCGTTTTCGGCGTCGAGCGCGCGCAGCGCCATCGGCAGCAGGTTGAAGATCAGCGCCGGATTGGTGCCGATCCTGAGGGTCGGAGACTGGCTGGTCTTCAACTCGGCCAGGAGCTGGTCGAATGACGAAAGCCCCGAACGGGCGCGCTCCAGCGCGACATGGCCGGCCGGCGTCAGCTCGACGCCGCGCACCGAGCGCGCCACCAGTTCGATGCCGAAGGCATATTCGAGGTCCTTGACCATCTGCGAAACGGCGGGCTGGGTCCGGTTGAGGGCCTGGCCGACGGCGCGCAGCGAGCGATGCTCGTCGATCAGTTCGAGGATGCGCAGATGCCTGAGACGCAGGCCATCAAGACGGTTTGGTGTTCTGGCCATAAGAATACCTTATCACATTGAAGAAAGTTTCGACTATTTCTTTTCGCCTTATGGGCGATAGTGCAACCGAGGAGAGTGATGGCCCGGCTTTTGCCGCGGGAACATCGCTATATGGGAGGTGAAATGAGACGCGCCAACATTGTTTCGGGCGTTGTTCTGGTCCTGTTGGGCCTGTTTGCGCTTGCCGTCATCATTCCGAACGGGATCGGGCGCGGGCCGGACGGCATGATGTCGCCCAGCCTCGTGCCGAACATGATGATGGGCGTCGTGGTCGTGCTGTCGGCCTTTCTGGTGTTTTCCAATCTGCGCGCCAAGCCATCGCCGGACGATGACGAATTGCCGATCGCGCGCGGCGAATTGCTGGCGCTCACCAGGATCGGCGCCATCTTCCTGATCTCGATTGCGCTTTTCCTGCTTCTGTCCCCGCTTGCCGGCGGCGTCTTTCTGGTCGCCGCAAGCCTGCTGCTCCTCGGTGAGCGGCGGCCGCTGGTGATCATCGGCATGACGGCCGGGCTGCTGATTGCGGTCTGGCTCCTGTTTTACAAGGTACTCGGGACGGGCATTCTATGAACTATCTGCTTCTGGGTTTTCAGGATGTGCTGCACCCGGCTACGCTGATCTGGGTGGCGCTCGGCGTGTTCATCGGCTATGTCGTGGGCGCTCTGCCGGGGCTTGGCAAGGGCACCGGCGTGGCCGTCGCCATTCCGCTCACCTTCTACCTCTCGCCGCCGGCGGCCATCGGCATGCTGATCGGCATCGCCAAGGGCAGCGGGGCCGGAAGCGCGGTCTCCGCCATCCTTCTCAACACGCCGGGCGAACCGTCCTCGGCGCCGACCGCGCTTGACGGCTATCCGCTGGCGCGTCAGGGAAAGGCGCAGAAGGCGCTGAAGATGGGGCTGTTCGCCTCGGTGATCGGCGATTTCATCTCGACGGTCATTCTGATCCTGCTGGCCGCACCCCTGGCGCGTTATGCGCTGTTGATCGGACCGGTCGAGCTCTGCACGATCCTTCTGTTTTCGCTCACCTTCATCGGCGGACTTTCCGGCACCTCGATGACCAAGGGGCTGATCGCCGGCGCGCTCGGCATCTTCTTCGCGACGATCGGGTTCGAGACCGAGACCTTCGTGCCGCGCATGAGCTTCGGGCTGCTGGAGCTCGATGACGGCATCAAGCTGGTGCCGATGGCGATCGGCATGCTGGCGGTCGCTGAAATGGCGGTGCAGGCGGGCAACATCAAGACGCTCGATTCCGCGACCGGCCACATCCGCGACAGCGACAGGCGCGAGGACCGCGTGATCCTGTGGTCGGAGTGGCGCCGCTGTCTTCCGGTGATCGCGCGCGGAACGCTGATCGGCTCGGTCGTCGGCATCCTGCCGGGCCTCGGCGCCAGCGTCGGCTCGTTCCTGTCCTATGGCGCCACCCGCAAGGCCTCCAAGACGCCGGAAAAATTCGGCAAGGGCATGATCGAGGGCGTGGCGGCGGCCGAAAGCGCGGACAACGCGGTCGTGCCCGCAAGTCTGATCCCGCTTTTCGCGCTCGGCATTCCCGGCAGCGTCATCGCCGCGATCCTGATTGCCGCCTTCATCCTGCATGGGCTGACCCCCGGTCCGCTGATGTTCAAGCAGCAGCCGCGGCTGGTCGCCGACGTCTATGCCGCGATGCTGTGCGCCAGCGTGATCATGCTGGCGATCGGCTATCTCGGCCAGCGGGTGTTCGCCCAGATCATCAAGGCGCCGATGCGGCTGATCATTCCGGGCGTCCTGCTGTTGTGCAGCATCGGCGCCTATATGGAAACCGGCAGCATCTTCTCGATCTATGTGATGCTGGCCTTCGCGCTGGTCGGGTTTTTCGCGCGCAAGCTCGATTTTTCCTTCGTCACGTTTCTGATCGGCTTCGTCATCGGTCCCAATCTTGAGCTGAGCTTCCGCCAGTCGCTGCAATTGCTCGATCACAACGCGCTCAATCTGGCGAAGCACCCGATCGCGCTCGTTTTCCTGATCCTGACCGTGGTCGTCACCTGGTGGATCGGCCATGGCAGCAAGATGGCGACATCGGTCGTCAGGCACGATGCGCATGATTTTTCCGGCCCGGAAGGCCCGGACGATACTGAATTTCACGCAATCAAAAGGGAGGATGAGCGATGAAATCGATTACCAAACGGGGCCTTCTCGGCCTTTTCGGCGGCGCGGCCATCGGCCTTGCCAGCCTTTCGGGGGCGGCTTTTGCGGACGATGCCTATCCCGACAGGCCGATTACCATGCTGGTGGGTTACGGCGCCGGCGGCCAGACCGATCTGGTCGCCCGTGCCGCCGCCCAGGTCATGTCCAACCACCTTGGCCAGCCGATCAATATCGCCAACAAGCCGGGCGCCGGCGGCGCGGTCGCCGCGCGCGAACTGGCGAAGGCCAAGCCCGACGGCTATACCATGCTGTTCCAGTCGAACTCGGTGGTCAATACCTCTCCGTTCATCATGGAGGGCGTCAACTACACGCCGGATGATTTCGAATATGCCGGCATGATCACCACCTATCAGCTCGGCATGGCCACCCAGAAGGACAGCCCGTTCAACACTATGTCCGAATATGTGGCATGGGCGAAGGAAAACCCGGGTTCCAGCTATGGCGCGCTCAGCCCCGAAGCCCGGCTCTACATCGGAGCGCTGATCAGGGACAATGATCTCGACATCAACATCGTGCCGCTGCAGAGCGGCAGCGAGATGATCAATGCGCTGCTCGGCAATCAGGTGGCGCTGGCGTTCTCCGGCGGCCTTCATTATCGCTACCCGGACGAACTGAAGTCGATCTCGGCGCTTACCACCTTCCGCCATCCCTCCGCGCCGGACGTTCTGACGATCGCGGAGGAGGGCTATCCGATGGCGATGGATTCGCGCACCACGCTGTTCCTGCCCAAGGGCACGCCGCGCGCAATCCTCGACCGTCTCGCCGAAGCGCTTGCAGGCGCCGAAACCGATGAGGGCTTCAAGAAGATCACGGCGGCGGCCGACATCCCGATCCAGTACTACGATGTCGATGAGTCCTACGCCGAAATGCGGGAGTCCTACGCGAACAACAAGGCGATCATTGAAAGCGCCGCGAAGGCGGCGCAATAGAGCTAAGCCGGACGACTGCGAACTGCGTCGGCAGGCCCGTCCCCGAAGAAAACGCGTCGCGCATCAGCGCGCGGCGCACTTTTACCAAGACTGGAAAGCCAATATGTTTCAGCCACTCAAGGGCGTCAGGGTGATCGATCTGAGCCAGGTTCTGGCCGGGCCCTATGCCACCTATCAACTGGCCCTGATGGGCGCCGACGTGATCAAGATCGAAAAGCCCGGCGAGGGCGACTGGACCCGCCTTGGCGGCCTGCTGCCGAAGCTTACCGCCCGGCGCATGGCATCGAGCTACCTGACCCAGAACGCCGCCAAGAAATCCGTGACGATCGATCTGAAAAGCCCGAAGGGCCTTGAGGTCGCGAAAAAGCTGATCGCCGGCGCCGATGTCTTCGTCGAGAATTTCAAGCCCGGCGTCGCCGAGCGGCTCGGGCTCGGCTTCGAGACGGTGAAGGCCATCAAGCCCGACATCGTCTATTGTTCGATCTCCGCCTATGGCCAGAACGGGCCGTGGAGCGGCCGGCCGGCCTATGATCATGTCATTCAGGGCATGTGCGGCATCATGCTGACCACCGGAAAACCCGGCGACGGCCCGACCAAGGTCGGCGCGCCCTATATCGACTTCGCCACCGGCATGAACGCCGCGCAGGCGATCATGGCCGGGCTGCTGGAAGTCGGCCGCACCGGCAAGGCCGTTGAGGTCGACGTCGCCATGCTCGATACCGCGCTGATGCTGATGGCCTCGCTGATGACCCAGCATATGACCGCCGGCTGGAAACCGAGCCAGAGCGGCAACGAGGCCTGGAGCGCCAGCCCCTCCTCGGGCGCTTTCGAAACCAGGGATGGCGTGCTGATGCTTGCCGCCAACAACGCGCCGCAGTTCAGGAAGCTCTGCGGCGCGATCGGCCGCGACGACATCCTCGCCGATGACCGCTGGAACACCCCGGCGGCCATCATGGAAAACCGGGCCGCGCTGCGTGAAACGCTGAATGCCACCTTCCTCACCCGCACGGCGGATGAATGGGAGGCTTTGCTGGCTAAGGTCGATGTTCCCGCCGCCAGGGTGCGCAGCCTCGACGAGACCCTTTCGGAAGCGCATATTGCCGAGCGCGGCCTGCTCTCCGAATTCCGGATCGAAGGCCATGACGGGCCGATCCATGTGCCCTCGATGAGTTTCCGCGCCAATGGCGAGGCGGTGACCGCGCAGTCGCCGCCGCCGGAACTCGGCGCCGATACCACAAGCGTGCTACAGGGAATCGGACTGTCGGACGGCGAGATCGCCGAATTGCGCAGCGCCGGCGTGATCTGAGGAAAACCCGCAGTGATCTGAAGGAAAGCGGAGGAAAGACGATGGATGCTATCGGTTGGCCGGGCGAACCCGGCGCTGTCAGGACCGTCCGGATCGACGTTGCAGACGGGGACGCGACATTGCCGCTCGTCTGCCGCTTTCCGGCTGGCGGGCAGGCGAAGGGCTCCGTCGTCTTCTGTCACGGACTTGGCGGCAACGGCGAGGACCATGTGGAACTCTCGGCGTTTCTCGCCGGCCACGGCTATCTCGTCATCCATCCGACCTTTGCCGATGGCGCGGCTGCGGTTGCGGCTGCCGCACACGAACTCGGCTTTGCGCCCGACGCGCCGGAGGTTTCAAGGTGGATCCTGGTTCCGGCGTTGAGGGATCGGCTTTTCGAAGTCCTGCATACGCCGTTCTATTGGCTGGACCGGATCCGGATCGTCACCGCCGTCATGGACAATCTCCCGTCGATAAAGGCGGAAACGATTGGCGCATCGGCCGGGTCCCTGCCGACGGCGATCGCCGGCCATTCCTTCGGCGCCTATGCCTCGCAACTTCTGTCCGGCGCCGAGATCGACGTCCCGGGCGAGTGCGCGCGCAGCTTCCACGACCGGCGGTTTGCGGCCGCTGTGCTGTTGAGCCCCCAGGGTCGCGGCCAGCAGGGCCTGCGCGAGGGGTCCTGGGACGCGATCGAAGGTCCGATGCTGACTGTGACCGGGACCCGCGACGGCGGCGCCAAGGGGCAGGACTGGCGCTGGAAGACCGAGCCGTTTCACCACGCGCCGGCAGGTGACAAATATCTCGCCGTGCTGGATGAGGCCGATCATTTTCTCGGCGGCATGACCCGCAACGACCCGACGCCCGGCAATCCCGCCCAGCGTGAAGCCGTCTCCATGCTCACGCTCGCCTTCCTCGACGCCTGTCTGGTGAATGACCGGCAAGCGCGTGCATGGCTGACGGCGCTGGAGGATCACGTCGCCGGCTGGCCGGCGCAGATCAGTCGGAAGTAGCATTTTCGGGCATCAGGCGAGGCGCTGCCGCGCCCGCCGTGGAGAATGCTTGCGTCGAACGCCATTTTGCGCATGCTTGCAGGCCAATCACGAGGGAGGCAGGCATGAGCATCATCGACGACCCCACCGGCGCCTATATCGGACGCGTCTGGCTTGCAGAGGCTGAGGGTCCCGCGATCGTGACGCTGCGCGATGGCGCGCTCTTCGATATCACCGACAAGGCGGCGCCGCTGGTGCGCGATGTCTGCGAAATGGCGGATCCCGTCGCCTATGTCCGCAACGCCGAAGGCCGGTCTCTCGGTCCGCTCGATGAGATTGCGGCGGTGCGGCCGGGCGACAGCGCGCGGACACATCTGCTGAGCCCGTGCGACCTGCAGGCGATCAAGGCCTGCGGCGTCACCTTCGCGCGCTCCATGGTCGAGCGCGTGATCGAGGAAAAGGCCGCCGGCGATCCCAAAAAGGCGGAAGCCATTCGCGCCCGCATCGGCGAGACGATCGGCGACAGCCTCAGGAACCTCGAAGCGGGCTCGGCGGCGGCGGCGCGGGTCAAGGAGGCGTTGATCGGGGAGGGGCTCTGGAGCCAGTATCTCGAGGTCGGCATCGGCCCGGACGCGGAGGTGTTCTCCAAGGCGCAGGTTCTGTCTTCGGTCGGCCCCGGCGCGGATGTCGGGCTTCATCCGATTTCGAAATGGAACAATCCGGAGCCCGAGATTGTTGTCGCTGTATCTTCGGCCGGCCGCATCGTCGGCGCCACGCTCGGCAACGACGTCAATCTGCGTGACGTCGAGGGACGCTCGGCGCTGCTGCTTGGCAAGGCGAAAGACAATAATGCGTCCGCGGCGATCGGGCCGATGATCCGGCTTTTCGACGCGCGTTTCACGCTCGATGACGTGCGGCGCGCGGAACTGACGCTGACGGTTGAAGGCGAGGACGGCTACACCATGACGGGACACTCCTCGATGTCGGAGATCAGCCGCGATCCGGAGATGCTCGTCCGCCAGACCATCGGTCGTCATCATCAGTATCCCGACGGCCTCATGCTTTACCTCGGAACCCTGTTCGCGCCCACCGAGGATCGTGATGTGAAGGGCGAGGGCTTCACCCACAAGACCGGCGACAGGGTTGCGATCGCGGCTCCGGGGCTTGGCCGGCTCGACAACACCGTTCGTCTCTCGACCGAATGCACGCCGTGGAGCTTCGGCATCCGCGCGCTGATGGCAAATCTCGCTGAACGCGAACTGATCTGAATGGAGAAGACACCGATGACGTTCGAACCACATGGCAGGCATCTGATCGGCGGCGACTGGAAGGAAGCCGCCCGGCGTTTCACGTCACGGCCGGTGACGGGAAAGCCGATCGACTATTACGAGGCCGAGGAGGGGTTGGTGGACGAGGCGGCCAAGGCCGCCGAGGCCGCGTTCTGGGATTATGGCTATACCTCCCGAAAGACCCGCGCCGAATTCCTGAACAAGATCGCCGACGAGATCGAAAAACGCGGTCATGACATCACCCTGATCGGCGCGGCGGAAACCGGCCTGCCGGAAGCGCGGCTCGAAGGCGAGCGTGGGCGCACGACCGGCCAGCTCAGAATGTTCGCGCGTCACATCATGGACGGCGACTATCTCGACCGCAGGCATGACGCGGCCAATCCGGAGGCAACGCCGCCTTCGCCGGATCTGAAGCTCATCCAGCGCCCGATCGGCCCGGTGGCGGTGTTCGGCGCCTCCAATTTCCCGCTTGCCTTTTCGACGGCCGGCGGAGACACCGCATCGGCCCTTGCCGCCGGTTGCCCGGTGGTCGTCAAGAGTCATCCGGCCCATCCCGGCACCGGCGAGATCGTGGCCGAGGCGATTGCCGCGGCGGCGGAAAAATGCGGCATTCATCCGGGCGTGTTCTCCCTGCTGCAGGGCGCCTCGCATGAAGCCGGCGCGATGCTCGTGACCCATCCGCTGATCAAGGCGGTCGGCTTCACCGGTTCGCTTGCCGGCGGGCGGGCGCTGTTCGACCTTTGCGCCCGTCGCGATGAACCGATCCCGTTCTTCGGCGAGCTTGGCTCGGTCAATCCCAACTTCCTGTTGCCGGATGCGGTTGCCAATCGCGGTTCCGACATCGCCAGGGCCTGGGCTGCATCGCTGACCATGGGCGTTGGCCAGTTCTGCACCAATCCGGGCCTGATGGTGACGCTGTCGGGCCCCGAGGCCGATCGGTTCGCCGACGAGGCGACAGCGGAACTGGCGCGGATCGGCGCGGCCACGATGCTGACCGAGGGGATCGCAGAGGCTTTCCGCAAGGGCAGCGCCGCGATTGCCGATGCAAGCGGCGTGGAAACGCTGATCAAGGCGGAGGCGAATGACCGCAAGGCGGCGCCGGCGCTCTACAAGGTCTCCGCCGCGGCATTCCTCGAAAATCCGTCGCTCGCCCATGAAGTGTTCGGCCCGCTCGGCGTCATTGTCATGGCGTCCAATGCCCAGGAAATGCGCGCGGTTGCCGAGCGGCTGGAGGGTCAGCTCACCTGTACCCTGCATATGGATCAAGACGATGCCGAGTTCGCCCGCTCGCTGATCCCGGTGCTGGAACGCAAGGCCGGCCGACTGCTCGCCAACGGTTTTTCAACCGGGGTCGCGGTCAGCGACGCCATGGTCCATGGCGGCCCCTATCCGGCGACCACCAATTTCGGAGGAACCTCGGTCGGCACCATGGCGATACGGCGTTTCCTGCGCCCGGTCTGCTATCAGAACATGCCGGCGGCGCTGTTGCCGGAGGATTTGAGGCACATCGGATAGGGCAGGTCCGGCAAGCAGCGGCCGGACTATGTGGAAGGCTTTGCCGGCGCGGCGACATCCATGGCGGCGGTCGCGTTGCCCTGCGATTGCAGTTGCTCGCGCCGGCCGGCAAGCTTGTTTCGCCATAATCCAGCGATATGCGAAATGCGGAATTGCGGAGCGGCCGCGATCTCGGGCGGTGCCTTGCGCCACTGGTCCAGCCGGCCGGCCATGGCGGCGATGTCGCTGGTGTCGATGCACTGGCCGCCGCCCAGGATCTCATGATTGGTGGCGAGCCGCTCGTCGGCGAGCACCGGCGTGCCGACCGCGTTCGCCTCGGCAAGCGGCAGGCTGAACGGCAGGCAATGGCGCGTCTGCGGATAGAAAACGCAGAGCGACCGGCGCATCCGTTCAATCATCCGGCGATGATCGAGCCGGCCAAGGAAGGTGACGCCGGCCGGCGCCCTGCTGTCGGGCCAGACAATATCGCCGGCTTCGCAGATATCGAGTTTCAGATCAGGCCGTTCGCGCCGCAGCAGTTCGAATTTCTCGATGATTTCCGAAAGCCCCTTCAGCGGCGTGCCGGGGAAGAACAGCCGGCTCATGTCGCGCGGGGTGGCGTCGGGCACGAGGTCGTCATCGACCGGATTGTAGATCGTGCTGATCTTCGGCAGCGTGCGGTTCTCCGCGCTCAGGAAATCGCGCACATGGCGCGCATGGACATTTGAGACGCAGACGATCTCGATATCGGCCTCGGCAAGCGCCTCGCCCATGCGGCGGTTGTGCCGGCCTGGGTTGGAATGAAGCCTGAGAAAGATCGGGCAATGGGGATTGAGCTTGCGCGCCTTCAGCGCCGATTTCCACGAACTGATCACCGCGATCGCCTGAACGCCGGCGAGATCGTCCGCCCGCATCGAACCGATCGGGCGGTAAAAGCCGCAGGAATCGCGATCGATGTCGATGCGGCCGTTCTGGTAGAAATGAAACCGGAATTTCTTGCCATGGGCTCTGGCAACGCGCATGGCGACCGATTCCGCACCGCTGAGCGTCCCGGCTTCAAGTGTGCCAAGCGTGTAGGGCGAAAGGCAGTAAGGATCGATAATGGCGATGGCGGCGGTCATTATATGACCTCCTTGCGCCAGTCCGGCAGCAGTTTTGACATCAGAAATTTCCTCGTTCGCGGCATCTACCTGAACCATTCTGACGAAGCGCGCATTAAACTGGTTACAAATAGGTGAAAATTGCGATGAAAGTGCGAAGGTCCCGGATAAAGTGCGCTGCGACCGGTCATTGCCCTTGCTGCCATCGTTTCGGCATAATTGCTGTGGCAGTCAGCTTGCCATCACATTCGCCCTGCCGGGAGATTTTGCAAAGATGAACGCGCACACGAAAAGCTGCCTGGTCCAGAAGCTCTCGCATTATGCCGAACTCGAGGACGCCTCGCTTGAAGGTCTTGCCCGGCTCGAACGCGAGGAAAAGGACTTCGCCAGGAATGACGAGGTCTATCAGGAGGGCGACCGCAATATTCACCTTTATGTGGTTAAAAAGGGCTGGCTCTACAGCTATGCCGACCTGAAGGACGGCCGCCGGCAGATCGTGGAGATCCATCATCCGGGCGACATTGTCGGTTTTCCCGACATCGCCTTCACCGAACGCACGACGGTGCTGAGGGCCGCCGAAGACGTGCGCCTGTGCCCGTTTCCGAAAAAGGACCTCGACGACGTGTTCATGCGCGCGCCCCAGCTTGCCGCGCTGCTGTTTGCGCTCGCGGTGCGCAACCAGGTGATCATGATCGATTTCCTGCGCGCCATCGGCCGCATGAGCGCGCGCGAACGGATCGCCTATCTGCTGCTCGATCTTCAGGCCCGGCTTCGCATAGCCAACACATCGATGACGACGACCTTCCGCCTGCCGCTGAAACAGACCGAACTCTCCGATGTCCTCGGGCTGACCAATGTCTATGTCAGCCGCAGCTTCACCGCGCTCGAAAAGGACGGCCTTATCCGCCGCTCCAACGGGTCGGTGGAAATTCTGGAAGAGCAACGGATGAAGCGCATCTGCGACTTCTCCGACCGCCACACCAATCTCGACACATCATGGTTTCCCAAGAGCGCGCCGGCCGAGGCGTGATCACGCATATGTCTATGATTTTAAATGATTAAGTCTGATTGACTCGATTTAAGTTAATCATGCGGAATCCTATTCCCCGGCGACGGCTTCCAGCGTGAGCGAACGGCTGCCCATTTCCTGGGAGCGGCCGGCGAGGTCGAGCACCTGCTGCAGTTCCGCGCCGCGCAGGAAGGTCGGGTCGGCCGGGGCCTCGCCGCGAATGGCGGCGATGAAGCGCTGGTAGATCGAGGCCACCGGCGGGCATTCGATATCGCTCCACTCTTCCTTCAGCAGCGCATCCGGACCGATAGCGGCGCGCAGATGGCTGACGCCGCGCTCGAACAGCACCTGCAGCCCGCCCTTGTCGCCGTAAATCCTGAGGCGGAGGTCATTGTGGTGGCCGGAGGCGAAGCGCGAGGCGGTGATCGTGCCGATCGCGCCATTGGCCAGATCCATATGCATGACGAAACTGTCATTGGCATCGAGCGTATAGTCGCCGATCCGGTCGTCCGGCGCCTTGTGGAACACGGCCGTGCGGCAGGAGACCGAATGCGGCGCGGAACCGGCGGCAAACGTGGCGAAATCGACGATGTGGATGCCGACATCGCCGAGCGCGCCTTTCGAGCCATGCGCCGTGGAAAGCCGCCACAGCCAGCCGGGCTCGGTTCGCCAATCGCCCCATGCCGCCTGCGTCAGCCAGCTTTGCAGGTAGGATGCCTCGAAGTGGCGCACGGCGCCGATCGCGCCTTCGGCGATCATATCCGCGGCCTTTTGCAGGGCCGCGACATTGCGATAGCTGAGATTGATCATGTTGACGATGCCGGCGGCCTCGGCGGCCGAGGCCATTTCGGAGGCAAAGGCGTAGTCGGTGCTCAGCGGCTTTTCGCAAAGCACATGCTTGCCGCTGGCAATCAGCGGCATGGTCGTGGCATAATGCAGACCGTCGGGCGTCACCACCGAGGCGGCGTCGAAATCGCATCGCTCGATCGCCTCGGCAAGCGTGGCGTAGCGGCCCTCGATCCCGTGCCTGTCGCAAAATGCAGCGAGCACATCGGTGCGAGGATCGACGCCCGCCACGACGCTCACGCCGGGGATGTCGGCATAGGCTTCGGCGTGGGTGCGTCCCATGCCGCCGGTGCCGACCAGCAGCACCCGTACCGGTTTCTTGGTCTCGCTCATCGGGATGTCTCCGTGGTTGAGCATTCGCGGGCAGGTGAAAACGCCTGAGCTCTGCGAAAATGTATCAGAAAAACAAATAGATGGAATGGAGTGGAGAGGCGCTTCGGCGAAAAGCGCTGCCTCTATCGGAAACCCTCTTCGCCGGGATTGTGCAGGCGGGCGCCGCGCTCCGCGATTTTTTCCGGCGCCTTGTCGACCGGCACGTTGGGAGCGGCGGTCGGCTCGGCGATCCGGCGGGCCGGATTGTGGGCCCAGTGCACGGCGTTGGCGATCACGCGCTGGACATTGGCGTCGTGATAGGTCGGATAGGTCTCGTGGCCGGGGCGGAAGTAGAACACATTGCCCGCGCCGCGCTTGTAGGTGAGGCCGGAGCGGAACACCTCGCCGCCCTGGAACCAGCTCACGAACACGGTCTCGAGCGGTTCCGGCACGCCGAAGGGCTCGCCGTACATTTCCTCGTTTTCAAGCTCGAACATCGGCCCGACGCCGGCGGCGATCGGGTGGTTGGCGGAGGTCACCCACAGCCGCTCGCGCTCGCCCGCCTCCCGCCAGGTGAGATTGCAGGCCGTGCCCATCAGCCGTTTGAACGGTTTCGAAAAATGCGCCGAGTGCAGGAAGATCATGCCCATCCCGCTCCACACCGCCTCGCAGACCCGCTCTGCGACGGCGTCGGAGATCTCGCCGTGGGCGGCATGGCCCCACCACAGCAGGACGTCGGTTTCGGCAAGCCTCTGCGCGGTCAACCCATGTTCGGGATCCTGGAGAACGGCGGTTTCGGCGGAGATCCCGTCATCGCGGTTGAGGCTTTCGGCGATGGCGGCATGCATGCCGCGCGGGTAAAGGTCGGCCACGGTCTTGTTGGTCTGCTCGTGGACGTTCTCGCCCCAAACGAGTGTTCTGATCGTCATGTCTGGTATCCACTTTTCCCGGATGGGCTCGGCGCATTTCGCGACCCGGGCGGGCTCGCCCGAAATTCGCGGAAATGCGGAAAACAAACAGATGGAGCGGGTCCGCGGTTCTTTCGTGAAAAGCGGCCCGGCTCCGGGTTCAGCCGTCCTCGCCGAAGCGGTCGGCAATCAGCGCCTCGATCGCATCGAGCGCCGGCTCCGCCTCGGCTCCCGCGGCGGAAACGAGAATAGTGCTGTTGATGCCGGCTGCAAGCATCATCAGCCCCATAATCGACGTACCGCCGACATTCATGCCATCCTTGGTGACATTGACGGAGGCGTCGAACTTTTCGACGGTCTGAACGAATTTCGCGGAAGCGCGCGCATGCAGCCCCCTTTTGTTGAGAATGGTAAGGCGGCGGGTCAGCGGTTCCATCTAGCCTGTTAGTTCCCGTTCAGAACACGGCTTGCGACATTGATATAGCGGCGGCCGGCATCCTCGGCTTCGGCAAGCGCCTTGGCCATGTCGTTTTCCTGGCGCACGGCCACGAGCTTGATCAGCATCGGCAGGTTGACGCCGGCGATCACCTCGGTCGTGCTGTTCATCACCGAAATCGCAAGATTTGAGGGCGTTCCGCCGAACATGTCGGTCAGGATGATGACGCCATTGCCGGCATCGACCCTGCCGACAGCGCCAACGATATCGTCGCGGCGGCGATCCATGTCGTCCTCGGGACCGATCGAAATCGTCTCGATGGCATCCTGGGGCCCAACAACATGTTCGACCGCCAGACGGAATTCCTCCGCAAGGCCGCCATGGGTCACAAGAACCAGTCCGATCATTCACCAAGCTCCTTTTCGGCAGGCGATCACGTTCGCATCTTGTCGAAGCGGGCGCGAAGTGCAAGCCAAAAGGGCGAAATCTCACATGAAATCAGTTGCAGCCGTCGCTCTGATGCGGGCCGGTCACAAGTCGCCCGTGCCGAGGCGATCAGTAATCGGCGAAACGCGGCCGTGCGGGACGTCCTTCCTCAAGTCCGGGACAAAGTGCTGCAAGCGTCGAAAACGGATCGGGCGAGGGCCAGTGCAGGCGGGCGAGCGGCAGCGCCAGACCGGGCAGAACGGCGAGGCTTTCGCCGGCTTCCGGCAGGCGCGCGGCCTCGGCCGGATCGACGGGCAGGAGCGCGAAATCGATGACCGCCTCCGGCAGGTGGTCGATGGGGACGAGGCCGGTCCCGCGGATTTCGATCAATCCCGCGGTCGCCGCCGGGGCTGCAGCCACCACCGTGCCGTTGAAGGCCGAAATCATGATCTGGTCATCGGCGATCAGGCTTGCATGAAGGCCATGCAGCCGTCCCGCCCGTATCAGCGAGAGCGCGAGCGCGCTTTTGCCGGCGCCAGAGGGGCCGGTGATCAGGATGCCGGTCGCCCCAAGCACGATTGCCGTCGCATGCAGATTGGTCGCGCCGGTCATGATGCCTTGCCGATGGCCGCCGGCAGGGTGAGCGTGAAGCGTGCGCCCCTGACCTCGCCGGTTTCCGGATCGGTGACGTTTTCCGCCGCAAGCGTGCCGCCATGGGCCTCGGCGATCTGGCGCGAGATCGAAAGACCGAGGCCGGAATTCTGGCCGAAGGCCTCGCCATCCGGCCGGTCGGTGTAAAACCGCTCGAAAATGCGCTCCAGCGCATCGGGCCGGATGCCGGGGCCATTATCGGTGACGGTGACGGTGATCTGTGCCCTTGTGCGGGTCAGCGCCACATCGACGCGGCCGGTCTTCTCGGGCACGAAGGACCGGGCGTTTTCGATCAGATTGGTGACGATCTGGCCGATGCGCAGATCATGCCCGATCGCCTCGAACGCGGTCTTGCCGTGATTGCCGGGATGGGCGGTGAATCCGATCTGCACCTTTTTGTGGCGCTTGCTGGTCTCGCGAGAGATCTCCACCAGGTCGGTGAGCAGCGCCTCGACATCGAAGCGTGTGGCATCCTCGCGGGCAAGTTCGGCATCGAGCCTGGAGGCGTCCGAGATATCGCTGATCAGCCGGTCGAGGCGGCGCACATCGTGCTGGATGATTTCGGTGAGCCGGGCCTTGGACTCCTCTGTTTTCGCCAGCGGCAGCGTCTCGACCGCGCTGCGCAGCGAGGTCAGCGGGTTTTTCAGCTCGTGGGCGACATCGGCGGCGAAACTGTCGATCGCGTCGATCCGGTCATAGAGCGCCGTGGTCATCTCCCTGAGCGCTGTCGACAGATGGCCGATTTCGTCCTGGCGGGCCGAAAAATCCGGGATTTCCTCACGCTCGCGCGGTCCCCCGCGGCGCACCCTTACGGCGGCTTCGGAAAGCCGGCGCAGCGGATTGGCAATCGTCGAGGACAGCATGAAGGAGAGGATCATCGTCACCAGCGCCGTGACCCCGAAGACGCGGATGATCGCGATCCGCTCGGCATGGACGATCTGGTCGATATCGCCGGCCTGGGTGGACAGCAGCAATACGCCGAGGACCGCGCGAAAACGCTGGATCGGCACGGCGACGGAGACGATCAGCTTGCCCTTGTCGGTGACGCGCACCACGGCGGAACGCTGGGCATCGAGCGCCTTGACGACTTCCGGGTAGATCGAGCCGTCGCCGCCCGGCGCCTCCTCGTAGCGCGGCAGGTTGCCGGGCTGCAGGAAGCGGTTCATGAGGTTGCCGAGCTTGTTGCTGACGCTTTCGCTGTCGTCCACGCTGGCGGCGGGCAGATCGTAGCGCAGTACCTGTCCGCGCGAATAGAGATAGCGCGAATCGAGAATGAGATTGGCGTCCGGATCGAAGATCCGCGCTCTTGTCCGCGTCGGCGAAATCAGACGCCTGAGGATCGGCGCCACCTTTTCCGGATTGAGCGGAAAGCGAAGATCCTCGTCGCTGGTGGTCGGCCGGGCGCTCTCGCCGGCCTGCAGTTCCAGCAGCTTCTGCGGGTCGATGGTCATCGTGTCGGTTTCGACCGAGGCCGAGGAGGCGATCGCGCCGGCGATGATTTCGCCCTGGGTCAAGAGGCTTTCGACGCGCGCGTCGATCAGCCCCTCGCGAAACTGGTTGAGATAGAGGATGCCGCCGACCAGAAAGAACAGCGCCAGAAGGTTGAAGAACAGGATGCGCCAGTTGAGGCTGGAGAACACGGTCGAGGCCAGCACCCAGCGCATCACGGCGAAGGGCTTTCGCCAGCGCCGGGCCGGTTTGGCAGTGTTCTTGGCTGTGTCCGTCACGCTACGTCCTGCTTGCCCCGGCGGGCCCGAAGTCGATGGGCTCGCCGGTCGTCATCGGGAAAATCAGGCCGCCTCACGGAAGCGATAGCCGACGCCGTAAAGGGTCTCGATCATGTCGAAGTCGGTGTCGACGATCTTGAACTTCTTGCGCAGGCGCTTGATGTGGCTGTCGATGGTGCGGTCATCGACATAGACCTGATCGTCATAGGCGGCATCCATCAGCGCATCGCGGCTCTTGACCACGCCCGGGCGCTGGGCAAGCGATTGCAGGATCAGGAATTCGGTGACGGTGAGGGTGACCGCGCCGCCTTTCCAGGTGCAGGTATGACGCTCGCGGTCCATCACCAGCGGCCCGCGCTCCAGCGGACGGTTGGCCTCGCCATCGGCCGGCTTGATGCCGTTGGCGGCGGCCTCGCGGGCGGCGACCCGGCGCAGCACGGCGCGGACGCGCTCCACCAGCAGGCGCTGCGAGAAAGGCTTGGTGATGAAATCGTCGGCGCCCATCTTGAGGCCGAACAACTCGTCGATCTCCTCGTCCTTCGAGGTCAGGAAGATCACCGGCATGTCGGATTTCTGGCGCAGCCGGCGCAGCAGTTCCATCCCGTCCATGCGCGGCATCTTGATATCGAAGATGGCAAGCTGCGGGGGGTTGGCCTGAAGCCCGGTCAGCGCGGTGGCGCCATCGGTATAGGTGTCGACGCGATACCCCTCCGATTCGAGCGCGATCGACACCGAGGTCAGAATATTGCGGTCGTCATCGACCAGAGCGATCGTCTGCATGGGGAACTCCCTGTCAGCTTGGTTTTGGAAGGACCGCCCCGAAAGAACGGACCAACTCCCTGTTTTTAGCATTTGTTGGAAAAAAACTGGAACAAATTGTGGCAGGATCGCCGGTTACGCCAATCCGCTGCGGTTTAAACCGGATTTCGCGCCGGCTTTTCTGCGCGGTTAAAGTCATGAGAAAACAGGGAAAATTTCATATCGCTGTCATGCGTGAATTTTCTTTAATCGATTAAATAACTGATTTCATTACCTTTTGAGACTTTCCCGGTTGTCGGATGCGAATTTATTTAATATGTTTTTAAAAAATTGAATTTGCTTCTGAAAGGCGAAGACATGGCGGAGCATGGAATTTACAATCGCAGCTTTCCGGTGGACCAGGCGGGGCTGAAAGACCTCAATGAAGTCTACTACAACCTTCTTCCGGCTGAACTCTGCGAGGAATCAATCCGTCGTGGCGAAGCCGTTCTGACCGCCGGCGGCGCGTTGCGCGCGCTCACCGGCCAGCACACCGGCCGTTCGGCAAAGGACAAGTTCGTCGTTTGCGATGACGTCACCCGCGACCAGATCTGGTGGGACAACAACAAGGCCATGACGCCGGAGCATTTCGCGCTTCTGAAGGCGGACATGCTGGCCCATGCCGCCGGCAGGGACCTTTTCGTGCAGGACCTGATCGGCGGCGCCGATGAGGACAACCGCCTGCCGACGCGCGTGATCACCGAATATGCCTGGCACGCCCAGTTCATCCGCAACCTGCTGATCCGTCCCGATCGCGACGCGGTGGAGGATTTCGAGGCGAAGCTGACGATCATCAACCTGCCGTCCTTCGCGGCCGATCCGAAGCGCTACGGCTGCCGCACCGAGACCGTGATCGCCTGCGATCTGGTCAACGGCCTGGTGCTGATCGGCGGCACGTCCTATGCCGGCGAGATGAAGAAATCGGTGTTCACCGTGCTCAATTACCTGCTGCCGGAACGCGGCGTGATGCCGATGCACTGCTCGGCCAATGTCGGCGATGACGGCGATGCCGCGGTGTTCTTCGGCCTGTCGGGCACCGGCAAGACCACGCTTTCGGCCGATCCGGCGCGCACGCTGATCGGCGATGACGAGCATGGCTGGGGCGAAAAGGGCCTGTTCAACTTCGAGGGCGGCTGCTACGCCAAGACCATCCGGCTTTCGGCGGAGGCCGAGCCCGAGATCTACGCCACGACCCAGCGTTTTGGCACGGTGCTGGAAAATGTCGTGCTCGATGCCGACCGCAATCCCGATTTCGACGACGGCTCGCTGACCGAAAACACCCGTTGCGCCTACCCGCTGGATTATATTCCCAACGCCTCGCGCACCGGGCTCGCGCCCCATCCCCAGACCGTGATCATGCTGACGGCGGATGCCTTCGGGGTGCTGCCGCCAATCGCGAAGCTCACCCCCGAGCAGGCGATGTACCACTTCCTGTCGGGCTACACCGCCAAGGTCGCGGGCACCGAAAAGGGCGTCACCGAGCCCGAAGCGACGTTCTCGACCTGTTTCGGCGCGCCGTTCATGCCGCGCCACCCGACCGAATATGGCAATCTGCTGAAGGCGCTGATCGCGCAGCACGGCGTCCAGTGCTGGCTGGTCAATACCGGCTGGACCGGCGGCGCCTATGGCACCGGTAGCCGCATGCCGATCCGCCAGACCCGCGCCATGCTCGCCGAGGCGCTGTCGGGCCGGCTTGCCGGCGCCGATTTCCGCACCGATGCCAATTTCGGCTTCGAGGTGCCGGTCTCCGTGCCGGGCGTCGATGCCGCCATCCTCAACCCGCGCGGCACCTGGGCGGATGCCAACGCCTATGATGCGCAGGCAAAGAAACTGGTCGACATGTTCGTCGCCAACTTCGCCAAGTTCGAGGACCATGTGGATGACGGCGTCAAGGCCGCGTCGCCGGGCGTTCTGGCGGCGGCCTGACAAACAGACGAACCCTGAAAAGGGTGCGCGATACCCGGGCGGCACTGGTCGTCCGGGTATTTTTTCGTTTCCGCGATCGACCTGTTACCACGACAGTTCCACATGCGGACGGCCGTCGGACGTCTTGGCAGGAGACCGCCCGGTCTCATCGACCGTGCAGTTGATCCGCCGCCTGAAAGCCGAGAAACTGTCGAATGTCACCACATCGACGGGGTCGTCGAACTTCAGCGTCAGACGATAATGGCCCGGCTTGCCCGCAAAGGCGCTGGCGGAAATGATCTCGGCGTTGAAGGCATGGCCCAGATAGGTTCCCGAGACCCGTGAGCCGAGCATCCACGGATTGAGCGGCGGGCGATTGCTGATCCTGGCATGCAGCGTGTTCCAGTCGCGAAAGCCCAGTTGGGCGGCAATCAGTTCCAGCGCGCGCGAATGGGTGATCGGCTGGCCTTCGCGGCCAAGATGAGCGCGCAGACGTTTGGCCTGATCCTTGAGCGCCTCAAGCGATGGCAGTGGGGAATTGGGTAAATTGGACATGGCGAAGTCTTTCCTTCGCATCCGCTGTCTGGTGTTTCGGTGCCCGCATTGCCGGAAACGCGAATGCGCAAGGTTTGAAAACATCGCTCATCGGTTCAATGGGCACTTCACCATGGTTTCACATGAAACCCGCGGGCGGCCGGCGACCCTTGCCGTTGCTGCTGAGTAGGCCGCTTTTGCGGCCACGTCAAGCAATGCCCGCGCGGCGGAGATTGCGGTCTTGAAGGGCGGGACGCGGCATGAGATAACGCGAGCCATGGCTTCAAGCGACCTTTTCATCAATGACCGGATCACGATCTTCGGCTGGGAACTGACCGAACAGTTCGTGCTGGCGGGCGGGCCCGGGGGGCAGAACGTCAACAAGGTCGCGACCGCCGTTCAGCTGTTCTTTCCGCTCGCAGCCTCGCCCTCGCTGCCCGAGGCGGTCAAGCGCAATGCCGTGCGCCTTGCCGGCCGCAAGGTCTCCAAGGAAGGCGTGCTGATGATCGAGGCCAACCGGTTTCGCAGTCAGGAGCGCAATCGCGAGGATGCCCGCGAACGGCTGAAGGAACTGATCCTCGCCGCCGCCGCCCCGCCGCCGCCAAGACGGCGCAAGACCCGGCCCACCAAGGGTTCGATAGAACGCCGGCTGAAGGAAAAGACCGGCCGCGGCACCATCAAGAAAATGCGCGGCAAACCCGCGCCCGACGAGTAGTCGCGATGACCGACCTGCCCGAGGGTTTCCGCTATCTGCCGGATCATCTCGACCGCGCCGCCCAGCAGGCGCTGGTCGACGAAATCCGGGCCGTGGTCACGGAGGCCCCGCTTTACGTGCCGCGAATGCCGCGCACCGGCAAGCCGATGTCGGTCAGGATGACCAATTGCGGCGCGCTTGGCTGGGTCACCGACAAGGAACGCGGCTATCGCTATCAGCAAACTCATCCGGCTACGGCCAAGCCATGGCCGCCGATGCCGGCAAGCCTTCTGAACCTCTGGGATACGCTTGCGGACTACCCGCGCCCGCCCGAGGCCTGCCTCGTCAATTTCTATGACGATACCGCGAGGATGGGTCTGCATCAGGACAGCGACGAGGCCGATCTGAACGCGCCGGTGCTCTCCGTCTCGCTCGGCGATACCTGCCTGTTCCGCGTCGGCGGCACCGAGCGCTCCGGCAAGGCGGTGTCGCTGAAGCTCAAAAGCGGTGATATCGTGCTGCTCGCCGGAAAAAGCCGCCTCGCCTTCCACGGCGTCACCCGGACCTATCCCGGCACCTCGACGCTGCTGAAGAATGGCGGCCGGATCAACCTGACGCTGCGCCGGGTGACGGTGTAGCCGCCGCATTGCATGCAAGAGCCGGCTAGATCATCCTCGCCGGGTTCAGTTTGTTGACAAAGCCTACTCTACTCTCCGCCGTCATGCTCGGGCTTGTCCCGAGCATCTAAGCACGTATCAACACGACGGCCGTCTCGGGCGAGATCAATTACGAAACGCCAACGCCGCTCGTGCGGAACGGTGGTTAGATCCTCGGCACAAGGCCGAGGATGACGCCCGTGGAAAGGATAGGTTTGCTCAGCTATCTGAGCCGGGGGGCATCCCGCCGGCATGCCCCGGGAGGCGGGATCACACTGCACCCGTCGCACTCATGCCCCGGCGGTTCTGGATGATCGCGGCGATCACCACCGGCGACATCACCGCAAGGCCGATCACCAGCAGTTCGAGATCGCCGATCCCGGCAACCGCCTCGCCGGGCAGCGCGATCAGGATCGCGCCGATCAGGAGCGGCAGCCGCAGGATCCAGGCATAGGGGCTGTCGCGGAAGATCGGGCCGATGCCCATGATGTATCCCTGGATGCCGCTTGCGAACATCCACACCCCGAACAGCGCTAGCGAGACCGAAAGCAGGATATTGCCCCAGCTTCCGTGGCCGATCAGCGCCGGATCGAACACGAAGAAGAACGGGATGAAGTAGACGATGCTGCCGATCTTCATGGCTTCGAACCCGGTCCGCATCGGCGGCGTGTTGGCGACCGAGGCGGCGGCGAAGGCGCCGAGCGCGACCGGCGGCGTGATGAACGACAGCATGCCCCAGTAGAAGATGAACAGATGCGAGGCGAGCGGATCGAGCCCGACCTGGATCAGCGCCGGCGCCAGCATCACCGCGAGGAAGATGTAGCAGGCCGTCGCCGTCATGCCGGTGCCGAGAACCAGGCTGGTGAGCGCGCCCATGATCAAGAGCAGCAGCGGGCTGTCGCCGGCGATCGACAGCAGGTCGTTGACCAGCGTCGCCGCAAGGCCGGTCATCGAAAGCCCGCCGACGATCATGCCGACGGCGGCAAGCGTCGCGGCAAGCGTTGCAAACAGCCGGGCAAGCGAATCGATGAAGTGCAGCAGTTCCTTCTTGCCCCAGCGGTCGGTCTTCGAGACGATCTGGTTGATCACCAGCAGCGCGGCGGTGGCGTAGAACGGCGCATATTGCTCGTTCTGCATCACCAGCAGCATGAAGGTCAAAAGCGCGAAGGCGAAGACGTGGTGCCAGCCCTCCTTCAGCGTCTGCTTCAGGTTCGGCAGTTCGGCGACCGGGATACCCTTCAGCCCCTCGCGCGCCGCCCGCGCATCGATCTGGATGAACAGGCCCATGAAATAGAGGAAGGCGGGGATCGCCGCCGAAACCGCGATCGTCGCATAGGGCACCTGCAGGAAATCCGCCATGACGAAGGCCGCGGCCCCCATGACGGGCGGCATCAGCACGCCGCCCGTCGAGGCGCAGGTCTCGATCCCGGCAGCCGTCGTGCCCTTCATGCCGACCCTGCGCATGGCCGGAATGGTCATGACGCCGGTGGTCAGCACATTGGTGACGACGCTGCCCGAAAGCGAGCCCATCAGCCCGCTCGAAAGGATCGCGACCTTGGCCGGTCCGCCGCGGACATGACCGAGAAGCGCGAAGGCGAGGTTGATGAAGAACCGGCCCGCGCCGGTATGTTCGAGCGCCGCACCGAAGATGACGAAACCGAACACGAGATTGGCGAACGCCTTCAGCGGAATCCCGAGCATGCTCTCAAGGCTCATCGCATGATAGGCCGCGACATAGCGGAACGGCGAGGCGAACGCCGAGATCGGTCCGGGCATCCTGTCGGCAAACAGCGGATAGGCCGAAAAGAACAGTACGATCAGACCGAGGATCAGCCCGCCCGCCCGCCGTCCGGCGTCGAGCATCAGGATCCACAGGATGGCGCTGAAGATCACCGCCACCTGCGGTGGCGACATTTCCCAGCCCATGAGCACGATGTCATAGGCGTGGATGACGAAATAGGAGAGCGTGACGACAGTGATGGTGGCGAGCGCCCAGTCGATGACCCCCGGTCCCTTCGCGCTGTTGCCGCCAAAGCCGGGAATGAGCAGAAACACCATCGGTATGGCGAGCGCCAGCACGAGATAGAAATACTGGTTTTCGAGGATCGTGAAACCGAAATGCGATCCGAGATTGAAGGTCTGGTTGGTGCCGAGCACCAGGAGGATCAGGGTAAACACCCTGACCGCCCAGCGCGCCGGACCGGGGAGATGGCGGGCGGGAGCCGTCTCGCCATCATGATAGATCTTTTCCGGTTCGGACATTTCGTTTTCTTACCTGAAATAGGCCGGGAAGCCGGCGGCTTCCAGCGCATCGGCACGCACCTGCATCCACTTGTCGCCAAAGCCGTCGCCGCTTTCGCCTTCCATGGTTGCCCAGGCATCCTGAAGCACCTTGCCGCGGGCCATGAGGTCATCATTGTGCTTCTGGATTTCGTCGGTCCAAACGCCTGCTTCCTTGTAGTATTCGATGGCGCCGGCATTATACGGCACGACCCAGTCGAACACCTGGCGGTCCGCCGCCCAGCCGGAGGTGCCCGACTGCATCTTGGAATAGACCGGGGCCTGCAGGTCGATCGCCTTGGTGACGTTGTAGACCAGGTCTTCCGGGGCGGTGTAGGTGATCAGCGCCGGATAGGGCACGCCCGCGCATTCGAGCGGATGATCCTCGTCGATATCGACGCCGACGGTCGCCTTGCGCTGGGTGAAGTGCGGGTTGACGGCCTGCAGCCGTTCCCAGCCCGCCGTGTCGGAAAACGGCATCGCCAGCCATTTGAGGCCCTGCGGCGAGGCTGCGGCCTGTTCCAGCACGCCGCTGCCGGAGGTCACGGCCGTCATCGCGTCGATCTGGCCGCTGGTGAACGCCTGCCATGCGCCGCCATAGCTCGGCTGTTCGACAAGCTGGACATCGTCGATGGTGAGACCGCCAAAGGCGAGAAACGCCCGGACATTGGACTGGAGCGACGGAGAACTGACCACCCAGCCGATCTTCTTGCCCTTCAGATCCTGGATCGAATTGATGCCGTCATTGGCGGCAACCCCCATGGCAACGCCGTTATCGGCGCCCGCGAGATCCACGGCCGTCAGTTTCTGCGGCCCGAGTTCCGGCGTGGCGTAGCTCAGCACGCCCTCGAAGGCGTAGAAGGCATCGCTGCCGGCAAGCGCGAACGGCACCCGGCCCTCGCGCGCCGGCGCGATCCGCGAAAGATCGGTGGAGGCCGGCAGCACCCGCAGCGAAATGCCATAGGCATCTTCCAGCGCCTTGCCGACCGCGATCGACTGGTTGTAGCCAAGACTGCCGGTGTCGAAACTGGTCCAGACCAGCGTTTTCGGCAGCGTTACGGTATCATCGGCGGCGACAGCACTGCCCGCCACCAGGCAGAATGCGCCGAGCGCCATGCGCGCAAGTGTATTCATTGGTTTATCCTCCTCGTCATTTTGGCTGACTTCCTCGGCATCGCCGGCGCAATCGCCGCCTTTCTGCCGTCCCGACCCGAAATTAGGATGACTGGTGTCCGGGGGATATTTCAATCCAGATACGTTTCGCCTGGCGGAATAAGGGCCGCCGCCGATGCCGGAGAAGCGGAACCTAAGGCGGCATGAAAAAGGCGGCCCGAAGAGCCGCCGATACTTGCTGGATAATGATGAAACAGCAACGCAGTGCCGGAGCGAAGCCGTGTTTGAATGCCGAGCCGAACTAAAGCCAACCGTCAAGTCAACAGATACTCCCCCCTCAAGGGCATGGGAATTGCAATTGACCTTTCCGCACAGCCCCCAAATCTTCTCGCCCCGGAGGGGAGAGATGTCGCGACAGCGACAGTGAGGGGGGAGCCCATCCCCTCGGGCGCCCTCACAACTGGAAACGCGGCTTCACCCTCACTGCCCCTTTCGGGGCATCTCTCCCGCAAGCGGGCGAGAGTATTTGGAGCAAGCCATTAGGCCAAATGCGATAGCCCATGCTCCGCATGGGGAGCGAGCCTAAATGTCCCATCGCTGCGCGCCTTGAACCGAGCCAAAATCATCAATCACATCGATGCGAGCCACGCCTCCTCGCCCTCGTGGAAGGCGGCGAGGTCTTCGGGGCGGTCGTCGCCGAGCAGGTTCTGGTTGACGGTGATGCCGCGGCTGCCCTGGAGATAGGACAGGAAACAATAGCTCGGGCGGAAGCTTTCGAGCTTGTCCCAGTCGATCGGCAACCCATCGCGCGGGTTGAGGGCGCTCATGACGTCGCGCTCGAACAGCACCTCGAAACTCAGGATCTTCCAGCGGCCGTCCTCGCGCACGCAGCGCGAGAAGAAGCGGCAGAACACGTGGAAATCGACCGTGACATCGTGGAGCTTGGCGCGGTTGAAGATCATCGCCGGGCTTTCCACGGTCGCCCTGTCGCCGTTGATGCGGGCGAAGGCTGGAAACACCCAGTGCTTGCCGCCGCGCACCTTCTTCATGAATTCGCGGCTGGAATCGACATAGGCAGCCCCCCCTTTGCCGTCATACCAGCTTGTTCGCACATAGGCGTCGTCGTGAAAGCATTCGCGCATCACGTCGAAACGCCCCTGATCGCGAGCGAAACGCTCCCGGCGCACCAAGTCGAACAGTTCCTCGCGCTCGAGCATTTCCATCAGGCGTTTTTCGGTTTCGGGTTGCATGTTGTCCTCCGCATCGATGCCGGTCAGGCGAAAAAGCCGACCAGGGCCTTGGTTTCCAGATATTCCTCGAAGCCCGCAAGGCCGAATTCTCGACCATTGCCGGATTGTTTGTAGCCGCCAAAGGGCAACGCCCGGTCAAAGGGCGCGCCATTGTAGTAAACCCGCCCGGCGCGCAGACGATTGGCGATCCCGCGCGCGCGCTCGGGATCGGGCGACTGCACGAAGCCCGCGAGACCGAACGGCGTGTCATTGGCGATCTCGACCGCCTCGTCCTCGCTTTCATAGAACATCATCGACAGCACCGGGCCGAAGATTTCCTCGCGCGCGATCCGCATCTCCGGCGTCACATCGGCGAATACGGTCGGATTGACGAAATAGCCGGCGTTCTGTGCGGCCGGGCGGCCGGGACCGCCGGCAACCAGCGTCGCGCCTTCCGCGATCCCGGAGACGATCAGCGCCTGCACCTTGTCGAATTGCGTCCGGCTCACCAGCGGGCCCATCGTCGTCTTCGGGTCCATCGGATCGCCAAGCACGATCGTATCGATCGCGCCGCGCGCGGCCTCGATTGCTTCTTCACGATTGACGCGCGGCACCAGCATGCGGGTTGGCGACTGGCAGTTCTGGCCGCCATTGACGTTGCAGGCATGGACGCCGGCGGCGACCGCCTTCGCGATATCGGCATCGGGCAGAATGATGTTGGCGGATTTGCCGCCGAGTTCCTGGGCCACGCGCTTGATCGTGTCGGCGGCAAGCTTGGCAACGCGGATGCCCGCGCCCCCCGAGCCGGTGATCGACACCATGTCGATGTCCGAGTGGCTTGCGATCGCCTCGCCGACGGTCGGCCCGTCGCCGGCGACGAGGTTGAAGACGCCTGCGGGAACGCCGGCCCGGTCGATGATCTCGGCAAGCGCCTTGGCGCTCAGCGGCGCGATCTCGCTCGGCTTCAGCACCATGGTGCAGCCGGTGGCAAGCGCCGGCGCGATCTTCGAGGCCATCTGGTTCAGCGGCCAGTTCCACGGCGTGATCATGCCGCAGACCCCGATCGGTTCGCGCCGGACGATGCCGGTCGGTTCGGGACGCTCGAATGCGTAGGTTTCCAGAATCCGGATGGCTTCCTCGAAGTGAAACAGCGCGACGGTCGCCTGCCGTTCCGTCGAGAATGTGATCGGCACGCCCATTTCCATCGTCATCAGCCGGGCAAGCTCGGGCAGGTCTGCCCGGAAGCCTTCCACGATGCGATGGAGCGTTTCAAGCCGTTCCTCGCGCGTCGTTATCGACCAGGTCGCAAAGGCCCGGCGCGCGGCAGCGACGGCCATATCGACATCGGCAGCGGAGCCGAGCGCGACACGGCCGATCCGCTGTTCGTCGGCCGGGTTGATGATCGCCATCTCGCCAGCGCCTGCAGGCGTCACCCAGCTTCCGTCAATATAGAACTCCAGCGCGTCCATGATCCTCTCCCTTGCTCGGCAGCGGCGACTTTATCCGTCGCGGGCAAGGCTGCAATCGGGGCGCTGCCGCATTTCGTCTGACGAAATGAAAGGCGCGCGGTTTTGCCTGGCATTGCGATGGTATCTAGAACATCATCTCCAACAGGAGGACAGCATGCGGCGCTATTTCGAGGATTTTGAGGTCGGCGAGACCTGGACCAGCAAGACGATTACCCTGTCGGAGGCCGATATCATCCGCTTTGCCGGCGAATACGACCCGCAGCCGATGCATACCGATCCCGAAGCGGCGGCAAAGGGCCGGTTCGGCTCGCTGATCGCCAGCGGCTGGCAACTCGCAGCGCTTTCCATGCGCCTGTTCGTGGAACAGGGCGGCTATGGCGAAACGCCGATGGTCGGCCTTGGCGTCGATGAGCTGCGCTGGCGGCGGCCGGTCAGGCCCGGCGATGCGCTGACCGTCACCCGCGAGGTGGTGGAAACCTCCCGGCATGAAAAACGCCCCGAATTCGGCCGCGTCCGCACCAGGGTGACGATGACCAACCAGGACGGTGAGGCGGTGATGACCTTCACGTCACTCGGTCAGGTGCCCGCGCGCGATGCGGGGTAGCGGCATAATGAGGAGAGTGGGTTGATAAACCCGGCAAGTGGTTACGGAGTTGCCGCGCTATCCGCCGTCATCCCGGCCCTGAGCCGGGATCCAGTAAGCGCAAGTCCTTGCGCCCAAAACCTTTTTTTGAAAATCACCACAGGTGGCCCTGGCTGCCGGCTCAAGGCCGGCATGACGGATGAGCTTGGGAGGACTTTGTCAGCGGTCAGGAAAGCGTCTCCCTTTCGGCTGACGAAACGCGGCGGCGGCAGGGGATGCGTCCGTCGCCGTCCGCGCATATGAACGACGCATGAATCAGGGAGGATGCATTGTGCAGCAGATCAGCCGCAGGGATTTTTTCGTTACGACGCGCGACGGCGTCAGGATCGCGATCCGGGAGGTGGTTGACGAGGCCGCGCCCGACCGTGCCGTGCCGATGATCCTGATGCATGGCACGCGGATTCCAGGCCTTTCCGAATATGATCTCGATGCGCCGAACGGCTCGCTTGCCGAAGACCTGGCCCGCAGCGGGCACCGCTGCTACATCGTCGATGGCCGCGGCTTCGGCCGGTCCGAGCGCCCGCCGGAAATGGAAGCGCCGCCGCAAAAGTCCCGGCCGCTTTACCGCATGCTGGAACTGACGCGCGATCTCGACGCAGCCGCCGATCATCTGCGCAATGCAAGCGGGTATGACAAGGTCGGCATGTTCGGCTGGGGCGTCGGCGGCACCTGCGTCATGGCCTATGCGGCGCTCTGGCCGGAAAAGGTCAGCCACCTCGTGCTCTACGTGATGATGTATGGCGCGGCCGGCAATCACCCGAAATTCCGTCATGGCTCGCAATGGGAGGATCCCGCCCGGCCCGGTCATTTCAACCGCCCGCATTTCGGCAATTACACCTTCAATGCCGTCGACATGCTGACCCGCGAATGGGACCGGCAGATCCCGATCGAGGACAAGACCGCATGGCGCGACCCGGCCATCGTCAAGGCCTTCGAGAAGGCGCTGATCGATGGCGATCCGACCGCGAAGGACCGCGATCCGCCGACCTATCGCAGCCCCAACGGCATGCTGGAGGACCTGTTCCTGATGGGAACCGGCCACAAGCTTGTCGATGCCAGCCAGGTCTATGCCCGGGTCATGATCGTGCGCCCGGAATTCGACACGCTCAGCCAGAAGGATGATATGGACGCGCTTGCCGGCGACCTGATCAATGCGGCGGAAGTGTTATACTGGCAGCCGGAAAACACCACGCACTACATTCTTTTCGATCGGCCCGAACGCGGACGGGATGCGATGCTTGGAGAAATGGACGCGTTTCTGGGACGCTGATTCGTTTCGCCTGGCGAAACAAAGGCCTCGCACGGTTTGCGTTTCGCAAGCGGATTGATAGGCAGGAACAGGACAAGGGTGCGATCTGGCATTGGGGATTGAGGCCAGCCACCCGCAACGGAGGAGGAAAACATGAAAACCACAATTTTTGGCACGATCGTGCTTGGCTTTACGGCAATGACGGCAACCGGCGCCTATGCCGCAACCTGCCCGGACGGCTTTCCGGAAAAGCCGATCCAGATGCTTGTCGGTTACGGCGCGGGCGGCGGCACGGATGCGATTGCGCGCGCGCTCGCGGCCGAAATCGAGGAGAGCCAGGGCTGGACGGTGATCACCGACAACAAGCCGGGCGCCGGCGGCGGGGTGATGTCGGCGATGCTGATGAACATGAAGCCCGATGGCTATGCGATCGGCGTCGGCGCGACCGGCACGGTGGCGCTCAACCCATACGAAAACAACGACACGCCCTACACCTATGAAAGCTTCGACTATCTGGGCACCGCGATGCAGATCAATTACGGCCTGGTGGCGCTGGTCGACCGGCCCTACCAGAACCTCGAGGAATTCATCGCCTATGCCAGGGAAAACAATGGCGCGACCATTGCCGTCGGCGGCAAGAGCCAGGAAATCCTCGTCGATCAGATGGCCAAGCACTACGACGTGACGCTGATCGCGGTGCCGAGCAAGGGCGCCGCCGACGCGCTTCAATCGACGCTTGGCGGCCATGTGGATGCAACCACACAGGGCACCCAGCATGTGCAGCAGATCAAGGCCGGCGCGATGAACCAGCTCGCCTCGCTCACCGATTCCCGCGTGCCCTACGCGCCGGATTCGCCGTCGCTGGTGGAGGGCGGCCTCGATGCCACGATCGAGGGACAGACCATCTTCATGATCCCCAAGGGCGTCGATCCTGCGATCAGGACCTGCCTTGAAGAGGCGCTCGACGAGGCGGTCAATTCGCAAAGCTATGGCGAGCTGATGACCAGGCTGGAAAACGAGCCGCTCAATCTCGGGCCTGAGGGAACGACCGAGCGGATCGCGCAGAACGCCCGGTTCTACAAATCCTATCTCGGCAAGTGACGCGGGAAGGTCTGGCGGCATGCATTTCGAACGACTGATCGGGGGAGCCGCCATCATCTTCGGCGGGTTCCTGCTGTTCTACCTGATCCCCGATCAGGTGACCGCCAGCGCCGGGCCGATCGACCCGTCGCTGTTTCCGAAAATTGCCGCCTGGCTGTTCATCCTGCTCGGCGCGGTGCAACTCGTCATGAAACCGCGCGAGGCGTCCGCGTTCGATGCTTACGAATTCGTCCGTCTCGCCGGCCTCACCATCGCCGTGCTTGTGGCGGCGCTGGCGATGCCGCGGATCGGTTTCCTGCCGTCGGCGGTGGCGCTGATGGCGGTGATCTGCGCCTTCATGTTCGAACGGCGCAGAGCCTGGCTTGCCGCCACGGTCGCGGCCGTGCCGGTCGGCACATGGTTCGTCTTCGTCATCGTGATGGGCCGTCCGCTGCCCGCAATACCGTTCTGAGAAAGCGCCATGCCTGATCTTGCAACCATTATCGGCGGGCTGACGGACGCGCTCACGCTCACCAATCTTTTCTACATCATCATGGGCGTGGCCGTCGGCCAGATCGTCGGCGCCATACCCGGCATGACGCTGTTGATGGCGCTCGCGATCGCGATCCCGCTCACCTATACGCTCGACACGCTGACGGCGCTCGCCTTCCTGATTTCCGTCAACAAGGGCGGCACGGTCGGCGGCGCGATCCCGGCGATCCTGATCAATACGCCGGGCACCCCGGAATCGGCGGCAACCGCGCTCGATGGCCATCCCATGGCCAAAAAGGGCAAGCCGATGAAGGCGATGAAATATGCGCTGTATTATTCGGTTTTCGGCGATATTTCGAGCGACATCGTGCTGATCACGATCTCGGCGCCGCTGGCTATTGTGGCGCTGAAAATGGGGCCGATCGAGATCACCGCGCTGATGATCCTCGCCTTCACGGTGATTACCGGGCTTGTCGGCAATTCGATGGTGAAGGGGCTGATGGCGGCGGCCCTCGGTTTTCTGTTCGCCTCCGTCGGCATCGATCCCGGCCTCGGCACGCCGCGTTTCACCTTCGGCTCGCTCGATCTTTACGACGGCCTGCCGCTGACGGCGATGTCGATCGGGCTTCTGGCCGTTTCCGAAATCTTCCGCCAGATCGCCGCGACCACGCGGGCCACCAGCACCGCCTCGCCCATCCGCGTTCGTTCCGATGATCCCGACGACAGGGGCGTCACCTTCGCCGAACTGATGGCGAACAAATATGTCGCGATCCGCGCCTTCGTGATCGGGACCGTGATCGGGGCGATCCCGGGGCTCGGCTCGGCGACGGCAGGATTTCTGTCCTATTCGGTCACCAAGCAGGCAGCGAAGGACCCCGAAAGCTTCGGCACGGGCGATCCGCGCGGCATCGCGGCTTCGGAAGCCGCCAATTCCGCGGTGGTCGGCGCCAATCTGATACCGCTGCTGACGCTCGGCATCCCCGGCAATATCGCCGCCGCCCTTCTCGTCAGCGCCTTCATCATTCACGGCGTCCAGCCGGGCCCGCTTCTGTTCGAGGAACAGGGCCGGCTGATCTACGGTCTGTTCGGGGCGATGCTCATTGCCAATTTCTGCAATCTCGGCGTCGGCCAGATCGGCATGCGGATCTGGGCGCTGGCGATCGCCGCGCCCAATTCGGTGGTCTATCCGGCAGCCCTGCTGCTCTGCGTCACCGGCGCCTATGTGACCGCCGGTTCGATGTTCGGCATCTACATCATGCTCGCATTCGGCGTTCTCGGCTATTTCATGCAGCGTTTCGGCTTTTCGGTGGTCGCCTTCATCATCGGCTATGTGCTGACGCCGGAACTGGAATCGAAAATGGTGCAGTCGATCCTGATCAGCCGCGGCGACCCGATGGTCGTGTTCCAGCATCCGATCGCGCTGGTGCTGCTGGCGCTCTCGGTCATCTCGATCGTCTATCTGGGGCCAAGGAAGAGAAAGCCGAACCCGGAACCGGAGCCCATCGAGGACTGACCTGCGGTCTCGCTCAGAGCTTTCTGAGCGCGACCGTTTCGACCAGATGATCGCGGCCCTTGCGCAGGATCAGGTCGGCGCGGGGACGGGTCGGCAGGATGTTTTCCTCGAGGTTCCTGAAGTTGATCTTGTCCCAGAGCTCTTCGGCATGGGCGATCGCTTCCGCCTCGCTGATCTGGGTGAAGCGGTGGAAATAGGAGGCCGGGTTCTGGAACGCGGTGGCGCGCAACTGCCGGAACCGCTCGATATACCACTGATGGATCAGCGAGACCTCGGCATCGATATAGATCGAGAAATCGAAGAAATCCGAGACCATCGGCACCATCCGCCCGCCGGCCGGCAGATTGCGGGCCTGCAATACGTTGATGCCCTCGAAGATCAGGATATCGGGCCGGTCGACGGTGACGAAGCCGTCGGGCAGCACGTCATAGCTCAGATGCGAATAAAGCGGCGCCTTGACATGCGGCATGCCGGCCTTGATCGCCGACAGGAAATTCAGGATCGCGCCGGTATCGAAGCTCTCGGGAAAGCCCTTGCGCTGCATCAGCCCGTCGCGCTCCAGCACGGCATTGGGATAGAGAAATCCATCGGAGGTGACGAGATCGACCTTGGGGCTTGACGGCCAGCGCGCAAGCAGCTGTTTCAACAGGCGCGCGGTGGTGGACTTGCCGACCGCGACCGGGCCGGCAACGCCGATGATGAACGGCGTCTTGTTGTCCTGCTCGTCGAAGTTCAGGAACCGCGCGCGCTGGCGAAACAGCATCTGCGAGCTTTCCACATGCGTGGACAGAAGCCGCGACAGCGACAGATAGATGCGGCGGACTTCCTCAAGCTCGGTCGGGTCGTTGAGCGAGCGCATCTCGCGCACTTCGTCGGCCGTCAGCGTCAGCGGCGTATCGGCGCGAAACCGGGCCCATTCCTCCGCGGTGAAGAAGCGATAGGGCGAGACCCTGCCCGGGCGGATATCGCCCTGCGCCTGCAGGGCGTCCTGGAAGTCCTCGATCATCACGATGGCCGTCCCGCCTTTTCCTCCAGGCCGGATTGGCCCGTGCGGCGGGAAAGTTCGTCCATCACCTCGGAAAGCGGAACATCGGCGATCTTCAGCACCACAAGCAGGTGAAACAGCACGTCGGCGGTTTCCTCAATGAGGTTCTCGCGGTCTTCCGCGATCGCGGCGATCACGGCTTCAACGGCTTCCTCGCCAAACTTCTTGGCGGCCTTGCGCTGGCCGCCGGCGACGAGTTTCGCGGTCCAGCTTTCTTCCGGTGAGGCCTCGGCGCGGGTTCTGACGATTTCTTCCAGATCGGCGAGCGTGAATTCTGACATGTCTTCTCCTCAGCCGTCAGTCGAGCCTGACGGCGATCCCGCTGTCAGCCATATACTGTTTCGCCTCGCCTATGGAATAGGTGCCGAAGTGAAAAATCGACGCAGCCAGAACGGCCGTGGCGTGACCATCGCGGATGCCCTCGACCAGATGCTCGAGCGTGCCGACGCCGCCCGACGCGATCACGGGCACGGAAACCGCATCGGCAAGCATGCGGGTCAATTCGATGTCGTAGCCCGCCTTGGTGCCGTCGCGGTCCATGGATGTGAGCATGATTTCGCCCGCGCCCAGATCAACGACCCTGCGCGCAAATTTCACCGCATCGATGCCGGTCGGCTTACGTCCGCCATGGGTAAAAATTTCCCAGGCGCTGTCGCCTTCCTCTGCCGGCGTTTCGCGCCGTTTGGCATCGATCGAAACGACGATGCACTGATTGCCGAACTTGTCGGCGGCCTCGGCCACGAAATCCGGGTTGTTCACCGCCGCCGAATTGATCGACACCTTGTCGGCGCCGCACAAGAGCAGCTTGCGGATATCGGCGACCGTGCGCACCCCGCCGCCGACGGTGAGCGGCATGAAGCAGTGCTCGGCGGTGCGGGTCACGACGTCGAAGATGGTGTCGCGATTGTCGGAGGTGGCGGTGATGTCGAGGAAGCAGAGTTCATCCGCCCCCGCCGCATCATAGGCCTGCGCCGCTTCCACCGGATCGCCGGCATCGATCAGGTCGACAAAGTTGACGCCCTTGACGACACGACCGTCCTTGACGTCGAGACAGGGTATGACACGGGCTTTGAGGGTCATGAGGTCAGCCTTTCAAGAGCGCCAGCGCTTCGGCCGGATCGATGCGGCCATCATAAAGCGCGCGGCCGGAGATTGCACCTTCGAGGATCTGGGCGTCCGGCGCGGTCATCCGGGCGATGTCGGCCATCGAGGCGAGACCGCCGGAGGCGATCACCGGGATCGAGACTGCGCGGGCAAGTTCCAGCGTGGCCTCCCAGTTGATGCCGGTCAGAATGCCGTCGCGATCGATGTCGGTGTATATGACCGCGGCAACGCCGGCGCCCTCGAAGCGTTTGGCGAGCTCGATGACTTCGAGCTCCGAAGCCTCGGCCCAGCCCTCGACCGCCACCTTGCCGCCGCGCGCATCGATGCCGACGGCGACCTGGCCCGGAAACGCCTTGCAGGCGGCCTTCACAAGGTCCGGGTCGCGCACCGCGACGGTGCCGAGGATGACGCGGGCAAGGCCGCGCGACAGCCAGTTCTCGATATGGGCCAGCGAACGGATCCCGCCGCCGAGCTGCACCGGGTTGTTCGTCGCCTTCAGGATCGCGTCAACCGCCGCGCCATTGACGGTCTCACCCGCGAACGCGCCGTTGAGGTCAACCACATGCAGCCATGAAAACCCCTGATCCTCGAAGGCCTTCGCCTGTGCCGCCGGATCGGGATTGTAGATCGTCGCCTGCTCCATGTCGCCAAGCTTCAGGCGAACGCACTGGCCGTCTTTCAGGTCGATTGCGGGGAAAAGGATCATTTTGGCTTCATTCTCTCACAATAGCTTACGGCGCCCACGTCAGAAAATTGGCGATCAGCTTGAGGCCGAGGGTCTGGCTCTTTTCCGGGTGGAACTGGCTGCCGGCCTTGTTGCCGTCTGCGACGAAGGCGGTGACGGGGCCGCCGTAATCGGTGGTGGCGATCACCTGTTCCGGTTTTTTTGCCGCAAGGTGATAGGAGTGCACGAAATAGGCGTGGAGGCCATTCTCGCCGGTCTCGATGCCGTCGAAAAGCGGGTGCGGCCGCGTCAGCGTCAGCGTGTTCCAGCCGATCTGCGGGATCTTTAGGCCGGGATCGGCGGGCGTGATCGGGGTGACGTCGCCGGCAATCCAGCCGAAGCCTTCGGAGACGGTTTTCTCCAGCCCGCGTTCGGACATCAGCTGCATGCCGACGCAGATGCCCAGAAACGGCCGGGCCCTGACCTCCACCGCCTCGCGGATCGCCTCGACCATGCCGTCGACGGCTGAAAGGCCGGCGCGGCAATCGGCATAGGCGCCGACGCCCGGCAGCACGATCCGGTCGGCGCTGGCCACCACCCCGGCCTTGTCGGTGAGCACGATCTCAGTGTCGGCGCCGATTTCGCGGGCGGCCCGCTCGAACGCCTTGGTGGCCGAGCGCAGATTGCCCGAGCCATAGTCGATAATCGCGACGGTGTTGGTCATACGGTCGTTCCGTTTATAAGGCGGCCGCCCTCAGGCGAGCATGCCCTTGGTGGACGGCACGCGGCCTTCCTGGCGGGGGTCGATTTCGGCCGCCGCGCGCAGGGCGCGGGCCACCGCCTTGAAACAGGTCTCGGCGATGTGATGGCTGTTGGCGCCGTAGTGATTGAGCACATGCAGCGTGATGCCGGCATTCTGGGCCAGCGCATGAAAGAACTCGCGCATCAGCTCGGTATCGAAGGTGCCGATCTTCTCGCTCGGAAAGGTGACATTCCATACCAGGAACGGCCGGCCGGAAAGATCGAGCGCCGCCTTGGTCATGGTCTCGTCCATGGCGAGATCGATCGAGGCATAGCGGGTCACGCCGGCGCGGTCGCCGAGCGCCTTGGCCAAAGCCTGGCCGATGGCGATGCCGACATCCTCCACGGTGTGGTGGTCGTCGATATGCAGGTCGCCCTTCGCCTCGATCGTCATGTCGATCAGCGAATGGCGGGAAAGCTGGTCGAGCATATGGTCGAAGAAGCCGATACCGGTCGCAATCCGCGCCTCGCCGGTACCGTCGACATTGACGGCAACGGAAACGGCGGTTTCCTTGGTCTTGCGCGAAACATCCGCGCGTCGGGCGTCTTTTCCAGCGGCCATAATGCCTGATGCCTCCATGATAAGGGATGATCGGCGTTTCTTAACAGGCAGGGTCGGGAAGCGCAAAAGAAAACCGGCCGCAGAAAACCGGCCCCCGAAAACCGGCCATGGAAAACCGGCGATGTTTCCCAAGCGCATATTCTCCGCTAAAGGAGGGGCAGATTTCACCGAAAGTCCCTCATGCCCGCCGCAAATCGTCCCGCCCTGCCTTATTTCGCCGCAGCCTTCGCCGCCGGCTGCGTGCTGGCGATGATGACCCATCTGAATGCCGTTATGGGTTTCTACAGCAATGCGATGTTCGCCTCCTGGACGGCGCATGCCACCGGCACGGCGGTCTCGATCGCGCTGCTTGGGCTTCTCCGTTTCAAGAAGCCGGCGGCGACGGCCGGGGCAAAGCCTTCGATACCCTGGTGGGCCTATCTCGGCGGCGTGTTCGGCGCGGCCACGGTGGTGTGCGCGGCGCTCGCCGTCAATTCGCCGCTGGCGCTCTCCGGCACGATCGCGATCGGGCTAGCCAGCCAGGTGCTGTTTTCGCTGGCCGCGGATTACTGGGGCTTTTTCGGCCTGCCGGCGCGCAAGCTCGACCGCCGGGATCTCTGCGTCGTGGCGCTGATCCTGACGGGCGGCCTGCTGGTCATTCTGGCGGGGGCCACGGCATGATCGCGGCGATATTCTTTGCCGTCGTCACCGGCCTGCTGGTGGTGCTCAGCCGGCAGGTCAATGGTCGTCTCAGCCTCTCCACCTCGCCGATGACATCGTCATTCTTCAACCATCTGGTCGGCTTCGTCGTCATGAGCGTGGTGCTTTTCGCTATCGGCGGGCTCTGGCCGACCTCGTTTTCCGCTATTCCCTTTCATGCCTGGCTCGGCGGTCCGCTCGGCGTGATCTTCGTGGCCGCCGGATCATGGGTGATCCCGAAGATCGGCGCGGTCAATACCGCGGTGCTGATCATCGGCGGCCAGATGATCGCCGGCGCGGCGATGGACATGGCGGACGGCATGACCGCTTCGCCGGTATTGCGGTTTTCGGGCCTGGCGCTGATCCTCGCCGGTATCCTGCTGGCGCAGGCCCGCCCGAAGGCGTGACCCCCTCACGGATTGCAAATATGGCAGGGCTGCCTACATAGGAGGCCGGAAAGGCCGCTGCTGCGGACCGGAAATGAGGTTTTTTGATCATGAGCGAACACAATCCCTTCGGCACCATGCATGCCACCACCATCATTACCGTGCGCAAGGACGGCAAGGTGGTGATGGCCGGCGACGGCCAGGTCTCGCTCGGCCAGACGGTGATGAAGGGCAATGCCCGCAAGGTGCGCCGCATCGGCAAGGGCGGCAATGTGATCGCCGGTTTCGCCGGCGCCACGGCGGACGCCTTCACCCTGCTGGAGCGGCTGGAGCGCAAGCTTGAGCAATATCCCGACCAGCTGATGCGCGCCTGCGTCGAGCTTGCCAAGGACTGGCGCACCGACAAATATCTGCGCAATCTGGAAGCGATGATGCTGGTCGCCGACAAGGACATCACGCTTGCCGTCACCGGCAATGGCGATGTGCTGGAGCCCGAACACGGCGTCATGGCGATCGGCTCCGGCGGCAATTACGCGCTTTCGGCAGCGCTCGCCCTGATGGACAGCGACAAGCCCGCCGACGATGTCGCCCGCCGCGCGATGGAGATCGCCTCGCAGATCTGCGTCTACACCAATGGCAATATCAACGTGGAAACGCTGGATGCCGCATAATGACGGCGTCATAGGCTTCCGCCCACTTGTCGAAGGCGACCTCGACATGATGGCCCGCTGGCTTGCCGAGCCGCATGTTGCGGCATGGTGGCACGCTGCGGAAAAGCAGGTGGCAAGCATGCGCGCCCATATCGACGATCCGACGGTTTCGCCCTTCGTGGTGCTGCTGGACGATGTGCCGTTCGGCTATATCCAGCTTTGCGATCTCGATGGCGAGCGCGACAACGAGCCGGCGCTTGCAGGCCAGCCCGCCGGCACCTTCGGCATCGATCAGTTCATCGGCCCGGCCGACAAGATCGGCAAGGGCCTCGGCACAAGGCTGGTCTCCGCCATGGCGGAGCGGGCCCTGGCGAGTGATGCGAAGCGCGTCCTCGTCGATCCGCATCCCGATAACGCGGCGGCGATCCGCGCCTATGAGAAGGCCGGCTTCATCCGGCTTGGAATTTTCAGCATGACAAGCGGTCCGGCGCTGCTGATGGCCCGCGATCCTTGAGGAGCAGTGACAGATGACCAGTTTTTCCCCCCGCGAGATCGTTTCCGAGCTCGACCGCCACATCATCGGCCAGCACGACGCCAAGCGCGCCGTCGCCATCGCGCTTCGAAACCGCTGGCGTCGCCAGCAGCTTCCCGATGACCTGCGCGACGAGGTGATGCCGAAGAACATCCTGATGATCGGCCCGACCGGCGTCGGCAAGACCGAGATTTCAAGGCGGCTGGCGAAGCTCGCGGGCGCGCCCTTCATCAAGATCGAGGCGACCAAGTTCACCGAGGTCGGCTATGTCGGTCGCGATGTCGAGCAGATCATCCGGGATCTCGTCGAGATCGGTCTGGTGATCGTGCGCGACAAGAAACGCCAGGAAGTGCAGGCCAAGGCCCATGCGAATGCCGAGGAACGCGTGCTCGACGCGCTGGTCGGCAAGACCGCCTCGCCCGCCACCCGCGATTCATTCCGCAAGAAGCTGCGCGATGGCGAGATGGACGACAAGGAAATCGACATCGAAGTGACGGACACGAGTTCGGGCATGCCGGGCTTCGATATCCCCGGAATGCCGGGCGCCAATATCGGGGTGCTGAACCTTTCGGAAATGTTCGGCAAGGGCATGGGCCAGAAGACCAAGAAGGTGCGCACCACGGTCAAGGATTCCTACCAGGACCTGATCCGCGACGAGAGCGACAAATTGCTGGATGACGAAGTGATCCAGCGCGAAGCGATACGCTCCGTGCAGGAAGACGGCATTGTGTTCCTGGACGAGATCGACAAGATCGCCGCGGGCGACGGGCGCATGGGCGCCGGCGTTTCCCGCGAGGGCGTGCAACGCGACCTGCTGCCGCTGGTCGAGGGCACGACCGTCGCCACCAAGCACGGGCCGATCAAGACCGACCATATCCTGTTCATCGCGTCCGGCGCCTTCCATGTCTCCAAGCCTTCGGACCTGCTTCCGGAGCTTCAGGGCCGACTGCCGATCCGCGTCGAATTGCGGGCGCTGACCAAGGAGGACTTCCGCCGGATCCTGACGGAAACCGAAGCGAGCCTGATCCGCCAGTACAAGGCGCTGCTGAACACCGAGGAAGTCTCGCTCGACTTCACCGAGGATGCGATCGACGCGCTTGCCGATGTCGCGGTGCATCTGAATGCCACCGTCGAAAACATCGGCGCGCGCCGGCTGCAGACGGTGATGGAACGGGTGCTGGACGAAATCTCGTTCACAGCCTCCGACCAGTCCGGCCAGTCCCTGACGATCGATTCGGAATATGTCCGCAAGCATGTCGGCGATCTGGCGCAGGATACCGATCTGTCGCGGTTCATTCTGTAGCCAGCTTTTACGGCGAGGCGGGTAAATGCTCGAAATGCCCCATCAAAGCTGAGTCATGCTCGGGCTTGACCCGAGCATCCAGGCCACACGGTGAATTTTGCCTGGACCCTCGGGTCAAGCCCGAGGGTGACCCGAAAAGCGGTGCGCGGTTTTCAATTTTGCAAAACCGCTCGAACGTCGGGCATTCATATTGCGGACAGTGCCGCGTCGCGTCGACGGAAGATGCGTCAGGGCATGACGGACGCATTTTATCTCTCACCGCGATTGAAATCGCGGGTCTTGCTCCCTACCATCCAATCATCTGAAAGGTCGCGCAGCGCTTGTCGTCGTGCCACGCCCCCAACCCCGGAGGAAAATCATGGAATATCGCCAGCTCGGCCGCTCGGGCCTCAAAATCTCGACCATCACTATGGGCACGATGACCTTTGGCGGGGTCGGCTGGGCGAAGACCGTGGGGGACCTCGGCGCCAAGGAGGCAAGCCGCCTCGTCGACATCTGCATCGATGCCGGGGTCAATATTCTCGACACCGCAGATGCCTATTCGCAAGGCGTGTGCGAGGAAATCATCGGCGAAATCCTCGACAGGCCGCGCCGCGACAAGATGATGATCGCAACCAAGGCCCGGTTTGCCATGGGCGACGGGCCGAATGATGCAGGGCTTTCCCGCCACCATCTGATCGCCGCCTGCGAGGCCAGCCTGAAGCGGATGAAGACCGATGTCATCGACCTCTATCAGGTCCATGAGTGGGACGGGCTGACGCCGCTGGAAGAAACCATGGAAGCGCTCGACACGCTGGTGCGCCACGGCAAGGTCCGCTATGTCGGCTGCTCGAATTTCTCCGGCTGGCATATCATGAAGGCGCTCGGCATTTCCGAGCGCGAGCACCGCCAGCGCTTCGTCAGCCAACAGATCCACTATACGCTCGAAAGCCGCGACGCGGAAAACGAGCTGGTGCCCATCAGCATCGACCAGGGGCTCGGCATTCTGGTGTGGAGCCCGATCGCCGGTGGGCTTCTGTCGGGCAAGCATCGCCGTGACCGCAAGGCCCCGGAGGGCACCCGCCAGTTCGCCGGCTGGACCGAGCCGCCGATCCGCGACGAGGAGCGGCTCTGGACCATCATCGACACGCTGGTGGAGATCGCGGACGCTCGCGGCGTTTCGGCCGCCCAGGTCGCGCTGGCCTGGACGCTCGGGCGCAAGGGCGTGACCTCGGTGATCATCGGCGGGCGCACGGAGGAACAGTTCCGCGACAACCTCGCTTCCGCCGACCTGACGCTTTCCGACGACGAGCGCGGCCGCCTCGATGCCGTCAGCCAGCCCTGGCTGCAATACCCCTACTGGCACCAGCGCAATACCGCGAGCGACCGCCTCGGCGCTGCCGATCTCGCACTGATCGAGCCGTATCTGGAAGGGAAGTAAGGCGAGGGGGCACCACCCGATATGCAGCCGAGGAGCAACTGCTTTTCGTTTAGCTAGGCCCCTACTGCATAGGGAAAGCTTCGGCTCACAATCTCCCCCCTTGAGGGGGAGATGTCGCGAAAGCGACAGAGAGGGGTATTGGGCATAAGCCGCGAACTCAGCGCTCACGGATAGGGTTCACCCCCCTCTGCCCCTATCGGGGCATCTCCCCCTCAAGGGGGGAGATTGGTGGAGACGAGGCCTCGCAAGTGAGGGATTTATGCCCGAATGGCAATAATATTTCAAATTCTTGCCGAATTGACCTCGCGCCCTTTGCCGCTACAGTGACGACAATGACGAATCCAGCCACAGGGATGATGATTTCATGGCGCGCATCGAGAAGAACGGCCTTGCCTATGACAAGGCGCTTTACGACTTTCTGGCCGAGACGGTGCTGCCGGGCACCGGCGTAGAAGCTGAGGCCTTTTTCGAAGGTTTTGCCGCGATCGTCGCCGATCTTGCGCCGAAGAACCGCGCGCTGTTGAAGACCCGCGATGCGATGCAGGAAAAGCTCGACACCTGGTACAAGGAAAACGGCGCGCCCTCCGACATGGCGGCTTACGAGGCGTTTCTGCGCGAGATCGGTTATATCCTGCCGGAAGGCGGGGATTTCGCGGTCGAGACCGACAATGTCGATCCGGAAATCACCACCATCGCCGGCCCGCAGCTGGTGGTGCCGGTGATGAATGCGCGCTATGCGCTGAACGCGGCGAATGCCCGCTGGGGCTCGCTCTATGACGCGCTCTACGGCACGGATGCGATTGCCGAGGATGACGGCGCGGAAAAGGGCAGGGGCTATAACCCGAAGCGCGGCCAGAAAGTCATCGCCTGGGCCAAGGATTTCCTCGACGGCAATTTTCCGCTGGCAGGCGGAAAATGGGCCGATGTCACCGGCTTCGGCTATGATGGCGGCGCGCTGATCGTCAAGACGCCCGCCGGTGAAACCGGCCTTGCCGATCCGGCGCAATATGCCGGTTTCAGGCAAGAGGACGGCGATGCCTTCCGGCTCTATTTCGTCAACAACAACCTCCATGCGCTGATTTTCGTCGACCCCGACAGCATGATCGGCAAGGACGACCCGGCAGGCATCGGCGATATCGCGCTGGAATCGGCCATTACCGCGATCATGGATTGCGAGGATTCCGTTGCCGCCGTCGATGCCGAGGACAAGGTGCTGGCCTATTCCAACTGGCTCGGCCTGATGAAGGGCGACCTGACGGAGGAGGTCGCCAAGGGCGGCAGGACATTCACCCGCAAACTCGCCAACGACATCGAATACACCGCCGCCGACGGCACGTCGAAGACGCTGCCCGGTCGCTCGCTGATGCTGGTCAGGAATGTCGGCCACCTGATGACCAATCCGGCGATCCTCGACCGCGACGGCCGCGAAGTGCCGGAGGGCATCATGGATGCCGCCGTCACCGCGCTGATCGCGCTTTACGACATTGGCGAAAACGGCCGTCACATGAATTCGCGCGCGGGCTCGATGTATGTGGTCAAGCCGAAGATGCACGGGCCGGAGGAAGTGGCCTTCGCCTCGGAATTGTTCGGCCGCGTCGAGGCGATCGTCGGCATGAAGCCGAACACGATGAAGATGGGGATCATGGACGAGGAGCGCCGCACCACGGTCAACCTCAAGGAATGCATCCGCGCGGCCAAGGACCGGGTTGTGTTCATCAATACCGGCTTCCTCGACCGCACCGGCGACGAGATCCACACCTCGATGGAAGCCGGGCCGATGATCCGCAAGGGCGACATGAAGGCCGCCCCCTGGATTGCGGCCTATGAGGACTGGAATGTCGATATCGGACTGGAATGCGGCCTTGCCGGCCACGCCCAGATCGGCAAGGGCATGTGGGCGATGCCGGATCTGATGGCGGGCATGCTGGAGGCGAAGATTTCCCAGCCCAAGGCCGGCGCCAACACCGCCTGGGTGCCCTCCCCGACGGCGGCAACGCTGCATGCCACGCATTACCACGCCGTCAATGTCGCAAGCGTGCAGGAAAAGCTGAAGAGCCGCCCGCGCGCCAGCCTCAGGGATATCCTCTCCGTTCCGGTCGCGGTGCGCCCGAACTGGAGCGAGGCCGATATTCAGGCCGAACTCGACAATAACGCACAGGGGATCCTCGGTTACGTCGTGCGCTGGGTCGATCAGGGCGTCGGCTGCTCCAAGGTGCCCGACATCAACGATATCGGCCTGATGGAAGACCGCGCCACGCTGCGCATCTCCTCGCAGCACATGGCGAACTGGCTGCATCACGGCGTGGTCAGCGAGGACCAGATCGTCGCGACCATGAAGAAGATGGCCGCCGTCGTCGACCGCCAGAACGCGGGCGATCCTGCCTACCGCCCGATGGCCGGACACTTTGATAGCTCCATCGCCTTCCAGGCCGCGCTCGACCTGGTGCTCAAGGGCCGCGAACAGCCGAACGGCTACACCGAACCGGTGCTGCACAAGCGGCGTCTGGAGCGGAAGGCGAAGGATGCGGGCTGAGACTGCGACGCTGCCGTAAATCGTCGCCTGAGATGGCAGCTTTCTCAGCCGCATAGCCCCCAACCAATCTCCCCCCTTGAGGGGGAGATGTCGCGAAGCGACAGAGAGGGGTGTGCAGCATAAGCCGCAGACCCCGTGCTTTCGGAAAGGGTTCACCCCTCTCTGCCCCTGTCGGGGCATCTCTCCCTCAAGGGGAGAGATTGGGATGCGCAATGCCCCGCCTGGGATCAATGGCGACGCACTGCCAGAGCGATGGGCGGCTAAACGAGAGCGCTTTCCCCCGCACAACAATCCCTTGTTTTCCATCAGCAATCGCTCAAAAAATGCGTTCCGCATACGTCACAGTTTGGGCGCGTTTGAGGGAGCATTGTCGCGGCGCTGTCAACGTACAGAAAGGAAAATGTTCATGAAACTGCGTTCATTTGTATATGCGGGGCTGGCGGCCTCGGTGGTTGGCGTCCTTGCGCTTCAGACCACGGCCTCGGCCGCGGAACTGCTCGATACCGGCGCCACCTGGAATGCGGCGTGCAATACCGCGATGACCTGCCGGCTGACGACCAGCGACCTGCCGGCCAATGACGGCGGCCTGGCGATCCCCTCCTTCGTGCGGGCCAATGGCGCGAAATCGCCGGTCATGATGGTGCTGCCGACGATTGACGGCTGGGACACGCTTGCCAGCGACGGCAAGTTCACCATTTCGGTCGACGGAGAGGAGATCACCTCGATCAAGGTCAGCCAGCTCAAGCAGGATGATGGCGAGGGCGGCTATGTGACCAGCGACCCGAAGATCGTACAACCGGTGCTGGCCGCGGCAAGGGTCGGCAAGGACGCGATCATGGTGACCTATGACGGCCCGGAAAGCCAGGAAGTGGCGACCGCCGACCTGACCGGTTTCCGCGAAAGCCTCGACTGGCTTTCCCAGCAGCAGCATCGCGGTTCCTGAAAACGCTTGTTTCAGGCGAAAACCAACCCTACATCGCGCAAGGTACTTTGCGCGATGCAGGCGCAAAGGCCGGCCTCTCGTCCCGTCCCGGAGCCGACCATGCTGATAGATGCCGCCCGCCGGGCGTTTTACGATCTGATCGATCCGAAGATGCGCACCATCCTGTGGAAGGTGCTGGGTCTTTCGCTGCTCTGCCTGACCGGCCTCTGGTTCGCCCTTCGCGGCCTGTTTCTGTGGCTCGCCTTTCCCTGGCTCGAAAGCCTGTTTCCGACCATGCCGGAATGGACCGGCTGGATCACATTCGTGCTGCTGCTGTTTGCGGCGATCGGTCTGGCGCTCGGCCTTGCGTTGCTGATGGCCCCGGTCTCGGCACTCGTCGCCGGCATTTTTCTCGATGAGGCCGCTGAGCATATCGAGCGCAATCATTATCCGGAAGAACCGCCCGGTCGCGCGCTGCCGGTGTTTGCCGCGATCAAGGAGGCGCTGGCCTTTCTCGGCGTCGTCATCCTCGGCAATATCTTCGCGCTGCTGCTGCTGTTGGTTCCCGGCGTCAACCTGATCGCGTTTTTCATCGTCAACGGCTATCTGCTCGGACGCGAGTTTTTCGAATTCGCGGCGATGCGGTTCATGAGCCCCGAGGAGGCGCGTGCCTTCCGCCGGAAACGCGGGTTCACGGTGTTCATTGCCGGCCTGATCGTCGCCGGCTTCGTGGCGATCCCGATCGTCAACCTGGCGACCCCGCTGTTCGCCACCGCCTTCATGATGCATCTGTTCAAACGGATGGACCGGCAGCAAGGCGTGGTTCGTGCGGAAAATTGATGTAAATATGCAATAAACCGCGAATCCATCACTCTTGAATCGAAGCCTCCAAGCGGCTATGACCGTCTTGACATCATGAATACTCAGGAGCGCGCGATGAGCCGTATCGTCTATCTGAACGGAGAATGGCTGGCCGAGGAAGACGCCAAGGTCTCGATCTTCGACCGCGGCTATGTCTTCGCCGACGCCATTTACGAGGTCACCTGCGTTCTCGACGGCAAGCTGCTCGATTATGACGGCCATGCCGCGCGGCTGAAGCGTTCGACGGCGGCCATCGGGATTGCCATGCCGACCGATGACGAAACCCTGCTTGCGCTCCACCGCGAGATCGCCGCCCGCAACGCCATGACCGCGGGGCTGATCTATCTGCAGGTCTCGCGCGGCAATCCGGGCGACCGCGATTTCATGTTCGAAAAGGGGATGACGCCGACCTTCTCGATGTTCACCCAGAAAAAGGACGTGCTCGGCGCGCCCACGGGCAAGAACGGCATCACCGTGGTGACAGTCGAGGACCTGCGCTGGGGCCGCTGCGACATCAAGACGGTGCAGCTTCTCTACCCGAGCCTCGCCAAGATGGAAGCCCATGAAAAGGGCGCCGACGATGCCTGGATGGTCAAGGACGGCCTGGTTACCGAGCAGACCTCGGCCACGGCCTATATCGTGACGGAGGGCGGCGTGGTCGTGACCCGCCCGCTGTCACGCGAAATCCTGCCCGGCATCACCCGCGCCACCGCGCTCGAAATCGCCGCCCGCAACGGCTTCAAGGTCGAGGAACGCGCCTTCAGCGTCGAAGAGGCCAGGGAAGCCAAAGAGGCCTTCTTCACCTCTGCCAGCAATTTCGTGACCCCGGTGATTTCAATCGATGGTCAGCCGATCGGCGACGGCAAGCCCGGCGCAACCAGTCTGAAGCTGCGCGAACTCTACATCGCCGACCGGCGGGCGAACGCGATTTAGCCACCAGTTATCGGCGCCTCCCATCGGACAGTGCCGTTCCGAAAAGTTTCTTTTCGAAAAGCCGTGCCACCGCCACCCGCGTCATCCTCGGGCTTGACCCGAGGATCTAACCACGCCTGTCGCGAGCGGCGCTGGCGTTTGGGCACACTATGGCACCACGAATGGAGAAAGCCGTTACGCCTGACGTGGTGGGATGTGCTTGGATCCTCGTGTCAAGCCCGAGGATTGTTTGTTGAATGCAGGTTATGATGTTGGCGCAGCTGCGGGCTCTTTCACAGCCCGCAGCTGCTGTGGCAGGCGACCGTCCGAGGATTGGGCAACACCCGACGTCATCAAGGTCACTGCCGCACTCTGCCATCGCTTGGAGAGTTGATTGGGCCGCTGCCTGGCACGCCCGCAAACAATCCGAAGCCTAGAGAGGATAGCATCACCATGACCTTTTTGCATCATCCCCCGTGCCGTTGCCTTGGCGTCGATGTCGCCAAGGACACCATCGCCGTTTTTGACGGCCGCATCGCGACGGTCATTCCCAACCAGCGAAAACAGATCCGGCACTTCCTGCGAAAGTGCGATGTCGACCTGGTCATTTGCGAGCCCACCGGCGGCTACGAGATCATCTTGATGGAAGAATGCCGGGGCCTGAAACTTCCGCTCCATCGCGCCGACACACGCAAGCTCAAGGCTTTCATCCGGTCACGCGGCCGCTTGGGCAAGAGCGATGCGATCGATGCGCGGGAAATGGTCGCCTATGGGCTGGAGCGATGGGCAACCCTGCCTTTATGGCATGCGGAGGACCCCTGTGAGGCAAGGCTCAAGGCTCTCGTGCGCCGCCGCGCCGATCTGGTGGCCATGAGGGTGGCCGAGCAGAATCGCGCCAAGGCCCCAAGCGCGCGCGAACTGGGCGGGCGCGACCTGGCCGCCACCTTCAAGGCCCTGCTCACTGTCCTCAACCGGCAGATCGTGCTTGTCGACAAAGCCATCAGTGCGCTGATGCGCTCCGCATCCCTTGTGCAGAGGGCCAGGACCGCAACCGCCATGAAGGGTATCGGCGAAACGACGGCCGCAGCCCTCATTGCCGCCATACCGGAACTGGGGAAGATGGACCGAAAGCAAGCAGCGGCTCTGGCGGGCCTGGCGCCTCATCCAAACGAAAGCGGCAACAAGATCGGCTACCGCAGGATGCGCGGTGGACGGCCAGCCGTGCGAACGATCCTGTTCATGCCCGCCATGCAGGCCGCACAAGGAAGGGGCGAATTCGTCGAATTCTACAAACGCCTCATCCACAACGGTAAAAAGCCAATCGTCGCCCTCGCCGCGGTCATGCGAAAGATAGTCATCACATTGAATGCAAGGTTCAGAGACCAGCTAAGCCAACAGAGTTGATGACGCCGAGAAAGAGGCAGGGCCTGGACCGCGATTTGCGCCTCGAGGAAAGTCGTCTCAAGTCACCCCAGCGGCACCAGCGGCGCCGGCATTTCCGAGGTCTTTTCCGCGGCCTTGCAGATATCGGCGATGACGCAGGCCGGACAGTCGGGCTTGCGGGCCTTGCAGACATAGCGGCCGTGCAGGATCAGCCAGTGGTGGGCGTGGAACAGGTATTGGTCCGGGATTATCTTTTCGAGCTTTGCCTCCACCTCGTCCGGCGTCTTGCCGGGGGCAAGGCCGATGCGGTTGGCGATCCGGAAGATATGGGTGTCGACGGCAATCGTCGCCTCGCCGAAGGCCATCGACATCACCACATTGGCGGTCTTGCGGCCGACGCCGGGCAGGGTGACGAGTTCCTCGCGGGTCCTCGGCACCTCGCCGCCGAACTCGTCGATCAGTTTCCGGCTGAGCGCGATCACGTTTTTGGCCTTGTTGCGATAAAGCCCGATGGTTCTGATATGGGAGATCAGCCGTTCCTCGCCGAGTTCCACCATCTGTTCCGGGGTCTCGACTTCGGCAAACAGCGCGCGGGTCGCCTTGTTGACGCCGACATCGGTGGCCTGGGCGGAAAGCGCAACGGCGACCAGCAGCGTGAACGGATTGGTGTGCTCCAGCTCGCCCTTCGGTTCCGGCCGCTGGATTTCGAAGCGGCGGAAAATCTCGCGGATTTCCGCATCGCTATAGACGCTCGGTCGACCGGTATTTGACTTTTTGCGCCTTTGGGTGCTGACTGTGGTCTTGGGTTTTGTCATTTTTTCAATCTGGCTCGACGCGCAATGACCGAAGCGCTTGATGACAGGCCGGTCTTTTCGGCTGAACTTTTCCCCCATCGCTCTTTGGGGCGCAAGGGTTTTCGCGTGCTGCTCTCGCTCGCGGCCCTCGGCTTCGTGCCGAACATGCTGTATTTCACCGCCCACGGGGCCTGGCCGATCGCGCTTTACTGCCTTGCGGCATTCGCCGGCCTTTATGCCGCCTTCAGGTGGTCCTACCGGACAGCCCTTCAGCGCGAGCATGTTTCGGTGTCGCGGCTTGAGATATCGGTCACCAAGGTGACGCCGGCGGGCCGCAGGCTCGAGGCGCATTACAATCCGTTCTGGGCGCGCTTCATGGTTGATCGCCACGACGAGTTCGGCATCACCCGCATGGCGCTTGCGGGCGAGGGGCGGCGAACCGAGATCGGCGCCTTTCTCAATCCGGATGACCGGGAGAGTTTCGCAGGGGCCTTCCGGCAGGCGCTGGCGACCGTGAAACAGCGCATTTGACGGCGGCTGGCAAGAATCGGGTGGCGGGGCTTGCGAAAACCGTGCTTGCTGCCGTGACGAAGGAGCACGAAGCCGATGAACGCCTTATTCGAAACCATATCCGACAGCGCCGTCGAGATGACCCCGTGCGGGGCCGATTACGACACGGTGCGCAGTGTGATCACGATGATCAGCGAGGATTATCGCGACCAGCCGGGGCTCGAGACCATCGCCGAGCGGCTCGGCATGTCGCCGACCGGATTGCAGAAGACCTTCACCCGCTGGGCCGGGCTTTCGCCGAAAGCGTTTCTGCAGGCCATCACGCTCGATCACGCCAAGCAGCTTCTCGGCAAGGAACGGCTGCCGGTGCTCGACACCTCCTATGAACTCGGCCTTTCCGGTCCCGGCCGCCTGCACGACCTGTTCGTCACCCACGAGGCGATGTCGCCGGGCGAGTGGAAGAGCGGCGGCGAGAGCCTGGTGATCCGCTACGGGTTCCACGCCTCGCCCTTCGGCCGGTCGCTGCTGATGATCACCGATCGCGGGCTTGCCGGCGTCGCCTTTGCCGATCCCGGCGAGGAGCGCGTTGCATTCGAGGACATGGCGGCGCGCTGGCCCAACGCCACCTATATCGAGGACGAGCGCGCGACGGCGGCCTATGCGCGGCGGATATTCGATCCGGAGGAATGGTCGTCGGACCGGCCGCTGAAAGTCGTGCTGATCGGAACCGACTTTCAGGTTCAGGTCTGGGAAAGCCTGCTGAAGATACCGTTCGGCAAGGCCAAGTCCTATTCCGATATCGCCGCTGAAATCGGTCGGCCGAAGGCGTCGCGCGCCGTCGGCGCCGCGATTGGAAGGAACCCGGTTTCCTTCGTCGTTCCCTGCCACCGGGCGCTTGGCAAGTCCGGCCAGCTTACGGGTTACCACTGGGGCGTGACCCGCAAGCGGGCCATGCTCGGCTGGGAGGCCGGCCAGGCCTGAGCGATGGTTCCGGAGCAGCCGGTTTCAGACCCTGCTGCCGCCGGCAATTGCGATATCCTTCCTTGACTTTGAAAAGCCTCGCTTGCGATAGTCGCCGGGAAACTGCCGCCCTTGCATGGCGGGCCGATGTCTGCGAACAGTCATGAACGCATCACCGCGACCCGCTATCATCGCGGGAGCGCCGCGACGGCTTCGGCGGAACAGGATTGCGGCCGGCCTTCTGGTCCGGCCATAGAAGGAAGGATGAGGAAAATGGCTTCCAAGCTAGATCAATTGCGCGAGATGACCACGGTCGTTGCCGATACCGGCGATATCCGCGCTGTCGAGAAACTGAAACCGGTCGATTGCACCACCAATCCCTCGATCGTGCTGAAGGCGCTGTCCACCGACATGTTCGACGACGCCTTCGCCGAGGCGATCAAATGGGGCAAGGAGCAGGGCGGCGCCAAGGATGATGTGGTCGCCGCCGTCGCCAGCCGGCTCGCCATCGATGTCGGCGCGGCCCTGGTCAAGCTGGTGCCCGGCCGGGTTTCGACCGAGGTCGATGCCGACCTGTCCTTCGATACCGATGCCTCGGTCGCCAAGGCGCGCGCGATCATCAAGGCCTATGACGAGCGCGGCATCGGCCGCGAGCGCATCCTGATCAAGCTCGCCTCCACCTGGGAGGGCATCCGCGCCTGCGAAATCCTTCAGATGGAAGGCATTGACTGCAATCTGACGCTGCTGTTTTCCAAATGCCAGGCGATTGCCTGCGCCGATGCCGGCGCCTTCCTGATCTCGCCGTTCGTCGGCCGTATTCTCGACTGGTACAAGAAGGATACCGGCGAGACCTACACGTCGGAAACCGATCCCGGCGTCGTGTCTGTCCGCTCGATCTATAATTATTACAAGGCCAACGGCATCAAGACCGTGGTCATGGGCGCCTCGTTCCGCAATACCGGCGAGATCGAAGGCCTTGCCGGCTGCGACCGGTTGACGATCGCGCCGAACCTGCTTGAAGAACTTGCCGCCGACGACGGCAAGCTGGAGCGCAAGCTGACGCCGGATGTCTTCGAGGCCGAAGACAGGATCGATATCGACGAGAAGACCTTCCGCTGGATGATGAACGAGGACCCGATGGCGACCGAAAAGCTCGCCGAGGGCATCCGCAATTTCGCCAAGGACCTCGGCAAATTGCGCACGCTGGTGGCGGAAAAGCTCGACGCCTGATTTTTTTCGAAGAAAAATCGAACGATGAACCCGGCTGCAAGGCCGGGTTTTTTGTTGTCTTTGGCCGCCCCGACAGGATCCTCAGCGTGTCCTTCTGTCCCAATTTAATCAATTGATTTATAAGCTGAATCGCACTCGAACCGAAGGTTTCCAGCGCCAAAAATAAAGCCGTAACAAGGGCTTCGACGAATATGCGCGAGGGCCGTCAACAAAAGAACGACGCTGCGGCTCTAAAATGAAGACTTGTTAATCACGCGATTAAAACCCATCTCCCGGTCATCAAATGATGCAATGATGATCAAAGGAGTTTCATCATGAACAAGTTCGCAGCCACCGCCGCCCTGGTCTCCGCTCTCGCAGCGGCCCCCGCGGCCTTCGCCATCCAGCCCTCGGCCGTTCCGGAAACCGGCACGCTTTCCAAGGCTCCGGTCGGTTCCACGGTCCAGATCGAGAGTACCGGCAAGTTCGGGGATCATTACGTGAATTTCTATCGCGTGTCCGATGACGGCTCGCTGAAGCTCGTCGACCAGGTTCGCCAGAGCGACGACTGAAATCAACAATCATGATGGTGCGCCCGGAAACGGTAGCGCACCGCAACAAGGAGTATTTATAATGAACAAGTTCGCAGTAGCCGCCGCTCTCGCCTCCATTCTGGCCGCCCCGGCCGCCTTTGCCATCCAGCCGTCCGCCATCCCGGATGCCGGCCCGCTGGTCAACTCGCCCGTCGGCAGCACCGTACAGATCGAAAGCACCGGCAAGTTCGGCGCCCGTTACGACAACTACTTCCGTGTCGGCGCGAATGGCGAGTTGGAGTTTGTCGATCAGTTTCGCCAGTCCGACAACTGATCGATGGTAGCAGCGCCTTGGACGGCGCCCGCTCATTCTCAAAAAAAAGGCCCTGGTTTTCCGGGGCCTTTTTTATGTCACGCATGGGGGAAGAGGCGCGGCCGCGGCGTCGACTGAGCGTGCGAACAGTTTCATATTCCAGCCGCAAATCGCGCATTTCTGAAAATCATTTTCACGCGGTCATTTTTTTCATGAAAGTTTGTTGACGTTTGGGCATTCTTGTCTCAGTCTGAAGAAAATAAATTACGAAAAATGTTGGGAACAGTCCTCTATGAAGGTCGCTATAATCGGACTCGGTTTCCGTCTGGGTTATCTTGGCGTCGTGTTTTCCGAAATGGACCCCGATTTCGAGATCGTGGGCTATGTCGACCCTGCGCCCGCCGGTCTCGAAACGCTTGAAAAAGAGGGCATTTCTCCCGGCCGGGCCTATGATACGCCCGAAGCGCTGATCGCAAACGAGCGCTTCGATCTGTTGATGATCGGCTCGCCCAATTTCATGCATCTCGACCATATCCGCCTCGGCCTTGAGGCGGGGCTGACCGTTTTCACCGAAAAGCCGATCGTGATATCGATCGAGGAAAGCTACCAACTCGCGGCCCTGCTGCAGGCCCATGGCCATGACCGCCTGCTGGTCGGTCTGGTGCTGCGCTATTCGCCGCTTTACCGCGATCTGCGCGCCGCCCAGGCCGAAGGCCGTCTCGGCGATGTGGTGTCGATTGAAGCCTCGGAGCATATCGCGCCCTATCACGGCGCGTTCTTCATGCGCGACTGGCGGCGGCATACGCGCTATTCCGGGCCGTTCATGCTGGAAAAATGCTGCCACGACCTTGATCTTTACAATGGCGTCGTCGGCGCGCGGCCACGTTATGTCGCAAGTTTCGGCGGCCGCAAGAGCTTCACGCCCGCCAATGCGCCCCAGGGCGCCGGCGCCAATGATATCGAGGTCTATCACCGCAAGCCGAGCGGCTGGATGGGCGCGGACAAGGTCTTCGACAGCGACGGCGATATCATCGATTACCAGACGGCGACGGTCGAATATGAAAACGGCGTCGCCATGACCTTCCACACCAATCTCAATGTGCCGGACGAATTCCGCCGCTTCTGCGTGATCGGCGCGAAGGGCATGGCGGAAGGCGATTTCGTGCGCGGCTTCCTCGATGTCCATGATGCCCGCACCGGCGAAAAGACCGTGTCGCGCACCTATTCCGCCCCTTCGGAACGCTCCCAGCATTACGGCGCCGACGAGCAGATGGCCGAGGATGTGATCGCCCATATCACCCGCGGCGTGGCGCTGCCGGTCTCGGCTCTCGACGCGATCGAGGCCGGCATTCTGGCGCTCGCCATGGATGAGGCCCGCCGCGAACGCAAGGTCGTCGATCTTGTCCCGGTGTGGGCGCGCTACGACGCGCTTCTTCACGGTGACGCCCTCGCGGCGCAAGCCGCAGGCTGAGGGGGCGGGGATGGACACCAAACGCGGCGCCGTCATCTTCGCCTGGCTCCTGCTGGCCCCGGCCCTGATCTATATCCTGCTGATCGTCGCCTATCCGCTGCTCGATACGATCAACCTGTCCTTCACCGACGCCTCGCTGAAGCGCAGCTATGACTGGGTCGGGCTCGAGAACTATTTCAAGATCTTCGAGCGCGGCTTCGGCGAGGTCATCGTCCGCACCTTCGTCTGGACCTTCTTCTCGGTGGCCGCGAAAATGGTGATCGGCGTGTTCGGCGCCGTGCTTTTGAGCGCCGCCGTGCCCGGCCGCACGCTGTTTCGCGTGCTGGCCATGCCGCCATGGATCGTGCCGATGGCGATCGGCATCTTCATGTGGGGCTGGATGTATAACGGCCAGTTCGGCATGATTTCCGGCCTGCTGCAGCGTTTCGGCCTGCTCGACGGACCGTTCCCGATCCTTGCCACCGGCACCTCGGCCTTCATCGCCACCATCGTCACCGACGTCTGGATCGGCGTGCCGATGGTCACGATCTACATGCTGGCGGCGGTGCAATCGATCCCCGCCGATCTTTACGAAGCGGCATGGACCGATGGCGCCGGCCGGTTCTACCGCTTCCGCCGGATCACGCTGCCGCTGATCGTGCCGGCGCTGGTGACGATGTCGATGATCTCGCTGATCTCGACCTTCAATTCCTTCGACATCATCTGGATCCTGACCAAGGGCGGCCCTTCCAGCGCCACCACCACGATGATCATCGATACCTACAAGGTCGCGATCGGCTCCTACAAATTCGGCGCGGGGGCTGCGCGCGCCGTGCTGATCTGCATCTTCCTGTCGATCTTCTGCTATGTCTATTTCCGCGCCGTCAACCGTTTCTCCGGGGAGGCCGCACGATGAAGCCCACCGCCCGCATCCATCACTATAAATGGTACGAGCTGATCGGCGTCTATGCCGGGCTGCTGGTGTTTCTCGGTTTCGTGCTGGCGCCGTTCTTCGAGGGCTTCATGGTTTCCCTGAAGCCGCTCAACCATCTGTTTTCCGCGCCTTACAAATTCTGGCCGGAAGATCCCTCGCTTGCCGCCTATTTCGATATGTGGGAGCGGGTGCCGCTGCTCGGACGCTATATCTTCAACTCGATCCTGATCGCCGGCATCGGCACGGCGCTTTCGGTGATCTTCGTGACGCCCGCCGCCTATGCCTTCGCCCGGTTCGAGTTCAAGGGCCGGGGGCCGCTGCTCGGCGCGTTCCTGGCGGTCAACATGTTTTCGGGCGCGGTGCTGTTGATCCCGCTGTTCCGGCTGATGCGCTCCTTCGGCCTGATCAATACCTATTTCGCGATGATCGTTCCCGGCGTCGCCTTCACGATCCCGACCGGCATCTGGCTGTTGCGCACCTATATGCTGCGCATTCCGCGCGAGCTGGAAGAGGCCGCCCTCGTCGATGGCGCGAGCCGGTTCTACACCTTCCGCCGGGTGATCGTGCCGCTTGCCATGCCCGGCATCTCCGTGATCGCGATCGCCGCGTTCCTGACGATCTACGCGCAGCAGTTCATCTATGCGCTGACCTTCAATTCGAAGACCGAGTATATGCCGCTTCCGGTGGGCCTCTACGCCTTTTTCGGACGCCAGGAGGTGATCTGGAACGAGCTGATGGCGGCAAGCTTCGTCGGCATCCTGCCGGTCTTCGTCGTGTTCATCTTCCTTCAGCGTTATCTCGTCGCCGGCATGACGGCGGGGGCGGTGAAGGCCTGAACCGGCGGCGCATGCCGTCCTCATCGCTGGCGATCGGGAGAACATGCGAGAGCATGCGAGCGCCAGTCAAAGCGGCATATTGCCGGACCAAGAAGGCCCGCACCGTCCACGGGCGATCATGGATTGGACGAGAGATAGGGGAATACCGATATGCCTGATCTGAAAAAACTCAGCCTCGGCGTCGCCACGCTCGCGCTCGTCGCCTCGGCGTCCGTCGCTTCCGCCGACGACAAGGTCGTCTCGATGATCCAGTGCGGCGATGAGCTTGCCGAAGGCTATGACGGCTTCATCGCCGAATGGGAAAAGAACAATCCCGGCTACAAGGTCGAAACCGAGGTCGTCGGCTGGGGCCAGTGCCAGGACAAGGCCACCAACCTCGCCGTCGCCGGCACGCCGATCGCGCTTGCCTATATGGGCTCGCGCACTCTCAAGCAGCTTTCCGAAAACGGCCTGATCGTGCCGGTGCCGATGAGCGAGGAGGAAAAGGCCTCCTACTATCCGCACATCGTCGACACCGTTACCTTCGACGGCGAACAGTGGGGCGTGCCGGTGGCGTTTTCCACCAAGGCGCTCTACTGGAACAAGGACCTGTTCGAACAGGCCGGCCTCGACCCGGAGACCCCGCCGAAGACCTGGCAGGAACTCTACGACATGGCCGCCACGATCAAGGAAAAGACCGGCACGCCCGGTTTCGGCCTGACCGCCAAGAGCTTCGACAACACCATGCACCAGTATCTGCACTGGGTTTACACCAATAACGGCCAGGTGGTCGATGCCGACGGCAATATCGTGCTCGACAGCCCGCAGAACCTCGAGGCGCTCGAATGGTACGGCAAGATGGTGGCTGTGGCCGAAGAAGGCCCGACGGCCTATGAGCAGGACGAATTGACGCCGCTGTTCAACGATGCCCAGGTCGCGATGATCGAACAGGGCCCGTGGGTGAGAAACCGCGTCAATGACGACCTCAACTGGGGCGTGGCGCTGCTGCCGGTCGGCCCGCAGGGCGAAGGCCCCGGCACGCTGCTGATCACCGACAGCATGGCGGTATTCGACGGTTCCGGCGTTGAGGAGCAGGCGATCAGCCTCGCCAAATGGCTCACCAATCCGGAAAACCAGTTCTTCTATGAAAAGACCCACGGCCTGACGCCGCTGCGTCCGGTTCCGGGCGTTCAGGAAATGGTCGCCGCCGATCCGACCTGGGCGCCGTTCCTCGACGGTATCGAGTTCGGCGGTCCCGAGCCGCTGTTCACCGACTACCAGGCCTTCCAGAACGCCATGGTCGACATGGTCCAGTCCGTCGTCATCGGCAATGCCGAACCTTCGGAAATCCTGACCTCGACCGCGGCCGAGATCGAAGAGTACAAGTAAACGATAGCCGCCCGGCCTCGTCCGGCCGGGCGGCTTCCCCATTTGCGGGCCGGCGCAACGCAGGCCGCCCGGATGCGGCAGGAGAGACCCTTGGGACAGCTCAATCTCAAAAACATCTACAAGAATTACGGCATTTACGATGTCATCAAGGGCATCGACCTCGAGGTTCACGAGGGCGAATTCGTCGTCTTCGTTGGTCCCTCGGGCTGCGGCAAGTCGACCCTTTTGCGCATGATCGCCGGCCTTGAGGATATCACCTCAGGCGACATCAGCATCGATGGCGAGCGCGTCAACAATCTCGCTCCGGTCAAGCGCGGCATCTCGATGGTGTTTCAGTCCTATGCGCTCTACCCGCACATGACGGTCTACGAGAACATCGCCTTTCCGCTGCGCGTCCAGAAAATGGCCGAACCGGAGGTGCGGGCCCGGGTGGAGGCCGCGGCGCAGATCCTGCAGCTTGGCGAACGCCTGCAGCAAAAGCCCGGCATGCTGTCGGGCGGCCAGCGCCAGCGCGTGGCGATCGGCCGCGCGATCGTGCGCAAGCCGAAGATCTTCCTGTTCGACGAACCGCTTTCCAATCTCGATGCGGCGCTGCGCGGCGAGATGCGCATCGAACTGACCCGTCTTCATCATGACCTCCAGGCCACGATGATCTATGTGACCCACGACCAGGTCGAGGCCATGACCATGGCCGACCGGATCGTCGTGCTGAATGCCGGCGATATCGCGCAGGTCGGCGCGCCGCTCGAACTCTACCACAAGCCGCAGAACCTGTTTGTCGCGGGTTTTATCGGCAATCCGCCGATGAACCTGCTGTCGGTGACCTGCACGAGCGCGGATCAGGCGGGCGTCACCGTCGACTATGACGGCCAGCAGTTGACGGTTCCGGTCGAGCCCCGCGACGGCCTTGTCGGCGAGACGTTGACGCTCGGTGTGCGTCCCGAGCACACCGTGCTCGGCGGCGGCGATATTGCGATCACCATCAGGCCCACCGTGATCGAGCGCCTCGGCATCAACACGATCGCCTATGCCACGCTTGCCGCCGACAAGACCTTCTGCTCGCTCTCCGCCGGCTCGGTCCCGGTGCGCGTCGACGAGGCGGTCGATATCGGCATCAATGCCGCCGACTGCCACCTGTTCGACGATGCCGGCAAGGCGCTGGAGCGCCGCGTCGAACTCAAGGATTTCGATTTCGAGACGCTGCTGGCGCCTGCCGCGGAAGATTGACGCCGCCGGCAATGCGGCGATCTTACACGCGCGTCGGGCTTGGCTGCGGACTGACGGCGGATGCCGTCCGGTTGGCGCGGATCTGCGATACCATGACGGCCGCAAACGCGCCGCAGCCGATCGCAAGCAGCGGATATTCGAGCGGCAGGCCCTCGACATGGCGAAATGCCGAATAGCCGAACAATCCGGCCGCAGCCAGCGCCGCCAACGCGCGTTCCCGGGCGGAAAACACCGTCAGCCCGCAGCCGTAGATCGTTGCCGTCAGCGCCGTCATGCCGAGCGGGACCGCTATGATGGTGCCGAGCCCCCAGACCCAGCCCACCGGATTGAATGTCAGCAGCGGGTTGAAGATGATCAGGAACGGGATGATGAAACCGGAGATCGCGAGCTTTGCCGCCGACAGCGCCGTCTTGAAATAGGGCGCGCCGGCAATGCCAGCGCCGGCAAGGGCCGCGAGCGCCACCGGCGGCGTCAGCGACGAGATCACCGCGAAATAGAACGAGAAGAAATGCGCCGCCATCGGTTCAACGCCCATCTTGATGATGGAGGGGATGACGACGATCGCGACCAGCGTGTAGGCGGCGCTGGTGGGAACGCCGCAGCCGAGAATGATCGAGACCACCATGGTCAGCGCCAGCCCGATCAGCAGGTTGCCGGCGCTCAGGATCTCGACGAGACCGGCAATCTTGTTGCCAAGACCGGTGGTGATCAGCGTCTGCGCAATCAGTCCGACGATCGCCAGCGAAATGCCGATCTGCGCGCCGATCAGCGCGCCGCCCGCGATGCTTTTCGCAAGTTCGGAGAGACGGGGTCGCGTCTGCGGATCGATATAGGAGAGGCCAACGGCCAGCACGATCGCCCAGAACGCCGATTTCGCCGGGCTGTACTGCATGATCAGCATGGTGATCAGCACGGCAAGCGGAATGGCGAACAGCGGCAGCCGGCGAAACAGCTTGCGGTAGTCGACCCGCTCCAGCGGGGTGCGGATGTCGTTGCGTACGGCCAGGAACTGGACGCCGAGCATCACGCCCCAGAAATAGAGCACCGCCGGCAGCACGCCGGCCAGCATCACCGTGTCGTAGGAAACGCCGAGAAAGGACGCCATCAGGAACGCGGCCGCGCCCATCACCGGCGGCATGATCTGCCCGCCGGTGGACGCCGCCGCCTCGATCGCGCCGGCATGTTCGGGCTTGTAGCCGACCTGCTTCATGTAGGGGATTGTGAAGGCCCCGGTGACGGCGACATTGGCGACGGCCGCGCCCGAAATCATGCCGATGAAGCCGCTGGAAACCACCGCCGTCTGTCCCGGTCCGCCGCGAAACGCCTTGCCGGCGATCTTGCCGGCTTCGAGGAAGAAATCATTGACCTTGATGATCCCGAGCAGCGCGCCGAAGACGACGAACAGGAACACCTGATTGGCGGAAATGCCGAGGAACTGGCCGAAAATGCCGGAAAGCCCGATGCTGAGATAGGAGACGACGTAGTCGAAGTTGAATGGCCGGTGATAGAGATGACCGGGCAGGTTGTTGCCCCAGAGGAAATAGGCGACGAAGATCGCCGCCACGATCGGCAGCGTCCAGCCCCAGGCCGCCCGCGTGGCGATCACGACAAGGCCGATCAGCACGACGCCGACGATCACGTCGGTCGGGTCGGGAAAGCCGAAGACCTCCTCAAGGTGGATGATATTGGCGAGCACATAGGCGCAGGCCGCCACGCCGAGCGCGCCGAGGGCAAGGTTCAGCGCCATGCCGAAGCGGGTTTTCGCCTGGCGCGCCTGGTGCAGAAAGAGCAGCGCGAAGACGAAGCCGAGATGGACGGCCTGATGCTCGTACGAGCCCAGAAACAGATACTGGGTCGAAAACATCTGGTAGGCGAACATCGCCAGTCCGGTGACGATCAGTGCGCCATCCAACAATCTCACACGCATGTTCCGCAAGCTCCGGTATGGGCGGTTCCCCGCCCTTCTTCAGACTTTTGAAGGCAGGCCCTGTCCGCCATTCGCTGCAACCTGACTGAAAAAAAAACGCCGGCGGAGGTCGTGCCTCCGCCGGCCCCGTGCCCTATTGGATGACGCCGGCCTCGCGGTAGGCGCGCAACGCGCCGGGGTGGATATCCTCCACATCCCAGCCATAGACCATGCCCTCCGGCGACATCAGCTTGCCGGTGGCCTGATATTCGCCGAACTGATCGACATTGGCGAGGATCATCTTTGTGATCTGATAGGCGGTTTCCTCCGGAAATTCCGGCGCCACGGTCCATGCCACGCTGTCGGCGAAGCCTTCCAGCGGTTCGGTGATCGAGGGATCGGCGCCGGCCGGGATTGTGGCGTTGGCCATGCTGATGCCGGCCTCCCGCGCCTTGGTCACCTGCTCGGCGCCCCAGGAAAGATGATGGGGGTTGCGGCCTGACGCCAGAAACTCGATCGTCTGCGGGCTCATCATCACCCGGTTGCTGACCGGGTCGATGTAACCGCCGACAACCGCCGCATCGGCGGTGCCGTCGAGCAGCGCATCGACGGCCTCCTGGGTGCCGACATATTCGATGTCGATATCGTCATCGGTGAAGCCGTAGCCGTCCTTCAGGATCGCGACCGGCTGGATCGCCCAGTTGATCTGGGCGCGGCGACCGACAGCGATCTTCTTGCCCTTCAGGTCCTCGATCGTCTTGATGTCCGGGTCGAGGGTTGCGAGCCAGCTCGAATTGAGATTGTAGTTGGCGATCAGCTGCAGCCCGTCATAGGGCTTGTCGAACGGCTCGTCGCCGGCCTTGGCAAGGCCCAGAACGCCGCCGCCCGAACCGACGATAGTGGTTTCCTTCAGCTCCGGCTCGGCATCGAGCTTCTTGATGTTGAAAACGAAGCCGGGGCTTTCGGTATGGGTGATGCGCACGCCGATATCGTTCTTCTTGGAAATCTCCTCGAGCGCCGACCCCATGACGTAGGAGCCGGTGCCGAACGGGGCGCTGATCAGGCTGATTTCGGTCTGGTCCTGCGCCCGCGCGCCGCCAAGCGACAGCGCAACGACCCCCGATGCAACGAGGGCGGCGGTAAACCCGCCCCTTTTGGATATCGATGAAGTCTTCATAACAGTTCTCCTCCCAGAGTGTTATTGGTCCTTCGTCCGGATGGCGAACGCCTCGGGCGTCCGGACCTGCGCCCCAGTTCTATGACGAAAATCTATGCCGGTCTGAATTTCGGGATTCCAGCCTCCTTGCTGATTTCCTCGAAATAGGCCTTCACCCGCATGCCGACGCGGATATCCGCTTCCGATACATCGGTCACCTGCGCATACATCCGGGCGCCATCATCGATATCGATGAGGCACATCACCACGGGCAGCTCCTTTTGCCAACCGAGGTAGTTCATCGCGACGGAATGGGAGATCGTGTAGGAATAGACGGCGCCTTCCGGCTTCATTTCCGTCCATTCGAGCGCGCGTTCGCCGCATTCTATGCACCATGGCTTGGGATGAAAGTTGACCGTGTCGCAGCGCGGGCATTTCTGCATCACCAGCTTTCCCGCGCGCGCCGCCGTCCAGAACGGTCGCGTCAGGTCGGAAATTTCGGGAAGCGGCTTGTTGGGTAACGCGTTCATGGCTTCACGCCTCCGATCCGAGAATGACAGAGATGCAGCTTCGACCCGGCCTGCCGTATGGAATGCCGCCAAAGCCGCAGACCGCCCCGATCGTTGCGTCCTTCACCTGCCGCTTGCCGCCTTCGCCGCGCAATTGCGCAACCCCCTCGACCAGCGGCATGAACCCGCCATTGGCGCCGCCGGGCTGGCCGCCCGATAGCTGGCCGCCATCGGTGGAGACCGGGAAATCGCCGTCGAAACGAAGATCGTGTTCCTCGATGAACCTGCCGCCCTCGCCCTTTTTGCAGAAACCCCAGTCCTCGATGGTCATCATCGAGATGAAGGGATAGTCGTCATAGGGCTGCAGGAAATCGATATCATCATGTTCGACGCCGGCCATCTTCATCGCGCGCGGCGCGGATTGCGAGAAGCCGGTGACGGTGACGTCCGGAAACACTTTTGATCCGGCATAGAAATTATTGGTCTCGCCGAAGCCGAGCACATGGACCGGGCTGTCGGTGATGGCACTGGCCGATTCCGCCGAGGTGACGATGAAGGCGAGCCCGCCATTGACGATCGGCACGCAGTCGTAAAGCCGGATCGGATCGGACAGCATGCGCGAGCCGAGATAGTCGTCGATCGAAAACGGCGTGCGGTAGATCGCGCCCGGATGCAGCGAGGCATGATAGCGGTTGGTAACCGCCACCTTGCCGAGCTGCTCGGGCGTGACGGAATATTCATGCATATAGCGGCGCAGCACCAGCGCGAACTGGGCCGTTGCGCCCATCACCCCGAACGGTCCCTGGAAATCCCAGAACACGCCGCGGGTGCGCTCCGGCGAAAGCGGCAGGCCGGGGGCGATCGAGGGCATGGAAAGCGGCGTGTCGGCGCCGACGATCAGCGCCCGGTCGATCACGCCGGCCTCGATCAGGGCTGCCGCGCGGATCAGCATCGATGTTGCAGAGCAACCGCCCTGATCGCCGCGGATAAGGGCGTTGGGGCTGATGCCGAGATTTTCCGCGGTCGCGGCCGACCAGTTCACGGTGTGGGCGACCTCGGCGTGGGAAACGCCGAGCCCCTGGCCATCGAAATCGGCCTTCGACATGCCGGCGCTTGTCAGCGCCAGATCGGCCGCCCAGGCGATATATTCATCGACAGTCAGCACCTGTTCGCCGGGTTTGACCCGGCTGTAAGGCGTCCTGCCATAGCCGACAATGGCTACCTTGCCTCGCATCGAAATCTCCTCCCTTCGAGCCGGTCGGCCCGCATGTTTCGTGCAAGGATGGCAGGGGCATCTTATTTGTCTAGTTTCTATAGATGATAGACATTATTGATGGAGTGAATATAATAGCGCGCTATTGGGGGGAGAAGAAATGAAACTGCGCTCGATGGATCTCAACCTGCTTCTGGTCTTCGACGCGGTCTATGCCGAGCGCAGCATTTCGCGCGCGGCGGTGCGGCTCAATCTCTCCCAGCCGGCGGTTTCCAACGCGCTGGCGCGGCTGCGCCATGCGGTCGGCGATCCGCTGTTCAAGCGCGAGGGCTCCGGCATGATCCCGACGGCGCGCGCCAAGATGCTGCGCGACCCGATCCGCCAGGCGCTGGAAATTCTCGAACGCGGCTTCCGCAGCGACGAGGCATTCGATCACCAGCATTCGACCCGCGAATTTGTGATCGCCGTGGAAGACTATGGCGAGACCGTGCTGATCCCGCGCTTCATCGACTGGCTTGCCGATGTCGCGCCCGGCATCCATATCGAGATCCGCCCGGAGCTCAGCTCCTCGCTCACGCGCGAGCTCAGGGAGGGCACGGTCGACCTCGCGCTCGACTATTTCGCGCTGCGGGGCGAGGGGTTCGAGAGCAAATGCGTGCTGACCGAGGACCTCGTCACGCTGTCGCGCATCGACCATCCGACGATCGGCGAACAGCTCAGCCTCGACACCTATCTCGAGCTTCAGCATGTGGTGATCACGCCGCGCCGCAAATCCCGCCCGATGATCGATCTGGCGCTCGACAAGCGCGGGTTGAAGCGCAAGATCGCGCTCACGGTTCCCCATTTCCTGTCGATGCCGACGGTGGTCCAGCGCTCCAACCTGCTGGCGACACTGCCGCGCCGGATGGCCTATATCTACGCCGATCATTTCCGACTGAAGGCCTATACGCCGCCTGTGCGCACACCCGAATTCCCGGTGTTCATGATCTGGCACGACACGCTGAACGAGGATCCCGCCCACCGCTGGCTCCGAAACCACCTGATGGCGATCTGCGAGACGCTGTGAGAACTGTTCTATTCACAATCTGAATAATAATACTCCTTAAAATAAATTGGACTGTATAGAGCCCCGCCTGTTAGCCGTTGTTGACGACAGGATTGAAACCGCATGGCCGATTATCAGACGATCACACTCAGCAATGACGGGGCCAGGGCCTATCTGACCTTCAACCGGCCCGAAGTGCTCAACGCGCTTAACGACATGCTCATTGCCGAGGCGCTGGATGCCGTTTCCGGCCTTTCGGGCGAGACGCGGGTGTTGGTGCTGAAAGGCGCGGGCGACAGGGCGTTTGCCGCCGGCGCCGATCTTGAAGAAATGCAGCGGCGCACGCCGTGGAACGAGATCGACTTCGGCCGCCGCCGGGAACTGGCGCGCAGGCTTGAATCGGCGCCCTTCGTCACCGTCGCGGCCATTAACGGCTACGCGCTCGGCGGCGGGCTGGAACTGGCGCTTGCCTGCCATTTGCGGATCGGCAGCACAAGCGCGGTGGTGGGCCTGCCGGAAACCCGGATCGGCATATTGCCCGCCAATGGCGGCACGGCGCGGCTGACGCGACTGGTCGGGCGCGGACGGGCGATGCGGATGATCCTGCTGGGCGAGCAAGTGAAGGCAGAAGAGGCCGAGCGTCTCGGCATCCTCAACTGGGTTGTCGGCGAAGACGATTTCGAAGCGGAGATCGAGACGCTTGCCGAGCGGCTGTCGAGGCTGGCACCGGTTTCCGCGCGCGCGATCATCGATACCGTTTCCAAAACCGCCGATATGAGCCTTGACCATGCGATCGACTACGAGCATCGCTGGTTCCAGCTCTGCCTCGGCTCTGAGGGCAAGAAGGAAGGCGTGAGGGCCTTTCTGGAAAAGCGAAAGCCGCAATTCGGGCCTGAACCGGACAGGGACGGCTTCTGAGGTTTCGGGCACCCGTCGCGTTGAGGAGAATGCGGCCGGAGCGCCCTTTTGGAGGAGAGATCATGACCGAACCGGCCGTAGCCGTTCTCGACCGGGCGCGCATGAAGGGCGCGCATTTTGATTGGCAAGACCCGTTTCTGATCGAGGCCCTGCTGTCGCCGGAGGAAATCATGATCCGCGATGCCGCCCGCGATTATGCGCAGGAGCGGCTGATGCCGCGCATTCTCGACGCGAACCGGCATGAGCGTTTCGATATCGAGGTGATGCAGGAACTCGCCGAACTCGGCTTCCTCGGCGCCACGATCGATGGCTATGGCTGTGCCGGCATCAGCTATGTCGCCTACGGGCTGATCGCGCGCGAATTCGAGCGGGTGGACACCGCCTATCGGTCCGCGCTTGGCGTGCAGAGCACATTGTCGATGCTGCCGATCTATCTTTACGGCTCCGAGGCGCAGCGCGAGACATACCTTCCCGCCATGGCCAAAGCCGAAAGGCTCGGCTGTTTCGGGCTCACCGAGCCGGATCACGGTTCCGATCCGTCCGGCATGCAGTCGCGGGCCCGAAAGGTCGATGGCGGCTATCGCCTGACCGGTTCCAAGACCTGGATCACCCACGCGCCGATCGCCGATATCATGGTGGTCTGGGCCAAGGATGACGAAGGCACGCTGCTCGGCTTCATCCTGGAGCGCGGCATGGAGGGGCTGGCCACCAGCAAGATCGAAGGCAAGTTCTCCGTCCGCGCCTCGCCCACCGGGCAAATCCATATGGATGACGTCTTCGTTCCGGATGAAAACCGGCTGCCCGGCGCGCGCGGCTATGGCGCGCCCTTCGCCTGCCTCAACAATGCCCGCTTCGGCATCTGCTGGGGCGCGATCGGGGCGGCGGAATTTTGCTGGCATGCCGCGCGCTCCTATGTGCTGGACCGCAGGCAGTTCGGCAGGCCGCTTGCCGCCAACCAACTGATCCAGAAGAAGCTCGCCGACATGCAGACCGAGATCACGCTGGCGCTCACCGCCACGCTGCATCTCAGCCGGATGCGCGACGAGGGCAGGGCGAGCCCGGAAATGGTGTCGCTGTTGAAGCGCAACAATGCCGGCAAGGCGCTCGAAATCGCCCGCGCGGCCCGCGACATGCATGGCGGCAACGGTATTTCGGACGAATATCACGTGATCCGCCACCTGATGAATCTGGAAACCGTGAACACGCTGGAAGGCACGCATGATATCCATGCGCTGGTGCTGGGCCGCGCCCAGACCGACATTTCCGCATTCTAGCGGAAAGCCGCTGCAACTCTTTTTTACGCAATTCCAGAGGATGAGAAGATCGCCGCGGAATTGTTCGAGGATCGCCCGATGACCTGTCACGACCGCACCGAGACCATTCGCAAGCTCGTCAGCCCGCAATCGATTGCCGTCATCGGGGCATCCGCCGATTTCTCCAAGGTCAATGGCCGACCGCTGAAGCACCTGATCGAAAAGGGCTATACCGGCGATATCCTGCCGGTGAACCCGAAATATCGGGAGATCGCGGGCCTTGCCTGCTATCCGGATATCGCCTCGCTGCCGGTCGCGGCCGACCTTGCAATCATCGCGCTGCCGGCGGCTTTCGTCTGCGATTGCGTGGCGGAACTCGGCAGGAAGGGCATCCGCGCTGCGGTGATCTTTTCCTCGGGCTTCGGCGAAATGGGGCCGGAAGGCAAGGCGCTGGAGCAGAGGCTGGCCGAGACCGCGAAGGCGGCGGGCGTCATCCTGCTCGGGCCGAATTGTCTCGGATTCATCAACGCCTTCGAGAATGTCTACGCCACCTTCAGCCAGTATGCCGATGGCGAGACCGGGGCGGGACCGATCGCCTTCGTCACCCAGTCCGGCGCGTTCGGCACGGCGCTGGCGGCCCTGGTGCGCCGGCGCGGCCTCGGGCTTGGCTACTTCGTCAACACCGGCAATCAGGCCGATCTCGATTTTGCGGAACTGATGTCTGTGGTGGTCGAGGATCCGCGCATCAAGGTCGCGGCGGGCTATCTGGAAGGTGTCAAGGATGGCGAGGCGTTGGTCCGGCTTGCGAAAAAATGCCGGGCGCTCGGCAAGCCGCTGATCCTCACCAAGGTCGGCCGCATGGGCTCCGGCGCGCGCGCTGCAGCGTCACACACCGGGGCGCTTGCCGTTTCGGACGCGGTGTTTGACGCCGTCGTCCGGCAATATGGCGTGCTCAGGGCCCGCAACGAGGAACAGATGCTCGACATGATGGAGGTGTTCTGCCAGCCGCGCCGGGCGAAGGGCAACGGCCTCGGCATCGCCACCCAATCCGGCGGCGCGGGCGTGATGATGGCCGACCGCGCCGAGGAGGTGGGACTTGCCGTGCCCGAACTCGGAGCGGAAACGCAGGCGCGGCTTTCGGCGGTGATGCCCGCCTTCGGGGCTGCCGGCAATCCGGTCGATGTCACCGGCCAGTTCGTCGCCCGCCCGGAGCTTCTGAGCGAATCGGTGGTCGGCATGCTGGAGGATCCGGATATCGATGTCGCCATCGTCTGGCTGCAGCTGATGACGGCCCATGTCGACAAGCTGCTGAACATCTTCACTGAGATCCGCGACCGCACCGCCAAGCCATTCCTGGTGTGCTGGGTTGCCGCCCCCGAGGCGGCGGTGACGGGGCTCAGGGCGCTCGGCATTCCGATGTTCACCGCCGGCGAACGCGCGGTGGAGGCGGCCGCGGCACTTGCCCGCTACGGCATGCTGCCGGCGCCCGGCGCGGATATCGCTGTCGCCCCCGTGGCGCTTCCGTCCATGATTTCAGCCGGCGCACAGCCTACGGTGGAAGCGTCGGCCTGGCTGAGGGCGGCGGGCGTGCCGATGGCGCATGTGGCGCTTGCGGAAAGCGCTGATGCGGCCGTGGCACTCTGGCGCGGCAATGGCGGGCCGGTGGCGCTGAAAATCGAATCCCCTGACATCCTGCACAAGACCGAGATCGAGGGCATCCTCCTCAATGTCGACAGCGAGGAGGATATCCGCGCGGGCTACGCCACGCTGATCGAGAGGGCGAAAACGATGGCGCCGGATGCGCGGATCTCGGGCGTGCTGGTGCAGGAAATGTCGGCGGGCCATGTCGAGCTTGTCGTCGGCGTCAGCCGCGATCCGGTGTTCGGCATCATCGTCATGGTCGGGCTCGGCGGCGTGCTGGTCGAGGTGCTGAAGGACGTCACCTTCCGCAAGGCCCCCTTCAGCCGCGAGGAGGCGCTTGTGATGCTGTCGGAGCTGCGCATGGGTGCCGTGCTTGATGGCGTACGCGGCAAACCCGCCGTCGACCGGGGGCGGATCGCCGCTATGCTGGCGAACCTTTCGCAATGGGCGGCGGGCATGGCGGACCATCTGTCCGAACTCGATCTCAACCCCGTTCTGGTGGGGGCGGATGGCCCGAGCGTGGTCGATTGCGTGATGATCTTCGATACTGTCCCGACCGCCTCCGGCAAGGGCTGATCCATGATCACGGCGCCGGAAGCCTTTTTCGCGACCGCGCCGATCGTCTTTCTCGGCTATGCGGTCTATGGGCTCACCGGCTTTGGCTCGACGATCACGTCATTGCCGCTTCTGGCGCTGTTTCTGCCGCTGACCGTCGCCTCCCCGGTGATGCAGATATTCGATATCCTCGCCGGTCTTCTGGTCGGCGTCAGGGGCCGGCGCTCGGCGGATTTCAGGGAGCTCGCGAAGCTCGTCCCATGGTGCGCGATCGGCGTTGCGGGCGGGCTCGTGGTGTTCCACTATGCCCCCGAGCGCGCGCTGAAGCTGACGCTCGGGATTTTCCTGATCGTGTTTTCGGGCTGGTCCTTCCTGCGCCGCACATCGCTCAGCCCGGTATCGGCGGGCTGGGCGGTTCCGGCCGGTTTCTTCGGCGGGATCTTTACAGCGCTTTTCGGCACGGGCGGTCCGATCTATTCCGTTTATCTCGCGCGCCGCCTCTCCGACCACCGCAGGTTCCGGGCGTCGATCAGCCTGTTCATCCTGTCCATCGGCCTTTGCCGGTTCTCGTGGTTTCTCGCCACCGGCTACTATGCCAGGGGCGATACGCTGATGCTGATCGTCTGGGTTCTGCCGGCCATGCTTGCGGGCCTTGCCTGCGGCAGCCTGCTTTCCGGGCGGATATCGCGTTCGGCGGTGCTCCATATCGTCTGGGCGATCCTTGCCGCCGCCGGCGTCAGGCTGGTGGTCGGCTAGTTTTTGCCAGGGAAAACTGGAAACCGGTTTTCCGGAAAGAAAACGCGCCGCGTGAACATATCTGCGGTTCATCGACGAAAAAAATAGCTGGAACTTAATCTGAATTCATCGTCAATGGAGATCGATACGCTCGTGTATCGGAAAAAGGGGACCAGTATGCTTGTGTTCGTGCGTTATGCGGCATTGTTCGTGCTGCTTTCCGTTGGCTTCTCACCCGCACATGCACAGCAGGATGCTGTCATCCAGGTGACCTCCGGCGTCAGTTATCAGTGGATCGGCCATTGGGATGTCGAACGCCTGAACAAAATTCTGAAAACCGATACGCCTGCCTTCGCGGGCATCACTGTACCCTATACGCCGGCACGCAACGGTGTGAACCTTTATCGGATCACTTACAATTCCGTCATTCCGGAGATGGACAACAAACCCACAGTGGCTTCAGGCCTGATTGCGGTGCCTGACACCGACGGAACGTCATTTCCAACGGTTTCCTACCAGCATGGCACTGTCTATGGCCGTCATGAGGTTCCGTCCTTTCTGGAAGAGTCGCCCGAAACGCAGTTGATGGTCGCTCAGTTTGCCGGGCAAGGTTATATGGTGATCGGCGCTGATTATTTTGGCCTTGGCCTTTCCACAGAACCGGAAGGCTATATGGTCAAAGGCAGTCATCAGCAGGCCGCCTACGATCTGCTGATGGCCAGCCGTGACGTGCTGACGGACAGGAATCTTTCCAGCCCGAAGCTGTTTCTGGCTGGCTGGTCGCAGGGCGGCTTCGTGACGATGGCCTTCCTCGAGAAGCTTGAGGCGGCCGGCATCCCGGTCGATGCGGCGGCAACCGCCAGTGCTCCTCTTGACGTCTATGCGCTCATGGAGGGTTTTCTCGTCTACCCGCGCGAGTTCGACGCGGTATGGCTGAACAGCATCATGATCCTCTCGTCCTTCGCCTATGAGAACTACTACGGCATACCCGGGCTTGCCCGCTCGCTGCTGACGGACGAATATTACGACATCGCAAAGAAGGCCTATGACCGGGAACCGTTCAACCCGGAGGACATCACCACCGATCTGCACAAGCTGATCCGGCCGGACTATTTCGATCCTCAGTATTTCGCCAGTTCCGCGTTCGGCAAGCTGATCAAGACAGCGCAGGCCTATCGCTGGGTGATCAAATCGCCCGTGCGCAACTATTACGGCGAGACCGACGAGGCAATTACCCCCGGTGTTGGCCGCATGGCGATGACTTATGCTCAATCGATGGGAACCGGAAACCAGAATGTCGAAGCCGTCTCGACGGGGCCGACCAGCCATCGCGGCACGTTCGCAACTGCCGTTCCGCAATGGAAGGTCTGGTTCGACGCCAGGTAAGGCGGAAGCCCCGAGCTCCGGTCAACCTTCCGCCGTGACGATGACCATTCTGCCCGGCCATGCCGGCCTGGCAGAGGCAGTCTGAACCGGACTGCCTCTGGATTCATCTGTTTTCGTCTGTGTCTTGGGGAAGACGGTGCGCCGTTTTCCCTGACAGTCTTTAACGAGCAGCTGCGCGGCGGCCCTCTTCATCAGGCCGTTTCGGTGTCGGGCGTCCTGAAGGTTTCGGCGAGCGCCTTGTACCACTTGCCGGATTCCTTGATGGTGCGTTCCTGGGTTTCGTAATCCACGTGGATCAGGCCGAAGCGCATGCGATAGCCCTCCGCCCATTCGAAATTGTCCATCAGGCTCCAGGCATAATAGCCCTTGAGCGGGATGCCGCCCGCCACGAGATCGGCGACCTCGGCAATGTGATCGGAGAGGTAGTCGATGCGCGGCGTGTCGTCGACCACGCCGTCGACCGGGCCCATATTGTAGCACGCGCCGTTTTCGGTGATGTACATCTCCGGCAGGTCATAGCGGTCGTAAAGCTGCCTGACGAGTTTTCCGAGCGAGGGCGCGTTCACCTCCCAGCCGATATCGGTGAAGACGTTGTTGACCGGGGTCGCGTCCTTCACGGCCGGGAAGGCAGCCTCCGGGTTGCCGTCATGGGCGATGCGCATCGGGAAATAATAGTTGAGGCCCCACCAGTCGAGCTTCTGGTTGATGGTCGTGAGATCATCCGCCTCGATTTCCGGCATCCGGTCGCCATAGGCGGCCATGAATGCCTCGGGGTATTCGCCCTTCAGCATCGGATCGAAGAAACAGGCATTGTGGAACTGGAAGGCGCGCTCGGCGGCCGCCATATCCTCGGCGCTGTCGGTCGCGGGCTCGATCGCCTGATGATTGCAGACGATGCCGACCGGCACCTCCGGCGCTTCCTGGCGGCATGCCTCGACGCCGAGGCCATGGGCAAGGTTCAGTGTATGAAGCGCCGCGAGTGCTGCGTCGATCGATTTTTCGCCGGGTGCATGGACGCCGTAGAGATGGCTGAGCCAGACGATGCACCACGGCTCGTTGAAGGTCGCGACCATGTCGAGCCGGTCGCCGAGGCGCTTCATCACGGTCTGGGCGTAGCGCTGGAAGGCGTAGGCCGTCGAGCGCGCGGCCCAGCCGCCGTCGCCGGCAAGCGTCAGCGGCAGGTCCCAGTGATAGAGCGTCGCATTGGTCTTGATGCCGCGTTCCTTGCAGCCGTCGATCAGGCGGTCGTAGAAGTCGAGGCCGGCTTCGTTGACCGGTCCGCGGCCATCCGGAATGATACGCGGCCAGGCGATCGAGAACCGGTAGGTCTCGACGCCGAGCGCCTTGATCAGGTCGAGGTCCTCATCGAGGCGGTGGTAGTGGTCGCAGGCGATATCGCCGCTGTCGCCGTTGAAGGTCCGGCCCGGCATGTGGGAAAACGCGTCCCAGATCGACGGCTTGCGGCCATCCTCGCGGGCAGCGCCTTCGATCTGGTACGAGGCGGTTGCGACGCCGAACATGAAATCGGACGGAAAACGTCCGGCCAGAGCCTTGGGGTCGATCATGCTGGATATCCTTTTGATCCTGACCGGGATGAGGCAATCGCCCCGGCCATCCGTCGTGCCGCCGTTTTCGCGGCCTGCGATTCCTGAGCCGCCGGACGCCACCTGAGGACGCGAGCGGCCATGCCAAAGGCGATCTCTAGAAAATCCAAAGCGCTTTGTACAGAACGGGCACCGGGAATCTGTAACGTTACAGAACTTATCCCGCAAACGTTGCCGAATTGCGTCACCAGCGGCCGCATGCGCCCGCCCGGGCGCATGCGGTTCGTGCCGGATCAGACGTCGGGCTTCACCCAGGCGCCGTCCTTTTTGGCCGATTCGACGCAGGCCTCGATGAAGGCGAGGCCGATCACGCCGTCCTCGATCGTCGGATAAACCACGTCGGGCGCGTTACTGCCGTCGCGGAATGCCTTGATCGCGAGCGCGGCTTCCGAATAGATCGTGGCAAAGCCTTCGAGATAGCCTTCCGGGTGACCGGCGGGGATGCGGGAGACGCGGGTCGCAACCGCCATCGCGCCGGCGCCGTTGCGGGTCAGCATCTGCTTCGGCTTGCCGAAGGCGGTGAACCACAGGATGTTCGGGTGTTCCTGCACCCATTCGATCCCGCCCTTTGTGCCGCAGATGCGGATCTTCAACCCGTTCTCGAAGCCGGGGGCCACCTGGCTTGCCCAGATCATGCCCTTGGCCTTCACGCCGTTCTTCTCCTTGAACCGCAGCATGATATGGGCGTTGTCATCGAGCTGTCGGCCCTCGACGAAGCTGTCGAGATCGGCGGCGAGGCTTTCGACCTCGGCGCCGGAGACGAACAGCGCGAGGTTCAGCGCATGGGTGCCGATATCGCCGATCGCGCCGCCCGCGCCCGAACGGGCCGGATCGGTGCGCCATTCGGCCTGTTTGGAGCCGGCGCGCTCTGCCGGCTCGGTCAGCCAGTCCTGCGGATATTCCGCGTGGATCAGGCGGATATCGCCGAGATCGCCGTTGGCCACCATGGCGCGGGCCTGGCGGATCATCGGATAGCCGGTGTAATTATGGGTGAGGATGAACAGGGCGTTCGCCTTGTCGGCAACTGCCTTCAGCTTCTTGGCGTCCGCTAGGTTCGAGGTCACCGGCTTGTCGCAGATGACGTGGATGCCCTTTTCAAGGAAGGCCTTGGCCGGGCCGAAATGCATGTGGTTCGGGGTCACGATCGCGACCGCCTCGATCCCGTCCTCGCGCGCGGCTTCCTTCTCGGCCATCTCCTCGTAGGTGCCGTAGGTGCGCTCGGGGTCGAGGCCAAGCTCCTTGCCGGAGGCGAGCGCCTTTTCCGGGGTGGAGGACAGCGCGCCGGCGACAAAGGTGTAGTGGTCGTCAAGCCGCGCCGCCATGCGGTGCACGCCGCCGATAAAGGCGCCCGATCCGCCGCCCACCATGCCGAGCCTGATCCGGCCGGAGTAAATTTCGTCTTTTCCTTCAATCGCCATGTCGTGTTCTCCTGAATGTTTTTCGAGGGCCCTGACCCTCATCCGGCTGCCGCCACCTTCTCCCCCTTGGGGAGAAGGGACCGTGTGGCTATTGCAGTGCCTCTCAACCCGATCAGCCTGCCCCCTCGCCCCGCAGGGGAGAGGGTTGGGGTGAGGGGGGAGGCCCTAAAGCCCCAGCATCCGTTTGTTGGCAGCCTCGTCCGTGCCGCCGCCGGCGAAGTCGTCGAAGGCCTTTTCGGTGACGCGAATGATGTGGTGCCTGACGAATTCAGAGCCTTCGCGGGCGCCGTCTTCCGGGTGTTTCAGGCAGCATTCCCACTCGACCACGGCCCAGCCGTCGAAATCATTGGCGGCCATCTTCGAGAAGATCGCACCGAAATCGACCTGTCCGTCGCCGAGCGAGCGGAACCGGCCGGCGCGGTCGACCCAGCCCTGGTAGCCGCCATAGACGCCCTGACGGCCGGTCGGATTGAATTCCGCGTCCTTGACGTGGAACATCTTGATCCGGTCCTTGTAGATGTCGATGTTGTCGAGATAGTCGAGGCACTGCAGCACATAATGCGACGGGTCGTAGAGCATGTTGGCGCGGGGGTGGTTGTTGACGTGTTCGAGGAACATCTCGAAGGTCGCGCCGTCATGCAGGTCCTCGCCCGGATGGATCTCGTAGCAGATGTCGACGCCGTTCTCGTCGGCATGGTCCAGGATCGGCATCCAGCGCTTGGCAAGCTCTGCGAATGCGGTCTCGACAAGGCCGGCCGGGCGCTGCGGCCACGGGTAGAGGAACGGCCAGGCGAGCGCGCCCGAGAAGGTGGCATGGGCGTTGATGCCGAGGTTCTTCGAGGCCGAGATCGCCATCTTCACCTGGTTGACGGCCCATTCCTGCCGGGCTTTCGGATTGCCGCGCACTTCCGGCGCCGCAAAGCCGTCAAAGGCCTCGTCATAGGCCGGGTGGACGGCGACGAGCTGGCCCTGGAGATGGGTCGAAAGCTCGGTCACCTCGACGCCGTTCTCGCGCGCCTTGCCTGCGAAATCGTCGCAGTAATCCTTCGATCCGGCGGCCTTCTTCAGGTCGATCAGCTGGCCGGCCCATGTCGGCACCTGCACGCCCTCATAGCCGCAATCGGCCGCCCATTTGGTGATCGCATCCCAGCTGTTGAACGGCGCTTCGTCGCCCGCGAACTGACCGAGAAAAATGGCCGGTCCCTTGATCGTCTTCATGATGTTTCCTCCGTTCTCAGAGATTGCGTCTTGTTGGTGGGTTCCACCTTGAGGTTCCGGCGAAACGGCCCTGCGGGGGTGCAGGGCCGAACGCTTCGCCGGCGCATTCTGTCGAGCCGCCTCGTGTGTGGCGGCTTACCGGATCAATACGGCGAATCCGGGAAGTAGTAGTTCTCGGCATTGTCCGGCGTCACCAGCGTGGCGTCGAGAATGTAGCTGCCGGCCACCGGCACCTGATCCATCAGGCCCGCGACCGTCAGCTCCATGGCCGTGCCGATCATCGCCGGCGGATAGAGCACGTCGACGGGGATCATGCTGTCGCCGTCCATGACCTTCTTGATCATGTCCTTCGAACCGGCCCCGCCGATGACATACTGGACATCGTCGCGACCGGACTGTTCGATCGCCTGCAACACGCCGACGACCATATCGTCGTCCTGCGCCCAGACAACATCGATCTTCGGATATTTGGTCAGGTAGTCCTGCATCACGCGGAAGGCGTCGTCGCGGTTCCAGTTGCCGAACTGCTTTTCGAGAACCTTGACATTGGAGCCTTCGAGCGCGGCGTCGAAGCCGTCCTGGCGCTGCTGGTCGATCGGGATCGGCAGGCCACGGATGACGACGACTTCGGCGTCCGGCGTGGTGTCGACGATGTACTCGCCAGCGACCGCGCCGAGCGCCGGGTTGTTGCCGGCCACGTAGAGATCACGCACGGAATTGTCGTTGTTCGACGGCGCGCGGTCGACCAGCGTGATGAAGGCGCCCTGGTTCTTGACCTGCATGATGGCGTTGACCAGCGGATCCGGGTCGGTCGGCAGGATCACCAGCGCGTCGATGCCCTGCACGGCGAGATCCTGCACGGCATTCGCCTGGCTTGCCGGATCGGGTGAGGTTTTGACGATGACGTTGAGGTCGTCGTACTCGCTCATCAGTTCCTCGGCCACGCGCTGGGCGTGGTAGACGATGCCGGCGGTCCAGCCGTGGTCGGCGGCCGGGATGGATACGCCGACGGTCAGAGCCTGCGCCTGAGTGACGCCGACAAGCGAGGTCGCCGCCAGCAGGGTTGCCCCCAATACCATATGTTTCATGTTCACTCCTCCCAAGTGGCGGACCGGTTCAGGCCGGGTGATCCCCGGGGCTGCGGGCGGTCCGTGAAACCCGCTAACCTTGTTGCCTGCGGAACAGCGAGCGCTGCACCAGCATGGCGATGATGATGATCGTGCCCTGGATGGCGGCGATCAGGTATTCGGAAATGAAGTTCGACAGCAGCATGATGTTGCCGACGATCTCCAGAATGAAAGCGCCGCAGATCGTGCCCCAGATGCGGCCGACGCCGCCCCGAAGCGCGGTGCCGCCGACGACAACGGCGGTGATCGCCTGCAGTTCCCACAATATGCCTGTGGTCGCCGATGTCGAGCCGAGACGCGGCACGTAGAACAGCACGGCGACTGCCACGCAGAGCCCCTGGATCAGATAGGTGATGATCCGGACATTGCGCACCGAGATGCCGGAATAGCGCGCCACTTCCTCATTGGAGCCGACGGCGGTGACATGCCGGCCGAAGCGGGTGCGGTAGAGCACGAAGGCACCGATCAGCGCGGTCACGATGATCGCGATCACGGGAACCGGTATGCCGAGCACCGTGCCGAAATAGGCAGGGCGATAGGCCGACTGCACGTCGAAATCCTTCAGCGTGATCGCGCCGCCCTGCGACAGCCATGTCGTCAGCCCCCGGAATATCCCCATCGTGCCGAGCGTGACGATGAACGGCTCGATCCGCCCGACCGTGGTGATCACCCCGTTTAAAAGCCCGCAGGCCATGCCGATCAGGATCGCAAGCGCCATCGCGGTCGCGATCAGCAGATACGGATTGGCAATCACCGCCGTATTGATGAACATGATCATCAGGCTGGCGACGAAGGCCACCATCGCGCCCACCGAAAGATCGAGCCCGCCGGCCGAGATCACGAAGGTCGCGCCGACGGCGATGATCGCGATGAAGGCCGAGCGGGTCGCGACGTTCATCAGATTGGTGACCGTCAGGAAGTTCGGGTTCGAGAAGGTGCCCAGCACCAGAAGCAGCGCCAGCGCCAGGAAAGGCGCCATGATCCTCAGGTCCACGCGGCTCATGAGGCCCGCTTTCGTGTCGTCACCGCCACTCATGATGCCATGTCCTCGATGGAGACGCCGGTTGCCAGCACCACGATCTCGTTCTCGTTCATATGCTCTCCCGTAACCTCGCCTGCGATTTCGCCCGAACGCATCACCACGATCCGGTCGCAAAGGCCGATGAGCTCCGGCATTTCCGAGGATACGACGATGATCGAGTGTCCCTTGCGGGCCAGTGCGGCGATGAATTTGTAGATCTGTTCCTTGTTGCCGATGTCGATGCCGCGCGTCGGCTCGTCGATGATCACGATCTCGGGGTCGAGCAGCATCATCTTGGCCAGCAGCAGCTTCTGCTGGTTGCCGCCGGACAGTTCGCCGGCGGCGAGTTCCTTCGATCCGGTGCGGATGTCGAATTCGCGGATCGCATCGTCAAGCGCCTTGTCCTCGGCCTTGCGGTCGACCTGCAGGTGTTTCGTGAAACGGTTGAGGGCCGAAAGCGTCAGGTTGGTGCGAAGGTCCTTGGTCAGCAGCAGGCCCTTGCCCTTGCGGTCCTCGGAAAGATAGACGATGCCGGCCTGAAGGGCTGCGATCGGGGCGCTGAAATGCGCCTTCTTGCCGTTCAGCCGCACCGCGCCCTTGCCCGGACGGAGGCCCAGCAGACCTTCCATCAGTTCCGTGCGCCCGGCGCCGATCAGGCCGGCAAAACCGAGGATCTCGCCCTTCCTCAGGGTGAACGAACAGCGTTCCGCATAGCCCGGCACGGAAAAGTCCTCGACCTCCAGCACGGGCTCGCCGCCCGCGTCATGGACACGGTCGGGATAGAGCTTGGAGACATCGCGGCCGACCATCAGCCTTGCCATGTCGGCGGGCTGAAGCGTAGCGGCATCGCGGCTTGCGACCAGATGGCCGTCGCGCAGCACGGTCACGGTGTCGGCGATCGCCTTCACCTCGTTGAGGCGGTGGGAAATGAACAGCACCGCCACGCCGCGGTCGCGGATATCGCGGATGACCTTCAGCAGCGCTTCGGTCTCGAACGGCGTCAGCGAGGCGGTCGGCTCGTCGAAGATCACCACCCGGTGCGGGGTGAGCAGCACGCGGGCGATCTGCACGAGCTGGCGCTTGGCGATCGAAAGCCGCGACACGAGGGTATCGGGGGCGATATCGGTGCCGAGTTCGGTGAGCGCCTTGTGGGCTTCAGCGTTCATCACGCGGTCGTTGACGGCAAGGCCACGCCGGATTTCACGGCCGAGGAAGATGTTCTGCGCGACGGTGAGATCGGGAGCAAGCAGGATTTCTTGATGCACCAGCACGATGCCGGCGGCTTCCGCCTGCACGGGATTATCAAAGGCGACCACCGCGTCGTCCACCTTCAGCGTACCGGCCGACGGCTTCAGATTGCCGGCCAAAAGCCGCATCAGGGTGGATTTGCCTGCGCCGTTTTCCCCGATGACAGCGTGAATTTCGCCGGCGCGAACGGAAAGGTCGATGCCGTGCAGCACCTCGATCGGGCCGAAGGATTTCCTCAGGCCCTCGGTTTGCAGTATCGGGGCGCTCCCACCGGCTTCCTGTATCATGCTCCTCCCCAGGCGCTGTTGCCGAAGCGCTCTTTCCCTTCCGGCGGTTCCGCCGGGGGCTCCTTCGCGCCGCACTCCCGGGCGGCGGCTGACAGGCGTTGCATCGCCGCTGCGACGAAATCTTGCCCGATAACCGAGAGCCTAGCGGGAAAGCTGATGTACGTAAAGCATTTTTCCCGCGCCCAATCCCCTCGCGACCCGCTCCCGGAGCGTGGCGGTTCAGTCGTTTTCGAAAGTCTTGTCCCTGTCCTTAGCGGCGGCGGGGGCGGCATCGGAAGGTTTTTCGGCGGCGGCGATGTTTGCCTCCAGCACCCATTCGCGCCAGATCGCGACGATCAGCGCCATCAGCACCGGACCGACGAACAGGCCGATCAGCCCCATGGTCTTGACCCCGCCGATAAGGCCGAAAAAGGTCGGCAGGAAGGGCAGCTTGATCGGCCCGCCGACGAGGCGCGGCCGGAGCGTCTTGTCGACGATGAAGAGCTCGATCGTACCCCAGGCCATCAAGGCGATGCCGTGGATCGGCGTACCGCGCGCGACCAGATAGGCCGAAATCAGCGTGAAGGTCAGCGGCGCGCCGCCCGGCACCATCGCCATCACCGCCGTCAGCAGGCCGAAGGAGACGAAATTCGGCACGCCGGCAAGGTAATAGGCGATGCCGAGCACGATGCCTTCGCCCATGGCGATCAGGGTCATGCCGGTCACGGTGGAGGAGATCGTCGCCGGCACCACGCGCGAGATCCGGTACCAGCGGTCGGGAAACAGCCGCTCGCCGATCATGTCGAGCTGGGCGGCGAATTTGTCGCCGTCCTTGTAGAGGAAGAACAGCGCGATCAGCATGAACAGCGCCGCAAGCACCAGCCCGAACAACCGGCCGCCGACAAACAGGGCGGTGCGATAGATGCTGCCGATATTTTCGCCGCTGATCGCCTGGATCAACTGACCGATATCGCCGGGCTGACCAAGATAGTCCCGCCATTTCCCAGACACCCAGTCGCCGATGACCGGCAGGTTGTGGATCCAGTCCGGCACCGGCGCGCCGATCCGGTTGGCCTCCGCCGCCCAGGTGATCCAGGCTTCGAGCTCGTGCGACATGTAGATCACCGCAAACACGATCGGCAGGACCAGAAACAGCAGGATCAGGAAGATCGCGATCGCCGCGGAGATTTTGCGCCGCCCGCCGAGCCTGCGGTTGAGGTCGCGATAGACCGGTTGCGAGGCAAAGGCGATGATCAGGGCCGCCAGCACCGGCACCAGAAAGCCGTGAAAGAAATAGACCGCGGCGAGCGCCACGCCGAGCAACAGCCAGCGCGCGGCCGTGACGGATGGGATCAGCGGCGCGCGGGTGGACATCGTCGTGCCGATCCAGCTCTGCGTCCTTTGATGCGGTTTCTCGTCCATCGCCTGTTTCTTTCCCGTCGGGCCGACCGGCGTTATTTATGCTGCCCCCATATCGCCTTTCAAGGTCGATAGCCAGCAAAAGCCCTGTGCTCGCCAGCTTCGGTAAACCCCGCACAGGCCAGAACCTCCCTGGCCTCCAGCGCGGTCGGGCGAAATCTGTCGGAATCGGCGCGGCGCGGCGCGGCGGCGAGCCGGGCGACATAGTCCTCCGGCAGGCCGTGCTGGCGCGCGCCGGCTATCACCAGGGCATGATACCAGTCGAAGGGTATCAGCGCCGGATCGCAGAAAGCGGGCGGCGCCTTGTAGGTGCAGGCCGAAACCGTTGCGTCGTTCTTGAGGAGGCGCAACGCGCAATTATCGATCCGGTCATAGCCCTTGCCTTTGCCCTCGAAGGCGTCGAGCAGATCGAGTTCGCGCGGGTCGAGCGTGAACACCACGCCGAATACCCGGCTCGCCGCCCGTTCGACGATAGTCGCCTTGCCGGATCCTTCGCGGCCGATCTTGGAAAAGGCAAGCGCATGGCCCTCAAGCGCTGCCGGGCCGACCGGCCTTGCCGATGGGCAGCGGCGCCCCAGCCGCTCGGTCAGCATGTTGGAGCCAAAGGCGAAGTAGGTGAGCGCCATCAGCCTTCCAGTTCCTCGCGCAGCATTTCAAGCTCCAGCCATTCCTCTTCCCTGGCGGCAAGCGTCTCGCGCTCGCGTTCAAGCACTTTCGCGGCCTTGGAAAACCCGTCCGGATCGCGGGCGAAGAATTGCGGATCAGCCATGCGCTCTTCGAGCTTTTCGATGTCGGCCTCGATCTTCGCCATTTCCTTCGGCAGGTTTTCGAGCGCGAATTTCTGCTTGTAGGACAGTTTTCCTTTCGCCTTTGCCGGTTCTCCCGCCGCCTTTTGCCGGGCGGCCTGCTTTTCCCTCTTTTCCGCCGCCTTCGCCTCGGCGGCCGCGCCCTTGCGCTGCGCCATCATGTCGGAATAGCCGCCGGCATATTCCAGCCACGCGCCTTCGGGCGACAGCGGATTGGCAGGCGCGATCGTCGAGGTCACGGTGCGGTCGAGAAAATCACGGTCATGCGAAACCAGGATGACGCTGCCGGCAAAGCCGGCGACGATCTCCTGCAGCAGATCGAGCGTCTCGATATCGAGGTCGTTGGTCGGTTCGTCGAGGACCAGCAGGTTGGAAGGCCGCGCCAGGATGCGCGCCAGCATCAGCCGCGCGCGCTCGCCGCCGGAAAGATTGCGGATCGGCGTGCGCGCCTGTTCGGGCTGGAACAGGAAGTCCTTCATGTAGCCGGTGACGTGGCGCTGTTCGCCATTGACCAGCAGCGTGTCGCCGCGCCCGTCGGTGAGATAATGGGCGAGCGTGTCTTCCGGGTCGAGCTCCTCGCGCTTCTGGTCGATGACGGCGATCTCGAGATTGACGCCGAGGCGCACCCAGCCGCTGTCGGGCGCAAGCTCGCCGGTCAGCATCTTCAGGAGCGTGGTCTTGCCCGCGCCGTTCGGGCCGACAAGGCCGATGCGATCGCCGCGCGAGACCCTCAGCGAGAACGGCTTGACGATTTCGCGCGCGCCGTAGGACTTGGCGATGTTCTCGGCCTCGATCACCAGCTTGCCGCTTTCGCGCACCTCGGAAACGGTGGCGTTGACCGTGCCCTGCGGCCCCTGGTGGCCGCGGTGGCGGGCGCGCATGTCGTGAAGGTCGCCGAGGCGGCGCATGTTGCGCTTGCGCCTTGCGGTGACGCCGTAGCGCAGCCAGTGCTCCTCGCGCACGATCGCGCGGGCGAGCTTGTGCTGTTCGGCCTCTTCTTCCTCCAGCACCTTGTCGCGCCATTCCTCGAAACCGGCAAAGCCGCGGTCCATTCGTCGCGCCGTGCCGCGATCGAGCCAGACGGTGGCGGTCGAGACGTTTTCGAGGAAGCGCCGGTCATGCGAGATCAGCACCATCGCCGAGCGGGTGCCGGCCAGTTCCTCCTCCAGCCATTCGATGGTGGTGAGGTCGAGGTGGTTGGTGGGCTCGTCGAGCAGCAGGATGTCGGGCTCGGGCGCCAGCACGCGGGCAAGCGCCGCGCGCCGGGCCTCGCCGCCCGAAAGCTTCGACGGATCGGCGGATGGCGAGATGCTCAGATGCTCCATCATGTAGTCGGCGCGGTAATGCTCGTCGCCCGGCGCAAGTCCCGCCGCGACATAGGCCTCCACGGTGGCGTAGCCGGAAAAATCCGGCGCCTGTTCGAGATAGCGGATGGTGGCCGAGGGCTGGCGGAAGATATCGCCGGACTGCGCCTCGACCAGACCTGCGGCGATCTTCAGGAGCGTCGACTTGCCCGATCCGTTGCGTCCGACAAGGCAGATCCGGTCCCCCGGCTCGACCTGCAGGCCGGCGCCGGAAAGAAGCGGCGTGCCGCCGAAGCTCAGATGGATGTCGTCAAGTTTCAAAATCGGCGGCATAAAGCCTCATACTCCCGAAAAATCATGCGGCCGGAGAATGATGATCCCCGATCCGTTTTTCAAGGCGAAGCGCACCGGCCCGCCCTTCGCCTTGTTCGAAACCCCGCGCGCGACGCCGAAGGGCAGGGCGAAATCCTGGAGCGGATAGACGGCGTTATCGATCGCAAGACCCGCCAGGTCCGAGAACCCGAGCACGGAAAACAGCGCGCCTTCCGGCATGTCCACCACCGTTTCGCCGGCAAGCAGGGGATGGGCTTCCTCCTCGCCGGAGGTCAGCACGATATCGGCGCCTTCACCCGCCAGCCGGACGGCAAGCAGCATGTTCATCAGGCCGTGATCGGTCCGCTCGCCCTGAAGCGCGCCGGCCATCACGATCCTGTCAGCGCCCCGCTCCAGCGCCTCTTCGATGGCAAGCGCGCCGTCGGTCAGGTTCTTGGCCGGGGGGAAATCCTTGCGCGCGATATCGGGAAAGCGCGCCACCAGACCGGCGTCGGTGGAATCGAAATCGCCGACCCAGACTTCGGGGCGCACGCCAAGCGCGTCGGCATGGCGCATGCCGCCATCGGCGGCGATCACCCGGCTTTCCTTGACAAGCGCGCGTACCCTGTCGTCAACGGCCAGCGCGCCGCCCAGCAATATCGTGAAGGTCTGGTTCATCGCCTACGCAATAGAGCGGATCGGGGGTAAAGGGAAGGGCGGTTCACGGGCCTCGCGACAAGCCGGCTTGCCGAGGTATTTGGCCGTCGGTGGGTGCGATGAGGCGGAAAACGCGCGGACGGAGCGACGACCTTTCGATGAGAGGCGCTATCCGGCCGAGCGGGTCTTGGCCTCTATTTCTGTGGCTTCGCCGGCGGCATGGTCGCGGGCGTAGTCCTCCAGTCCGTTGACGAAACGCTTGTAGAGCCTGGAAAACTGGTCGAGGTCGTCGGCCGACCAGTTCTCGGTAACGCTTTCGAGCAGTTGGCGCTTGACCGCATGGACCTCGTCGAGCAGCACCTTGCCTTTCGGCGTGATCACCAGGATCGAACGACGGGCGTCGTTCTGGCAGACGCGGCGTTCCAGCACGCTCTGGGAAACGAGTTCGGCGACGATCCGGCTTGCGCGCGATGGATCGATCCGCATGCCGTCGGCGACCGAGCCGATCGTCGCGCGGTCGTTCTGGCCGGCGCGATAGACGACATCGAGAACATCGAGATGGGTGATGTCCAGCGCCGGCGCGACATTGGCGATCGCGATCCGCCCGATGATTCGCCGCCGCATCATCAGCCGGTGCTGCGTTATGGCATCGGAAATCCGCGCCATGGCGTCGGTGTGGTCGGGGGCTGTCGGGTCGGTTTTTTCGTTCATGCTCTCTGTCTATCAGAAGATCGGGCAATTTGAAACATGCATACAGCATATCTATGCTGTTGACAAATAATTGCTTCCAGCACATGTATCGGTCATGAAATCCACTGAGACAGACCCGCCCATGGACCAACAGATACCGTTCGTCTCACTGGTTGAAAATCCGCGCCGCCGCGTCATCGCCTTTCTGTTTCTGCTTTCGTCGATGTTCCTGGCAACCCTCGACAACCAGATCGTCTCCACCGCACTGCCGACGATCGTCGGCGAGTTCGGGGCCATCGAGCGGTTCGGCTGGGTCGCCTCGGCCTATCTGCTGGCGTCCTGCGCGGTGATGCCGATTTATGGCAAGCTTGGCGACCTTATCGGGCGAAAATATGTGCTGATGGCGGCGATCGTGATCTTTCTGGTCGGCTCGCTGACCTGCGGCCTGGCGGTGTCGATGAACACGCTGATCGCCGCGCGCGTGCTGCAGGGCTTTGGCGGCGGCGGGCTGATGGTTTCGATCTTCTCGCTCAACGCCGATCTGTTTGCCGCGCGCGAACGCGCGAAATACCAGAGCTATGCAAGCCTTGTGCTGATGACGTCGGGCGCGCTCGGGCCGATCCTCGGCGGCACGATGACGGCCGCTTTCGGCTGGCGCTCGATCTTTCTCGTCAATCTGCCGGTCGGACTGGTCGTTCTTACGGGGCTCTATATTCTCATTCCAAACCGCCGGACCGGGCGTACGCCGAAAATCGATTTCCTTGGCGCATTGCTGCTGGCGCTGATGGTGACGGGGATCGTTCTGTGGTGCGATTCCGGCGAGATCTTCGGCTCGATGCTGTCGCCGGCAAGCCTTGGCGTGCTCGCCGCGGTCGCCGTGCTCACCTGCCTCTGGGTGATGGTGGAGCGGCGCGCGCCGGAGCCGATGATCCCGCTTTCGCTGTTTGCCAACCCCACCATTGTCCTGCTGCTGGTCATTTCGATCGCCAGCGGCAGCATCGCCATCGGCATGGTCAATTACTTCGCGCTGTTCCTGCAGACTGTCCACGGGCTTTCACCCACCACCGCAGGGCTGTTCTTCATACCGGTCACCTGCGGCCTCGCCGTCGGCGCGCTCACCGGCGGGCGGCTGATGTCGATCACCGGACGATACCGGCCGCTCGCCATTCTGGGCATGTCGATCTCGACGCTTTCCTTCGTCACGCTGGCGCTGTTTTCCGCGGCTGCGCCGCTGGCGCTGATGGCGGTGATCATGGGCATGCACGGGCTTGGCATCGGTTTCGGCCAGCAGGTGCCGGTGCTCGGCGTTCAGAATGCGGCGCGCGGCGGCGATGTCGGGGCTGCGACCGGCACGGTGACGCTGTCGCGCATGGTCGGCGCGTCGGCGGGCATCTCGATCTATGGCGCCATCCTGGCGCACGGCCTTGGCAGTTTCGCTTCCATCCCCGGCGTCGGATCGCTTACGGAACTTTCGCCGACCGCTATCGACGCGCTGCCGGAACCCGCCCGTTCGCTCGCGATCGGCGGTTATGGCGATACGTTCACCATGCTGTTCATGTTTGCCGCCGCCGTCTGCCTGATCGGCCTTGTCGCGGCATTCGCGCTTCGGCCGCTGGTGCTCGGGGCGTCGGCGACGGAACCGGCCGGGCGTTCAGCCTGAACGCTTCATGACGGTGGCGGGCGGCGTGATTGCCGACGGTATCGCGGCTCTCGCCTTGCCGGCGCGGGCAAGTGCCGCGCGGGCGGCATAATACTGGACCGTGAGGCCGGCCAGCAGCAGCAGCGTATCCCCCAGAACGGTTATACCGGTCATCTCGCGGAAAATCTGAAGCGCGAACGCGATCAGCGACCCCGTGACGAAAGTCGCAAGGCTTGCCCTGCCCATGACATTGATCGGCTCGAACAGGGGCAGCGACAGGAACCGTCTGAGGCCCGGCATGTAGACCACGATATAGGTGAGCGCCATGATATGGGCGATACGCGGCAGGCCGAGCGTTTCCTTGCTGGTATCGGCGATGAATTCCGGCATCAGGGCGGGGAAGGGAAAGCTGTATTCCCCGCTCAGCCGCCACCACAATGCATAAAGCACGAAGGTGACGGCCACGGCATAAAGCGCCGGGTGGAACGCGACCAGCGCCCTGCCGCGCCGGGCGGCGATGCCGATCGCAAGACCGAGGGCAAACAGCAATTGCCAGCAGAACGGGTTGAAATACCACGCCCACTCGCCGGGATAGGCGGGCAGCCGAAGCTCGAAATAGCGCGCCGCCAGCCAGATCGCCGTCGAGACCGCGAGCATCAGGCCGATACTGCGCGTGCCGAGGAAAAGCAGAGCGGGCAGGGCCGCAAACAGCAGGACATAGAGCGGCAGGATGTTGAAATAGCTCACCTGATAGGTCAGCAGGGCGGAGCCGGAAATCGTGGCGAGGGGTTGTTTCCAGAGCCATGAGAGCCCGTTGACATCGGCAAATTCCTCCATGCCGAAACGCACCAGAAACGGCGTCGCGAGCGCGAGAACCAGAAGCGTGGAGAACACATGGGCGCCGTAGATCGTGCCCGCCCGACGCCAGATGCGCTTCGCCGTCGCCATCACCGAACCCGCGACGAACCGGCCGCTATAGGCAAGCCCTGCCGAGATGCCGGAAATCAGCACGAAGGCTTCGGCGGCATCGGCGAAGCCATACATCCGCATGGTGTAGAACGAGTAGAGGTTCTCCGGCACATGGTCGATGAAGATGATGATCAGCGCCAGCCCGCGCAGGACGTCGATGCGCGGGTCGCGCTTGCTTTTCACCGGTGACGGCCGAACGGCGGTCGTGCTTCTCCTCGCGTCCAAAGGCGTTATCCCTGCACTGCCGAATAGGCGGGCTCCGCCGCGTCTGCCGGCGGCGTGGCCAGATAGGTTTCCCGGTCGATGACCGGTCTTTCCTTCCAACGCGCCAGCACATGGTCGCGTTCCAACATGATAGCGGGACGCGCCTGTTCCTCGGGCGTGCGGAACAGCTGGCAGTGGTAGGCAAGCCGTCCGCTCGCGGGCGATGAGCTCGCCGCGATCAGCAGCGGCGACAGGATCTGCGGCCCGGCGATCGGCGTCAGCCACCAGAACAGGTCGGGGGCGAGGGTCCAGGCGCCGGCGAGCATCAGGATGCCGGTCAGCACGATCCACCAGCTTGCCTTGAAGGATTCGCCGAATTTCAGCGTCTGCCCCTCGCGATCGGATGACGGCCAGCCGCCATCCATGCCGAAAATCACCTGAAGCACGGAGCGGCTTTGATACATCAGCGTGATCGGGGCCAGCACCGACGACCAGATGATCTCCATGAGCGTGGACAGGAACACCCTGAAAAATCCGCCGAAACGGCGCGCTTCGCCGGAAATGCCGGCCCGAAGCGCGATCAGCAGCTTCGGTCCGATCAAAAGCCCGCCGACGCCGACCAGCAGCGTGACCGCGAGCGCGGTCTCGGCGCGCGGAAAGATCGCCGGCAGGTAGGGGCTCGGAAAATAATCGATCGCGGGCGCAAACAGCGGCGCGACGATCGAGGCGGCGATGAAGGCCATCCACAGCGGCGAGCTGAGATAGGCCATCACGCCCTGAAGAAAGGTGAACCGGTTCCAGCCATGCAGGCCGGGCGCCGTCAGCAGGCGGATATGCTGGAGATTGCCCTGGCACCAGCGGCGGTCGCGCTTGGCATAGTCGATCGCGTTCTGCGGACCTTCCTCGTACGATCCCTCCAGATCGGGATCGACGCGCACGATCCAGCCCTGACGGGTCAGCAACGCCGCCTCGACATAGTCATGGCTCAGAATATGACCGCCGAAGGGCGGCGCGCCGGAAAGGGCCGGCAGGCCGCAGCTTTCGGCGAACGCATTGGTGCGCACCATCGCATTATGGCCCCAGAACGGCCCTTCATTGCCCTGTATGCGGGCAAGGCCGCGGGTAAAGATCGGCGAAAACAGGCCAGCGGAAAACTGTAGCGCCCGGGCGAACCAGGTTTTCGAGGCGATGATCTTCGGCAGCGTCTGCAGCAGGCCAAGCCTTGGCTCGCCCTCCATGCGCCGCAGCATTTCCACGATCGTCTCGCCTTCCATCAGGCTGTCGGCGTCGAGGATCAGCATATAGGTGTAGCGCGCGCCGTGGCGGCGGATGAAATCGCCGATATTGCCGGCCTTCTTGCCGGTATTGTCGGTGCGGCGGCGATAATAGGCGCCGATCTCGCGGGGCATGTCGGCGTGGAGGGTGAGGAACCACTCCTCCTCCCGCGCGATCACGTCGGGGTCCCGGCTGTCGGAGAGAATGGCGATGTCGAAAAGCCCGCCATAGGGCGTCCCGGCAAGCGAATGCGCCATGGCGGCGGCGGACGAAAACGTCGCGCGCGGATCCTCGTTATAGACCGGGATCAGGATGGCCGTCTTTGCCGCCTGGCCGCTTTCGGCAAGCGATGCGCGCGGCGGCGTCTTCAGCCGCCGGCCGATGAGGCCGCCAATGCCGAGCGCCGCGCCCCACGCGATCCACGCGGCCGTCGCCGCGCAAAGCGCGATCCGCACGAAATCGACCCAGTCGGCGCCATCGGCGAAAAATACGTCGATCGCGATGCGCGACGCCGCAATCGCGATGATTGCGGCGAATACGATCGAAAATGTGCGCCTGAAGGCCAGCATCGGTCATCCCTCTGTCCTTGCGGCCCCCTCGTTTCAAGACGAGAGGCCGCCCGGAAAGATCGCCTTCCGGTTTCTAGAGCATTTCGCAGTCAGGTGGAGCCACCTGACGTCCGCGAAAATGCGTCAAAACAAATAGATAGAGCATTTCTGGCGATCCCGTTTTCACCGGAAATACTCTAGAGCCGTGCCGAGCGCGGCCGCTGCCAGACGAGAACCGGCGACAGGATCGTTGCGATCACGCCCTTGCGGCGCGGACGCTCGAGAAGCTGCTCGGGCATGGGAAGCGGTGCGGCCGCCGGGAGAAACCGGCTGAACTCTGACTTCTGGTCTGACCCGTTAATCTGGTTGGTCATCGCCTTTTCTCCACTGATATAACCATATTTCACTCACGTCGCGACTGCCGTCCGTCAGCGCCCCGACAAGCTCCACCGGAGCATCGCCTGCGGGTTTGATATCGATTGCCAGACGCCAGATGCCCTGGCCCCTGATCGCCGAGACCGTGGAATGCACGATCTCGCCATTGGTAACGTGCAGGCGCTCCTGCAGTTCCGAGCCGGGCGCCATGTCATCGAGCGGGCCGCCTGCGAAATCGACCACGAGCTTGCGCACGCCGTCATTGTCATCGGCGCCCCCCGACACGCCGCCTTCGCCGCTGCGGATATCGATCACGCGGGCGAGGCGGGCCTGGTCTTCCTCGATCGCGCCCCAGGTCAGCCGATAACCGAACTCGGCGGAGCCGCCTTTCAGGGCGGGGCTGTCCGGCTGCCAGAAGCAGACGATATTGTCGTTGACTTCCTTGTCGGTCGGTATCTCGACCAGCGAAATCGTTCCCTTGCCCCAGTTGCCGACCGGCTCGACCAGCAGCGAGGGCCGGCGCTCGTAATGGGCCTCGGCGTCCTGGTAGTCCACAAACGCCCGATGGCGCTGATAGAGCCCGAACGCGCGTGGATTGGTTTCGCCGAAGAACGAATTGGCCAGCGATTTCGCATTCTGCAGATTGCGCCACAATTCCGTTCCGTCGGCCCGCACGATCTTCAGCCCTTCGCTGTCGTGGACCCGCCCCCGGTAGTCATCGAAAGCATGGTGGTTGGCTGGCCCGAACAGAAACATGGATGTCATGGGTGCAACGCCGAGACGCTCGATATCGTTCCGGAAAAAAAGTCGCGCGGTGACATCCATTCGCGTATTTTTTCCCGGCGTGATCACGAAACGGTAGGCGCCGGTCACGCTCGGACCGTCGAGCGCTGCGAAAACCGTGATCTTGTCGTTGTCCGTTCCCGGGCGCATGATGTAGAAGGCGGAGAAGCGCGGAAACTCCTCGCCCTGGCTGGTCGCGGTGTTGACCGCGAGCCCACGCGCCGACAGCCCGTAGAGATTGTCCTGGCCGAGCGCGCGAAAATAGGATGAGCCGAGAAACGAAATCAGCTCGTCGGAGACTTCGGGACGATTGAGCGGATAGTTGATCCGGAACCCTGCCACGCCCGGCAGTTTGACGCCGTGGAACTGCTCGATGTCGAGGGGCGCGCGATAGATGAAATCGTCGCCGGTAAACACCAGTTTCTCGGTCTGGCCGTCGACGACTTCGTAGATATCGACCGGCGTCTTGAACAGCCAGCCGAGCGCGAAGGCCTGGAGCTGGAAATCGGACTGGTCGCGCCAGATCGCCTTGTTGGGATCGTAACGGATCGCACGGTAATCGTCGTATTGAAGGTCCTTGAACGGCTCGGGGACATCCTGCGACGGCTCCTGATAGGGCTCGCCGGCCTTTGCCTTCATGTCCGCCGTCAGCTTGTCGAAATTGAACGCATCGGGGGGCGGGCCGGCCGCCTCGACCGCGGCGTTGGCTTCCGGCATCTTGCCTGGCTCGACTGCCTGCTGCGCGAACGCGTTGCCGCCCACACCGGAAAGAGCGAGCGCGCCGACCGCCGTCTGGGCCAGAAAGGTTCGTCTCTTCATGCGCAAATCCCGTTAGCTTAAAATGGATACATAATCTGAAATGGTGCGGGGCAATATATTCATTCCCTCCGGCTACCATAGGCTGAGGCACGCGGTTGCGCGAATGTCCTGCGCCAATAAGACGCGAACGAGTCACAAACGAGGCAAACCCGTTTCGGTTCCATCACTGAAAGGAAATAGTTTCGATCGATAAAGACGTCTTTCCGGGAATCCGGCATGGGTATGGCTCACCAAAAAGGGCTGACACACGGCGTTGCGTACCAGCCCATTATTAGCAAAGCCATTCAGCCAAAGAATGGCAAAATCATGGCAGGTTGCCACCTTCGCGCCGCAATATTTTCACATAGTTCGAAAACCGCGCGGCAGCGTTGATCAGGGACCCCGATCAGGCGGCCTTCACGATCTCGACCAGTTCGACCGCGAAGTTCAGGTCCTGGCCCGCCAGCGGATGATTGGCATCGACCGTGACTTCCCGCTCCTCGACCCTAGTGACGATCAGCGGCACGGTCTGGCCATCGGGCGTGCGCGCCTGAAGCTGCATGCCGGGGGCGACCTCGACCTCCTGCGGCATCGCGGAGCGCGGTACGACCTGCACCTTCTGCGGGTCGTGGGGGCCGTAGGCTTCGGTGGAGGCCACCTTCACATCGCGATTGTCTCCGACGGCCATGCCGGCGATCTCGCGGTCGAGGCCGGGGATGATCTGGCCGGCGCCCACGGTGAATTCCAGCGGCTGGCGGCCATCGGAACTGTCAAAGGTCGAACCGTCATTGAGGGTTCCGGTGTAGTGAATACGAACGGTATCGCCCGTTTTGGCTTCTGTCATTTCGTGTGCTCCTTCCTTTTGAACACTGCACGCTGGCCGCGATCGGCCGCGCCGTTTCCCGTTTCCAGAGTGCTTTCGCCCCTGAAGGATGAGCCGACACGCTTTGTTTTCGCATGACGACCGGCTTGGCATCCGGCAGGCCGGACCCGCTCTTTACCTAGTGCGTTTGAGCCGATTTTTCAAATCATGCGCCTCTTGAAATGCCGGGAGCGCCGCGATAGGTGTTGATGAGCTCTAACGGGGTGCGATTTTCGCTGAGAGGCCTGAGGCCAACCCGAAGAACCTGATCCGGCTAGCACCGGCGGAGGGATTAGAGGCGCAGGACGCCGTTTTCCCCTTCAGTCACGGAACACAAAGGAGGCGTCATGATCCATCGCTCAGCCATCGCAATTCTGGCGCTCGCAGCCCTTCCGGCCCTGCCGGCGGCAGCCCAGGAGGGCAAGGTCCTCACCGTCTACACCTATGAAAGCTTCAATGCCGAATGGGGGCCCGGACCGCTGGTGAAGGCGGCCTTCGAGAAGACCTGCGGCTGCACGCTGAAATTCGTCAGCGTCCAGGATGGCGTCGCCCTTCTCAACCGGCTGAAGCTTGAGGGGCAGTCGAGCCCGGCCGACATCGTTCTCGGCCTCGACAACAACCTGATCCACGAGGCGAAGGAAACCGGCTTTTTCGCAGACTCCGGGGTCTCGACCGAGAATACCGAAATTCCCGGCGGTTTTTCCGACGAAGTGTTCGTGCCCTTCGATTACGGCTGGTTCGACATCGTCTATGACACCGAAAGCATCGACGCGCCGCCGACCACGCTCGACGAACTGGTCAACGGACCCGCCGGCGAGAAGCTGGTGATCGAGGACCCGCGCACCTCCACGCCCGGGCTCGGCATGCTGCTGTGGATGAAATCGGTCTATGGCGATGACGCCGCCCAGCAGTGGAAAAAACTCTCCGACCGGATCCTGACGGTCGCGCCGGGCTGGTCGGAGGCCTACGGGCTGTTTACCAGCGGCGAGGCGCCGATGGTGCTGTCCTACACCACCTCGCCGGCCTATCACGAGATCGCCGAGGGCAGCGATCGCTACAAGGCGATCGATTTCAAGGACGGGCTCTATATCCAGATCGAGGTCGCCGGCATGACCGCCATGGCCGATGATCCCGCGCTTGCGAAATCCTTCCTCGAATTCATCCTGACCCCCGGTTTTCAGGACGCGATCCCGACCCATAACTGGATGATGCCGGCAGCCGCCACCACCGATCCGCTGCCCGCCGCCTTCGCGGATGCGGTCAAGCCCGAAAAGACCCTGCAATTTTCACCGGACGTGGTCGCCGAAAACCGTCAGAAATGGATCGATGAATGGCTGAACGCCATGAGCGCGCGGTGAGTGCGGCTGTTTCCGTCTCAAGCTTCGGGCAGCGCCGCGACACACGGCCGCGCCGCATAGCCCCCCAATCTTCTCGCCCCGGAGGGGAGAGATGTCGCGACAGCGACAGTGAGGGGCGAGTCCATCCCCGCGAACGCCCTCACAATCCGAAACGCTGCATTACCCTCACTGCCCCTTTCGGGGCATCTCTCCGGCAGGCGGGAGAGAGTATCGGGAGCAAGACGCCACGCCCATATGCAACAGAACTGCTCCTTGAGGGGCGAGGTGGTCGGCCGATTCTGCGAAGGGTCGCATATCCATCCTCCAAATGCTGCCGGGCCGACCCGCCCGGCAGCGCCTGAGACGGAGGCCGCGCCCCGTGTTCCTGTCCCCCTCCGAGCGCCGTCGCAGTTACGGCTACGGCATCGTCGCCCTTGCCGGCGTGGTCGGCTTTATCGTGATCGCGATTGTGGCGCTGTCCGGTTTCGGGCGGCTGCAGGCGTCGATCGCGGTCTTTGACGAGCCCTATGTCTGGCGCATCCTGCGCTTCACGCTCTGGCAGGCCACGTTGTCGACGCTGATTTCGGTAGCGCTCGCCATCCCCGTCGCCCGGGCGCTGGCGCGGCGGCCGCATTTTCCGGGCCGGCTCTGGATCGTGCGGCTGATGGCCGTGCCGCTTGGCCTGCCGGTCTTGATCGGCGCGCTCGGGCTGATCGGCATCTGGGGCCGGCAGGGGATATTCAACGATCTGCTGACATTTGCGGGCTTTGGTCGTCCACTGCAAATTTATGGCCTGCAGGGCATTCTGCTCGCCCATGTCTATTTCAACCTGCCGCTCGCCGCCCGCCTGTTCCTGGCGGGGCTTGAACGGGTGCCGCAGGAATATTTCAAATCGGCGGCGATGCTTTCAATGCCCGGACGCGCGGTGTTCCGCTTCATCGAATGGCCGGTGATCGCGCCGCTGATTGCAGGCGTCGCCGGGCTGATCTTCATGCTCTGCGCCACCTCGTTCACGCTGGTGCTTATCCTCGGCGGCGGGCCGGCTGCGACCACGATCGAGGTCGCGATCTATCAGGCGCTGCGCTTCGATTTCAATCCCGCGCGCGCCGTCGCCCTTGCCGGCATGCAGATCGGGCTGACCGGTATGGTGCTGACAGCACTCGCCTTTCTGCCCAAGGCCGCCGATCCCGGCACGAGCGCCGATACCGCCCTTGCCCGCCCGGATGGCGCCGGCCGGCTCAGGGTCGCGGCCGATACCGGCCTGATCGCGCTTTTCACGGTCTTTCTGGCTCTGCCGCTCGCCATCATCGTCATCAAGGGCGTCGAGGCCGACCTCCTCAAGCTGCTCGGCGAGCGGATATTTCTCAGCGCCACCGCGACAAGCCTTGCGATCGCGTTCGGCGCGGCTCTGATATCGCTTTCCGTTGCGCTCGCCTTCATCACCGCCACCGGGGCGGTGGCCGCGGCGAAGCGACCGAACGTCGCCGAGCGCGGTTTCAGCGCGACGATGGCGGCGATGGGGTCGCTGGTGCTGCTGGTGCCGCCGATCGTGCTGGGAACCGGCTGGTTCCTGCTGCTGCGCCCCTTTGGCCTGACGGATGCCGCCGCGCCGCTGGTGGTCGCCGGCATCAATGCGCTGATGGCGCTGCCCTTCGTGCTGCGGGTGCTCGCGCCGGCAATCGCCGTCCACCGGGCGCGCACCGCGCGGCTTTCGGCAAGCCTCGGCCTGTCCGGTCTCGCCAGAATGCGGATCGTCGACTGGCCGGGTCTGAAAAAGCCGCTTTCGACCGCGCTTTCCTTCGCCACGGCGCTGTCGCTCGGCGATCTCGGCGCCGTGGCGCTGTTCGGCGGCGATGACCTGACAACGCTGCCCTGGCTGCTCTACAGCCGGCTCGGCAGCTACCGCACGGACGATGCCAACGGGCTGGCGCTTCTTCTTGGCGCGATCTGCCTTGTCCTGATGGTTGCCGGCACTCGTCAGCCTGCCGCGCGATGACAAAGGAAGCGACAATGCCCGTCGATATTACCCTCCGCGATGTGGCTCTCCGGCTCGGGGAGAAGAATTTTCTCTTCGACGGCCGGATCGAGGGGGCAAAGGTGAGTGCGGTGACCGGCCGCTCCGGCTCCGGCAAATCGACGCTCCTGAACCTGATCGCCGGCTTCGAGAAGCCCGATAGCGGCGATGTCCTGATCGCCGGGGAGCGCGTGAACGCGCTTCATGTTTCGAAACGGCCGGTAACGGTGGTGTTTCAGGACAACAACCTGTTTGCCCATCTCGATATCTTCACCAATGTCGGCCTCGGCCTTGATCCCGCCCTGAAGCTCGACGATGCCGGACGGGAAAGGGTGCGCGATGCGCTGGAGCGGGTCGGGCTGGCGGGCTATGACAAGCGCCGGCCGGCGACGCTGTCCGGCGGAGAGCGCCAGCGCGCGGCCTTTGCCCGGGCGCTGGTGCGCGACCGGCCGGTTCTGCTGCTCGACGAGCCCTTCGCCGCCCTCGATCCCGAAATGCGCGGCGAGATGGGCAGGCTGCTGCTTGAACTTCACCGCGAATCCGGCAATACCGTCGTTATCATCTCGCACGAGCCGGACGAGGTGGAGGCGATTGCCGACCACCGTCTGGTTGTCGAGGATGGACGACTTTCCGCGCGCTATTGACCCTTGGCGCACTGAACGTCAAATATGATAGAGTGAAACAAGCGCCGGGCGGCTCGCGCCGGACCGCAGTGAGCAGGGACGCGTTCCTTCGAACGCGACAGGCATGGTAAATTTGGTCGGCCGCGGCCGCAGGCAAGACAGACGCAGGCGCTTCCTGCCGGGAGTGCGGCCCTCGGTGTTCGTCCTGATCGGCGCGCTGGGGCTTTCCTCATGCCAGACCAACGACACGTTCTTTATCCTGCCGGAAACCCCGGCCGCTGCCGAGCAGACCGTCGACGCGCTGACCCGCAACGATCCGAACGCGGCAATGGGCGCGCGCGAGCATCCGCGCATTCTCGAGAATTACGGTGGTCAGTACCGCGATCCGCAGGTGGAAAAGCTGGTGGCCCGCGTGGCGGGAGCGCTGACGGCCGTGTCGGAAAATCCGCGCCAGACCTACCGGATCACGATCCTGAATTCGCCGAGCATCAACGCCTTCGCGCTGCCGGGCGGTTATCTCTATGTCACGCGCGGGCTGCTGGCGCTTGCCACCGACGCCTCCGAGATCGCCGCCGTGCTGTCGCACGAGATGGCCCATGTGACCGCCAATCACGGCATCGAGCGCCAGCGCCGCGAGGAAGCGGAAGCGATTTCCAACGAGGTGATTTCCGAGGTGCTGCCGGGCAATCCGGAGGTCGGCCAGATCGCCGCGCGCGGCAAGCTGCGCCTCGCCGCCTTCTCGCGCCAGCAGGAGCTGGAGGCCGACGCGATCGGTATCCGCATGCTGGCGGAAGCCGGCTACGATCCCTATGCCGCATCGCGTTTCCTGCGTTCGATGGCGGCCTATGCGCAATATGAATCGACCGGGGCGGAAGGCGAGAGCCTGGACTTCCTGTCAAGCCATCCCAATACGCCGCGGCGTATCGAGCTTGCCGCCGAACAGGCTGCGCTCTATGCCAATGTCGGCGCCACAGAGATCGGGCGCGAGTATTTCCTGAACGGAATCAATGGCCTGCTTTACGGCAGCAATCCGGAGCAGGGCTATATCCGCAACCGTGATTTCTATCATCCGAAACTGCAGATCGCCTTTGAGGTGCCGCCCGGCTTCGTGATGACCGACAAGGCCAATGCGGTGGTGGCCACCGGCCCCGGCGATGTCGCGATCCGTTTCGACGGGGTCAAGGCCAATGGCCGGCGCAACCTCGAGGATTATATCAGGAGCGGCTGGGTGACGGGACTGGTGGATGGCTCGGTTCAGACCACCACCGTCAACGGAATGTCGGCCGCAACCGCGAAGGCGGTCGCCGGCGACTGGGTTTTCGATGTGACCGTGATCCGCGACGGCGGCGACATATACCGCCTGCTGACCGCCGCTCCGCGCGGCAGCGGCGCGCTGGAGGACGTTGCCTTCTCCGTCCGCTCGTCGTTCCACAAGCTGACGCCGGCCGAGGCCGCCGATCTGAAGCCGCTGAGGCTTCGCATCGTTACCGTCAAGCCGGGCGATACGGTTGCCAGCATCGCCGCGCAGATGATGGGAACCAACCGCAAGCTCGCCCTGTTCCAGGTGCTGAACGCATTGCAGCCGGGCGCGACGCTTTCGGCGGGCGACACGGTGAAGATCGTTTCGCAGTAGGGCGCTCAGGCGATCGCGAGCTCGGTGGGCCCGTCCGATGTCATCGCCATTTTCAGCTTTTCAAGCGCCCGGGTTTCGATCTGGCGGACGCGTTCCTTGGAGATGCCGAGTTCGGCGCCGAGTTCGGCGAGCGTGGCGCCGTCATCGGCGAGCTTGCGCGCGCGGATCACGCGGTTCTCCCGCGCCGAGAGCTTGGTGAGCGCGCGCTTCAGCCGAAGATGCAGGCGCTCGCCGTCGATGATGCCGGAAACCTGCTCTTCGGGAAGCGGCGCATCGCAAACCAGGAGATCGATCCGTTCGGCGCCGTCCTCGCCCTCGCTCCCGACAGGGGCCTGAAGCGAAGCGTCATTGCCGGAAAGGCGGGCATCCATGACCTGGACATCCGAAACCGAGACGCCGAGGCTGGCGGCGATCTCCTCGTAGATCGCCTGCGAACTCATGTTCCGGTCGCGCGCCGCGATCTTGGCGCGAAGCCGTCTCAGCTTGAAGAACAGCGCCTTCTGGGTGGAGCTGGTGCCGCCGCGCACGATCGACCAGTTGCGCAGCACGTAGTCCTGCATCGAGGCCCGCACCCACCAGCTGGCATAGGTGGAAAACCGGACGCCGCGCTGATGATCGAACCGGGCGGCCGCTTCCAGCAGGCCGACATAGCCTTCCTGCACCAGATCCGCCCGGGGAAGGCCGAAGCCGCGAAACTTGCCGGCCATCGAGACCACCAGCCTCAGATGCGCCATTGCGATGTCGTCGCGCGCATTGCTGTCGTCCTCGACCCGCCAGCGGGTCGCGAGTTCTGTTTCCTGTTCGCGTGTGAGATAGGGCGCCGCCATCGCTGCGCTGGCAATGCGGTGGTCCTGTACGTCGATATCCATGGCTGAGCTCCCGGAAGGCGCGTTGTTTGGGCCAACGAGTGCTTGGGATCGCGTCAAGCGTGACGCATTTCCCATCGCTCCTCGGTAACTTCAACGCAAACCGGGGCCATTTGGTTCAACATGGATTTCATTTTTTCATATCACAGGGCTGGAACATAAAAAATCCGGCCTAAAAGACCGGATTTTCTACAATCACTGCGGCAAGTTTGGCTTTGTCAGGCGGCTTCCTCGCGGGCGTCGTCTTCGTCTTCGGCGGCCTTGCCGCGCTTGGGACCCTTGGCAAGGTGGGTTTCGATCAGACGGACAGACTCGGTATCCGACATCTTGTTGACGGCGGCGATTTCGCGCGCCATGCGGTCGAGCGCTGCCTCATAGAGCTGGCGTTCGGAATAGGACTGCTCGGGCTGGTTTTCGGCGCGGTAAAGATCGCGAACCACTTCGGCGATCGAGATCAGGTCGCCGGAATTGATCTTGGCGTCATATTCCTGCGCGCGGCGCGACCACATGGTGCGCTTCACGCGGGCCTTGCCCTGCACAACCTTCAGCGCGCGCTCGACGAAATCGGTCTCCGAAAGCTTGCGCATGCCGATGCTCATGGCCTTGGCCACCGGCACTTTCAGGCGCATCTTGTCCTTGTCGAATTCGATAACGAAGAGTTCGAGCTTCATGCCGGCCACTTCCTGCTCCTCGATCGCGCTGATCATGCCAACGCCGTGGGCAGGGTAGACGATGGACTCGCCGGGTTTGAAACCGTGGCGGCCGGCAGGCTTTTTCTGTTGTACTGTCATAGGCTTTCAAAAACTCCCTGTTACGCATCCGGCGGGCGCCGGTTCCGGACATGCATGATCCGGAGGGTGGGGCAACGGAGGTTGCCACCCACTGTTTCCATCGAACGGGCAACGAAAAGCGACACGAAATCCTGATCTGAAGACAAAGGTCTTCAAAAATTCCGATTATTCGACGTTTGGGTTGATTTCTTTCTTCGGCTTTTAGGACAAAGCTGCCGTTTTATGGGTCAGTGCCAATTATATAGCATGTCTCGCAGCAGAAATCAATGAGCCGTGCACCCGTGACGCGCTGTCACCGGCGGGAGAGTGGTCCATGGCCGACACCTAACCGAATTGAAGCGGTTCGCCAAGCCCAAAATTGTACCCCGGCCCGAAAAAAGCGGCGTTCGTTGACGCCCGGTCAACGCATGGGGAACGGGCGTTCGCGTGCCCGTATCAGCCCTGCGGGCAGGGCGTTCAGTCGCCCGCGCCGGGCTTGTCGGAGAAGAATTGCTCGAACTTGTTTTCGACCCCGTCCATCTCTTCCGCTTCGGGAAGCGGCTCTTTCTTGATGGTGATATTGGGCCAGGATTCGGAAAAATCGGCGTTCAGCTTCAACCACTTGTCGAGGCCGGGCTCGGTATCGGGCTTGATCGCCTCGGCCGGACATTCCGGCTCGCAAACGCCGCAGTCGATGCATTCGTCGGGATGGATGACGAGGAAGTTCTCGCCCTCGTAGAAACAGTCCACCGGGCAGACTTCGACGCAATCGGTATATTTGCACTTGATGCAGTTATCGGTCACGACATAGGTCATGAAAGACTCCAGAAAAACGGTCGGTGCCGGCCCGGCAGAACCGAGAACCGGTTTGCCTCGGGCTTTGCATCCATAAACTCTGCCCGGGGAGTACCGACTTTCAAACGGCCGGGCAAGACCATTTCATGCTCGAAACCGGGGCGGGACGGGTAGAACTTTCCAAACTGCGGCGGCCGGTTCAATCGCCGCGCAGTTTCGAAAGGTCGCGGCGTTCCTTCTTGGTCGGCCGTCCGGAGCCCGGAACCCGCTGCGCCTGCTCAAACGCGGTCAGCGCTTCACGCGCTTGCGGCGGCGGGCTGACATCCTCGTACAGCGCCTGCGCCTCCGTAAACGGCCCCCGGCGCATACCCGGCGCGCGCACGATCAGATGAACATCGCGGCGCTCCAGCGAAACGACGAGCCTGTCGCCGTCACCCACCTCGACGCTCGGGCGGACCAGCCGCGATCCGTTGAGCCGGACCTTGCCGTCGCGCACCAGTTTCTGCGCCAGCGAGCGGGTCTTGACGATGCGCGCGAAGAACAGCCATTTGTCGATGCGCTGTCTTGTCGCGGCATCAACCATGACGTTACCGCTTCATCTGCGCCTTCAGCGCGGCGAGCTTTGCAAACGGCGAATCGGGATCGATCGGTTTTTCCTTTTCGCGGCGCGGCGGGCGCTGGTTCGCATGATCGTCATTGCGATCCCGGCGTGGTCCCTTGCCGCCTTTTCCACCCTTGCCGCCCGGGCCGCCCTTGCCGGGCCGCTCGCCCTCGCCACGGCCTTCACCGGGTTCGCCGCCGCCCTTGCGGCCACCCTGCTGCCCGCGTCCGCGGCCTTCGCCGCGTGGCTGGCCGCGACCCTGCTGGGGGCGGTTGTTGCGCTCGTTGCGGCCTGCCTGACGCCACAGCAGAACCGGCTTCGGCTCTTCTTCCGGCTTGTCCTCGGCGGTCGCTTCGGCCTTGTCGACGTCAGGCGCGGAGGGTTCGTCCGTAACCGGCGTCGCGGCAACCTCGGCCGTCGGCTCTTCGGCCGGCGTCTCGGCTACCGGCGTCTCAGCGGTTTCCGTTTCGGCTGCGGAGGTCTCTTCGGAGGCTTCCGCCGCAGCCGGTTCCTGCGCGTCCGTCGAGGCCTCGGCGGCCGGCTTTTCAGCTTCGACGGGTTTTTCGGCGACGGCCTTCCTGGCGACGGTTTCCACCGTCACGCCGCTCGGCGCCTGCCGCGCGGCCCTTTCGGCATCGCGCGCGGTCTGGATTTCGGCAAGCTGCGCGACCTCCTGTTCCGACGCGATATCGGCGCGATAGCCGAGACCCTTGAGGATTTCCTCCATATCGTCGGCGGTGGCGCCGAGGATCGACATCATCGCCGGCGTGGTCACGAAGCGGCGGCCGTCGAATGCGCCTTCCGGCCGGGGCGAGCCCGCTTCCGGCTTCCACTGCGTCAGCGGACGGATGAGATCGGCGAGGCGTTCGAGAATGTCGATACGCACGGCGCGCTTTCCGAGGAAACGGAAACCGGCGAGCTTGTAGAATTCGCGCTCGTAAGTCGGGTCGGTGACGACCGAGGTGCGGCCGGCGGCCAGCACCGAGATCAGGTCGCCATAGCCCGGCTTTTCGACCCCGTCATTCTTCAGCGCCCATAAGAGCGTGATCATTTCGGCGGGCGCGGGCTTCAGCAGGGCGGGCATGAATACATGATAAGCCCCGAAACGCACGCCATAGCGGCGCAGCGAGGCGCGCGCGTCCTGATCCAGCGTTTTCACCTCATTGGCGACATCGCGGCGGAACAGCACGCCATAGGCCTCGACCAGCTGGAAGGCGAGGCCGCGCGCGATGCCCTCAAGGTCTTCGGCGCTGGCAAGATCGTCGAGCGGCTTCAGCACGGTCTGGATCTGGTGGTTGACATAGCGCTCGATGCGGGCTGCGACATGGTCGCGCGCTGCACCCGTCAACTGCTCGTCGGCCAGCACGATCACGCGCGGGCGCAAGATGTTGTCGGAGGCCACCAGACGCGCCACCGGATCGCCGAGCCAGCGCACGGTCGCCGACGCATCGAGCGCCAGGTCGCCATTGCCGGAGGCATGCAGCCGCGCGGCGCGCGCCTCGAACTCCAGCGCCAGCGCTTTCTGTGCGGCCGCTTCTATCGCCTTGGCGTCGGGACCCTCGGCCCCGGCCACGGCTTTGAAACGGAAGCCCGCCAGTTCCCCCACATGATGTCCTTCCACAAAGACATCCCCATTCACGCTCACTTCAGCTTCAAGCATCGCATTCTCTCTCAGGCGCTTCATCAGCACAGATGTCCTGCGGTCAACGAAGCGTTTCGTCAACCTCTCATGCAGCGCATCTGACAGCCGATCCTCGATTTTCCGCGTCTTTTCCTGCCAGTGTGTCGGATCGGCAAGCCATCCGGGCCGGTTCGAAACATAAGTCCATGTTCTGATCTGGGCAATCCGTGCCGACAAAGTATCGATTTCGCCGTCGGTTCGGTCGGCATGCCGGACCTGCTGTGCGAGAAAATCCTCGTCCACCGTGCCGCGCTCGACAAGGTCGAGATAGAGCGAGGCGATCAGTTCGGCGTGCTGGGCGGGCGTGATCCGGCGGTAATCCGGCAGCGCGCAGGCGTCCCAGAGAAGTTCGATCCGGGCGCGCCGGTCCGCCTTGCCGGCGACGTCCGGATTGCGGGCCAGGAATTCAAGCGCGCGCTGGTCGACGGCAGGCAGCGCCCGCGTCAGTCCCTGCACGCGCGGCACGTCGTCAAGGCTTGCCTTCAGGCTTTGCAGCGAGGAGAAATCGAGCGCCTTGGAGCGCCATTGCAGCACCCTGACGGGATCGAAATGGTGCGATTGCAGCCGGTCCACCAGTTCATCGTCGAACGGGGCGACCCGGCTGGTCACGCCGAACGTGCCGTCGCGCATATGCCGCCCGGCGCGGCCGGCGATCTGGCCGAGCTCGCCGGGATTGAGGTTGCGATATTGATGGCCGTCGAACTTGCGGTCCTGGGCGAAGGCGACATGGTCGACATCGAGGTTGAGACCCATGCCGATCGCGTCGGTCGCCACCAGATATTCGACATCGCCGTTCTGGTAGAGTTCGACCTGGGCGTTGCGGGTGCGCGGGCTGAGCGCGCCGAGCACAACGGCCGCGCCGCCGCGCTGGCGGCGGATCAGTTCCGCGATCCCGTAGACCTCCTCGGTGGAAAAGGCGACGACCGCCGAGCGCCTTGGCAGGCGGGTGATCCGCTTCTGCCCGGCATAGAAAAGCTGCGACAGCCGGGGCCGCTCGACCACGGAGATGCCCGGAAGCAGTTTCTGCAGGATCGGGCGCATGGTGGCCGAGCCTAGAAGCAGCGTCTCCTCGCGTCCGCGCAAGTGCAGGATGCGGTCGGTGAAGATGTGTCCGCGCTCGAGATCGCCGGCAAGCTGGACCTCGTCGATCGCGACGAAGGCGACATCGGCCTCGCGCGGCATGGCCTCCACGGTGCAGACGCTGAAGCGCGCTTTCGGCGGGGCAATCTTCTCCTCGCCGGTGATCAGAGCGACATTGTTGACGCCGACGCGCTCGACGATGCGGGCATAGACCTCGCGGGCAAGCAGCCTCAACGGCAGGCCGATCACGCCGGAGGAATGCGCCACCATGCGCTCGATCGCGAAATGGGTTTTGCCGGTATTGGTCGGACCGAGCATCGCGGTGACGCCGCGTCCGCTCAAGATCATTGCTTCAGAATTCAATGTCCGGTCCCAAATCATGTGGCCGGGGCCAAACGCTCGCCCCCGACGGTCTTTCTTCGCTGCGCGAAACGGCTCCGTCAGTCCGCGGCAGCCGCTTTTCCTATAGATGGCCTGCCCCCGCCCGACAAGCAAGGGGAACCCGCAATTTCAGCCGCGAAAATGCCCTCCCGTTAAGATTTGGAACAGAAGCGAACGAATCACAGACGAATCGCTGACTCTGCTGTTTTCCTGATTTGTTCACGGCTAGATGTTGCGAAAAATGGCGGCACCCTGTCCACATCTGGATTCGGATTTTTGGGGGAATGCGGCGAACGGCCGGATTCGGGTCCGGCGTTAACCATATGCCTCAACCCGCCAGCAGGCCCGTCCGGCGCAGATCGTCGAGGCAGGAGCAGGCCATGCACGCGCCAGTTCGCCAGATCGCGCCGCATCCGGCCAAGCGTGAATTGCAAACCGCTGCCATTCGTGAGGTTTTCCCGCGCTTGCTCAAAACGTGCCTTTCATGCTGACCGTCAACGCCGTCATCGGCCTTGCCACCGGGTTTTCGACCGGTCGCGCGACGGCCTATCTTCTCAAGGTGAAGAGGCTTGCGAATGCCCGCGAAAGCAGCGCCCGTTAACTTTCGGGCCAAAGCCGGAACGAATCAGCGACGAATCGCTTACCTGCCGGTTTTCCTGTTTTGTTCACCGCTATATGTGGCGGAATAAGGTTTTGTTAACCATAGATTTCAGGCGGTTGCCGCCGGCAGCGGCGGCCGCCGTTAATCATTTTTCCAGCGTGCCGGGAACGCAGGGCGGGAACAAATTTCGACAAGCCCGCGTTTACTATCCGACCATTCCAATGGAGAGGGAAAGATATGTTGGGCACCATTCTTCTTATTATTCTGATATTGCTTCTGATCGGCGCACTGCCACGTTGGGGCCATTCCACCAACTGGGGCTATGGGCCGTCGGGCGGTCTCGGCCTCGTGCTGCTGATCGTCATAATCCTGCTGCTGGCAGGCTATATCTGACCAGGCTATATCTGACAAAGAACATTGGAGACCTGAACTTATGAAAAAGACCGTTCTCGCCATCGCGATCCTTCTTCCGCTGGCTGCATGCTCGACGACGCAGCGCAACGCCACAATCGGCGGCGGCCTTGGCGTGGCAACCGGCGCCGCCTTGACGGGCGATGCTACCGGTGCTGTTGCCGGCGGCCTTATCGGCGCTGGCGTTGGCGCGGCAACCGCAAGGTAAGACAGGATCGCGCCGGCAGCGTCTTGTATGCCGGCGCCATCGAAAGCGGCGCGCGCCTCTGGCTGTCGCGTCAAGATCGGCTCGCAGCACCCCACGCTCGCCGATCCAGGCGTCGCCACGTGCGACGCCTTCTTTTTGCCTTCAGGGCCGTTCCACGCACATGGCGATGCCCATGCCGCCGCCGATACAGAGCGTGGCAAGGCCCTTCTTCGCATCGCGGCGGCGCATTTCGTAAAGCAGCGTCGTCAGCACCCGCGCGCCGGACGCGCCGATCGGGTGGCCGAGCGCGATCGCCCCGCCATTGACGTTGACCTTTTCGGGATCGAGCCCGAGGTCGCGCACGACCGCGCAGGCCTGCGCCGCAAACGCCTCGTTGGCCTCGATCAGGTCGAGATCGCCAACCTGCCATCCGGCCTTCGTCAGCGCCTTTTTCGAGGCCGGGATCGGGCCCGTGCCCATGATCTGCGGATCGACGCCGGCCGTCGCCCATGAGACGATCCGCGCCAACGGTTCGATCCCGCGCTTTTGCGCATTGGCTTCGTCCATCAGCACAAGCGCCGCCGCGCCGTCATTGATGCCCGAGGCATTGCCGGCGGTCACGCTGCCGCCGTCCATGAAGGCGGGCCGCAGCCGCTCCAGCCCTTCCGGCGTCATGCCCTCGCGGATGCCTTCATCCTGGTCGATCACCGTTTCGGATTTGCGCGCGGCGACCGTGACCGGCACGATCTCATCGGCGAAGCGACCGGCGGCGCGGGCGGCCTCGGCGCGGTTTTGCGAGCGGGCGGCATAGTCATCCTGCATCGCCCGCGTCAGGCCCCAGCGCTCGGCGATATTCTCCGCGGTGATGCCCATATGATAGCCATAGAACGCATCGACCAGGCCGTCCTTCAGCATGGTGTCGACCATGGTGGCATCGCCCATGCGCGTTGCGCTGCGAAGATTGGCGCAATGCGGCGACAGCGACATCGATTCCTGTCCGCCCGCCACGACGATTTCGGCATCGCCGGCAAGGATCTGCTGCATGCCGAGCGCGACGGCCCGGAGCCCCGATCCGCAGAGCTGGTTGATGACGATCGCGGTCTTTTCCGCCGGCATGCCGGCCGCCATCGCCGCCTGGCGTGCGGGGTTCTGGCCGGCGCCGGCGGTCAGCACCTGGCCGAGGATCGCCTCGTCGACCTCCGCCGGCGAAACCCCCGCCCGGAAAAGCGCTTCGGCGATCGCGACGGCGCCGAGTTCATGGGCGGCCACGCCCGAAAGCGCACCGCCCAGAACGCCGATGGGCGTGCGCGCCGCGCCTGCAATAACAATTGCCGAACCGGACATTTCACTCTCTCCCCAATTCACGACAGCGGCAATGTGCAGAAGCCGGTCCGCGAAGTCAAACCGCCCGCCGCCGCCGCTTTTCCCGGTGAGGCAGGCGGCATTGCCGCCATCGCTGCATTGCGACAAAATCATTGTACCAGGGCGTTTTTTAAGGTTACATCTGAGCCGGGAAGAGGAAACAGATCGCGGGGAGGAGGCATAATGCCCGTAAGCGACGGACCGACCATCATCAAGAAATACGCCAACCGCCGGCTCTACAATACCGGCACCAGCAGTTACGTGACGCTGGAAGACCTGGCCGACATGGTGAAAAGAGGAGAGGATTTCACCGTCAAGGACGCCAGGGCCGGCGACGACATCACCCACACCGTGCTGACCCAGATCATCTTCGAACAGGAGGCGAAATCCGATCAGGCGATCCTGCCGGTTTCGTTCCTGCGCGAGATCATCGGCTATTACGGCGACCAGATGCAGGCGATGCTGCCCGGCTTTCTCGACAACGCCATGAAGGCGTTCTCCGAGCAGCAGACCCATATGCGCGAGCAGATGGACAAGGCGCTCTACGCCAATCCGCTGAAGCGGGAATATTACCGCAAGGAGGAGGCCGCGCGTCAGGCCGGTCTCGGCGCCACCAGCTACCGCGCCGCGGCAGACGAGGAAGACCTCGACGGCATGCACAACGCGGCAGCCGGCGACCTCGACGATCTGAGGCGGCAGTTGCGGGTTCTGCAGGACCGTATCGACAATATGTGAGAAAAAGCGGGCTCACGTTTCGGTGAAACGCGGGCCCGCATTCAGATGCAGATAGCTGTTTTTTGAAGACGGCAATCAATTTGCGGCGTTACGCAATTCCCTGACCCGCGTCTTGTCGAGGTTTGTGCGATTGCCATCACGATCAAATGGTTCTTTGAAGGTGAAGGCGAACGGCGAGGCGCCGTGGTCATGAAGAAATTCGTACCGCTCCACACCCTCGGCCCAGATCGGACGACGCTCGACATCAGCGTGCCACCACATCACCAGCGGCGGCCAGTCGCCCTGTCTGAACCACTCCCGACCACGGCGAATTGCTTCGGCATGCAATCCGGAATAGGTGAAGGCATAGAGCGCCTCGATATCCGTCCAGAGCGACAGTGTTGCCGGAGCCCATCCATCGCCACGGTCATCGTAGAACCGAGGATAGACTTCCTCTCCCCACGCAAGAGGCCCGGCATCTGATGCATAGCCGGAACGCGCAATCAAACCCTCGGCAACATCGACGATGCCGAAGATCGGGTCATTAATATCCCGGAATCCGTCATTGGCCTCGTCATCGGCAGGCTTGATGAACTGTCCGAAAGTATAAAGTGCAAGAAGCATCGTGCGCAGTTCCTCACTACGGACCTCGGGTCGCCTTTCGACCGTGTGCTTGCTGCGAAACACAATATTTTCGCTGCCTGAAACATACAAAAAAGCAGACCCGGAGAAAACCGGACCTGCATCAATTAAACAAAAAACCGCCCCGAGGGGCGGCTTTTTCAATTCAGCGGAAACGGGCCTGATGGATCAGGCGCTTTCCTTCGGCGTCAGAACCTGGCGGCCGCGATACATACCGGTCTTCAGATCGATATGGTGCGGACGGCGCAGTTCGCCGGAGTTCTTGTCTTCGACATAGGTCGGAGCCTTGAGAGCGTCGGCAGAACGGCGCATACCGCGCTTCGACGGGGTCGTTTTTCTTTTCGGTACAGCCATTGGAACTACTCCATTTGGGGCAAGGCTCAATCATCGGCGGGTGAAACCACCGCAAGATCGCCCTTAGAATACTTGAAATTTGGCGCGCTTATACAGGGCAAACGGAGGTTTGACCAGTCCCCCCGGCATTTTTTTGACTCATTCGGAAGCCGGGCGGAAGCCGGGCGGACACTTGGCGCAAACCCGGCTCAGACTTCGTCTTCGGGAACCACCCAGCTTTCGGCAAGCGCGCCGTCGCGCCAGCGCTGGAACGCCGGCAGGCTTCTGATCGCGTTCATATAGGCCGCCGATGTGGTGCTGTCGGTCAGTTCATAGACCTCGAACCGGTTGACGACCGGCGCATACATCGCATCGGCCGCCGAAAAACTGCCGAACAGGAACGGCCCGCCGGATGTCTCGAGCGCGTCCGCCCACAGCGTTTCGATGCGCCGGACATCGGCCCTGACGGCGTCGTCCACGGCCAAAGGGGCGGGCTTGCGGCCGAAATTCATCGGGCAGGCGCCGCGCAACGCCCGGAAGCCTGCGTGCATTTCCGCCGAGATGGCGCGCGCCGCCGCCCGTTCGATCCTGTCGTCGGGCCAGAGCTGGGCCTCGGGATAGAGTTCGCCGACATATTCGATGATCGCGAGCGATTCCCAGACCCGGAAGTTGCCGTGATGCAGCACCGGCACCTGGCCGACGGGCGAGACCTCGCGGAAGCGCGGATTGCCGGCGGGAAAATCGAACGGGATCAGCACTTCCTTGAACGGAATGCCGGCGGCCTCCATCGCCAGCCATGGCCTGAGCGACCAGGAGGAATATTTCTTGTTGCCGATATAAAGCGTCAGATCGCTCATGCCTCACCCTTCCGATCCCGTTTGCGCGGGAGTTAACCCGATTTCGGCGTCCGGCACCAACAATATTGTCGAATGTCAATCATAAAGGCAGCTTATATAGCCGCCCGAGCGCGATGCCAGCCGTTCCACCCTGGCCGCGAGATTGCGCATATGGCCGCTGGGCGCTGCCGCCTGCCGGCCCACGGGATCGGGCAGCGAGACGGCGAGCAGCGCCGCCTGGCGGGCATTGAGACTGGCTGCGGACACGCCGAACTGTTCGCGTGCTGCCGCCTCGATGCCGAAGGTTTCCGGCCCCCATTGGGCGATGTTGAGATAGATTTCCATGATCCGCCGCTTGGGCCAGACAATATCGGCGGTGATCGCCAGCGGCAGTTCGAGCGCCTTGCGGAGATAGGAGCGGCTGTTCCAGAGATAGAGGTTCTTGACCGTCTGCATCGGTATGGTGCTGGCCCCGCGCACGGATTTCCCGGCAAGCGCATCCTCGACCACGGCCTTGTATTCGCCCCAGTCGACGCCGTCATGATTGCAGAACTGCCCGTCCTCCGACATCATCACCGATTGCACCAGCACCGGCGCGATCGCGTCGAACGGCACCCATTGCCGGTCGTAGCCGGAAAACAGCCGGGCGAGCATCGGCACCGAGACCGGATGGACGAAGGATGGCCGGTAGAGCGGCAGCAGCAGGTAGGGCAGCAACACGATCACGATGACGGCGATCACGCCGTAGCGGATCAGACGGCGGAAAGGCGAACGGCGCGGGGCCTCGTCGTCATCGTCTTCCGGCATCTCGTCATGGCGCATCGGTTCATTGGCTTTCGTGAAATCCGCCCCTTCCATAGCGTGAAGCGGGCGCCAAGAAAAGGCGCGGTCGGCCCTGCGCGAAACGTGCGGAAAACCGCTTGAACGCCGCCCGCCCGCATGCCAAGACATGGCCCCATGTCAGATGCCGAATTCACCCACCGCCTTGCCAGCGCCCGACAGGATGTCGAAGCCTGCCTCGACCGATTGCTCGGTCCAGAGCCGCTTGTCGGTGAAACGGCGCGGCCCGAAGCGCTGATGGCGGCGATCCGTCACGGGGTGCTGAACGGCGGAAAGCGTTTCCGGCCGTTTCTGGTGATCGAGTCCACGCGGCTTCTGGACGGGCGGCAAGACGCGGCGCTGCGCGTGGCCGCAGCCCTTGAATGCATCCATTGCTATTCGCTGATCCATGACGACCTGCCGGCCATGGATGACGACGATCTGCGCCGGGGACGGCCGACCGTGCACAAGGCGTTCGACGAGGCCGCCGCCATTCTCGCCGGCGACAGCCTGCTGACGCTTGCCTTCGATATCATCGCCGATGACGCGACCGGGCTTACGCCCGCCGCGCGTCTTGCCCTTGTCAGCGCGCTGTCGCGGGCCTCGGGCATTGGCGGCATGGCGGGGGGGCAGGCGCTCGATCTCGCCGCGGAGAAGACGCCCCCGGATGAGGCCGGTATCGTGACCCTGCAGGCGATGAAGACCGGCGCGCTGATCCGGTTCGCAACGGAAGCGGGCGCGATCATTTCCGGTGCGGGCGTAGACGATCGCGCCCGGCTTGCCCGTTTCGGCGCGGTGATCGGCCTTGCCTTTCAACTGGCCGACGACCTTCTCGACCTGAGGGCCGACGCCGCAACCATGGGCAAGGCGACCGGCAAGGATGCCGGGCGCGGCAAGGGTACGCTGGTGTCGCTGCACGGCGAAGCATGGGCCGAGCGCCGGCTGTCGGAACTGGTCGATGAGGCCGAGACCCTGCTTGCCCCGTTCGGCGCGCGGGCCGCGACGCTGATCGCCGCGGCCCGTTTCGTGGCCTCACGCGAGAACTGAGGTCCCGCCCCGTTGCCCGCCCCGTTGCCCGCCCGGTTGATTGACTGACGACAGCCGTCAGAACGCGGCTTCGTCGAGTGCCATCATGCTGTCCTTGCCCGAGCGGATCGTGGCGACGAGGCCTGCCGCCTGCGGCAGAAGCCGGGTCATGAAGAACCGCGCGGTGACGAGCTTGGCGCGATAGAACTCGGGATCGTCGGCATTGCCATCAAGCGCCGCATAAGCGGTCTTCGCCGATTTCAGCCACATATGGCCAAGCGCCACCAGACCAAACAGGCGCAGGTAATCGGTTGCCGCGGCCCCGGCCTCCTCGGGGTCCTTCAGGCCCTTCTGCGCAAGTTCGCCGGTGCAGAGCTGGAGCCCCTGGAAGGCCCTGGAAAGCGGTGCCGCCAGTTCGCCAAGGCGCGGATCGGCGGATGCTGCCTCCAGTTCTGCCTGGACCGGGTGGAAGAAGGATCTCAGCAGCCGTCCGCCATGGGCCGGCATCTTGCGACCCACGAGATCGAGCGCCTGAACGCCGTTGGTGCCCTCGTAGATCATCGAAATCCGGCAATCGCGGACATATTGCTCCATGCCGTGGTCGCGGATGAAGCCGTGGCCGCCATAGACCTGCATGCCGAGATTGGCGCATTCATAGCCGAGATCGGTAAACAGCGCCTTGACCACCGGCGTCATCAGCGCGGTGAAATCCTCGGCCTTGCGGCGGGTCTCGGCGTCGGGGTGGACCCTGGCGATATCGATATTGCGCGCCACCCAGCCGCAAAGCGCCCGGCAACCCTCGACATAGGCCCGCATCGTCATCAGCATGCGCCGCACGTCGGGATGGACGATGATCGGGTCGGCGGGTTTTTCGGGATGTTTCGCGCCGGAAAGCGCGCGGCCCTGAAGCCGTTCCCTGGCATAGGCCACCGCGCCCTGATAGGCGGCCTCGGCGATGCCGATACCCTGGACGCCGACCGAAAGCCGTTCGCTGTTCATCATCGTGAACATCGCGCGCATGCCCTTGTGCGGCTCGCCGACCAGCCAGCCGGTGGCATCGTCGAAGGCGAGCTGGCAGGTGGCAGACGCCTTGATGCCCATCTTGTGCTCGATGCCGGCGCAGGAAACGCCGTTGCGCGCACCCGGCCTGCCATCGCCGTCGGGCAGGAATTTCGGCACCAGAAACAGGCTGATGCCCTTGACGCCTTCCGGCGCATCGGGAAGCCGCGCCAGCACGAGGTGGATGATGTTTTCGGAAAGGTCATGATCGCCGGCGGAAATGAAGATCTTCGAGCCGGTGATCCTGTAGCTGCCGTCGTCCTGCGGCACGGCGCGGGTGCGCAGCAGGCCGAGATCGGTGCCGCAATGGGCCTCGGTCAGGCACATCGTCCCGGTCCAGACGCCTTCCACCAGCTTCGGCATATAGAGCTGTTTCAGCGCGTCGCTCGCATGATGTTCGAGTGCCTCGCAGGCGCCGTGGGTCAGCCCCGGATAGAGGCCGAAGGCGAGGTTGGAGGCGCAATGCATCTCCTCGATGCACTTGTTGAGAAGCTGGGGAAGACCCTGTCCGCCCCATTCCGGCGAGGCCGAAATCGCGGTCCAACCGCCTTCGGCAAATGCCTTGTAGGCCTCGGGGAAGCCCTTCGGCGTGGTGACGACGCCATTTTCGAGCCGGCAACCCTCGGCGTCGCCGCTGGCGTTCAGCGGCAGCAGCACTTCGGTGCAGAACCGGCCGGCTTCCTCCAGGATCGTGTCGGCGAGATCGGGCGTGACCTCCTCAAAACCCGGCAGGCCGGCATAGTCGTCAAAGCCGTTCAACTCGTGCAGGGCAAAGCGCATATCCCTGATCGGTGCGTTATAGATTTGCATGGCATCAGTTCCTCAACGGTTTTCCGGTTTCGATCAGGCTCTCGAAACGGGCGAGAGTCTTCTCGTTGCGGACCAGGCGCATGAAGCTGTCGAATTCGAGCTTCAGGATCGCGTCTTCACTCACGGTATCGATGATGTCGGTGTCGCCGCCGGAAAGCACGGTGGCGAGTTCGCCCGCGACCGTCAGGTCGTGGGGCGTGGCAATGCCGCGCCGCGCGAAACCTTCCGCCGCCGTCAGCATGGCCACCCGTCCGGACGGGCCGGGAAGCCGGACCTCCCGGGGTTCCGGCGGAGTATAGCCGTCGACAAGGCCAAGCGCCTTCGCCTTGGCATCGGCCAGCAGGCGATAGCGGTTCATGGTGATGCCGTCGTTCCTGCCAAGGAACATCAGGTCCCTCGCGTCGTCGGCCGATTTCGAGACGGTCGCGGTCGAGATCATCTCGAAGACCTTGGCCGCCGCCGGCATCGGGCCGTTGGGCAGCTTGCCGCTTGTCTGCCAGCGCGTCAGCATTTCCTTGCAGCCGCCCCAGGCCGGCACCAGCCCGACGCCGCATTCCACAAGACCGATATAGCTTTCGGCATGGGCCTGCACCGCATCGGAATGCAGCAGGATCTCGCACCCGCCGCCAAGCGCCATGCCGGCGGGTGCGGCGACGACCGGGAACGGGGCGTATTTCATCTTCCGATAGGTGTGCTGACCGCCCGTCACCAGCTTCTCGATCTGGCCGAAGGCCGCGATATTGGCGGAAAACAGCGCGAGCGCGAGATTGGCCCCGGCCGAGAAATGCCGGCCTTCATTATAGATCACCATCGCCTTGTAGTCGCGGGTCACCAGGTCGACCGCATCGCTGATCATCGCCATCACCTGCTCGTCCATCGTATTGGACTTGGAGGTGAATTCCAGGCAGACGACGCCGTCGCCGATATCCCAGAGCGCGGCGGACCCGTTCTTCAGCACCGGCTTTGCGCCGAGCCTGATATCCTCGAGCATGAGGATGCCGTCCGGGCGGATGACGTCGCGGTAGCTGCCGTCCGGCTGCAGCGCCTGTTTGCGGCCGTTCTCGACGCGGTAGAAGCTCTTGTCCCCGAGTGTTTCGAGAAGCTCCGGCCCGGCGATGCCATTGGCGCGCATCGCATCCACCAGCCATTGGCCGCCGATCATGTCGATCAGCTCGAACGGGCCGTAGCGCCAGTTGTAGCCGAGCCGCATCACCTCGTCGATCGCGGCGATATCGTCGGCGGCATCGCCGACGAGGCTTGCCGCATAGGCGAGCGTATTGGTCATCACCGCCGTGGCATAGCGGCCAAGCCGGTTGTCGATCTCCATCACCGCGCGCGGTTTGCGGGCGGCGTCAAAGGCGGGGTCGGCGGGCTTTTGCGCGGGCCGGTATTCACCGCTCTCAAGGTCGATCGTCTCCTTGATCTTCCTGCCGTCATCCGTCCGTTTCAGCCGGTAGAACCCGCCCTTGCCCTTGCGGCCGGTATAGCCCTCGGCGATCATCTTGTTGAGGAGCGGCAGGTCCTTGTTGGTGTCATGGAACATGTCGCCATCGGGCAGCGCTGCCTTGAGGCTTGCGCCGATATGGGGCATCAGGTCGAGGCCGACGAGATCGACCAGGCCGAATATGCCGGTCTTCGGAATGCCGAACGGTCGGCCCATCACGGCGTCGGCCTCCTCCACCGTCAGGCCCAGTTCCATCGCGTGGATCATGCCAAGCTGCAGCCATACCGTGCCGAGACGGTTGGCGACGAAGCCGGGGCGGTCATTGCAGACAACGACGCTCTTGCCGAGCGTCCGGTCGGCGAAATCGCTGACGGAAGCGGTCTTTTGCGCATCGGTTTCACCCGCCGTCACCAGTTCCATCAGCCGCATGTAGCGCGGCGGATTGAAAAAATGAGTGATCATGAAATCGCGGCGGAACCGGCCCGGCATGCCCTCGACCAGATGCGACAGCTGGATAGTCGAGGTATTGGACGAGACGACGCTCGTCTCCTTGCGAACGGCATCGACGCGGCGGTAGAGCGCCTGTTTCAGGTCGTGCCTTTCGATGATCGCCTCGATGATCCAGTCGACGTCGGCAAGGCTTTCGAGATGGTCCTCGATATTGCCGGTCGTCACCAGCCGGGCCGCCCGTTGCGACATGAACGGGGCAGGCGATGCCTTCTTCATGCGCGCAAGCGCGGTTTCGGCGATCACGTTGCGGTTGGCTGCGCCCTCGGGCACGATGTCGAGCAGCATCACGGGAATGCCGGCATTGGCCACTTGCGCGGCAATGCCGGAACCCATGACGCCGGCGCCGATGACGGCGACTTTCGCGATCGGTTCCATCACACGCGCTCCAGAATGGTTGCGATGCCCTGGCCGCCGCCAATGCACTGGGTGGCCAGCGCATAGCGCCCGCCCTCGCGCTTGAGCAGCGATGCGGCCTTGCCGACGATGCGCGCGCCGGTGGCGCCCAGCGGATGCCCGAGCGCGATCGCGCCGCCATCGATGTTGACGATATCCTGATTGATACCGAGGTCGCGCATGCAGGCGATCGACTGGCTGGCGAAGGCTTCGTTGAGTTCGACCACGCCGATCTCGTCGATCCCGATGCCGGCGCGAGACAGCGCCTTTTTCGTCGCGTTCACGGGTCCGATCCCCATGATCTCCGGATCGCATCCGGCAACGGCCGTCGATCTGACGAGGGCAAGGGGCTCGAGCCGGTTCCTCTCGGCATAGGCCAGCGAGCAGACCAGCAGCGCCGAAGCCCCGTCTGTGAGCGGGGAGGAGGTTCCGGCCGTCACCGTTCCATCCGTCGAAAAGGCGGGCTTCAGGCCGGCCAATATCTCCCCGGTGGTCTCGGCCCGGATGCAGCCGTCCTCGCTGATTTCGGCGCCGTTCGCCCTGATGGGCACGATCTCGTCGCTGAATTTTCCGGCCGCGCGGGCCTCGGCCGCGCGTTGCTGGCTTGCCACCGCAAAGCGCTCCTGCTCCTCGCGCGAGATCTGCCAGCGGCGGGCGATGTTCTCGGCCGTATCGCCCATGCTCATATAGGCGCCGGGAACCTTCTCGTTGAGCGCCGGATTGGGAAGCGGGTTGAACCCCGACATCGGCACCCGGCTCATGCTCTCGACGCCGGCGCAGATGAAGGCCTCGCCGGCCCCGAGCGCGATCTGGCCCGCGGCGATGTGCACGGACTGCATCGATGAGCCGCAGAAGCGGTTGACCGTGACGCCCGCGATCGATTGCGGCAGATCTGCGAGCAGCACCACGAGGCGTGCGAGATTGAAGCCCTGTTCGGCCTCGGGAAAGGCGCAGCCGAGGATCAGGTCCTCGATGTCGCCCGGGTCGATGCCGGCCTTCTCGATGAGGCTGGCGATGACCCGCGCGGCCAGATCGTCGGGGCGCACCCGGGCAAGCGCGCCCTTGTGTGCAAGTGTGAACGGCGAGCGCTGATAGCCCGCGATAACGATGGGTGACGTCATGTCATCCTCCCAGATGGATGTGAAGTTGGAAGAGTGGGGTGGGCTGGCAGCGCCGGTCGGGCTGCCGGGGCCTGGCGTCGCGCGGGAAACGCGGCGGCCATCTGCTTCGGGCACACACGGAAGCCAGGCCGCTCCTGGTGGAATCGCGGCTTCGCTCCGTCTGTCTGTGTTGCCGCATTCCTGCGGATGTCGGGTGGACCCGCCCTTGCGGGAAACGCTCCGGAGCCTGTCCGCATTTTGTTGAATCGCGAACAGGCTCCAACCTTTTGTTTTTCCGCGCGTCCGGACGGAAAACCGGTGTCCGCTTTTCCTGGACGCGCTCTAGCGCACAGGCCCGGCGAGCCGCGCCTCGGCCTCCTGTTCGGCCCGTCTCAGTTCGGCAAGCGTCTGGTCGATGGCCTGTCGCTGGTCTTCGAGGTTGGCGATACGCTCGCGCAGCGATTGCAGCAGCGCTTTCATCTGTTTGTGCTGGGTGCCGTCGACATTGTAGAGGTCCAGAAACGACTTGATTTCCTGAAGCGAAAAGCCGAGCCGCTTGCCGCGCAGGATCAGGATCAGCCGGGCTCTGTCGCGCTGGGTATAGATCCGGGTCGTGCCGGCGCGGCCGGGCGTGATCAACCCCTTGGTCTCGTAGAAGCGAAGCGCGCGGGGCGTCAGTCCGAGTTCTTCTGCCAACTGGGTGACGGTGAGAAACTGCTCGGTCACGGGCAACCTTTTGGTTCAGGGTTTGCGGATAAGGGAAGGCGGCGGTGCGGGCGGGCGTCGAAGCCGGTCCGTACGCAAAGCCGGATCGTATTTCAACCCGACGGGGCCTAGGCGTCAACATGGCGTTCGCCTCCGGCCCGTTCCTCGTCGATCAGCGCCTTTCTGGAAAGCTTGCCGACCAGGGTACGCGGCAGCGTTTCGCGGATTTCGATGTCGCGCGGCAGTTCGATCTTCGAAAGCCGGGGCTCGAGGAAGGCGTGCAGCGCCTCGATGGTCGTGTTCGCGCCCGGTTTCAGCGTGACGAAGGCCTTCGGGCACTCGCCGCGATAGGCGTCGGGCACGCCGATCGCAACGGCTTCGGCCACATCCTCATGTTCGTAGAGCGCTTCCTCGATCACCCGCGGATAGACATTGTAGCCGCTGCAGAGGATCAACTCCTTCAGCCGGTCGACGATGTGGAGATAGCCGTCGGCATCGACATAGGCGATATCGCCGGTCCTGACGAAGCCGTCCCTGAGGACGTTTGCGGTCTCGTCAGGCCGGTTCCAGTAGCCCGACATTACCTGCGGTCCGCGCACCCATAATTCACCCTTCTCACCCTGAGACAAGATGATCTCCGGATGGTCGGGATCGCGGATCTGCAGCGTGGTGTCGCCAAGCGGCAGGCCGGCCGAGCCGTCGGGCGCCGGGGGGCCATTGACGGGGTTGACCGAGACCACCGGGGAACATTCCGTCAGCCCGTAGCCTTCCGTCAGTCGGCAGCCCGTCAGCTTGTCGAAACGGTTCCGCACTTCAAGCGGCAGCGGCGCGCCGCCGGAAATGCAGAATTTCAGCGATGTGAGATCGATTTTGCGGGTTTCGGCAACGGCATTGATCGCGCCGAAAATCGTGGGCACGGCCGAAAGCACCGTGGCGCGGTGTTTTTGCGTAAGCGTTATGAGCGCGTCTCGGTCGAACCGCATCATCAGTATCATCGCGGCGCCGATCTCGATCGCGTAGAGCATCGTGGCGACCAGGGCGAAGACATGGAAGAACGGCAGGACGCCGATAAATATCTCCCTGCCGTCCTCGGCGGTGCCGATGAAGGTCGCCTTGACCTGTTTCGTGTTGGCCACCAGCGCCCGATGCGACAGCATCGCGCCCTTGGAAATGCCGGTGGTGCCGCCGGTATACTGCAGCACGGCGATATCCTCCGGCGCGATATCGGCCTCGGGCGCCCACCTGCCCGCATCCTTTTTCAGCAGGTCGGCATAGGAGATATGGCGGTCGTCGCGCGGCGTGGCGGTCAGTATCGATCTTTTCAGGGTCTTGAGGAGCAGCGCCCTGACGGGCGGCAATGCCGGGGCCAGCGGACAGACGATCACATGTTTCAGACCCGCCTCCGCGACGATCGGGCCGAGCCCCTGATAGCAGGCGGCGATATCCATCGTGAACATCGTTTCGACATCGGCATCGCGGATCTGGGCGAGCAGTTCCCGGCTGGTATAGAGCGGATTGAAATTGACCACGGTGGCCCCGACCCGAAGGATCGCGAAGAAGCAGATCACCGAATAGGGCGAGTTGGGAAGGCAGAGGCCGACGCGCGCGCCTTTTGCCACGCCGATCGCGGCAAGGCCGATCGCGCACCGGTCGATCTCCGCCGCAAGCTCGCCATAGGTCCATTCGCGTCCCGAAAACCAGATCGCCCGGTTGTCTGGGAAACGGCGGCTCGCCTCATCGAACAGAGCCGTCAGCGTAGCCGTCGCGGCGGTCGGCGCCGGCCCGGCCGTGCCGGATTGATGATGCACGTCTCCTCCTCCCTGCCGGCACCCCCTCCTCCAAGGCGTTGTCCCGGCATTTTTCTCTGGACATGACTATTACGATACCTACTATACGTATAGGTCAACCTCTATTCAAGAGAAATCGTCATGGTTGCGCGCCGGCGGGACCGGTCGCGGCAGGAAAACGGGAGACATCATGTATATCTGGGCGAGGCTGGTCAGAACCGTGATCGCGGCGCGTTGCGGCAAACCGCTTGCGGGCGGGGCGACGAAGTCGTCTGTCGTCGGCCGTATCTGGCCGCAGGACCTCGATATCAATCTCCATGTCAATAACGGCCGCTATCTGACATTGATGGATCTCGGACGGCTCGATTTCGTGTTTCGGTCCGGCCTCGGTTCGGCCGGTCTCAAGGGTCGGCGGCGGCCGGTGCTGACCGGGCTCAGCGCCCGCTACAAGAGTTCGCTCGGCCTGTTTCAGAAATACCGGATGGAGACCGAACTCATCGGCTGGACGGAGCGCTCCATTTTCATGGAACACCGGATCATCCCCTTGAGCGGCCCCGCACGCGAGACGGTGGCGGTGACCGCCGTTGTCCGGGCCGTCATACTGGAGCCCGACAACAGCAAGGTGGAGACCCGGGAACTGCTTTCGGGACTGGGCTATCCGGCTGAAAGCCCGCCGCTTTCGGAAAGCTGCGCCAGCCTGCTGTCGCCGGCCGAACGGGCCGCGCTGCATGACGCCGGCGCTGGTGGAGGCCGCCGCAGGGACATGTCGTTTCCGGAAAGATCGGCTGCCAGATGACGGCCGCCGCACGGCAAGATGGTTCTCTTTTGCGGCCATTCATGTTTGGATGCGCCAAAATGCCCGCTTCTTCGGCCGGGCTATGGAGAATGACATGGAATGTATCCTGCTGGGCGTACCGGTCGAGTGCGGCTCGGGGCGCAAGGGTTGCAACATGGGGCCAAACGGGCTCAGGGCCGCGGGTCTGGCCGAGGCGCTGAAGGGGCTCGGCCACACGGTGCGCGATCTCGGCGATCTGAGGCCCGCGCCCGAGCGCGCGGTCTCCCATCAAAACACCGCGCTGAAGGCGCTGGCCGAGACCGTCTCCTGGCTCGATGCGCTGACCGAGGCCGCGTTCGAGATTTCCGGAGAAGGACTGCCGATCTTCATGGGCGGCGATCATGTGATGGCGGCGGCAAGCGTTGCCGGCCTCGCGCGGCGGGCAAGGGAACAGGGCCGTCCGCTGTTTGTGCTGTGGCTCGACGCCCATACGGATTTTCATACGCTCGAGACCACCGACAGCGGTAATCTGCACGGCACGCCGGCTGCCTATTTCACCGGCCAGCCGGGTTTTGAGGGCGTGTTTCCGCCGCTTGAAGCCCCGGTCGATCCGAAAAATGTCTGCATGATCGGCATCCGCAGCGTCGATCCCGCCGAACGCGCGACGATCCGCGCTGCCGGCGTCACGGTTTACGACATGCGCGCCATCGACGAGAACGGCATCGCGCCGCTGCTGAAGGCATTTCTGGACAGGGTCGAGGCCGAAAACGGCATGCTGCATGTCAGTTTCGACGTCGATTTCCTCGACCCGTCCGTCGCCCCCGGGGTCGGCACCACCGTGCCGGGCGGCGCGACCTTCCGGGAAGCGCATCTGGTGATGGAAATGCTGCATGACAGCGAACGCGTGACCAGCCTCGATCTGGTCGAGCTCAATCCGTTTCTCGACGAACGCGGCAAGGCGGCGATCCTGATGACCGAGTTGACCGCCAGCCTGTTCGGCCGGCGGGTGATGGACCGCCCCACGCGGAGTTACGGCTGATCAGCCGCTGCCGATGATCATGCCGGCGGCCAGCACAAGTCCGCCGCCGAGCACCACCTGGAAGGCGGCGCGCATGAACGGCGTTTCCATATATTTGTTCTGGATGAAGGCGATCGCCCAGAGTTCGAAGAACACCACCACGATGGCAACGATGGTCGCGGTCCAGAAGTCCGGGATCAGATAGGGCAGCGCATGGCCGAGCCCCCCAAGCGTCGTCATCACGCCTGAGGCGATGCCGCGCTTGATCGGCGAACCCCGGCCGGAAAGCTTGCCGTCGTCGTGGGCCGCTTCGGTAAAGCCCATCGAGATGCCGGCGCCGACGGCGGCGGACAAGCCGATCAGGAAGGTCTGCCAGGTGTCCTGGGTGGCGAAGGCCGCGGCGAAGATCGGCGCCAGCGTCGAGACCGAACCATCCATCAGCCCGGCAAGGCCCGGCTGCACCCAGGTCAGCAGGAACTGGCGGTGCTCCTTCCTGGACTCCTCGTCGCGTACGGTTTCCGGCGCATGCTTTTCAGTCAGCGTCTCGGCCAGTTCCTCATGCGCCTCCTCGGCTATGGCGAGATCGCCGAGCAGTTTGCGGGTGTCGGCGTCCGAAACCTCGGCCATGGCCGCGCGGTAGAAGCGCTGCGCCTGCTCCTCCATCAGCACCGACTGGCGGCGGATTTTATCCAGCGACAGCGTCTTCATCAGCCAGTCGGGCCGGCGTTCGATGAAGCCGCGCACATGTTCGCGCCGGATCAGCGGTATGTCGTTGCCGAAGCGGCGCTTGAACATGTCGATCAGCATGCGCCGATGGCTGTCCTCGACCTCCGCCATATCATCGAAAATCCGCGCGCTGTCGGGATAATCGTCACGAAGATGGGCGGCATAGGCCTTGTAGATGCGCGCGTCGTCCTCTTCGGAGGAGATCGCGAGCGCCAGCATTTCGGGTTCGCTCAACGAGGAAAGGTCGCGCTTGGTGCGCGGGAACAGATTCAGGACCATCTGAGGGCTTCCGGTTTCAATTTAGAATAATTCTAAATCGTAAGTCGCCGGAGGTCAAACGGTGAATCAGGGTTTTCTGCCGATCAGGGCGGAGACGAACGCGGGAACGGTGGTTGACGCCGTACCCGTGAGGCATTCGCCGAACAGGCTGTTGCCGGTCGCCTCGAGATTGATCTCGACGGCGCGCGCGCCGGCAGATGTGGCCGCCGCCACGAAGCCTGCCGCGGGATAGACCGTGCCGGAGGTTCCGATCGCGACAAACAGGGCGGCCTTGCCGAGCGCATCCTCGATCACGTCCATGTCGTAGGGCATTTCGCCGAACCAGACGATGTCGGGCCGAAGCGAGGGACGGCTGCAGCTCGAACAGAAACAGTCCCGGTCGAGGTCGCCCTCCCAGTGCTGGTGGCTGCCGCATTCGTAACAGAGCGCGGAATCGAGCCTGCCATGCATGTGCAGCAATTTCTTCGAGCCGGCCTTTTCATGCAGGTTGTCGACATTCTGGGTGATCAGCAGGAAATCGCCGTCCCAGGCATTCTCAAGGGCCGCAAGCGCGTTGTGGGCGGCGTTGGGCGTAGCCCTGGCGGCCTCGCGGCGGCGCATATTGTAGAAATCCAGCACCAGATCGGGGTTGTTGTGAAAGCCCTCAGGGGTCGCCACATCCTCGATACTGTGTCCCTCCCAGAGGCCGCCCTGATCGCGGAATGTGGCAAGGCCGGATTCCGCCGAAATGCCGGCGCCGGTCAGCACAACGATCGGGGAGGAAGGGTCAATCTTCATAGGTCACGCCTGTCTCGGGCCTTCGACGCCGGCGCATCCTCGCGGCTGGTGGACATCAACGCAGCGAGGCGACAGGCAGATCGGTTCCCGTCTCGACCTTGACCCAGCGGCCGGAATCGAAGGACGCCTGACGCTTGAGGAAGGTGTAGGGCGTATCCGACCAGGCGAGCACATCGTCGTTCAGATTGTCGAGGACGAAATCACCGTCATTGGTGCGCAGCGTCAGCACCGCATGGCCCTCGCCATTGGGTTTGCGCACCACGGTGATCAGCAGGTCCGAGGCGGAGAAGCCGGCCTTCATCAGGCGGCGGCGTTTCTCCAGAACAAAGTCCTCGCAATCGCCGGCGCCGCTGTCGGGATAGGCCCAGACTTCCTCGCGGCCGTAAAGCTCCTCGTCGGTCATCGGCTCGATCGCGGCATTGACCGTACTGTTGATCGCCACCACCGTTTTCCAGCCGTAGCTCGTTACCCGCGCGGCAATCGTGCTGGCGTTATGGGGCGCGCAATCGCGGTGGTGAAGCTCGCAGAACTCGAAATGGCCGATCGGCTGGGAGGTGACGCCACCCACCGGCATGGCGGATGCAGCAAGGGCGGGGGCCGCCGCAAAGAGGCCCGCAATGGCGCAGAAAGCCGAAAAAATCAGTCTATCCAAACGAGGCACGCTATACCCATCCGCCCGTGAATTCTTAACAAAGAGTTAAGGAGAATTAGGGCTTTGAGTCAATCAGCGTGAGGGGCCCGCAGGCCGAGATCTTAAGAAATGGTTAACCGGCGCGGTGTTCGGCCGCGGTTTCCAGAAGCCCGGAAAGCGCGGTCAGCATGCGCGCAATATCCTCCGGCCTGGAAAGCCGGTGATCGCCATCCTGCACCAGCGTCAGCACGACATCGTCGGCAGGCAGATGCGACATCAGCTTCAACGCGTGTTTATAGGGCACGTCCGGGTCCTGCTTGCCCTGGATGATATGGACCGGGCAGCCGGTCTCGATAATGCCGGTCAGCACCATGTTGCGCCGGCCATCGTCGAGAAGGGCCGAGGTATAGATGGTCGGCTCCGGTCCGTAGATCGAGTGTTCCTCGAAATAACCGTTTTCGGCGAGCGCCTTGCACTGGGCATCCGTGAGGTCCGGCTCGATCAGCTCGCTGGTGAAGTCGGGCGCGGGCGCCAGCAGCAGCAGCCCGTCGATTGCGGGCGCGCCTTCCTTGCCCTTCAGTTCCTGCGCCGCCCGAAGCGCCAGCCAGCCTCCCATGGACGAGCCGATGATGATGATCCTTTCCGGGCTCGCATGGGCAATGGCGGCAAGGGCGTCGGCGAGCCAGCGCGAGATCGTGCCGTCCCTGAAGTCGCCCTCGCTTTCGCCGTGGCCGGTATAGTCGAAGCGCAGCATGGGAAGATCGTTTTCGCCGGCATAGGCATCGAGCGCCTCTGCCTTGCTGCCCAGCATGTCGGAGCCGTAGCCGGAAAACCAGACCAGCATGGGGGCATCGCTTCTGCCCTTGCGAAGGCGCATGGCGATCCTGAGCGGGCCGTCGCCATGGTCGATTTCGGTGTAGGTCGGCTGGCCGTCTTCGTTCATCATGCTCTCCAAGCTTGTCCCGGACTTCAAAACGCCCGCAAATGCGCGCTTTTGGCGATCGGCAGGTGATTTTCTTTTTCGGCTGTGTTATTGACACGAACGCTGTAACAACCATTTGTGTCCGTCAGGTGCAAGTTTTTGTGCAGCTGGCACATGCGCAACCCCGTTTCAACGATTTGAGGAGACAACGACCATTCGCAGACCCCACAGAGCCGCTCCCCCGACCAAGGAAGGTCCCCGCGCCAATCGCGACATTCGCATCCGCGAAGTCCAGCTGATTACCGAGGACGGGGAGAACCAGGGCGTCGTATTGACTGAAGATGCATTGAGAATGGCTGAGGAAGCCGGGCTTGATCTTGTCGAGATCGCCCCCAACTCGGTGCCGCCCGTTTGCAAGATTCTCGATCTGGGCAAGCTGAAATATGCCAACCAGAAGCGCGCTGCCGAAGCCCGCAAGAAGCAGAAAGTCGTCGAAGTCAAAGAAATCAAGATGCGTCCCAACATCGACACCCATGATTATCAGGTGAAGATGAAGGCGATGAACAAGTTCTTTGAGGAAGGCGACAAGGTCAAGGTCACGCTCCGTTTCCGCGGCCGTGAAATGGCGCACCAGGAACTGGGCATGAAGCTTCTTTCCCAGGTCAAGCAGGACACCGCCGAAATCGCGAAGGTGGAGGCCGAGCCGAAGCTCGAAGGCCGCCAGATGCTGATGGTGCTCGCGCCGAAATAGGCTTTTCGCTGTTGACGATCGACGACACGCCGCCCGGGGACATTCGCCCGGCGCGGCGCTTGTCTTTTTGTCGCGGCGGAGAGGTTGCACTACAAGGGCAAAGCGCGTATAAGCGCGCCGTCCGAGAGCGGGCCGGCAGGGCATGCCGTGTCCGCTTCAAATGCGATGTCGGGGTTCGTCTCCCGGCGCAATCAAAAACAACGGAGTAGCAAAATGCCCAAGATGAAGACGAAGTCGTCGGTCAAGAAGCGGTTCAAGGTAACCGCGACCGGCAAGGTGAAGTCGGCAGCCGCCGGCAAGCGCCATGGAATGATCAAGCGTTCCAACAAGTTTATCCGTGATGCGCGCGGCACGATGGTTCTGGCGGATGCAGATGCCAAGATCGTCAAGCAGTTCATGCCCTACAGCAAGTAACGCCCGTAAACTCGCACAACAGATAGATTTCAAGGAGATCATGATATGGCTCGCGTAAAACGTGGCGTTGCCGCACACGCCAAGCACAAGAAGGTCATCAAGCAAGCCAAGGGCTTCTATGGCCGTCGCAAGAACACCATCCGCACCGCCAAGGCCGCTGTCGACAAGTCCAAGCAGTACGCCTACCGCGACCGCAAGGTCAACAAGCGCAATTTCCGCGCTCTGTGGGTCCAGCGCATCAACGCCGCCGTGCGTGAACACGGCCTGACCTATGGTCGCTTCATCGACGGTCTCAACAAGGCCGGCATCGAAGTCGACCGCAAGGTGATGTCCGACATGGCGATCCATGAGCCGGAAGCATTCGCATCGCTGGTTGCGGCTGCGAAGAAGGGCCTGGAGTACCTCAAGAAGGAAGGTACCGCCAACGAGTTTGAAAGCGCTGTAGCTTAAGCCAGCGCTTCCCAAGCCTTCGACATATACCAATTTGGGAAACCCGCGCTGGCAGGATCAGTGCGGGTTTTTCGCATTTAAATCATGAAAATCTGATATCTGACCGGTCGAGAAGCGGAGGCCAGCCGCTTCGGCAAGCGAGAGAAGAAAAATGTCCGATCTTGACGATTTGAAAAAAACGCTGATGGCGGAGATCGCCAAAGCCTCCGACGAGGCTGAAATCGAGGCTGTGCGCCTTGCAGCCATCGGCAAGAAGGGGTCGGTGTCGGAGCTTCTGAAGACGCTCGGCAGGATGGACCCGGAGGAGCGCAAGACAAGGGGTGCGGCGATCAACGCGCTGAAGACCGAGGTCTCCGATGCGATCGCCGCCCGCAAGGCCGAACTGAAGGACGCCGCGATTACCGCGCGCCTTGCCGCCGAGACCGTGGATGTGACGCTGCCGGTGCGCCCGTCGCCCTCGCTTTCCGGCCGCATTCATCCGGTCAGCCAGGTGATCGACGAGATTTCCGCCATTTTCGGTGATATGGGGTTTTCGATCGCGGAAGGCCCCGAGATCGAGACCGACTATTACAATTTCACGGCGCTGAATTTCCCCGAGGGCCATCCCGCCCGCGAGATGCACGACACGTTCTTCTTCAATCCGGATGAAGAGGGCAACCGCAAGGTGTTGCGCACCCACACCTCGCCGGTGCAGATCCGCACGATGGAAAGCCAGGAGCCGCCGATCCGCGTGGTCATTCCCGGCAAGACCTACCGGCAGGATTCGGACGCCACCCATTCGCCGATGTTCCATCAGCTTGAGGGCCTCGTGATCGACAAGACCACCCATGTCGGCCATCTGCGCTGGACGCTGGAGGAATTCTGCAAGACCTTCTTCGAGGTTGAAGCCGTGACGATGCGCTTCCGCCCGTCCTTCTTCCCGTTCACCGAACCGTCCTTCGAGGTCGACATCCAGTGCGACCGCTCCGGCGAGCAGGTGAAGTTCGGAACCGGCACGGACTGGATGGAAATCCTCGGCTGCGGCATGGTCCATCCGAACGTGCTGCGCCATTGCGGCCTCGACCCGGACGTCTACCAGGGCTTCGCCTGGGGCATGGGTCTCGACCGCATCGCCATGCTGAAATACGGCATGCCGGACCTGCGCGACTTCTTTGCCGCCGACGAACGCTGGACGTCGCATTACGGCTTCCGGCCGCTGGATATACCGACGCTGTTTGGCGGGTTGAGTTCGTGAGAGGCTGATGCCGACCGTTCTCCGCAAATACGGCTTCCGCTTTCACTTCTATTCCGGCGACCGATTTGAACCACCGCATATTCACGTCGACGGAAATGGCGGCGAAGCCAAGGTATGGCTGACCGAGGTGAAGCTGGCCGAGGCGGGGGGCTTTAGCCAAAGAGACTTGGCTCGTATACTGGAAGTCGTACGAGAGCACAGACAGCAGATGTTGGAGGCATGGCATGACTATTTCGCATGAATCCTACCCGGAAGCGGAACGTCCGATCGAGGCGTGGTGTGATCTGCATGATGTCCACGTGCGCCTTTCTGATGGGCGGCATGTTTCGACGCCCTTGTGGTGGTATCCGAGGCTTTTGAATGCCACCCCGGCGGAGCGCAACAACGTGCATCTCATGCTGGCTGGCGTTCACTGGCCGGATGTCGATGAGGATCTGTCCATTCGCGGCATGCTGGCCGGTTGGAAAGCGCCAGGCGCCAAGGCGCCGGAGAAGGCGGCCTAGAACTTTAAGCCTGGGGATGGTCCGGGCGGAATAACAGGAAAAGACGATAATGAAATTCACACTGTCCTGGTTGAAGGACCATCTGGAAACCGATGCCACGCTGGAAGCGATCTGCGAGCGGCTGACCACGATCGGGCTCGAGGTTGAAGACGTCGATGACAAGGCGGCCTACAGGCCGTTCACCATCGCCCGGGTGATCGAGGCGAAGCAGCATCCGGATGCGGACCGGCTGAAGGTGCTGACGGTCGATGCCGGACCGGCGGTCAATGGCGGCAAGCCGCTTCAGATCGTCTGCGGCGCGCCGAATGCGCGCACCGGGCTCGTCGGCGCGCTGGCGCTGCCGGGGACCTATGTGCCGGGCATCGATGTCACGCTTGCGGTCGGCAAGATCCGCGGCGTCGAGAGCCAGGGCATGATGTGCTCGGAAAAAGAGCTTAACATGTCGGACAATCACGACGGCATCATCGACCTGCCGGAGGATGCGCCGCTCGGCGCGTCCTTCGCCGCCTATGCCGGGCTCGATGATCCGGTCATCGAGATCAACCTGACGCCGAACCGGCCGGACTGCACCAGCATTTTCGGCATCGCCCGCGATCTGGCCGCTTCGGGTCTCGGCTCGCTGAAGACACGACCTGCGCCTTCGTTCAAGACGGAGGGTGACACCACGGTCGGCCTTACGCTCGATTTTTCCGTAGAAGACCGGCATCTCTGCCCCGGTTTCGCGCTCCGCCTGGTGCGCGGCGTGAACAACGGGCCGAGCCCGAGCTGGATGCAGCAGCGCCTCGTTGCGATCGGCCTGCGCCCGATCAACGCGCTGGTCGATATCACCAATTACATGACCTTCGATCAGGGCCGGCCGATGCATGTCTTCGACGCCGCCAAGGTCAAGGGTAGTCTCGTGGTGCGCCGGGCGAAGGCGGGCGAGACGCTGCTGGCGCTCGATGAGCGCGACTATCAATTGAATCATGACAATGTCGTCATTGCCGATGACAATGGCGTCGAATCGATCGGCGGTATCATGGGCGGCGAGCATTCCGGCTGCGATGAAAACACCACCGACGTGCTGATCGAATCGGCGCTGTGGGACCCGATGAACATCGCCCGCACCGGCCGCACGCTCGCCATCATCACCGATGCCCGGTATCGCTTCGAGCGCGGCGTCGATCCGGAATACATGGTGCCGGGCCTGGAACGCACCACCGAACTGGTGCTGGAGCTTTGCGGCGGCACGGCAGCGGAAGCCAAGGTCGAGGGCTATCAGGGCCACGCGCCGAAGGTGATCGACTATCCGTTCTCGGAGGTCAAACGCCTCACCGGGCTCGATGTCTCTTCCGCAGAAAGCAGCGATATCCTGACCCGTCTTGGCTTTACGGTGACTGGCGAGGGCGAGCGGGCCGCCGTTGCCGTACCGTCCTGGCGGCCGGATGTGGATGGCAAGGCCGATCTCGTGGAAGAGGTGATGCGCATTCACGGCGTCGACGAGATCAAGCCCGCGCCGCTGCCGGCCACCGGCGCGGTGAATGAAAAGATCCTGACCACGCTGCAGATCCGCTCGCGCGCCGCAAGACGCGAGCTTGCCGCGCGCGGCATGCTTGAGGCGGTCACATGGTCGTTCATCCCGGAAGATCAGGCGAAGCTGTTCGGCGGCGGCGCGCCGGCGCTGAAGCTATCCAATCCGATTGCCGCCGATATGTCCGATATGCGGCCTTCGCTGCTGCCCGGCCTGCTGACGGCTGCGCGCCGCAACGCCGCGATCGGTCATGGCGATATCGCCCTGTTCGAGGTTGCCGCCACCTATGAGAACGACACGCCGGAAGGCCAGCGCCGGGTGGCCGGCGGCATCCGCCGCGGCACGGCGACGCTTTCCGGTTCGGGCCGGATGTGGTCGAACGCCGAGACCGGCGCCGGCCGCGCCGTCGGCGTGTTCGATGCCAAGGCCGATGCGCTGGCGGTACTGGAAGCCTGCGGCCTGCCGATGGGCAATGTCCAGATCGTTGCCGGCGGGCCGGACTGGTATCATCCGGGCCGCTCGGGAACCATCAGGATGGGCCCGAAGATCGTGCTCGGCCATTTCGGCGAGTTTCATCCGAAGGTGTTGGAAGCGCTCGATGTCTCCGGAAAATTCGCCGGCTTCGAGGTGTTCATCGATGCGATGCCGGAGCCGAAGAAGAAGCCGACCCGCACCAAGCCGGCGCTGACGCTGTCGCCGTTCCAGGCGGTCACCCGCGACTTCGCCTTCGTGGTCGACCGGGCTGTGGAGGCGGGCGCGATCGAACGGGCGGCTGCGGGCGCCGACCGCAAGCTGATCACCGGCGTCACGGTCTTCGACGTTTTCGAGGGCGCATCGCTCGGTGAGGGCAAGAAGTCGGTCGCCATCGAAGTCGCGATCCAGCCCGCCGAGCGCACGCTGACGGATGAGGATTTCGAGGCGCTGATGAAGAAAGTGATCGCCAATGTCGAAAAATCCACCGGCGGCGTGATCCGGGCGTAGGGAGATCGTCCGGTCCCCTCTGGCGGGAGGTGCGCGCATCTGTCTCCCGCCAGCGCCTTGCCGGCGCGTGTCGCCGCTCCTATACCTAGAGCGTCGGGCGAAAAAGTGGAATCCGGTTTTTCGTTAACCCGACGCGTCAAAATAAAGAATCCAGAGCATGATCCGACCGGAGCGGAGCGACGAGATCATGCGGCTGAAACAAAAACCTGGAGCGCCGATCCGGTACAATCGGATCGAGATGCGTTCCGGGAAACAATCGTGGAGACACCGATGACCGAGGCTTCCGGCAAGACGACGATCGATGACGCACAGGTCGAGTGGTTCTCGAAGATGGCCGCCGAGTGGTGGGACCCGCGCGGAAAATTCAAGCCGCTGCACAAGTTCAACCCCGTGCGCATCGGCTATATCCGCGAGAAGGCCTGCGGCCATTTCGGCCGGAACGAGAAATCCGCCCGCCCGCTGGAGGGACTTCGCGTGCTCGATGTCGGCTGCGGCGGCGGGCTTTTGGCGGAACCGATGGCGCGTATGGGCGCAAGCGTCGTCGGCATCGATCCCGCCGAGAAGAATATCGGGATCGCCACGACCCATGCCGCCGAAGCCGGCGTGTCGGTCGATTACCGCGCCACCACGGCGGAGCAGCTTGCCGAAGCCGGTGAAAGCTTCGATATCGTGCTCAACATGGAAGTGGTCGAGCACGTCGCCGATGTCGATTTTTTCATGACGACCTGCGCGTCGCTGGTCAAACCCGGCGGCATGATGTTCGTTGCCACCATCAATCGTACGCTGAAGGCCGGGGCGCTGGCGATCTTTGCCGCCGAGCGGGTGTTGCGCTGGCTGCCGCCCGGCACCCATCAGTACGACAAGCTGGTGCGTCCGGAGGAAATCGAGACGCCGCTGAAAGCGTCCGGCATGACGCCGGTGGAGCGGCAGGGCGTGTTCTTCAACCCGCTGACCGACAGCTGGAACCGCTCGAACGATACCGACGTCAATTACATGGTGCTGGCAGTGAAGCCGGAAGCCTGATCAGGCCACGGGCTTTCGCGCGGCGTGGGATCAGTTGAACACTTCGTTCGGATAGACGCCCCAGATGTCCTTCTGGTGCATGTAGCCGTTGACACCCTTGACCTTCAGCTCGCACCAGGTGCCGTCGCATTCCTCGAGCTGGACGATCACGCCCGGTTCCAGGCTTGCGACATCGCGGGCCGAATCGTCCTTGCCGGCCTTCAGCGCCAGAAAGGTTTCGCCGTCCGTGCTGTTGCGCAGCCAGGGCGCCACCATGGCATTGCGCTGCGAGGACAGCACGGAGACATGCATCCAGCCCTCGGTGCCATCGGCATCGCGCACCTGCCGCCAGACGCTGTATTCCTCGGTGATCTCGACGGGAAGGCCGGGGCGCTTGTAGATCCATTTGGTGGCGTAGTTGAAGCCGGGGCCGACGCGCATGCGGGCGCGATCCGGCTTGACCATCGCAAAGCGCGGCAGCGGCCCGCCCGAGGCGCCCTTGCGCTCGGTTTGCGCCATCGCCGGTTCCAGCATGGCGAAGACAAGCAATGTGCAGATCAACAGTCTTGCCAGGCGACGCATATGACCTCTTCGAATGCCGTTTCTCCGGCCTTGTCTTGTTTATTGGCGCGCGGCCGTGACTTGTAAGGTGCGCGCCCGACCCTTCATCGAGGGATTTACGCGTCCGAAGCGGTTTTCGACACGGGAAGAACCGCTTCAGGTGGAAAAGCGCCCTCATTATGTGCATTATCGCCCGACATGATTAATGAGCTGTTAACCGATGAATAACCCCAGAAAACCCGTCGTCGTCGTCACCCGCAAACTGCCCGATCCGGTGGAGGCGCGGATGGGGGAGCTGTTCAGCGTCGAGTTGAACCGCGAGGACCGGCCGTTCTCGCGCGCAAAACTCGCCGATGCCATGGCGCGGGCCGATGTGCTGGTGCCGACGCTGACCGACACCATCGATGCCGCGCTGATCGACGAGGCCGGCCCGAACCTGAAGCTGATCGCGAGCTTTTCCAACGGCATCGACAATGTCGATGTCGATGCCGCCGCCCGCAAGGGGATCACCGTCACCAACACCCCCAATGTGCTGACCGAGGACACCGCCGACATGACCATGGCGCTGGTGCTGGCGGTGCCCCGCAGGCTTGCCGAGGGCGCGCGGCTGCTCGCCGGCAATGAACCGGACAGCTGGCAGGGCTGGAGCCCGACATGGATGCTCGGACGGCGTATCTGGGGCAAGCGGCTCGGCATTGTCGGCATGGGGCGGATCGGAACGGCGGTCGCGCGCCGGGCAAAGGCGTTCGGTCTTTTGGTGAACTACCACAACCGCCACCGCGTCAATCCGCAGACGGAAGCCGAGCTGGAGGCGACCTATTGGGACAGTCTCGACCAGATGCTCGCCCGCGTCGATATCGTGTCGGTCAACTGCCCGTCGACGCCGGCCACCTATCACCTGGTCTCGGCCCGTCGGCTGGCGCTGCTCAGGCCGGAAGCCTATATCGTCAACACCGCGCGCGGCGACGTTATCGACGAGGCGGCGATGATCCGCTGCCTGGAGGAGGACCGCATCGCCGGCGCCGGGCTCGATGTCTTCGAGAACGAACCGGCGATCAATCCGCGGCTCCTGGAACTCGCCAAAGCGGGCAAGGCCGTGCTGCTGCCGCATATGGGCTCGGCCACGCTCGAAAGCCGGATCGACATGGGCGACAAGGTGATCATCAATATCCGCACCTTCTTCGACGGCCACCGTCCGCCCAATCGGGTGCTGCCGGGCCGGGTCTGACAGGCGCTTATCCGAGAACCTTCAGCCGCATGCCGGCTCTGAGGTGGGGTAATAACACGCGCATCGCCGCCGGCGCGATCGCTACGCAGCCGGCGGTCGGCGAGAAGTCGCGGCGGGCGAGGTGGAAGAACACCGCCGAGCCGCGATTGCGGGCGCGCGGCCGCATGTTCCAGTCCATCACGATCACGAGGTCGTAGATACCGTCGTCGCGCAGCAAGCGTTCATGACTTGCGCCAAAGGGCAGGCGGACGGGGCGGTTGTAGTTCGGCGAGGCCGGCGCATCGCACCAGCCGTCTTCGGCTTTCATCGCCTTGATCCCCAGTCCGGAGCGCGGCCAGCTTTGCCGATGACGATCGTCGCGGTAGCCGTAGATGAGCGCCATCGTGCCGATCGGGGTCTTGCCGTCGCCCTCGCGCTTGAGGGCCGTCGCCCCGTTCCGCCCGATTGCCGCCTGAAACCGGAGCGGCCCGAAGGCGAGGATCGCGCGGTGGGCGGCGCCCGGCGCCCGCCGGACCGTGATCATGCCCCGCCTTTTCATCGCCGAACGGCTGGTTTTCTTCACTTTTTTTTGCTTTGTACGTGAAATCATATAGTTTCATAGCAATACGCCCGGCCATGGCGGATCGCAATGGTCGCGGCACTTTTCGGGGATGCGTGACAAAAGGGCAGGTTCGGATGACAGAGCGGACGATACTTCTCGTCGATGACGATGCGGATTTGCGCGAGACGCTGGTGGAGCAGCTTGAGCTTTACGACGAATTCATTCTCCGCTCCGCCGATTGCGCGGCCAAATCGCTGAAGATGCTGCGCGAGGAACAGATCGATCTCCTGATCATGGATGTCGGCCTGCCGGACATGGACGGGCGCGAGGCGATCAAGATCGCCCGCAAGAACGGATACAAGGCGCCGATCATCATGCTGACAGGCCACGACACCGACAGCGACACCATTCTGGGGCTCGAGGCGGGCGCAAACGACTATGTCACCAAGCCGTTCCGCTTCGCCGTGCTGCTGGCGAGAATCCGCGCCCAGCTTCGCCAGCATGAGCAGAGCGAGGACGCGACCTTCACCGTCGGCCCCTATGTGTTCAAGCCGGGCCAGAAGCTGTTTCACACCAGCGACGGCCAGAAGATCAGGCTGACCGAAAAGGAAGCCTCGATCATCCGCTATCTTTACCGCGCCGGACAGAAGGTGGTAACCCGCGACATGCTGCTGGAAGAGGTCTGGGGCTATAATTCCGGGGTGACGACGCATACGCTCGAAACCCATGTCTACCGCCTGCGCCAGAAGATCGAGGAAGATCCCTCGAATGCGCGTATTCTGGTGACCGAAAACGGCGGCTACAAGCTGGTGCCCTGACGCGACGTCGATGCGTTCGGGCGAGGGGGACGAAAATGGCACTGTCTGAGGACATCGCGACGCTGCGCCGCGCGGAGCTTTTTTCCGGCTTTTCGGTCGAACAGCTTCGCCTTATCGCCTTTACCATAGCGCGACGCTCGCTCGGCGCGGGCGATATGCTGTTTGACGAGGATGACGATAGCGCCGGCGCCTATATGCTCGAAAGCGGCCATCTGGATCTTGAGGCGGGCGGCCGTTCGGCCGGCATTGCGGGGCCGGGCAGCCTGCTTGCCGAGGCCGCGCTGATCAGCCCCGTGCCCCATCGCTTCGCCGCCCGCGCCGGCGCGCCCTCGGAAATCCTGCTGATCCGGCGTGAACAGTTCCTGCGTCTGATCGAGGAATATCCCGATATCGGCCGGGAAATGGAAAACCGCCTGCGCCAAAGCTTCGCCGACCTGGTCGGCGCGCTCGGCGCCGTGAAGACGCGGCTTTCGGATTTTTAGACTTTTTTCTCGGCGGGCCGCGTATTCTTCCGGCGCCTCCTGCCGGCCTAAACCGGCTCGACGACGAGCTTGCCGCCATCACCACCGGTGATGCGCACCGTGGCGCCCGCCGCCGTGTCCGGGCCTTCGGCGGTCCAGGTCGTGTCATCGAGCTTGATCCGGCCGCGGCCGTTGACGATCGCCTCGCTGACGATCGCGGTGCGGCCGATCAGGCTTGCCGCGCGCTGGTTCAGGAGCGGCTGGTCGGAGGATTTCTCCCGGCGCGCAAACACCTTCCGCCCGACGAGGATGCTCACGAAGGCGAGCACTGCAAACAGGACGAGTTGCAACTGCCAGACCCAGAAACCGAAGGGCTGAAACGCCAGCGACAAAAGGCCGAGGACCAGGGCAGCAATCCCGACCCATATCAGGAACACGCCCGGCACCATCAGTTCGGCCACCAGCAGCAGGAGGCCGATGATGAACCAGCCCCAGGGGCCGGATTCTGCGAAAAAGACGAGCAGCTCCATCGCCGGTCAGGTCTCCTTGCTGGGGCGCGGCGGGCGCACCGACGGGGTCGAGCGGGATGCGGGCGGCGTTGCCGCCGCCTTGCCGCTGTCATCGCCGCCGAAGACTTCCTTCGCGATCTGGCCGATGCCGCCGAGCGAACCGATCAGCGCGGAGGCTTCCATCGGCATCAGCACGACCTTGGAGTTCGTCGAGGTGCCGATCGCGGCCATGGCCTCGGTGTATTTCTGCGCCACGAAGTAGTTGATCGCGGTGACGTCGCCCTCGGCAATGGCGGTGGAGACTGAACGTGTGGCATTCGCTTCCGCCTCGGCCAGCCGCTCGCGGGCCTCGGCCTCGCGGTAGGCGGCCTCGCGCTCGCCCTCGGCTTCCAGAATGGCGGATTGCTTGGAGCCTTCGGCCCGGAGAATCTGCGCGGCGCGATGGCCCTCGGCATCGAGGATCTGCGCCCGCTTTACCCGTTCGGCCTTCATCTGCCGGCCCATGGCCTCGACCAGATCGGCGGGCGGACGGATATCCTTGATCTCGATGCGGGTCACCTTCACGCCCCACGGCTCGACCGCCAGGTCGACGACCCTGAGCAGGCGCTCATTGATCGAATCGCGATTGGAAAGCAGCTCGTCGAGGTCCATCGAACCCATGACCGAGCGGATGTTGGTCATCGTCAGGTTGAGGACCGCGAGCTGCAGATGGGCAACCTGATAGGCCGCACTTGCCGGATTGAGGATCTGGTAGAAGCACACGGCATCGGCCTGGACGCTGGCATTGTCGCGGGTGATCACCTCCTGCTCGGGCACGTCCAGCACCTGTTCCATGATGCTGATGCGCTTGCCGATCCGGTCGATGAACGGGACGATCAGGTTGAGGCCGGGATTCAGCGTACGGGTGTAGCGGCCGAAGCGCTCGACGGTATAGCCGTAGCCCTGCGGCACGGTCTTGATCCCGGCAAACAGCGTCAGGAGGATCAGGACCGCCAGTATGATGATCGTGATGGAAAACCCGGTCAGTACTGCCATTTCATTTCCTCCTTGAGCCGGTCTTGCCGGCCTTTGTTCAGTTTACCCAGCCCGAAAGCTCGCGGGCAACCACGTGTTCGATCACGCGCATGCCCTCCTCAGTATCATTCAGGCAGGGGATATGGGCGAATTTCTCGCCGCCATGCTCGATAAAACTCTCGCGCGCCTGTTCGCCGATTTCCTCCAGCGTTTCCAGACAGTCCGAAACGAAGCCGGGATTCATCACCGCGATGCGCTTGATGCCCTTTGCCGGCAGCGCCTCGACGGTCTTGTCGGTATAGGGCTGCAGCCATTCCTCAGGCCCGAAGCGCGACTGGAAGGTGATCATCAGCCGCTCCTTGGAAAGTCCCAGCCGCTCGCGCAAAAGTCGCGCCGTCTTCTGACACTGACAGTGATAGGGATCGCCCTTCCTGAAATAGGACTGCGGAATGCCGTGAAACGAGGTGAGGATAAGCTCCGGTTCCCAGTCGAGCGTGGCGAGGTGGTTTTCGACCGATTTCGCCAGCGCGTCGATATAGACCGGGTCGTCGTGATAGGGCGGCACGGTGCGCAGCGCCGGCTGCCAGCGCATGTCGAGCAGGGTCTGAAACGCCTTGTCGTTGACCGTCGCCGTCGTCGATGCGGCATATTGCGGATAGAGCGGGTAAAGCAGGATGCGCTCGCAGCCGGCCGCCTTCAGCGCTTCGATCCGCGCGGGGATCGAGGGCTGGCCGTAGCGCATCGCCCAGTCGATCACGAGGTTTTGCGTATCGGCATAGTGCGCGGCAAGCTTTTCGGCCTGGTTGCGGGTATAGGTGCGCAGATAGCTTTCATCGAGCTCATTGTTCCAGATCAGCTTGTAGGCCTCGCCGACCTTGGCCGGACGGCGGTTCAGAACGATGCCGTAAAGGATCGGATACCACAGCGCCCTCGGCCATTCGATCACGCGCTTGTCTTTCAGAAACTCTTCCAGATAGCGCCGCATCGACGCCTTGTCGGTGCCATCGGGCGTGCCGAGATTGACGAGCAGAACGCCGACCTTGCCGAAGGCGACGCTGGGGTGTTTGTCCGGCCATGCGGCATGCATTTCTGACATCGGCGGTTCCGGCCTTTCATTTCCGACTTTCGTTGGTTTTATATAACTACGCAGTCCGGGCTTCGCCAGATTATACGATGTCGCAGATGGGTGAACGGGGAAAATGCCGCGCGTTGCCACCCGTTGGAAAGGTTGGCGCTTGGCACAAAACAATCTCCCCCCCTTTGAGGGCAGGGCAATCGCATCTGGCCTTGCGGCTTGCTCCCGATACTCTCTCCCGCCTGCGGGAGAGATGCCCCGAAAGGGGCAGTGGGCAGCATTTCCAAAAGGGAGGGCGTCCGAGAGGATGGACTCCCCCCCTCACTGTCGCTGTCGCGACATCTCTCCCCTCCGGGGCGAGAAGATTTGCGGGCTGCGCGGTGAAGCCATATGCGATTGCCCAGCCCTTGAAGAGCAGATGTCGTGAAAGCGTCAGAGAGGGGCAAGGGCGCAAGCCGCGAACCCCGAACTCTCGGAGAGGGTTCACCCCTCTCTGCCCTGTCGGGCATCTCCCCCTCAAGGGGGGAGATTATGGGCTGAGAGGCTTCGCCTACTTCGCGACGTTCACGATCCGGCCGTCGGTATAAGGCGCGTAGGGGCTGTTCATGCCGATATATTCGGCGACGGCATCTTCCAGATTCGGTCCGAAATCATAGGCGTTCATGCCCTTTTCGGCGAAGATGGCGTAACCGTCGCCGCCGGAGCGCATGAAATTGTTGGTGACGACGCCGTAGGTGGCGCCCTCATCGATCGGCGTAAACCCGCCATTGCCATCGGCGACCTCCACGGAGATGACGCGGCTGCCCGGTTCCTTGCTGGAATCATAGGTGTATTTGAGGCCGGACACCTGTGGATAGCGGCCGGCGCCTTCCTCGATCTGCGACAGCCCGTTTTCAAGCGCGGCGATCACGTCCGCGCCCGTAAGCTGGAAGGTGGCGATCGTGTTCTGGAACGGCAGGACCGTGAGAACCTCGCCCATGGTAACGGTGCCTTCATCGATCGAGGCGCGCACGCCGCCGCCATTCTGGATCGCGAGCGTGATCCCCTGGTCGGCGACGCGGGCGAGCATGGCGTCGGCCACGAGGTTGCCCATCGAGCATTCCTCGGCGCGGCAGACATTGCGGTCGCCGACGATCTCGCCGGTGGATTCGCCGACTTCCTTGTTCTTCAGCTCCTCGAGCGGGACAGCCTTTTCGGCGATCCAGGAGAGAACCTCCTCGTCCGGCGTCACGCTCGCATCAAGCAGGATCGGGTCGCCCTTGGCAGACGTCACGATGCCGTCATCGTTGAAGACGACGTCGAGATCGCCGAGATATTTGCCATACTGGTTGGCCTGCACCACCGGCACCTTGTAGCCGTCCGGATTGTCGACCATGGTCGGATAGGGGCCTTCGGCCTTCTCGTCGGTGTTCGACAGAAGCGTGTGCGAATGGCCGCCCACGACAACGTCGACGCCCGGAATGACGGCGATGGCGGCCAGGTCGCGCGGATAGCCGACATGGGTCAGCGCGATGATCTTGTTGACGCCCTGATCGGTCAGCGCCTTCACCTCAGCGGTGATCGCATCGACATCGACGGTGATGTCGATGTTCTTGCCGGGATTGGCGATTTCCGGCGTGTCGTTGGTGACCGCGCCGATGATGCCGACCTTCTCGCCATCGATATCGAGCACGATCGAGGGTTCGATCATGTCGTTGACGGTGGAATCGGCATTGGTCTTCACATTGGCGGTGACGACCGGGAAGGTGACGATGTCGAGGAAGGTCTTCAGCCCGTCCTCACTGTCGTCGAATTCATGATTGCCGACGGTCATCGCGTCATAGCCGAGCATGTTCATGAACTCGGCTTCCATCTCGCCCTTGTAGAAGGTGTAGAACAGCGAGCCCTGGAAATTGTCGCCGGCATTGAGCAGGATGACATTCTTGCCGTCCGCCTCAAGTGCCGCCCGCGTCTCGTTGACGGCGGTCAGAAGCCTTGCCGCGCCGCCGAAGCACTTGCCATCGGTCTCGTCCTCGGCCGAGCAGACGGAATCATAGCCGTTGATCGAATCGAAGCGCGAATGGAAATCATTATTGTGCAGGATTTCGAGTTCGAAATCGGCAAAGGCACTGCCGGCTGAAAGGGACAGCACGGTTGCCGCGAGCAATGCGGCCTTCGATAGGGAATTCATGGCAAACTCCTGGTGCAGAATGAAAACGCGGCTGATGCCGCCCGACGCTTAACTTCACATGGAAATGTGACGACGTTTTAAACCGTCGCGTCAAGTGCCGATTTCAGGGGACGCCATAAAAACAGGTTTCCCGCCGGCCTGATCGGGAAAATCGGACCGGCAGGACCGCGTTGTCAGAAACTGCCGCCGGCCTGTGCGCCGGAGAAGGTTACCGACGGGGCGGGCGACATCGTTGTGGCTGGCGACATCGTTGTCGCCTGCGCCATCTGGGACGGGTCGGCGCCGGCCATCTGCTGGGGCGCTTCCTGCAGGGTGAAGCCGACGGGGGCCATGCTCGGTCTGTAGAGCGAGAACTTCGCGCCCTGGCTCGGTGTGCAGTTCATCAGATAGGGCGCCACCAGAGCGCAATTGACCCGGGCCTGAGTCCGGCGCAGCACCGAGGTCAGCTCGATTTCGACCAGATTGCCGGTCTCGGTATAGCTTCCGATGGCCAATGTCGTGTTGCTGTCGGCCGACAGCGTCTCGAACCGGCCGCCGGCGAAGCGCGATATGATGCCGTCCTTGTCGCGCCACTCGCCATCGACGGCGGAAACAGGAGCCTGCGGCGCGGTTGACGTCGCGGGCAGGCGGCCGGACTGCGGCGTGGTGGTGCACGAGGCGGCAAGCGCCGTGCAGCAGACGAGGGTCAGGATCGGGATCGTTTTCACGGGCGCGCTCTTTCGCAATCGGTTCAGGTACAAGAAAGGCTTATCTGGCTCTAAAAATCAACTGCATGAAGGCCCCGTTGGTTCCATCCGCGCCGGACCGTTGCATGGAAGGCTCACTGCCGGCGCTGCGCATCGGGGCGGGAAATCAGCTATCACGGCCGCGCAACCGCACTCAGCGGCTTGCTTGCGAACGCGCTGGTTTCTATTTTTTTTGCGCTGCCCGGCTGGTGAGCCGGTTTCCACCTCACCTCAGACTGTTCTATTGATGGGCAATTGCGAAAGGAAGCGCGTCATGGCGGAAAAGCCGAAAATCAGAATTGTCTATTGCAGCATGTGCAACTGGCTGATGCGTTCGGCATGGATGGCCCAGGAACTGCTGTCGACCTTCTCGCTCGAACTCGGCGCCGTCACGCTCGAGCCGCGCACGGGCGGCATTTTCGAGATCTGGGTCGATGATGTGCTGATCTGGGAACGCAAGCGCGACGGCGGCTTTCCCGGCCCGAAGGAACTCAAGCAGAAGGTCCGCGATATCATCGATCCGGAGCGCGATCTCGGCCATGTCGACCGGGCGGGGGAGGCCGGCAATGAAGACTGAAAGGCGGGACCGTTGCCGTGGCGAAAGCGCGCAAGTTTTTGTCGCGAAAACGTCAAATACCCGTTGACTAATGCCGCCCCGCCTCTTAAACGAGCCGTCATTGCCCAGATGGCGGAATTGGTAGACGCGCCAGCTTCAGGTGCTGGTACTCGCAAGGGTGTGGAGGTTCGAGTCCTCTTCTGGGCACCAATTCATTTTCGATATCCTGACATTATTTTGCCCCGAACCTCATACGGGGAAACGCGCGACGCGTTCTTCATGCCGTTCGTCAGCCATGCGCGAGCAGTTGAAGCGCACGGATCGCTGTTCCTGGCTTGAACCTGGGTCGCGTCGAGTTTTGTAATATAACATTCCAATAGTTACAAAATAGACAATCATTAGAATTGTCTATATCAGAAATATCATGTATATTATTTAAATAATAATAACTATTATGCAGCGGGCGCGCCTCAACGATAACAATAAATGAGGTGAGGGAATGCATGATATTGGTGCGGATAATCAGGAGCGCGTTGGTCGCTGGCTGATTTCAGAATCAAAGAAAACACGGATGGTGAGATCAATAGAATCCACATTGGATCTTGCCATGAGGCTTGGTTACAGCACCGCTGCGGTCCGTATCTACGGAGCGCTCGAGCTGATCCATAATGAAAGCGACCTCGGTGAAGGTTGAATAGTTTTAACTCATAACGCGCCGCCGAAGGAAACCGAGGCGGCGCATTTGTGTCGAGAGGTCGCTGTGGAGGCGGTTTGCTGCCGCCCGGGCGTGGATGCGCTTCTGCTGGGATTGGGAGATCGAAGCACCGCGCCCCCGGGAGCCATTTCCCAGACGTCGGTTTCCTCTCGGCGCTTCGGTGAAGGCCGGCTCTGCCTTCCTGCCTGCGTAGAGGCGCTTTCGCGGCGCGTCAGCGCTGTCTTCTGTCCCCCATCCATGTCAGCGTATCTTCGACATCCATCGGCCTGGCGAACAGGTATCCCTGGCCGAAATCGACCTTGAGGCGGCGCAACGCGGCGCATTCTTCCTCGGTTTCCACGCCTTCGGCGGTGGTGACCGCGCCGGTCTTGCGGGCGAAGTCGACCATGCCGAGGACGAGCGCCTGTTTGGCGAGGTTCTGGTTGATGTCGCGCACCAGTTCGATATCGAGCTTGAGGATGTCCGGCTGCATCCGCAGCAGCGCGATCAGGCCGGAAAAACCGGCGCCGACATCGTCGGCGGCGGTGCGTATCCCGGCCCGGCGCAGCGCCTCGAGCGCAATTGCGAGTTCGTCGAAATCCTCGGCCACATCGTGTTCGGTGATCTCCACCACAAGGCGCTCCGGAGGCACATGGCGGATCGCCTCGATCAGCGCGCCGCTGGCGATGGTCTGCGGCGAAGCATTGAAGCCGATCGCCATGTCATCCGGGAACCGGCCAAGCAACGCCAGCGCCTTTTCGACGGCCGCCACTTCGAGCTCAACCTGGCGACCCACCTGGCGGGCCTCTTCAAACCAGATTTGGGGGGGACGGCCATCGCCGAACCGCGACAGCGCCTCGAACTTGATCGGCTGCAGCGTTTCAAGATCCACCACCGGCTGCAGCACCACCCTGAAACCGTCCTTTTCAAGCGCACGGTCCAGGCGCGCATTGATGTCGGCGATTTCGGCGCGGCGGCGCAGGCCGTCATTGATCTGGCGCCCGGCGAGCCCGGCAAAGGTTTCCATCACCGCCATATCGCGCTCGCCGAGACTTGGATGCGGCGTGGTTCTGAGGCAGCAGAACATGCCATATACCTTGCCGTCCTCGCGATAGACCGGCAGGCTCATATGCGAACCAATCGGTACGCTCTGCGTGATCGGCATGGCAACGGCCACCGGGTGCTGGCTGGTATCGGTGATCAGGTTCGGCAACACGCCGTCCAGAATATGCTGGCAGTAGACCTCGGAAAGCGGCATCGTCGTTCCGGGGCTGACAAGCGCCTCGAACCCAGGGGCGCTGACGGCGCGAAAAATCGACTGGCCGTCGACGATTTCCGACAGATAGGCGACCTGCATGTCGAAATGCGTGCGCACCGTCTCCAGAATGATATCGACCGCATCGTCCGGCTGCTTCGTCGCGGCCAGCGTCAGGGGCAAGGGCAGGCGACCCATTGTTTTCGCGTCCACTGTTTCGTGCTCGTGAACATGGTACAGCGGTTGTCAGGTCACCGTCCAGTTCCAAGGCGGGTCGCGATCAGCCTAAATCAGGCGTCAGCATTGAAATTCTTGCGTTTTATCAAACCGCGACCCTGAAATGGTCGCCTTCGAGCTTCACCGTATGGCCGCTCATGGCCGATTGCTGTGCCGCATGGCCCATCGCCACCGCCCACCAGCCATCCGCAAGGCTCACCTCCACCGGGCGCGAACCGGCGATCGCGGCGATAAAGCTCCGATGCTGGTAGAAGGTCGAGCCGTTGTGGTCGCCGGCCATCAGCAGCGTCGGATCGACCGCGATCACGGCCTCGCGCGGGCCTCTGGGGTTGCGCGGGGAATAGACCATGCGGGCATCCGGCGGCGCGCCGAGTTCGGCCGGCCAGAAACGCGTCGGGCCGGGCACGTGGCATTCGATCTTGCCTTCAGGCCCGATCGCGGTGATTTCCTCCTGAAAGCGCGAGCCTTCGGCGAACATGCAAAGCTCCAGGGCCGCGCGGCTCCCCGAAGCGAAATCGACGATCACATAGGCGTGGTCCCAGACATCCGGCCGCTCATTGCCGTTGACGATCTCGTCGCGGTGATTGACGGCCTGACCGCCGCTCGCCATGATCCGCACCGGATCGCTTTTCATCACCAGCCGCATCAGATCGAAGAAATGGCAGCATTTTTCCACCAGCGTGCCGCCGGAATAGCGGTTGAACCGGTTCCAGTTGCCGACCTTTTCGAGAAACGGAAAGCGGTGTTCGCGGATGGTCAGCATCCTCACTCCGCCGGTCACGCTTTCGGCCTCGCTCAAAAGCCGGGCGATCGGCGGCATGTAGCGGTATTCCATCGCCACCCAGACCGGGGCGGGATAATGCGCCTTGAAACCGGCAATGCGGGCGGTGTCGCCGGGATCGGTGAACAGCGGCTTTTCCACCATCAACGGCAGGGGCCTTGTGCGGGCGATCTCCTCCATCTGTGCCAGATGGAGGTGGTTGGGACTTGCGATCAGCAGGCAGGTTATCGCCTCCACCGAAAGCAGTTCGGCGAGGCTGTCACAAAGCCGCGCCCGCGGCGCAAGCGCTGCCGCCTTCGCGCGCATCGCCGGGTCGGGTTCGAAGATCGCGCCGATTTCGGCCTCGGGCAGAAGCGCGATATTGCGCAGATGTTCCTGCCCCATCATGCCGCAGCCGATAATGCCGTAGATTGCCTTCACCTCTGACCTCCTATTTGAGCCGCGCGACGTAACGCACCATTGCCGGATCAAACCATGTGTATGAAAATTCCGCCTTTTCGCCGTCCTGGGCGGTCGAAATCCGCTGCACCTCGGGAACCGGCGCGCCGGGGGAAAGACCGAACGCGTCCGGCGCCCAGTCCGGGACCGTGCCGAGCCCGACCCGGTCCTCGGCCCGGGTGATCCAAAGGTTCAGGCGGGTGCGGTAATAGAGATAGAGGCTTTCCGACAGGTCCTGCATCGTGATCGTCCCGGCATAGGCCGCGTCGAGCCAGATTTCCTCGAGTGCCGCGAACTTCTTGCCGACGAAGCGTTGCCGGCGGATGCGATAGGCCATTCCGGCGGCGCCGAAATCCGGCAGGCCATCCGGCTTTGCCAAAAGGTCCACGGAAAGCGCCCTGGCCGTCGGCAGGCCGCCGCCCTCGATCAGTTCCAGCCGGAACATGGTGTAGACGCTCGCCGGATCGGCGATCGCGCGCACGTAATTGCCCGAGCCCTGGCGGCGTTCCAGAAGGCCGCGCGTCTCCAGCTCGGTGAGCGCCTTGCGCAGCGTTCCGACCGCGACATCGAGCTCGGCGGCGAGCTTGCGCTCGGGCGCGAGCTTCTCGCCGTCGACCAGCCTTCCGGCCGCCAGATCGCGCACGATCAGTTCCACGATCTGGAGATAGATCGGCAGGCTGCCATCGTGCCGGGCCTCGGAAATCATCGGTCACCTCAAAATTGATACACTATTGATTTACCTAAAATTTGATGTTACGCAAGTGAAAAGTGGGAGAAACACATGACCGTCGTGCCCGTCACATCCGCCGATCTGAGCGCCGCCGAAGTTTCGTGGTTTTCCGCGCTGTGTTCGGATGATTATGCCTATCTCGGCGTTCCGGACGGCAGCCTGCGCTCGTCGTTCGAGCATTGCTCCGACATCGTAAGGAAGGCGGAGGGCCATGGCTTCCGCAATATCCTGTGCCCGTCTTCCTATCAGGTCGGACAGGATACGCTGAGCTTCGTTGCCGGTTGCGCGCCGATTACGGAAAAAATCAATTTTCTGGCAGCGATCCGCTGCGGCGAGATGCAGCCGATCATGCTGGCGCGCACGGTGGCGACGCTCGATCATATGCTGAAGGGCCGGCTGACGCTGAACGTGATCTCCTCCAATTTTCCGGGCGAGGAGGCCGACAGCGCCTATCGCTACCGCCGCAGCCATGAGGTGGTGGAAATCCTGCGCCAGGCCTGGACCCGCGACGAGATCAATTACGACGGCGAAATCTACCGGTTCCGCAATGTGCCGACGGAGCCGGCGCGGCCCTACCAGCAGAATGGCGGTCCGCTGCTTTATTTCGGCGGCTATTCGCCGGATGCGCTGGAGCTTTGCGGCGCGCAATGCGACGTCTATCTGATGTGGCCGGAGACCAAGGACCAGCTCGCCGAGCGGATGAAGGCGGTCCATGAACGCGCCGCCGCCCATGGCCGCACGCTCGATTACGGCCTGCGCGTCCATGTGATCGTACGCGACACCGAGAACGAGGCGCGCGACTACGCCGATCATCTGGTCTCCATCCTCGACGACGAATATGGCCGGCTGATCCGCAACCGCGCCCATGACGCCGCCTCGCTCGGCGTTTCCCATCAGGCCCGCGCGCGCGAACTCGCCGACCGGTTCGGCTATGTCGAGCCCAATCTGTGGACCGGCATCGGCCGCGCCCGTTCGGGCTGTGGGGCAGCCCTTGTCGGCTCCGCCGATCAGGTGCTGTCCAAGCTTGCCGAATATCGCGAGATGGGCATTCGCGCCTTCATTCTCTCCGGCTATCCGCATCTCGACGAGGCCGATCATTTCGGCGCGAAAGTGATGCCGGAGCTTGAGACCTGTTCGCTGCCGCATGTATATGGCCGGGTACCACAAACCACACCGGCAACGCCGCTCGGCGTTGGAGAGAGGCATTGATGCAACGGGTCGATATCGCGAAGGATTTGAGTTTCAGCCGTCTGGTCTACGGCATGTGGCGCATCGCCGAGGGTGATGCGACGCCGAAGACCGTGCAGGCCAAGATCGAAGCCTGCCTGGCGCAGGGCATCACCACCATGGACAATGCCGATATCTATGGCGGCTACACCGCCGAATCCGTGCTCGGGGCCGCGCTGAAGGCGTCACCCGGCCTGCGCGACAGGATCGAGATCGTCACCAAATGCGGCATCGTCGCGCCCATGGGCCGGCATTCGGGCGCGCGGGTCAAGCATTACGATACCTCGGCAAAGCATATCCGCGCCTCGCTCGAGGCATCGCTGAGGGACATGGCGACGGATCATGTCGACCTGCTGTTGATCCACCGTCCCGATCCGATGATCGATCCGGAGGAAACCGGCCGGGTGCTGGACGATCTGGTGGCCGAGGGCAAGATCGTTGCCGCCGGCGTCTCCAATTTCCGCCCGCATGATTTCACCCTGCTGCAATCCAGCATGGAAACCTGGCTCGCCACCAACCAGATCGAGCTCGGCCTGCTTGCGACCGAACCCTTCACCAATGGCGATCTCGCCTTCCTGCAGGAGCGCAAACTGCCGGTCATGGCGTGGTCGCCGCTCGGCGGCGGCCGTCTGTTTTCCGAAGCCGGCAAGCCGCTGATGGCGGCGCTCGAGACGATCGGCGCGCGTTTCGGGGTCGATGGCTCGGCGGTCGCGATCGCCTGGCTGCTGGCGCATCCGGCCAATATCCTGCCGGTGCTCGGCACCAATAATCTCGACCGGATTTCCGCGATTGCCGACGCCGGCAAGGTCGAACTCGACCGTCAGGACTGGTTCGCCCTGTTTGAAACCGCGCGCGGTTACGGGGTTCCATAGAGCATTTCGCAGTCAGGCGGCTACGCCTGACGTCCGCGAAATGCGGCAGAACAAATCAACAGGGCGGGGCCGTGAAAGGCGGAGCCGCAATATGGAGCGTGACATTGCACCAGATGGCGATTGCAAAAGACACTGTATTCGTGCCCGATCCGGCCGATAGCCGCCGCTATCGCCATGCGCTCGGCGCGTTCTCCACCGGCGTTACGGTTGTGACGCTGCGGGGGGATGCCGGGCCGCAGGGCATGACCGTCAACAGTTTCGCCTCGGTCTCGCTCGATCCGCCGCTGGTGCTGTGGTCGCCGGCCAAGACCTCGCGCCGCCACGATCTGTTCGCCGGCGCGGGCCATTTCGCGATCCATGTGCTGAAGGCCGACCAGCACGATCTTTCCGCCCGCTTCACGGGCGGCGGGCCGGGCTTTGCCGGGCTCTCCCATCACCTGAACGACGAAGGCGTGCCGGTGCTGGAGGGAACGCTCGCGCGGTTCGAATGCGCCCGCGCCGAGGCCCATGACGCCGGCGATCATACCATCGTCCTCGGCCGGGTGCTGCGCGCCGCCCATGGCGAAGGCGAGCCGCTGATCTTCTCACGCGGCGCCTTCGGGCGGTTTGCCCGTTGCGGCTGAAATACCGGATCGCGCCCGACCGCGTCAGCGGCCGGCGACAAGTCCCGGCAGGACCCGCGAAACGGTGCGCTCGATGACGTCGACCAGAACCATGGTCTGGTGATCGACCTCGATGTTCAGCCGGTCGCCGGGCTTGTAATGGGCGAACGTCGTCTGGCGCAGCGTTTCCGGGATCAGGTTGATGGTGAACAGGTTGTCGTCGACCTCGGCCACCGTCAGGCTGCAGCCGTTGACCGCCAGAAAGCCGCGCGCGAAAATATATTTCGCCCAGTCCTCTGGAACACGGAAGCGGATGAAGGCCTTTTCCTCGGCGGTGCTGATTTCCTCCACCACCGCGGTCGTTGCCACATGGCCGGCGATCACATGGCCGCCATTCTCGTCGGTCATCTTCGCCGAGCGCTCGAGATTGACGCCGTCGCCTGCCGAAAATCGCTCCAGATTGGTGCGCTCCAGCGTGGCGTTCATCGCATCGAAGGTGACATTGTTTCCGGAAATCCCTGTGACCGACAGGCACACGCCCTCGATATTCACGCTTGCGCCGAGCTTCAACCCGTCCAGCAGGTCGTCGGTGAAGGAGACCGTGAATGTCTTGCCGCCGTTATAGGCGGCGATGTCGGCGAGCGGCCGGACGGCCTGGACGATGCCGGTATACATGGAATTCTCCCGTCGCGCGTCTTCCGTCTGGCTGCAACGGTCGCGTCTTCAGTTGAAAGGATCGACGGCAATATGAGCGGCGCGCGCTTCGAAAACAAGAGCGCTGCCGAAGACACTGCGTTTATGCCTTGGGCGGCAGGGAATAGGCGTTTTCGACGGCGATCGACAGCCATTCGTTGAAGGTCGCGTCCGGGCAGTCATCGGCGTCGACATGGTAGAACCCGCTCATCTTTCGCCCGCCATGCACCATCGGTTCCGATTGGCCGAGTTTTGCCGCGGCATCGGCGTTTTCCTTGCCGACGCGGAACAGATAATTGCCCTCGCCGGATTTGCGCCGGCTGACGGCCACCACCATGTGGCCGTTCACCAGAAAGCAGAGCCCGCCGAACATCTTTTTCTCGCCGAGCCCTTCAAGGCCGGCGAGACGGTCGCGGACCCGCGCGCTCAGTTCCTCGTCAATGGCCATCGCCGTCGCCGTTCAGATAGGCCTTGAACGCATCGCCGTAGTCGGGATGCCAGCGCGACAGCGGCGGGCGGTTCTCGACGATGTCGCCGATCGCCCACATCATCCGCTTCTCGTCGGTGACGCGGTCGACCTCGCCGTCCGGGCACAGGATATAGAAATCGCCGTTTTCCAGGCTTTTCAGCATGAACTCCACGGTCTGCTTCGGGGTCCATGCGCCCTTGGGTTTGTCGGCGCGGCCATTGGCGGTCAGCGGCGTGAACACGAAGCCCGGGATCAGTAGATGGGCTTCGAGCCTGCAGCCCTCGATATTGCGCAATTCATGCTGCAGCGCCTCGGTGAACGCCTTCACGCCGGCTTTTGCGACATTATAGGCCGGGTTGCCGGGCGGCGTGGTGATGCCCTGTTTCGAGCCGGTATTGATGATCAGCGCCGGCTCGCCATGGGCGCGCATTTCAGGCGCGAAGATGCGGGTGCCGCTGATGACGCCGGTGAGGTTGACGGCGATGATCCGGTCCCAGGGCATCTGCTTGCCGAAAATGCCGGTGCCGGGCTGGATCCCGGCATTGTTCATCAGCACGTGGATATTGCCGAACGCGCGGTTGGCGGCGCGTTCAAGCTCCTCCAGTTCCGACAGGTCGGAGACGTCGGTCGCGTGTGCGAGCGCCTTGACGCCCTTGTTGTCGGCAAGCTCGGCCAGCTCCCGGCCCGCCGCTTTCAGCTTCTCGCCCTTCAGGTCGGCGATCATCACATTCATGCCGAGATCGATGAACGCCTTCGCGGCGGCAAGCCCGATGCCGGATGCGCCGCCGGTGATGACGGCGGAATTGCCCGCTTGCAGTGCAGGGTGCTGGCTCATGATTTCCTCCCGTTTTCCGCTTTCTCCCGGATCGCCGGGGGCGATCGGGCGCGCGGTTTGCCTTGCCGACGACTTTTTGGCAGATGAAACGGCGTGTCAATCCGCAATTTGGCGAGAGCGTGCGGCGTTTTATCGCCTTATCACGGGTTTTCCTTGCGTGACGGCGCAAAGCCGCTAAAACGGCTGGCACATTCAAGACACCACCAGAACACCACATGGACCTGAACTCAAATGGCAACGCACAAAGACGTCAAGAAGGTCGTGCTCGCCTATTCCGGCGGCCTCGACACCTCGATCATCCTGAAATGGCTCCAGACCGAATTCGGTGCTGAAGTCGTCACCTTCACCGCCGACCTCGGCCAGGGCGAGGAGCTGGAACCGGCGCGCCTGAAGGCCGAACAGGCGGGCGTGAAGGAAATCTTCATCGAGGATGTGCGCGAGGAATTCGTGCGCGATTTCGTCTTCCCGATGTTCCGCGCCAATGCCGTCTATGAGGGCGTCTACCTGCTCGGCACATCGATCGCCCGGCCGCTGATTTCCAAGCACCTGATCGAGATCGCCGAAAAGACCGGCGCCGACGCGATCGCCCATGGCGCGACAGGCAAGGGCAATGACCAGGTCCGCTTCGAAATGTCGGCCTATGCGCTGAACCCCGACATCAAGATCATCGCGCCTTGGCGCGACTGGACGTTCAAGAGCCGGACCGACCTTCTGGAATTCGCCGAGAAGCACCAGATCCCGATCGCCAAGAACAAGCGCGGCGAGGCCCCGTTCTCGGTCGACGCCAATTTGCTGCATTCGTCATCCGAAGGCCGCGTGCTGGAAGATCCGGCCATCGAGGCGCCGGAATATGTCCATATGCGCACGCTTTCGCCGGAGGCCGCGCCCGACAAGGCGACCGTCATCAAGGTCGGTTTCGAAAAGGGCGACGCCGTTTCGATCAATGGCGAGCGGCTGAGCCCGGCGACGCTTCTGGCAAAGCTCAACGATTACGGCCGCGACAACGGCATCGGCCGGCTTGACCTCGTGGAAAACCGCTTCGTCGGCATGAAGTCGCGCGGCGTCTACGAGACCCCCGGCGGCACCATTCTTCTGACCGCCCATCGTGCGATCGAATCCATCACGCTCGACCGGGGCGCGGCCCACCTCAAGGACGAGCTGATGCCGCGCTATGCGGAACTGATCTATTACGGCTTCTGGTTCTCGCCCGAGCGCTACATGCTGCAGGCCGCGATCGACCGGAGCCAGGAGCATGTCGAGGGCGAGGTGACGCTGAAGCTCTACAAGGGCAATGTCATGGTCATCGGCCGCGACAGCCCGAAATCGCTCTATTCCGAAGCCCTCGTCACCTTCGAGGACGACCACGGCGCCTACGACCAGAAGGACGCCGCCGGCTTCATCAAGCTCAACGCGCTGCGGCTTCGCACACTCGCCAAGCGCGACCGGAGCTGAGCTTCAAGCCACCGTAGAAAATTAAAGGCCGGGGCCGAAAGGCTCCGGCTCAGACTGCTGACAAACCCCGTAAGTGAGTACGGAGTCGCCTCCCTCTCCGCCGTCATCCCGGACTTGATCCGGGATCCAGCAAGCGCAAGTCCTTGCGCGCAAAGACTCTTTCTTGAAATCCACCACAAGCGGCCCTGGATGCCGGGTCGAGCCCGGCATGACGGAGGAGCTTGAAAAGGACTTTTTCAGCAGTCTGGGCCGGGGCTGAAAGGCTCCGGCTTTGCTATTTCATCGCCGCGATCGACCGGGGTTTTTCGCTCCAGTCGTCTCCGGAAGTCTGCTGTTCTGCGGGTTCCTCCGCGTCGGGGCCTCTCCCCTCGACCAGCCGCAGCCAGAGATAGCAGATCACCGCGATCGCGCCCATCGCCGGCACCATGATCTGCATTGCCAGCACCGGGGAGCCGAGGGCGGCGGCGATCATGCCGGTGACGAGGCCGGAGCCCATCTGCATGAAGCCCATCATCGCCGAGGCGGAGCCGGCGATATCGGGAAACGGCAGCAGCGCGGCATTGGTGATATAGGGCATCAGGAAGGCGATGCCGAAGGCAAAACAGCCGACCGGCAGCATCACCGAAAGATAGGAGATCGGCAGAACCTCGGTCGAAATCGCAAGCGCAACCGCGCCGATGCCGACGAACACCAGGCCGAAGCCGACCATGGCGCGCGAGGTAAACCAGCGAAGCGCGATACGGAAGATCACCGAGCCGGAGAAATAGCAGCCGGTCTGCATCAGCATGCCGAGGCCGAATTGCGAGGGCGACAGACCCGCAAGATTGATCATCACGAAGGGTAGGATCGAGGCCAGCGCGTAAAGCGAGCCGGTGGAAGCGGCGATGATCAGCGAGGAGGCCATGAAATGCTGGTTGCGCAACAGCCGGCCATAGGCCTTCAGAAGCGGCAGCGGCCGGGCCTTGGCGCGATCGGGCTGGCCGGTCTCCGCCATCAGCAGCAGCACCAGCGCGCCGAGCGTCAGGCCGAAGCCGATCATGGTGACGAAGATTGCCTTCCAGCCGATCAGGTACAGGATGATGCCGCCGAATGTCGGCGCGATCGCCGGTCCGACGGCGAGCATGATGCCGAGCATGTTGAGGATCCGCGCCGCCGGTTCGCCGGTGAACTGGTCGCGCACGATCGCGCGTCCGACGGTCATCCCGACCGATGCGCCGATGCCCTGCACCAGCCGCCCGGCCAGCAGCATCGGCACGCCGACGGCGAAGGTGGCCATGATGCTGCCGATCAGATAGAGCGCCAGGAACCCCACGACCGTGCGCCGCCGCCCGAACGCATCCGCCATCGGACCGGTGGCGAGCATGGCGAAGGCGAAGCCGCCGAAATAGAGCGAGAGCGAAAGCTTGATCGCCGCCTCTGTGGTGGCAAAGGCCTCCGTCAGCGCCGGCATGGCCGGGGTGTAGAGCGACAGCGAGATCGGCCCGAGCATGGAGAGCGCCGCGCCTAAAAAGCTTGTGCGGCCCTCACTCATCAGCGGTCGCGTTGCGGGAGCCTTGCTCATCGCGTGATCATCTTTCAAAGCTGCGCGAAATTGTCGCGCATGGTTCTCAGCGCCCTGGTGAGTGCCTGCTTGTCACTTTCGTCAAGGCCCGCCTGCAGGCGCAAGACCAGATCGTCGGCGTGCGCGCGGATGACCGCCAGCACGTCGCCGGCCTTTTCCGTGGTGGTCACGCATTTGGCGCGCCCGTCCTTCGGGTCGGTCTTGCGTTTGATCAGCCCGGCCTTTTCCAGCCCGTCGACATAGCGCGACAGCGTCATCGGCTCGATGCCGAGCGCCACCGCGATCTCGCTCTGGCGTACGCCGTTGATCGCGGCAATGCGGGCCAGCGCGCGCGCCTCGCCCGGCGTGATGCCAAGGCCGCTTTTTGCGATCTCGCGTTCGAAGGCCGCGCGAAACAGCCGCGCGACATCGCTCAGCAGGAAGCCAAGCCTGTCGACCGAAGCTTGCGTCATTGCGTTTCCCGTCGCCGGTAATTAATAAGCTTTGCTTACTATTATTTCAGGACTCAATCAACCCTCTTGCCTTGAAGCCGCGTCTGCCGCACACACATGAGAAGCCAGCCGGCAGCATGAAAGGACCGATGCGACATGACCGACGAGATCAACAGCGCCCTCATCCGCTGGCAAGGATTTTCGGGCCTGCCCGAATTCGACCGCATCGCAGAGGGCGATTTCACCGCTGCCTTTGACTGGGCGATGGCCGACCATGATCGCGAGATCGACGCGATCGCGACCAACCCGGATGCCCCCGATTTCGTCAACACGGTGGAGGCGCTCGAGGTTTCAGGCGATGCGCTGTCGCGCGTCAGCGCGGTGTTCTTCACCAGGGCCGGGGCCGATACCAATCCGGAAATCCAGAAGATCGAGCGCGAGGTCGTGCCGAAACTCTCCGGCCATTACTCCGCGATCGGCGCCAACAAGGCGTTGTTTCAGCGCATCGACACGCTCTGGCAGGGGCGCGATGCGCTGGGACTGACCGGCGAGCAGCTGCGCGTGCTGGAGCGCCACTGGAAGGGCTTCGTCCGCTCCGGCGCGAAGCTTGAGGGCGCAGAGCAGGAGCGGCTTGCCGCCGTTAACCGCAGGCTTGCGGAGCTTGGCGCCGCCTTCGGCCAGAACGTGCTTGCCGACGAAAGCGGCTGGGCGCTGTTCCTGAGCGAGCCTGACGAACTTGCGGGCCTTCCCGACTTTCTGGTCGACGCGATGGCGGGGGCCGCCACCGGGCGCGGCCGAGACGGCGAATATGCCGTCACCCTGTCGCGCTCGATCGTGGAGCCGTTCCTGACGCTGTCTGCCCGGCGCGACCTGCGCGAAAAGGCGTTCCGCGCCTGGACCGCGCGCGGCCTTTCCGGCGGCGAGCATGACAATCGCGAAATCATGAAGGAAACGCTGGCGTTGCGCGCTGAAAAGGCCGCACTCCTCGGCTACGAGAATTTCGCCGCGCTGAAGCTCGACAACACCATGGCCAAGACGGCGAATGCCGTCGACATGCTGTTGATGGATGTCTGGGAAAAGGCCGTGAAGGCTGCCGCCGCCGACGAGGCGGAATTGCGGGAACTGGCCGCCGAAGACGGCTATAATGGCGAGATCGAGGCCTGGGACTGGCGCTATTATGCCGAGAAGCTGAAGGCCCGCAAATTCGCTTTTTCGGAGAGCGAGGTGAAACCCTATCTCCAGCTTGAAAAGGTCATCGAGGCCTGCTTTTCGGTGGCCGAGCGGCTGTTCGGCATCCACGCCGTGGCCAGGCCGGATGTGACGGCCTATCACCCCGATGTGCGGGTCTATGAAATCCGAAACGCCGACGATGACGTGATCGCACTGTTCCTCGGCGATTATTTCAACCGCACCTCGAAGCGGTCCGGCGCCTGGATGAACGCGCTGCAGAGCCAGCACCGACTGACGCTGCCGAACGGTGATGAGGGCGAGATGCCGATCGTGATCAATGTCTGCAATTTCGCCAAGCCCGGCGCCGGAAAGCCCGCACTGCTGTCGCTGGACGACGCCCGCACGCTGTTCCACGAATTCGGTCATGCGCTGCACGGCATGCTGTCGGATGTCACCTATCCCTCGGTCTCGGGCACCGGCGTCGATCGCGATTTCGTGGAACTGCCCTCCCAGCTCAATGAACACTGGCTGACCACGCCCGAAGTGCTGAAGACCTATGCGCTGCACGCGGAAACCGGCGAGGCGATGCCGGATGCGCTGATGGAAAAGGTGTTTGCCGCCGCGACCTTCGGTCAGGCCCATGCCACCGTCGAATATACCGCCTGCGCGATCGTCGACATGCGTCTTCATACCGCGGAACACCCGCCGGCCGATCCGGTGGCGTTTCAGGACGGCGTGCTCAATGCGATCGGGATGCCGAAGGCGATCGCGATGCGCCATGCGATCCCGCATTTCCTGCATATCTTCTCGGGCGATGGCTATTCCGCAGGATATTATTCCTACATGTGGTCCGAAGTGCTCGACGCCGACGCCTTCGAGGCCTTCGTGGAAGCGGGCGATGTCTTCGATCAGACGACCGCCAGCCGGCTCAAGACGGAAATCCTGACAAAGGGCGGCTCGGTTGCCCCCGAGGCGGCCTATCAGGCGTTTCGCGGCCGCATGCCGGGCCCGGCGGCAATGCTGAAGGGCAGGGGGCTGGTGTAGGTCTAGGCACGGGTCAGGCGTGACCCGCGCGCCGGCTCACAGCCCGATTTCGTGCGCGAAGGGCGGGTTGGCGCCGGCGCGGGATACGGTGACGGCGGCGGCTTTTGCGCCGAGCGCCAGCGCATCGCGGATGGCGTCGGCTGAAAGCGACTTCACCTTGTCCTTGGTCAGGAGGCCGGCGAGATCGAGCGAGGCGAGGATGCCGGCGTCGAAAGTGTCGCCGGCGCCGACGGTGTCGACCACCTCGACCTTTTCGCTGGGGACTTCGACCTTTTCCGTGGCCGTGTAACCGATCGCGCTGTCACTGCCGCGGGTGATGACGACAAGACTGGCGCCGGCCGCGATCCAGCGGCGCGCCTTGTCGTCGAGCGAGCCGTCCAGTCCGAACCAGTCGAGGTCCTCGTCGGAGAATTTCAGAATGTCGGATTTCGCCGCCATCCGCTCGATCCGGGCGCGATGCTTTTCGGCGTCGGTGATGAAGCTTGGGCGGATATTCGGGTCGAGCGAGATTACGCGCTTTTCCGCCTCGCGCATCAGCAGCGCCTCATAGGTCGACCCGCAGGGCTCCGGGATCAGGCTGATCGCGCCGAAATGCATCGCGCTGCAATCATCGCCGATCACCGGCAGGTCGTCCTCGGTGATCATCCGGCCGGCGGTGTTCTCGTCGTAGAAGGCGTAGCTTGCCGAGCCGTTCACCAGCTTGACGAAGGCGAGCGTGGTCGGCCGGTCGGAGGTTGCGACATAGGAATGGTCGACCTTCGAGGCGTCGAGCTTGTCACGAATGATATCGCCCATCAGGTCCGATGAAAGGCCGGAGAAGAAGCCGGTCGGCCGGCCGAGCCGGGCAAGGGCCACCGCCGTGTTGCAGACCGCGCCGCCGGCATAGGGCGAGAACGCCGGCTCGCCGCCGGTGGTCTCACGGGGCAGCATGTCGATAAGGGCTTCGCCGCAGCACAGGATCATGGTCTTCTCCCAATTTGTTCTTTTCGCGTCCGGGCCGGGTCAGACGGGCAACACGTCAACGCCGCCGCGCGCCTTTGACCAGGCCATCGGCCGATCGAGGAAATCGGCGACGGAATCGAGCGTTTTCGCATCGAACCGCTTTTTCTCGCGCGCCACCGCCAGCACGTTCCGCCAGGTCGCGATGTAATGGAGGTCAACGCCGCCACTCTCGAATCGTTTCCCGGCTTCGGTGAAAATATCGTAGTAGAACAGTGCCATGCCATGCTTCACGATACCGCCGGCATCGCGGATCGCATTGATGAAGTTGAACATCGAGCCGCCCGCCGTGGTCAGGTCCTCGATCACCAGCACCCTCGCGCCCTCGTTCATATGGCCCTCGATCTGGGCGTTCTTGCCGTAGCCCTTCGGCTTCTTGCGGCAATAGATCATCGGCAGGTCGAGACGGTCGGCGAGGAAGGCGGCAAAGGGAATGCCCGCGGTCTCGCCGCCGGCCACGCAGTCGAACTGTTCGAAGCCGGCCTCGCTCATGATCTTTGCGGCGGCGAAATCCATCAGGGTGGAGCGGATTCGGGGAAAGGAAATCAGCCGACGGCAGTCGATATAGACCGGGCTCACCAGACCGGAGGAAAGCTTGTAGGGCTCATCGGGGGAAAAATGCACCGCCTCGATCTCCCACAGCATGCGGGCCATCAGATCGGCCATCACCACCGGCTCGGTAAAACTCGCGCTCGTCATCATCATCCCTTTCGTCTGACGGTTCTGTCCGTGCCCTGTTCGGAGGGAAAAATCAATCGCTGGTGCAGGAAAGGACAGTGCTTTGGTGGTCTGAGGATAAAGAAACGATGAGGTATCGCAATGACGGTGGGCGGTATTAACGGAATTTCCGAAGGCGAGGCGCCGATGAAGCGCATCGGCATCGCAGTCTTCCACCCCCTCGCCCCGCAGGGGAGAGGGTGGCGCGAATGCGCCCGGTGAGGGGAGGGTCTTGCAACTTTCCGTGGCCGGACAGGGGGTGAAAACCAGTGCCGCGAGCGTTTCAACCACGGTGATGCAGCTTGCCCTCATCCGGCCTACGGCCACCTTCTCCCCAAGGGGAGAAGGGGACGACTGAGAGGCCCCTCACACTTCCATCGAATAGCCCGCGCCGCGCACGGTGCGGATCACGTCCGGCATCTGCGAGAAGTTGAGCGCCTTTCTGAGACGGCCGACATGGACGTCGACGGTGCGCTCGTCGACATAGATGTCGTGGCCCCAGACGCCGTCGAGAAGCTGGGAGCGGGAAAATACCCGGCCCGGCGAGGTCATCAGGAATTCCAGAAGCCGGAACTCGGTCGGCCCGAGCCGCACTTCCTTGGCCTTGCGGTGGACGCGGTGGGTCTCGCGGTCCAGCTCGATATCGCCGCATTTGAGCACGCTGGACAGCACTTCCGGCCGGGCCCGGCGCAGGATCGCCCTGACCCGGGCCATCAGCTCCGGGGTCGAGAACGGCTTGACGACATAGTCGTCGGCGCCGATCGCAAGGCCGCGCACCCGCTCGCTCTCCTCGCCGCGCGCCGTCAGCATGATGATCGGCAACCGCTCGGTCTCGGGCCGCATGCGCAGGCGCCGGCAAAGCTCGATGCCGGAAACGCCGGGCAGCATCCAGTCGAGCAGCAGAAGGTCCGGCACCCGCTCCTGCAGCCTGATCTCGGCCTCGTCGCCGCGCGAGATCGTCTCGACCTCGTAGCCTTCGGATTCGAGGTTGTAGCGCAGCAGGACGCTCAGCGCTTCTTCATCTTCGACAACTGCGATCTTCGGAACCATCTCGTGCCTCTGTCAAATGGTTTCAGGACTTGCTCTCGCCGGAGCCGACCGAGGGCGACATGTCGTCCTTCGGGCGTTCTCCCTGCGGCTGCGAGCCGGTGGCGATGTAGTAGATCATCTCGGCGATGTTGGTCGCATGGTCGCCGATGCGCTCGATATTCTTGGCGCAGAACAGAAGATGCGTGCAGGTGGTGATGTTGCGCGGATCTTCCATCATGTAGGTCAAAAGCTCGCGGAACAGCGAGGTGTAGATCGCGTCGATCTCCTCGTCGCGCTCGCGGATCGAATTGGCCTTGTCGGCCTGGCGCGAGGTGTAGGCGTCGAGCACTTCCTTGAGCTGCAACAGCGCCAGTTCCGACAGGTGCTCGATGCCGTGGGCGAGCTTGCGCGGCACGCCGGTGCCCTGCACCGAGATCACCCGCTTGGCGGTGTTCTTGGCCATGTCGCCGACGCGCTCGAGATCGGCTGCGATCCGGATCGCGCCCATGATTTCGCGCAGGTCCGTTGCCACCGGCTGGCGTCTGGCGATGGTGACGATCGCCTTTTCGCCGACCTCGCGTTCGGCCTCGTCAAGCGCCAGATCCTCGGCAATCACCTTTTCGGCGAGCTCGGTATCGGTGTTGACCAGCGCCACGACGGATTGCGAGACCATTTCCTCCGCCATGCCGCCCATTTCGGAAATCCGGCGCTGGAGGTATTTCAGCTCGTCGTCGAACGCCGATATGATATGCGAGTGTGCCATCTCTGTTTCTCCTGAGAGCCTGTCCGCGTTTCGTTGAATCGCGAACACGCTCTAACCTCTTGTTTTACCGCGCGTCCGGACGGAAAACCGGTGTCCACTTTTCCTGGACGCGCTCTAACCGAACCGGCCCATGATATAATCCTGGGTGCGGCTGTCGGTGGGATTGGTGAAAATCGTGTCGGTGTCGTCCTCCTCGACCATGTAGCCGAGATGGAACATGGCCGTGCGCTCTGAAACGCGGGCGGCCTGCTGCATCGAATGGGTCACCATCACGATGGTGTAGTTCTGTTTCAGCTCGCTGATCAGTTCTTCCACGCGGGCGGTCGCGATCGGGTCGAGCGCCGAGCACGGCTCGTCCATCAGGATCACCTCGGGGCTGACGGCGATCGCGCGCGCGATACAGAGCCGCTGCTGCTGGCCGCCCGAAAGGCTGGTGCCGGGCTCCTGCAGGCGGTCCTTGACCTCGTTGAACAGGCCGGCCTTCTGCAGGCTGGTTTCCACGATCCGGTCGAAATCGGCGCGGTGGCGGGCAAGGCCGTGAATGCGCGGGCCGTAGGCGACATTCTCGTAGATCGATTTCGGAAACGGGTTCGGGTTCTGGAACACCATGCCGACGCGGGCGCGCAACTCCACCACGTCGATGCCGGAAGTATAGATATCCTCGCCGTCGAGCGTGATCGCGCCGGTCACCCGGCAATTGTCGATCGTGTCGTTCATGCGGTTCAGCGTGCGCAGAAAGGTCGACTTGCCGCAGCCCGACGGGCCGATCAGCGCGGTCACGGCATTCTGGCGGATATTGAGGTTGACGTCGAACAGCGCCCGCTTCTGGCCGTAATAGACGGAGACATCCTTGCCGGCCATCTTGTAGGTTTGTTCGTTCATATTTGGGCCCATTGTCTTTTTCGCATCAAGGTTCATCTCCGCCTCCTACCAGCGCCGCTCGAAGCGGCGGCGGAGAATGACCGCGGTCAAATTCATCAGGATCAGGAACACCAGCAGCACGATGATCGCCGCCGAGGTGCGCTCGACGAAGGCGCGCTCGGCCTCGCCCGCCCACATGTAGATCTGCACCGGCAGCGCGGTCGAGGGATCGAGCGGGCTTGCCGGATAATCCGCGACGAAGGCGACCATGCCGATCAGCAGCAAGGGCGCTGTCTCGCCGAGCGCGCGGGCAAGGCCGATGATCGTGCCGGTCAGGATGCCGGGCATAGCGAGCGGCAGCACGTGGTGGAACACCGCCTGCATCTTCGAGGCGCCGACGCCGAGCGCTGCCGAGCGGATCGAGGGCGGCACCGCCTTGAGTGCGGCGCGGGTGGCGATAATGATCGTCGGCAGCGTCATCAGCGTCAGCACAAGGCCGCCGACGAGGGCCGCCGAGCGCGGCAGGCCGAGGAAGCCGATGAACAGCGCCACGCCCAGAAGTCCGAAGACGATCGACGGCACGGCGGCGAGATTGTTGATATTGACCTCGATGACATCGGTGAACCGGTTCTTCGGCGCGAATTCCTCGAGATAGATCGCGGATGCCACGCCGAGCGGCAGCGACAACACCAGCACGATGCCCATCATGTAGAGCGTGCCGACGAAGGCGACGCCGATGCCCGCCGATTCCGGACGCGAGGAGGCGCCATGGGTGAAGAAGCCGGTGTTGAAGCTTTTGTGCAGCCGGCCCTCGGCCTTCAACTCCGCCATCCATGCGGCCTGCTGGTCGGAGACGCGACGGCTGGCTTCCGGCATCGACAGGTCGATCTGGCCCTTGTTGGCGGAATCGATATCGGCGGCGGCAAGCAGCTTCACGTCGACGGTCTTGCCGATCACCGACGGGTCGTCCATCACCACGTCACGCAGGTCGACGCGGGCCGAGCGCGAGACAAGCCGCATCGCCGCGCGCATTTCGGCGTCATTGGCGGGGTCGAGACCGAGCGTTTTCGCCAGCGCGTCCCCGACCAGAACCGGATAGTTTGCGATGAGCAGCAGCCGCGGATTTTCATCGCGCAGGCCGTCGGGGTCGACGACTGCTTCGCTAAACGTGATCGGCAGCGTGATCGTGGTCTGCTGGAACGCGGTGAAGCCCTTGCCGGCGACCGAAAACAGCAGTGCTGCCAGGAAAAACAGGCCGGCGGCGATCGCGAGGAAGCCGAACACCCGAAAACGCTTTTCCGCGCGGTGGCGGCGTTTCAACCCCTTGCGGCGGGTCTCGGTCACGTTGCGGCGGAAATCCTCCGCCTCGTTCGGATTGGTGAATGTCTCGCTCATGCGTACTGCTCCCGATATTTGCGCACGACATAGAGCGCGTAGACATTGAGGCAGAGCGTGATCACGAACAGGGTCAGTCCGAGCGCGAAAGCCACCAGCGTCTGGGGCGTATTGAATTCGAGGTCGCCGGTGAGCTGGTTGACGATCTTGACCGTCACCGTCGTCATCGGCTCGAACGGATTGATCTGCAGATTGGCGGCGACGCCTGCGGCCAGCACCACGATCATGGTCTCGCCGATCGCGCGCGAGGCGGTCAGCAGCAGCGCGCCGACAATGCCGGGAAGGGCTGCCGGCAGCACCACGCGCTTGATGGTTTCCGATTGCGTGGCCCCGAGCCCGAGCGAGCCCTTGCGCAGGCTGTCGGGCACCGCGTTGATGATGTCGTCCGACAGCGAGGAGACGAACGGGATCAGCATGATGCCCATCACCAGGCCCGCCGTCAGCACCGACTGCGCCTCGATGAAATTGCGGTAATCGCCGGTGAAAAGCCCGTTTAGCTCGACGGACAGGTCACGCAGCAGCGGGCCGACCGTCACCAGCGCGAAGAAGCCGTAGACGATGGTCGGAATGCCCGCCAGCACTTCCAGAAGCGGCTTGGCGATCGCGCGCAGGCGTCCGCTTGCATATTCCGACATGTAGATCGCGGCATAGAGCCCGACCGGCACGGCAACCGCCATCGCCACCACCGAAATGTAGATCGTGCCGGCCAGAAGCGGGATCAGGCCGAACTGACCGGGTGAGCCGCTCTCGCCGGCGGCGGCGAAGCGCGGGTCCCAGACCGTGCCGAAGAAGAAATCCATCGGCGGAACCTGCGCAAAGAAGCGCAGCGATTCCGACAGCATCGACAGCACGATGCCGACGGTCGTCAGGATCGCGATGGTGGAGGCCAGCAGCAGGGCCGCCAGCACCACCTGCTCGACGCGGTTGCGGGCGTGAAATTGCGGTCTGACCGCGCGAAAGGCAAGCGCCAGCGAAACCAGCGCCACCGCCAGCACGGCGGCCGCCATCGCATAGCTGCTTTTCGCCGAAAGCGTGTTCATCCGCTCGGCCGATGCCAGCACGAAGGGCTGCGGACTGGAGGCCAGCGGGATGCCGCTTCTGGCGAGCACGGCGCGAAGCTGGCTGGAATCCTCGGCCACGCGTTCGCGCGCGCTGTCTGGAAGCTGGCGCAGGCCGTAGGCCACCGAGGTGACGGTGTTGAAGGTCAGGCTCTGGGCCGAGGCCGGCTGTTGCTTCACGCTTTCGGGAAAACCCTCACGGATTTCCCCGCCGATCAGAAGCGGGCTCGCCACCATCCACACCGCCGTCAGCAGCATCGCGGGAATAACGGTTGCGATCGTCACGAAAGATGCGTGATGGCTGGGCCGGGAATTGATCCGCCCGGCATCCGCCAGCGCATAGGCTTTGGCGCGGGCCGCGAAGAAGCCGCCTGCGCCAAACAGCACGATAAGCGCCAGTATGATCAAAAACACATGCATATCCGGACCATCCGGGGCGTGCGGCCCCTTTTTTCCCGCCACCGGCGGGACTTGTCATTCACATCGGGCGTTACTGCGTCTGCTGTAGCATCACGCCCTTTTCGAAAGCGGCCTCGGTTGCCGCCCTTTCGGCCTTTGAGGCCGGCACCAGGCCGTATTCGGCGAGCGGCCCGTAAGGCCCGGCCATATCGTCGGACAGGAAGAAGTCGACATATTCCTGCAACCCCGCAATCGCGCCGACATGGGCCAGCTTGACGTAGAAATAGAGCGGTCGCGACACCGGGTATTCGCCGGAGCCGACGGTTGCGAGCGTCGGCGTGACGCCGTCGATGGTCGCCACGTTCAGCTTGTCGGCGTTGTTGTCATAGAAGGAGAGGCCGAAGACGCCGAGCGCGGAGCGGTTGGCGGCGACCCGCGCCAGCGTCTCGGTATAATCGCCGTCGATACCGGGCGCGCGGCCATCCTTGCGCACGGCGATGCACTTGCTCTCGCCCTGCTTCTCCCCGAATTCCCCCGTGAGAAATTCGACCGCGCCCGCCTCCTCGCAACCGACCGCCAGCACCTTTTCCTCGAACACTTCGCGGGTGCCGTGCTTTTCGCCGGGAATATAGGCGGTGATCTCGCTGTCGGGGAGCGCCGGATTGACTTGCGCCCAGCGGGTATAGGGGTTTTCCACCAGCTTGCCGTCGATCACCAGTTCGGCGGCGAGCGCGTGATAGAGGTCGAGCGGCGTCAGCGCCATCTGCTCCATTGCGGCATCGGTCGCAAACACGATGCCGTCGTAGCCGAACACGATCTCGGCAATGCCGGTGACGCCATTCTTCGCGCAGTTTTCGCGTTCGCCCGGCCGGATCGGCCGCGAGGAATTGGCGATATCGATGGTGCGCGGTCCGACGCCCTTGCAGAATTCCTTGAGCCCCGCCGACGAGCCGCCCGATTCCACGATCGGCGTCCGGTAGTCGGGAAAGATCTCGCCGAAGGTCTCGGCCACGATCTTGGCATAGGGCAGCACGGTGGAGGAGCCCGCGATCTGGATCTGGCTGCGCGCGAGCGCCGGCGCGGAAAAGGCAAGCGCTGCGGCGAGCGTGACGATCGGCAGGATGAATGACGTCATGGCTGGGTTCGCCTCTTGCGGCTTTGCGGCGCCCTCTCCGGGCTGCCCCGTTTTATGTCATTTTTATTTCAGTTTTATGACAGTCTATCTCTATGAAAATAATAATATTTTCATATCGGACGAGCGATCAGAACCGGACGGTGAAAGTCGTGCCCTGGCCGACTTCGGATTTGACCGTAAGCCGGGCGCGATGGCGGGTCAGGATATGCTTGACGATTGCCAGGCCAAGGCCGGTGCCTTTCTTGGAACGGCTGTCGGCGACCGAGACGCGGTAGAAGCGTTCGGTGAGTCGCGGCACGTGTTCGGAGGGGATGCCGGGGCCGTGATCGACCACCGAAACTTCAGCGCCGGAGGGCGACAGCGGTTTGAGATAGACCTCGACCTTGCCGCCCTCGGAGCCGTATTTGCAGGCGTTTTCGATCAGGTTTTCGAACACTTCCACCAGTTCGTCCTTGTCGCCGTTCACCGTCACCGGTTCCTCGGGCATGAACAGATGGATCGAAACCTCCAGATCCTCGGCCAGCGGCAGCAGGCTGTCGCGGACATGGCCGAGCAGGGCGTTGAGCGTGACCGTCTGGTCCGGCGGCAGATGCGCCTTGGCCTCCAGCCGCGACAGGCTCATCAGATCGTCGACCAGCCGGCTCATACGGGTTGCCTGATCGAGCATGATCGGCAGAAACCGCTCCTGCGCCTTCACATCGTGCTTTGCGGGTCCCTGAAGCGTCTCGATATAACCGCGCAGCGAGGCAAGCGGGGTGCGCAATTCGTGGCTGGCATTGGCAACGAAATCCGAGCGCATCCGATCGATCCGCCGGGCCTCGGAGACATCGCGCAGCACCAGCATGAAAATCGGGTTTTCGGCATCGGAAACCGGGGCGCTGCGCACCAGATAGACGCGTTCGGAGGGCAGGCGCTCGGAATATTCGATCTGGTTGGATCGGCCGTTGGCCAGCGTATCGCGGATGATGTCGAGCACGCCCGGCGCGCGCATGCGCGCCGAGATATGGGAGCCGAGCGGGAATTTTCCGAACGTGTCGCTTGCCGAGCGGTTCTGGAACAGCACCGTGCCGTCGGGCCCCAGAAGATAGATCGCAAGGTCGATCTCCTCGAGAAGGCGGGGAAGATCGCCGAAATCAAGAGCGAGGGCGGTCTCCGCACTATCCGGAACAGTCTCCTCCGCCGTCTCCGTCCGGGGACGGATGCCGGCAATGGCGGCGATGCAGATGATGGCCCAGGCGAAGACGACCGCGAAGGCCGGCAGCGCGCCATCATAGAGCGCAAGCAGCGCCACCGCCGTCGCCGCGATCAACACGAACCGTGCCGCGGCCGTGCGTGACGCAATGCCGCTCAGAATGCCTTCCACACGGTTCACCTGATACTCCCGAAATCTCCTGAACTGCGCTTACTATACGCATTTTGTAACAGGAATATTCAGGACGGGAAAATAATCGCGTGGACTCGGATGGCGGGGCCTGACTGCAAATGACGGAGCCGTACGGTTTTCGAGAGCCTTGCCGCCAACAATCTCTCCCCTTGAGGGAGAGATGCCCCGATAGGGGCAGAGAGGGGTGAAGCCTTTCCGAGAGCACAGAATTTGCGGCTTATGCCCATTGCCCCTCACTGTCGCTTTCGCGACATCTCTCCCCTCCGGGGCGAGAAGATTTGCGGGCTGTGCGGCGAAGCCATATGCGATTGCCCTGCCTCAGGGGGAGAGATTATGGGCTGAAGCGTTAGAGGAACGGAAGATCGTCCGAAACCCGTCTAAGCCGGACAGGCGTCGGGCGATCCCGTGTTTCCGGCGACCGGTCTCAGCCGACCACAAACCCGCGATAGTCATCATCGCGGATGGCGTTCATTTCGGTCATGTAATTGCCCATGCCGCCCATGTACCACATCGAGGTTCTGGGCTTGCCGGGGATATTGGCGCCGTTGATCCAGCTGTCGGTGACCTGGAACAGCGTGCCGGCCATGCCTTCCTGGCACACCCGCACCCAGCCGTCCTGGGCCTCTTTGCTGGTCTCGATGATGCCGTTGCCCTGTTCGGCCTTTTCGATCAGGTCGCACAGGAAATCGACCTGCCACTCATGCACCAGCGGTTGGCTGGTGAACGGGCTGAAGGGGCCGAACACCATCAGCAGGTTCGGGAAATCGACGATCGACATGCCGGCATAGGCGCGCGGGCCTTGCCTCCAGGCGTCCTCCAGGCGTCCTTCAGGCGGACGCCGTTGCGGCCGATCGTGTCGATCTTCAGGTAATTGCCGGTCATCGCGTCGAAGCCGGTCGCCATGATCACGACGTCGAGTTCCAGTTCCTTCCCGCCGACGATCAGCCCGTTTTCGGTGTAGCGTTCGATCGGCTCGGCCTTGACGTCGTGCAGCGTGACATTGTCGCGGTTATAGGTCTCGTAGTAGTCGTCGGCGGCCAGCGGACGCTTGGCGTAATAGTCGCGCGGGGTGAGCTTGCGGGCGACTTCCGGGTCCTTGACGATGGCGTCGATCTTCGACCTGATGAAGTCGGTCGCCGTCTTGTTGGCCTCGGCGGTCACCGGGATATCGGAGAAGGTTTCAAGCAGGAAGCTGAAGCCATTGCCCTTTTTCCAGGCCTTTTCGTAAACGCGTTGCCGCTCCTCCTCGTCGACATCAAGGGCGGAGACGGTGCTCTCGTCGAAGCCGAAAACCGCCGCGGTGCTCAGCGCCCAGTCGCGGAAGCCGTGAGGATCGGCCTTGATCTTCTCGCGCGTTTCCGCCGGGAACGGGCCGATGCCGAGCGGCACCACCCATTGCGCGGTGCGCTGCAGCACATGCAGATGGCCGACCTTGTCCGCCAGCGCGGTGATGATCTGGATGCCGGTCGAGCCGGTGCCGACCACGCCGACGCGCTTGCCTTCGAGATCGGGTGCTTCGTCCGGCCATTTCGAGGCGAGCAGCACTTCGCCCCTGAATTTGTCCTGGTCCGGAAACTGCGGGGCATAGGAGGAGGACAGCAGGCCGACGGCCTCGATCACATATTTGGCCCTGATGGTGTCGCCACCCACCGTGGTCAGGTGCCAGCGGCCCTCGTCCTCGTTCCATTCGGCGCGGGCGATGCGGGTGTTGAAATGGATCGAGCGCTTGAGATCGTGCTTGTCGGCGACCGCGTTCAGATAGTTCAGCACTTCCGGCTGCTTGGCATAGCGCTCCGACCATTCCCAGTTCTGAAACATATCGAGGTCGAAGGAATAGGTATAGACGGTCGATTCGGTATCGACGCGGCAGCCGGGATAGCGGTTCCAGTACCAGGTGCCGCCGACGCCGCCGGCGTCATCGAAGGCTTCCGCGTTCATGCCGAGCACATTGCGCGTCCGGTGAAGCGCATAGAGCCCGCCGACGCCCGCGCCGATGATGGCGACATCAAGCTCACGCTGATTGTGCGATACCGCGTTCATTATAAAACCTCCCATTCTCGTCAAATTCCGCGGCGGCAAGCCGTCCGCCGGTCACTATCCTGAAGCCGAGCCCTGCGGGTCCGGCGCGTGGTCTGAAACAGGCGTCTCACGGGCACAGTAAAATCGCGCCGCCGGCCTCCTCTTAACACACTCATATGGTATTACGGTATTATCGTCAATCAGCCCGATGACGCAAAACACTCTTGTCATGATCATATTCCTATAATACCGTAATACGAACATATTAAGGTAACAGGCAGCCCCCAGCGCCGTATCATCAAGGATCGCATGACATGAACAAGCAAAGCCCGGGCCCGCTACCGACGACTCATGACGCTCTGATGCCGGACCGCAGGCTCTATATCGGCGGCGCCTGGGTGGAGGGGCCGTCGGACTTCCAGGTGATCAACCCGGCAAACGGCCGGCCAGTCGCCGTCGTGTCGCATGCAAGCTCTGCCGAAGCGCTCCGCGCGCTTGACGCCGCGGCCGCGGCCCAACCCGGCTGGGCAAAGGTGTCGCCGCGCGCGCGCGCCAATCTGATGCACAAGGCCTACCGGCTGATGATCGAGCGCGAAGAAGCGTTCACCAAGATCATGACGCTGGAAAGCGGCAAGCCGCTGACGGAATCGCGGGCGGAATTCCTGCTTTCGGCCGATTTCCTGCTGTGGTTCGCGGAGCAGAGCGCCCATCTGCATGGCTCCTATTCCGACAGTTCCAATGGCGATTTCAGGGTGGTGGTCAAGCACCAGCCGATCGGTCCCTGCCTGCTGATCACGCCCTGGAACTTCCCGCTGCTGATGATCGTGCGCAAGGCGGGCGCCGCGCTCGCCGCCGGCTGCGCCACGATCACCAAGACCGCGCAGGAAACCCCGCTGACGGGCGCTCTGTTTGCCGAGGTGCTCCACGATGCGGGCTTTCCGCCGGGCGTCGTCAATCTGCTGCACACGACGAAATCCTCCGGCGTCTCCGAGCCGCTGCTGACGGACAGGCGGCTGCGCAAGGTCTCGTTCACCGGTTCCACAGGGGTGGGAAGCCTGCTGATGGAGCAGGGCGCGCGCAATATCCTCAACTGTTCGATGGAGCTTGGCGGCGACGGGCCGTTCATCGTGCTCGATGATGCCGATATCGATCTCGCCGTCGAGCAGGCGATCATCTGCAAGTTCCGCAATGCCGGTCAGGCCTGCGTTGCCGCCAACCGGATCATCGTCGACAGAAGGGTGGAGGCCGAATTCACCGAGAAATTCGTCGCCAAGGTCAAGGCGCTGAAGGTTGGCGACGGCATGGAGGCGGTCGATGTCGGGCCGATGATCTCGGCAAAACAGCGCGACCGGCTGAGCGAGACCCTGAAGCAGCTCACCGATGCCGGCGGGCAATTGATGGCCGGCGGCAAGGCGATTGCGGGCGAGGGCTATTTCTTCGAGCCGACGGTGGTGCGCTTCGAAGGTCGCAACGAGGTGATGTGCTCGAACGAGCTGTTCGCGCCGATTGCCGCCATCTTTTCGGTCGATGGTCCGGAAACGGCGCTCTCCTTTGCCAATGAAAGCGATTTCGGCCTGGCGTCCTATGTGTTTACAAGGGATCTGTCGCGGGCGCTGACCTTCGGCGAGCGGCTGGAATTCGGCATGGTCGGCATCAATCGCGGCATCATGGCCGATCCGAAGGCGCCGTTCGGCGGCACCAAGGCTTCGGGGATAGGACGCGAGGCCGGGCAGGAGGGGATCTATGAATTCATGGAGGCAAAATACATGGCAGTCACGGTCAACGAGGCGCTGAGCTGATGTCGATGGAGAATACGCTGGGGCTCGGTCTCGTGCGCCAGCCGAAAACGGTGCTTTTCGGACCCGGCCAGCGCCGCCAGCTCGGCCGCTATGCGCGCGGCTTCGGTACGCGCGCGCTGGTGGTGACCGACGAGCGGATGGCGACGACCCCGGAATTCGCCGCACTTGCCGACGATCTGCGCGAATGCGGCGTTTCGGTCACGGTCTATGATCGGGCCGAGCCGGACCTGCCGCGCCAGAACGTCATGGATGTCGCGGCAATGGCCGGCGCTGTCGATGTGATCATCGGCGTCGGCGGCGGTTCCTGCATGGACCTCGCCAAGGCCGCCTCGGCCGTGCTCGCCCATGGCGGTGACGTTCGCGACTATTTCGGCGAGTTCGCGGTGCCGGGGCCCTGCATTCCGGTGGTCACCATCCCGACGACCGGGGGAACCGGCGCCGAGGTCACAAGCCTTGCGATCGTGTTCGACGAGGATACCGGCATGAAGATGGCGGTGGCCGACGCCCGTATCGCGCCGGCGATCGCGATCATCGACCCCGAACTGACGCTGACCTGCCCGCCCGGCCTGACGGCGGCGACGGCCGCCGATGCGCTGTCGCATCTCGTCGAGGCCTATACCGCCAGGCCGAAGAACCCCAGCCCCGAGCAGATCGAAACCCAGATCTATGTCGGCAAGAACCGCATCACCGACATGTTCTGCGAAAAGGGGCTGCGGCTGATGAACCGCGCGCTTGAGCGCGTCGTCGAAAACCCGTCGGATCTTGATGCGCGGGCGGATGTGATGTTGGCAGCCTATTGCGCCGGCATGGCGATCAACACCACCGGCACGGCTGCCGCCCACGCGATCCAGAGCCCGATGGCGGCGATCGGTCATACGCCGCACGGTTTCGGGGTCGGCGCGCTGCTGCCTTATGTGATGCGGCTGAACCTCTCCTATGCCCCTGCGGAATTCGCCGAAATCGCGCATTGCCTCGATGTCGCCGACAGCGCCGCCACGCAGAAGGAGAACGGCCAGGCCGCGATCGCGAGGATCGAGGCGCTGCTGGAAAAGACCGGCACGCCGCTGGAGCTTGCGTCGCTGGGGATCGAGGAGCGCCATTTCGACCAGATCGCCCGCTCTGCGGTGAAGGCGACACGGCTGGTGCTCAACAACCCCGCGCCGCTGACCGAGGACGCGGTCCGCAAGGTGCTCGCCCACGGCGTTGCCGGCGACCGGAGCTGGTGGGAATAGCGGCGTGCGGCGGCTGCTCTCGTGAAACGGTGATGGGGCCGACGCGACGGTGTGTTAACAAGCCCGGCAGGCAGTTACGGCGTTGCCCCTGAACTGATCCGGGGTCCAGGGCGATTTCACGAGCTATCAAAAACGGTACCTGTCGCAATGGCATTGCCGTGCGGCCCTGGATGCCGGCTCAAGGCCGGCATGACGGAGGGAGGGGTTGGGCTTTGTCGGCGACCCGGCCCTTGGCCCGCCTATTCTTCGGCCAGTATCGCCTTGTTGCGCTTCATGTATTCGGCGATCGCAAGTTCGCCGGCAAGCGCGATGTGATGTTCGCAGGCCGCCGCCGCCGCATCGCCGTCGCGGGTAATCGCGGCGGCGTTGATGATGGTTTCCAGCTCCGCGATCGAGGGCTCGATCCGGGTTTCGTCGACGAAGGCGAAGCGGCGGAACATTGCGATGCGGGCATGCATGCTTCTGAGGCTTTCGGTCAGCACGGCGTTGTCGCTGCCTTCGGTGAGCAGGGTGTAGAACTCCGCCTTGATATGCTCGCGGCTTTCGACATTGCCCTTGCGGTATTCCTTGTCCAGCCGCGCGCCGAGCTTCTTCAGCTTGGCGCACTGGCTGTCGCTGGCGTTTTCGGCAAACAGCCTGCCGGCAAGGCCTTCGAGCGCGGCGCGCACCACATAGATCGAACGGATTTCCTTTTCGGTGAGCACGGTGACGATCGGGCCGAGATTGGGCACGACGCTGATCAGATGCTCGGATTCAAGCTGGCGCAGCGCCTCGCGGATCACGGTGCGCGAAACCCCATAGGTCTCGCAAAGCGCGCTTTCGATCAGGCGCTGGCCGGGCACGAGCCCGCCTTCGAGAATATCCTCGCGAACCAGACGCACCACCTGCTGGCGAAGCGGGGCCGCCGTGCGGGCGATGACTGTCGAACCTGTCATGCTGTTCTCCGATATCCGTTCCGTGCCGACCTTGGCCTGATTGCCGTGGCCCGATTGCAGGCGAGGAACGTCCCTCACCAGACAAATGATCTGCGTCGCCGGAGCCGGGCTTTTAATCCGGTTTACCAAGATTTGCCCGTGGATGCGAGCCAGGGCGTTCCGGCTTTTGTCATTATTCACTGATATGATATGACAGTAATACCGTCAATCGCCACCCTGCTTTAGTCGACCCTGGAACGCTGGACGGCCCGGTCGCGAAGTTCCCGCGAAGGTACGGTGCGATCCGTCAGAAGCCCCTGTACATTATTACTGTAATACGGTACGACAGGAAAAGAGAACCCTGCCGGCTGCGGTATCCGCCGCCGGAAAGGGTGCGAGGCATTTACGGGAGGAAACAATGGTCGCCAAGCGTCAGAAATCGCAGAATGCCGGATGGCACAGGTTCAACGTCGGCGCGCTGGAATGCACCATCCTCTGGGACGGCTATATCCATCACGGTTATGAAGGCATATTTCCCAATGCCGATCCGGAAGAGATGGCGCGGTTGCAACGCGAATACCTTCTGCCCGCGGACCACATTCCGATGGATCTGAACCCGGTCGTCGTCAATACCGGCGATAAGCTGATCCTGATCGATGCCGGCATGGGCCAGACATCGACGATGTTCGGCGATCAGATGGGCTGCTTGCTTGCGAACATGAGGGCCGCCGGTCTCGATCCGGCCGAGATCGATATCGTGCTGTTGACCCATCTCCATCCCGACCACTCCTTCGGCCTGATCCTGCCCGACGGCGCGCCCGCCTTTCCCAGCGCCACGCTCTACGCGCCCGGAACCGACTGGAACGAATGGACCGACGAGGCCAATCTCGACCGCAATGATTTCCGCAACGCCTGGACCGCCGGTACGCTCACGGCGGTCGCGCCCTATCGCGACCGGCTTCGGCTTTTCGATATCGGCGATGCCATCCTGCCCGGCGTGACGACCCATTCGGCTGCCGGTCACAGTTCCGGCCAGTGCGCCTATCTGTTCGAGAGCGAGGGCGAGAAGGTGATCTTCACCGGCGATCTCGCCCATCATCAGGTCTATGACCCCTACCACCCCGAATGGTTCTTCCACATGGATTACGACAGCGACCCGCAGATGGGAGCGGATGCCAAGGCGGCGATCTTCAGGAAGGTCGTCGACGAGAATATCCGCTACCACGGCTATCATTTTCCCTATCCGGGGCTCGGGCGGATGGTGCGGGTGGCGGACGGCAACTACCGGTTCCACGCCGAACCGATCAATCCCCGCCTTTTGCCTGCGCTGAAGTGAGGCCGAGCCATGAATGACGCAATCTGCGCGATCGTCACCGGCGGCGGTCGCAATATCGGTCAGGCGATCTCGCTGAGGCTGCAACAGGACGGATTTCGTGTCTTTGTGCTCGATGTGGTCGAGCCGGAGGCGGAATCGCTGCGGGCGGATGCCGCGCTGGTCGACCTTCTCGACGTCGAGGCCGCCAAGGCGGCGGTGGGCGACATCGTCGCCAGTCACAAGGTCACGCGCCTCGTCAACAATGTCGGGCTGGTCGCACCCGCCCCTCTCGAAGAGGTGAGGCTGGACGATTTCGAGCGACTGATGAACCTCAACCTCAGAACCGCGATCATCTGCGCGCAGATCGTGGTTCCGGGCATGAAGCAACATGGCGGCGGCCGGATCGTGTTCAATACCAGCCGCGTCACCAGGGGCAAGCTCGACCGCACGCTTTACAGCGCCACCAAGGGCGCTGCCCAGTCGATGGCGCGCACCTGGGCGCTGGAGCTTGGCAGCGCCGGCATCACCGTCAATTGCGTTGCCCCCGGTCCGATCGCGACCACCGCCTTCTGGCAGAACAACCCGCCCGATGCGCCGAAGACGAAGGCTATCACCGACGCCATTCCGGTCGCCCGCATGGGCACGCCGGAGGATGTCGCCAACGCCGTCAGCTTCTTCTGCGACGACCGTTCGGGTTTCGTCACCGGTCAGACCCTGTTCGTCTGCGGCGGGTTGACGGTCGGATAGGCCTCGGCGCCGCTTCCCTCTCCGCCGTCACCCCGGACTTGATCCGGGGTCCAGCAAGGGCCAGGTCCTTGCGCGCACAGACCGTTCTGGAACTTCATCACGCGCGGCCCTGGATGCCGGCTCGAGGCCGGCATGACGGAGGTTGGGGAGGGGCTTTGTCGGCAGCCCGAGGGCGTTTTCGGTTTTTGCCAGCATCTATCTGTCCACTCGACGCAGTGTCTCGAGCGCAATGACCGCGAAATTTTTCCGACCCGATTGACTTATTGCTACGTATCAATAAGCTATTGTTACGTAGCAATAGGAGTTTCGGGTGCCGAGGAGGATTACCCAGAAGGAAGTCGCCGAGAGGGCGGGCGTCGCGCAGGCGACGGTCTCGCTCGTGCTCAATGGCGGCCGCGACAAGGTTGCAGCCGAGACCGCCGAGCGCATCGAGGCGGCGATCGCCCAGCTCGGCTATCAGCCCAATCGTTTTGCCCAGGCGCTGCGCACCCAGCGGACCCATGTCATCGCCTGCATGGTGCCGGACCTCACCAATCCGTTCTATCCCTCGCTGGTGGTGGCGGTGCAGAAAGTTGCCCGCGCGGCCGGCTACGAGGTCATCACGATCGACACCGAGGGCCGCGAGGCCAATGAACGCCAAGTGGTCCAGGCCGCCCTGCACGGTCGTTTCGACGGCATAGTCGGCGTGTTCTTCAATCTCGGCGCCCGGGAACTCGCCCCGCTTGGCAAGGTTGGCGTGCCGATCGTGCGCATCGAGGTCAGCCGCAAGGCCGGCGGGCCGCTTCCGATCGACGATCTGTTCATCGACAACGAGGCGGCGGCGCGCGCGCTCACCCGGCACATGCTCGCCCTCGGTCATCGCCGCATCACCATGATCGCCGCCCCGGGCGGTCCGCAGCGCGTCCGCCTGCAGGGCTATCTCGATGCGATGGCGGCGGCGGGAGCCGAGCCCAATGTGCTCGAGGCCGAGCATTTCACCGTCGAGGGCGGGCGTCACGCCGCCGATGCGCTCGTGGAAAGCGGGCGGCCCGTCACCGCCATCATCGCCGCCAACGACATGATGGCGATTGGCGTGATGCAGAGCCTGATCGCGTACGGCCTCGCCATCCCCGACGACATATCGGTCGCCGGCTTCGACGATATTCTGGCCTCGGCGCTGGTGACGCCATCGCTCACGACAATCGCACAATTTCAGGACAGGCTGGGTGCCGCCGCGGCCGAAAAGCTGCTCGCCCGGCTGGCGAACGGGGCCGACGAGCCGGGCCGGGCCGAGGAAATGCCCTACGAGATCATCATCAGGAATTCCGTGGCCAGACCGCCCGGACCCTTGAGCCAAGCGCTTTCGAAATAACCAGGGAGGAAATGCAATGAACATGTTGAGATTGCTGACCACAGCCGCCATCGTCATCGGCACGGCCCAGCTTGCCACAGCCCAGGAAAAGGTGAGCTGGTGGTATGAACAGGCGACGCCGGATCAGCAGAAGCTGATTACCGACAATATCGTCGAGCCGTTCAACAAGGCCCATCCGGATTATGATCTGGTGGTCGACTATCGCGGCAACGAGCTCGACAAGCAGCTTCGCGTCGCCATGCTTTCGGGCAATGGCCCGGACGTGGTCTATACGCCCGGCCCGAGCTACGTCGCGCCGATGGCCCAGTCCGGCCAGTTGATGGCGCTTGATGATTACGCCGCCGAATATGGCTGGAACGACCGCGTGCTCAAAGCCTTCATCGAGATGGGCCGCTACAATGACAAGCTCTATGCGCTGCCCAAGACCTATGAGACGCTCGGCCTGTTCTACAACAAGACGCTGTTTGAGGAGAAGGGCTGGCAGGCGCCGACCAGTCTCGATGAAATGGAAGCGCTTGCCGACAAGATGCTGGCCGAGGGCATCACCCCGTTTGCCGCCGGCAACGCCGACTGGCGCGGCGCGAACGAATGGTTCGTGACGCTGGCGCTGAACGCGATCGCCGGGCCGGACAACATGAACAAGGCGCTGCGCGGCGAGATCCCGTGGACCGCCGAACCCTTCGTCGAAGCAATCGACCGGCTCAATTCCTGGTGGGAAAATGGCTATTTCGGCCAGAACTACTTCTCGCTCCAAAGCTCCGAACAGGCAGCCGACATGATGGCGTCGGGCCGCGCCGGCATGATGCCGACCGGCACGTGGCAGTTCCAGAACGTCGCGACCTACACCAGGAAGGATAATTCCGAGGCCGGTTTCGTCGGCTTCCCGAGTGCTGACGGCGCGCCGGTGTTCCCGCTCGGCATCGGCTCGACCTTCTCGATTGCCGAAAAAGCCAAGGACCCGGATGGCGCGGCCGCCGTCATCGATTTCGTGTTCTCGCCGGAAGTCTATGGCGCGATGAATTCGGCCTGGCAGGGCGAGTGGAACATTCCGCTGAAGGATATCTCGAATGTCACGATGGCGAGCGACGTGTCGCCGCTGTTCACCGAGACGATGAAGACGCTCGCGCGCTCGGTGAATGACGGCAATTACGGCTACACCACCTGGACCTTCCTGCCGCCGGCGACCGACAGCTACCTGATCAACGGCATCGAGGAGGTCTGGCTCGACAAGATCGACAGCGAGGCTTTCCTGACCAAGCTGAACGATACCTTCGAGAAGGAATTCAAGGCCGGCAAGGCGCCGGCCGTGCCGGCTCGATAAACCCCAGGACCTACCGGTGCGCCGTCTCGATGGCGCACCGCCCAATGCGCAAGGCGCAGCCGGAAGGAAGCAAGGTCTTCGCTCTGGAAAGGTATTCTCATGCACCGCCTCTATGTCCTGCCGACATTGCTGATCAATGTCGTCATCATCGCCATACCGGCGCTTCTGACCGTGTTTCTGGCCTTCTTCGAGTGGGATGGCATCACCATGCCCATCTTCGTCGGCCTCGGCAATTTCAAGGCGCTCTTTGATGACAGCGTGTTCTGGACCGCGCTCACCAACAACATCATCTGGACGCTGATCTTCCTGACCGTGCCGATCGCCATGGGCCTGCTGGCCGCGACCATGATGCTGGTGGCGCGCCGGGGATCGACCTATTTCCAGGTGATCTATTTCCTGCCGGTCATCATTGCGACCGTCATTACCGGGCGCATCTGGCAGGGCATGATCTATTCGCCGATCACCGGCATTACCGGCCTGTTGCAGCGCATGGGCATCGATATCGCCAATCCGCTCGCCCAGACCTCGACGGCGCTTTACGGCATCGCCACGGTCGACCTCTGGCATTGGTGGGGTTTTCTGTGCGTGATCTTCTTCGCCGCGCTTAGGCAGGTGCCCGCCGAACAGGTTGAGGCGGCAAGGGTGGAAGGCGCGACCTTCACCCAGATCATCCGCTACGTGCTTCTGCCCGGCATCCGGCCGACGATCACGCTGATGATGATCATGACCGTCATCTGGTCGTTCCTGGTGTTCGATTTCGTCTACATCCTCACCCAGGGCGGCCCGGCGTTTTCGTCGGAAGTGCTGTCGACCTTCGCCTACCGGTCGGCGTTCTACGATCTGGCGGTCGGCAAGGCGGCGGCGATTTCCGTGGTCATCAGCCTGTTCGGCCTCGCCGCCACCATCTTCTACATCCGCTCGCAGGCGCAGGAGTTCGAATAATGAACACATCAGAAAGCCGCCTGACCCGCATCATCGCCTACATCACGCTCGGCGTTCTGCTCGCCATCACCCTGTTTCCGATCGCGCTTCTGGTGTTGAACTCGCTGAAGGGGTCGGCCGAGATCGTGCAGAACCCGCTGGCGCTGCCGTCGCGATTGCGCTGGGACAATTTCACCCGCGCCTGGTCGGACGCCAATTTCAGCCGCACGCTGCTGAACTCCGCGCTTCTGACCGGGATGACGATCGTGCTGGTGTGCACCACCGGCTCGCTGACGGCCTATGTGCTGGCGCGGCGCAAGATCAAGACCTGGAAAATCCTGACCTTCTATCTGCTCGCCAGCACCACCGCGCCGATCCAGTTGTTCCTGTTTCCGCTCTATTTCGGCTTTGCCCGGCTCGGGCTGATCAACAATCCGGTGGCGGTCGCCTTCATCTATACCGCGGTCTATTCGCCGTTCGCGATCATGCTGCTTCGGACCTATTTCCTGGCGGTGCCGAAGGAGCTGGAAGAGGCTGCGCTGATCGACGGGGCGACCCACTGGCAGGTGTTTTCCCGCGTCTTCCTGCCGATCGTCTCTCCCGGCATCCTGACGGTGGCGCTGATCATCGGGCTCTATTCGTGGAACGAATTCCTGATCGCGACCACCTTCCTGCAAGGCCAGGAGCGGCTGACCGCCGTGGTCTCGTTCTTCCTGCTGTCCGGCCAGTACTCGTCCGACTGGGGCGTGGTCATGGCGGCGGCCCTCATCATCATTCTGCCTATCGTAATTCTCTTCGTCCTGCTGCAGCGCCGCTTCATCGAAGGCATGGCCGGCGGCTCGGTGAAGGGCTGACAAGGAGCACTCAATGTCCATTCCCGCAGATTATCAGGACCGCGTCTATGCCGGCGTGCTCGGCAAGCTGATCGGCGTCTATCTCGGCCGGCCTTTCGAGAACTGGCGCTATCGCGATATTCTCGAAAAACTGGGTCCGATCACCTATTACGTCCACGACCGGCTGGGCGATCCGCTGATCGTCACCGATGACGATATCGGCGGCACCTTCACCTTTCCGCGCGCGCTCGACGATTATGGCATATCGCCCGACCTGTCGTCGGAGGATATCGGCAGGGCCTGGCTCAACTACATCATCGAGGAACGTTCGATCCTGTGGTGGGGCGGGGCCGGCAACTCCACCGAGCATACCGCCTGGCTGAACCTGACGCGCGGCATTCCCGCGCCCGCCTCCGGCTCGATCGCCACCAATGGCGCAACGGTCGCCGAACAGATCGGCGCGCAGATCTTCATTGATGGCTGGGCGCTGGTTTCCCCCGGCAACCCGGCGCAGGCGGCAAAGCTTGCGCGCGCCGCCGGTTCGGTCAGCCATGACGGCGAATCCGTCAACGCTGCGGTGCTGTGGGCGGCGATGGAGGCGGAAGCCTTCGTGAGCAAGGATGTCGATCATCTTCTCGATACCGGTCTCTCCTTCATTCCGAAGGACAGCCTGATCGCCGGGCTGATCGCCGATATTCGCCAATGGACCTCGGGCAATGAGGACTGGGAGGCAACGCGGCAGAAGATCGAGGACAATTACGGCTACGACAAATATCCCGGCAATTGCCATGTCGTGCCCAACCACGCGCTGATGATCATGGCGCTGCTGCATGCGCCGCATGATTTCCAGCGCGGGCAGATGATCGTCAACACCTCCGGCTGGGATACCGATTGCAATGCCGGCAATCTCGGCTGCCTGCACGGCATCATGCTCGGGCTCGACGGGCTGGAGGCGGGTCCCGACTGGCGCGGCCCGGTCGCCGACCGGCTCTACATGTCGACGGCGGATGGCGGCCGCTCGGTGTCCGATGCGGTCGAAATCGCGCTCTGGCTCGCCAATCTCGGCCGCAAGCTTACCGGGGAGGCGGCGCTGCCAGCGCCGAAGGATGGCGCGCAGTTCCATTTCTCGCTGCCGGGCTCTGTCCAGGGCTTCCTGCCGCAGGGCGGAGAGACGGCGCTTGCCGGCATGAGCGTGACGGGCACGGGGTCGGCCCTGGCGCTCGATTATCATGCGCTGGCCCCCGGCCGCGAGGCGGCCGCGACGACGGCGGTGTTCTCCCCGCCCGATGCCACCCGGATGCGCACCTATGATCTGGTTGCAAGCCCGCGCATCCACGCCGGCCAGACGCTCCGCGCTTTGGTCCGGGCCGAAGACGGAAATCATGGCGCGGTCGAGGTCAAGCTGCGCCTGCGCCACTATGACGGCTCGGACACGCTCGTCGATTGCGACATGCCGCATGCCACGCCGCTTTCGCCGGGCAAGACCGCCACGCTCGAATGGGTGGTGCCGGAAACGGGCTTTCAGCCGATCGCCGAGGTCGGCGTCGTGCTTTCCACATCGGAAGGCCGCAGCAATGGCCGCGTGCTTCTCGAAAAATTATGGTGGGACGGCTGCCCGGATGTGACCTTCAAGCGTCCGGCAGGCGCCGGCGATTTCTGGCGGCGGGCATGGGTCAGCAATGTCCATTTCTTCTCCAAGCATTTCCAGCAGGATATCCGCATCAGCCAGAATCGCGGCGACGGCCTGATCCTGCAGGGCGGGCGGAGCTGGACGGATTATGCGATCGAGGCCGACCTGATGCTGCATCTCGGCGCCTATGGCGGGCTGGTGCTGCGGGCCGAGGGCCAGCGCCGCTACTATCTCGCCCGCGTCACCCTCGATGGCGCGCTGCAGATCGTCCGCCGCAAGGATGAGAGCGAGGATATCCTGGCATCCGCGCCCTTCGAAACCGCGCTCGAACGCGCCTTCACGATGACGGCGAGCGTCAGCGGTGATCGCATTATTGCCGAGATCGGCGATTGCCGGGTGGAGGCAGCCGACGATGCCTTTCCGGGCGGCGCCGCCGGCATGCTGGTTCACGAGGGCGCGCTGTCATCCACCCGCATTCGGGTCCGCCCGGTTTAGGAGGTCGTCATGGCAAGTGTTTCCCTCACCAAGGTCGCCAAGCGCTATGGCAGCGTCGAGGTCATCCACGGCGTCGATGCCGAGATCGAAGATGGCGAATTCGTGGTGCTCGTCGGTCCCTCCGGCTGTGGCAAGTCGACATTGCTGCGCATGATCGCGGGGCTTGAAGAGATCACCGGCGGCGAGATCGCGATCGGCGGCAAGGTGGTCAACGCGCTGCCGCCGAAAGCCCGCGACATCTCCATGGTGTTCCAGAACTACGCGCTCTACCCGCATATGACGGTGGAGGAGAACATGGCGTTTTCGATGACGCTCGCCGGCGCGCCGAAGGAGGAAAAGAAGCGCAAGGTCCGCGAGGCCGCCGAAATCCTCGGCCTGACCCCGCTGCTCGAGCGCAAGCCGCGCGCGCTTTCCGGCGGCCAGCGTCAGCGTGTTGCCATGGGCCGCTCGATCGTGCGCGATCCGCAGGTGTTCCTGTTCGACGAGCCGCTGTCCAACCTCGACGCCAAGCTCCGGGTGCAGATGCGCGGCGAGATCAAGACCCTCCACCGCCGCCTGAAGACCACCATGGTCTATGTCACCCACGACCAGATCGAGGCGATGACCATGGCCGACCGGATCGTCGTCATGCAGGGCGGGCGGATCGAGCAGGTCGGCACCCCGCTTGAACTCTACGACCGCCCCGCCAATGCCTTCGTCGCCCAGTTCATCGGCTCGCCGGCCATGAACCTGTTTCCGGCGGCTGCAGCGGGTGGAGAGCTTGTGTTGTCCGGCGGCGCGGGGTCGGGCATCGCAACGCCCGCCGGGCTTGCCGAGGGCCATGAAGTGCTGATCGGCAAGCGCCCGGAAGAAATCCGGCTGGCATCCGAAGGCCCGTTGCAGGCGAGCGTCGAGAATATCGAGCCGACCGGCTCGGAGACCTTCATCGAGCTCCGCTTTGGCGATCAGCCGCTGTCGGTCGTGCTCCGGGACCGTCCGGGCTTTACGATCGGCGACAAACAGGCGCTGCAACTGAACCACGGCGCATCGCACATCTTCGACCGGAAAACCGGCGGGCGGGTTGACTGAAGCCCGCCTGCCGGCCTCGCCCATGGACCTGTTTACGCGGCTGACCAAAAGCTGAACGGATTGGCTTGATTGAAGTCAAGGCATGGTTCATCCCTCCTCCGTATTGGTGAGCCATGCCAGCAGCCACGAACAAATCCGAATTGCTTGCGGTTTTCGACAAGGACCTTGCGAAGCTGAGAAAGACGCTCACAGAGGTCGATGAGGAGACGTCGGCCTTGTCTGCGCCTGATGACGCCGCCACGATCAAGGGCATCATCGCGCACCGAACCCACTGGATGGGCAAGTTCCATCATTGGTACGAAGATGGTGTTGCGGGCCGGGAGGTGTTCGTGCCCGCCAAGGGCTACAAGTGGAACCAGCTCAAGGCCTATAACGCCCCACTTTATGCAAAGGGCGGCGACACGTCCTGGGCCGAGCTGCTTTCAAAGTTCGATGCCGCCTGCGACAAATTGCGGTCGTTTATCGTCTCCCGGGAAGATCACGAACTCTATACCAACGGCGTCTACGCCTGGACGGGGAAGTGGACGCTTGGCCGGTATGCCGAGGCAGCCGGGTCTTCGCATTTCCGATCCGCCAACAGCTATATCCGCAAGGCGTTGAAGCCCCCGCGATAGGCTTCGCGTTTCGGGGGGGCATCAGCCTGAGTCGGAACGAACTAGGCCGGCTCGAACAAGTCGGCGATTTCCATTTCCGGCACCAGCACCAGACCCTTGTCGGTGATCCGGATTTCGGGGATCACGGAGAGCGGGATCAGGTTGAAGCCCATATAGGGGATCGAGCAGCCGGCCTCTTCCCATGCGAGCTTCAGCACGCGCAGGTCGTCGGCCACGTCATGAACGCGCTTGTCGGAAAGAAGCCCGGCGATCGGCAGTTCCACCATGGCGCGGACCTTGCCGTCGGCGACAACGCAGACCCCGCCCTGAACATCCTCGATCGCCCGCATCGCGACCTGCATGTCGGCCTCATTGGTGCCGGCGACGATGATGTTGTGGCTGTCATGGCCGACCGAGGAGGCGACCGCCCCGCGCTTCAGCGAGAAATTCGACAGCAGGCCGTGGGCGACATTGCCGTCGGACTTGCCATGCCGCTCGACCACGGCAACGAAGCAGAGATTGTGGCGGTCGAAATGCGACTGCCAGTCATTGGCCGGTTCAAGCTCGATGATCTCGTGAACCGCGGTGATGCCCGGCAGTTCGGTGCGGATGCAGTGGGCCTTGACGCGCTCCACGGGCAGTTCCGGGATGAGCTTCACCTGTTTCGGCAGCTTGACGGTGTGATAGGCGGCATCGGGATAGCGCCAGCGATCCGACAGCGCCGCGTCGAGTACCGCCGTCACCTTGCGATCCTCGACCACCAGTTCGCCGCCATACCAGGTGTTGATCGGCTGCAGCGTATCGTCGAGCAGCACCAGATCGGCCCGCCTGCCGCCGCCAAGTCCGCCGATCTCCTCGCCAAGGCCGAAGCGGGTCGCGCCGTGGAGCGAGCCCATCGCCCAGGCCTGTTCCGGCTTCATCCCGGCTTTCACCGCCTGACGCGTCACCCAGTCCAGTCCGAACATCAAAAGATCGTCGGCATCGCGATCGTCGGTGCACACCGCCACGCGCTTGTGGGAGGCGCCGAGCTCGGTGATCGCCTTGATCGCTTCGGGCAGCGAATGCCACGGCGTGGACGGCGGCCCGCCGCGCAGGAAAATCCAGACGCCCGCCTCCAGCAGGTCGTTGGCGATCTCGCGGTCGATCGCCTCATGGGTGTCGGTCACGCCGGCGGCGGCATAGGCGGCCACGAATTCGCGGCCATAGACATGGCCGGAGACCGGGCGGCCGCGTTTCAGCGCTTCGGCGATGATCGCATGCGAGCGCTCGTCGCTCGTGGCAACGGGCACGAAATCCATCTTCTCGCCGAGCGCCACGGCTTCCGGCCATTTGTCGAAGATCGCGGCGATCTTGTCCGGGGTCAGGTCGCCGCCGGCGGTTTCCATCGCGGCAGAGGTCGCCGGCACGGTGGAGGGCACGGTGAGGTAGATCGACAGCGGCGCCTGACGGGCATCCTCCAGCATCGCCTCGACGCCCGCGACATCCATGACATTGCCGATCTCGTGGCTGTCGCAGAATATCGTGGTGGTGCCGTTCAGGAGTGCCGCCTCGGCATAGGCGCAGGCGGTCACCATGCTCGATTCGATATGCAGATGCGGATCGACGAGACCGGGGGCAATGATGCCGCCGTTGACGTCATAGCTTGCGGCCGAACGACCCTGATAGCTGCCCGCCGGCTTGACCGCTGCGATCCGTCCGCCCGCAAGCCAGATTTCACGACCGTCGAGTATCCGCTCGCTATAGGTTGACAGCACCCGCGCGCCGGCGATCACCAGATCGGGATCGGCCCGCCCGGAGGCGACGTCTGCGAGATGACGGGTCATTTCGGACAGAGGTGAAACGGAAAAGCGGGTGAGTCTGCTCATGCTTGGCTCTTGTGCTGTTGGAGGCACTGGAAGGCTATCGGCAGGTTGTCCTGCGGTCCAGTCCTTTATCGCGCCGGCTCAGATGGCGCGGGCCTTGGCGATGGCTTCTTCCAGCAGCGGGCGGTCGAGGACGCCCGGATAGATCATCCGTCCGATCACGAATGACGGGGTTCCGTTGAACTGGAACGCTTCGGCCTGATGGTAGTTGCGATCGAGAAGCGCGCCGATCTGCTCCTCGTTTTTCGAGACGCTGGCGGCGATCGCGTCGAAATCGAGCCCCGCGCCGGTGAGGATTTCCTCGACCTTTTCATGGCTCAGCCGGGTGTTGGCGCGCATCAGCGCGTCGAGCGCGGTCTCGTAGTCGCCGAGGAAGGCCGCGCCCTGCACCGCCTGGGCGGCGTAGACGGAGACCGGCCCGAAGATCGGCCAGTCCTTCATCACCAGTTTGACATTGCCATCCCTGGCCACGACGTCGCGGATCATCGGATAGTCGCGCTTGCAATAGGTGCACTGGAAATCGAAGAACTCGACCACCGTGACATCGCCGTCGGGATTGCCGAGCACGGGCGCTGCCGGATCGGCGAACACCTCTTCCGGCGAAGGCTCATGGGCAGCGGCGGGAAACCGGGGAAAGGCCGCAAGGCCGCCAGCAGCCAGCATTCCCGTCAAAATCGTACGTCTGTCGATCATTTTCGTCTCCCGCGTCATCGCCCCGGCAGTAGATCGCCCGAAACATGGCAAGGCAAGCGGCGGCATGCAAAAACAGCGCCGTCGCCGCTCACATTCGCGCGAGCGCGAGGGAAGAGCCGCGCGAACGTGAGGGAGGGGGATCGCGCGGCTCGATAAAAATATCTGATTGCCGCATGCGAAATTGAAATTGGACAGACTTTGCCAAATTCCGGTTTCCTGTCTCGAAAACCACCGGGAGCCTGTTCGTGAGCGACAAGAAACTTTACCTGAAATTCGTCGATGCCGATGTCCAGGGCATAATTTCTCTTTATTGGGAAAACGCGCCGGAGACCTGCAAGGCCATCTGGGGCGCGCTCGAAAAGCCGATCCAGTGGCCGGCGACCCATGCGATTTTCTCCGGGCCCGAAATCATGATGGGCCTGCCGGAGGAAGCCCGCAATTTCGACCCGACCAAATTGCCGGCGGAAAACCAGACCATCCTGCCGGAGCCGGGCGAGCTGCTGTGGTTCTACCAGCCGAAGAACTTCTTCAAGATCGATCCCGAGGAGTTCTGGGAGATCGGCATGTTCTACGGCGTCGGCGGGCGGACATTCGGCCCGACCGGGTGGATATCCTGCACCTATTTCGGCAAGGTGACGGAAAATCTCGATGCGTTGGCGGCCCAGTGCAGGCTGATCCGCACCGAGGGCGCGAAGAAAGTGGAGATCGGCCGGCTGGCCTGATCATCCGATAACCAACAGGAAGGGAATAGCATGAAACTTGTTACAGCAATGCTCGCCGGCGTTTCCGTGCTGACCGCCGTACCGGCCTTCGCCGCGGAAATCACCATCAATTCCTTCGGCGGCGCTTATGAGGAGGCGCACCGCAAATGCGTGATCGATCCGTTCACGGCCGAGACCGGCGCCGAGGTCAGGATCGTCACCGCCTATTCGGCTGACGCCTTCGCCCAGCTGCGCGCCCAGAAGGACGCGCCGCAATATGACGTGATCCATTTCTCCGGCGGCCAGGAAATCGTGGGCGCCAAGGAAGGCCTGCTGGCGCCGATCGATGCCGAAAAGCTCACCAACGCCGCCGACCTCTACCCCTTCGCCGGCGCCAACATGGCCAAGGGTGAAGGCCCGGCCTATCAGATCGCCGCCATCGGCCTGCTCTATAACAGCGACGAGCTTTCCGAGGAGCCCGCCATGTGGGCCGACCTGATGAAGCCGGAGATGGCGGAAGGCCTGGTGCTGACCGACATTTCCAACACCTACGGCCTGTTCGGCTTCCTGATGCTGAACCGGATTGCCGGCGGCGACCTCGACAACATCCAGCCGGGCCTCGACGTGGTCAAGACCATGCTCGAGAACGGCGCCTTCGTGGTTTCGAAATCGCCGGAAATCCAGCAGGCCTTTGCCCAGGGCGGCACCTTCGTCGCCCCTTATGCCTCCGACTATGCCTATACGCTCAGAAAGGCCGGCCTTCCGGTCAAGTTCCAGCAGGGCGGGGAAGGCACGCCGGCAAGCTACATCACCGCCAATCTGGTGGCCGGCCGCGACAATCAGGATCTGGCGCTGAAGTTCATCGATATCGAGCTTTCGCCGGAGGCCCAGGCCTGCTTTGCCGAGGCGCTGCGTTATACGCCCACCAATTCCAGAACCGAACTGCCGGAAGAGGTTGCCGCCGACGTCGCTTACGGCGAGGAAGGCGTGAAGAGCCTGATGCGTTTCGACCCCGAAGTGATCGAGGCCAACCGCGCCGACTGGGTCGTCGAATGGAACAAGGCAATCGCGCAATAAGGCGGTGCGCCCGCCCCGCATCCCGGCTCTGCCGGGATGCGGGGTGAATCAACAGCGTCGGAGCCGCATTGGCCCTGCGTCTTGCTCCCAATACTCTCTCCCGCTTGCGGGAGAGATGCCCCGAAAGGGGCAGTGAGGGTGAAACGGCATATCCATTCTTGAAGGCGTCCGAGGTGAAAGCCTCCCCCCTCACTGTCGCTGTCGCGACATCTCTCCCCTCCGGGGCGAGAAGATTGGCGGGCTATGCGGTTGGGTGCGTTATAATAGACGCTTGCGTGGTACACAGCATCAACAAGAGGAAACCCAGCGGATGAACTCCGACCGTGCAGAAAACGCGCTTCTGGTTTCGCCCGGTCTGCTGCTTCTGGCGCTGGCGTTTTTCCTGCCGATCGCGCGCATGCTGATGCTGTCGGTGATGGGGCCGGAGGGTTTCACGCTTTCCCATTTTGCCGAATTCGTCCGCGAGCCCTATTACCTCAATGTGCTGTGGCGCACGATCCGGCTGTCCTTCATCATCACGCTGATCTCGGCGCTGGTCGGCTTTCCGCTGGCCTATATCATGGCCCGCGCCGGGCCCAGCCTCCGGCTGTGGCTGATCATCGTCATCCTGCTGCCGCTGATGACCAGCGTCGTGATCCGCACTTTCGGCTGGATGGTGATCTTCGAGCGTGGCGGCATCATCTCGTCGACGCTTTACGATCTCGGACTGGTGAAGCGCAATTTCACGCTGATGCGCACCGAGACCGCGATCGTGATCGGCATGGTGCAGGTGCTGCTGCCATTCATGACGCTGTCCATTCTCGGCGTGGTCACCCGCATCGACCAGCGCCTGGAGGAGGCCGCGCGCACCATGGGCTGTTCCTTCCTGCAGGCGTTTCGCCATGTGGTGCTGCCGCTTGCGATGCCGGGGATCGCGGCCGGTTCGCTTCTGGCGTTCACGCTGTCGGCAAGCTCGTTCGTGACGCCGAGCCTGCTGGGCGGTCCGCGGCTGCAGGTGCTGGCGGCCTCGATCTATTCGTCGGTGACGCAGACGCTCGACTGGCATTTCGCCGCCGCCCAGGCGGTGATCCTGTTCCTCGGCATCGCGCTCACCCTCATCCCCTATTTCAGGTTGACGAGGGGCCATCATGGTTAAGGCCGTTCCGCTCTGGCTCAAGATCGCGACCTTCGTGTTCATCGCGCTGATCGTGGTGGTCATGCTGGCGCCGCTTGTGGTGGTGATCGGCACCTCGTTTTCGGCCAACCAGTTCATCTCGTTTCCGCCAAAGGACTTCTCGCTCGAATGGTATCGGAAGGTGCTGTCGTCGAGCGCTTATCTTTCCGCCGGGGCATTGAGCCTTGGCATCGCGCTTCTGGTGACGTTCTCCTCCGTCACTATCGGCGGGGCGGCGGCGATCGCGATCCACCGCCGGCAATTGCCGAAATCGGAACTCATCGGCGCCGTGTTCCTGTCGCCGCTGATCCTGCCGACGATCATCTACGCCATCGGCCTGCTGATGTTCTGGAGCGCGACCTTCGGCAGCGTCTCGTTCGTCACGCTGTGGATCGGCCATACCGCGATCACGCTGCCCTATGTGGTGCGCACCACACTCGCCGTGCTGTCGGAATCCGACCCGTTCATCGAGGAGGCGGCGCGCACCATGGGGGCGGGCCGCATCCAGCGGCTGTTGTTCGTGGTGCTGCCGCAATGCCGGCCGGGGCTTGCCGCCGGCGCGTTCTTCGCCTTCAACATCTCCTTCGACGAGGCGGTGCTGTCGCTGTTCCTGCGCACCCCGGACCTGACGACGCTGCCGGTCCAGATCTACGGCCAGCTCGAATTCAGCCCCGACCCGTCCGTTGCCGCGGTCTCCACCATCATGATCGCGCTCACTGTCATTCTCATCCTCGTTATCGACCGCGTGCTCGGTATCGGCAAATTCGCCAGCGGTTAGGAATATAATCATGTCGGATATTCATCTCGATCGGATCAAGAAGTCCTACGGCAAGGTGGAAGTCCTCCACGGCATCGATCTCGCGCTGTCATCGGGCGAATTCGTGAGCCTGCTGGGCGCATCCGGCTGCGGCAAGACCACGCTGTTGCGCACCGTCGCCGGCCTTGAGGCCGTCACCGCCGGCCATGTCGTCATCGACGGTCAGGATGTGACGCAGTTGCCGCCGGAAAGACGCGATATCGCGATGATGTTCCAGTCTTACGCGCTGCTGCCACATCTCAGCGTCTACGAGAATATCCGCTTTCCGCTCAGGATGCGCCGCATCGGCGATCGCGAGGAGCAGGACGCCCGGGTCAAGGCCGCGCTCGAAACGGTGCAGCTTTCCCATCTTGCCGATCGCTACCCCCGACAGCTCTCCGGTGGCCAGCAGCAGCGCGTGGCCCTTGCCCGCGCGATCGTGTCCAACCCGAAAGTGCTGCTGCTCGACGAGCCGCTGTCCAATCTCGACGCGCGGCTGCGCGAGGACATGCAGGTGGAACTGATCGAAATCCACCGCCGTCTCGGTCTCACCACCCTGTTCGTGACCCACGACCAGGAGGAGGCGCTGAGCCTGTCCGACCGGGTGGTGCTTTTGAACGCCGGCAAGGTCGAGCAGGAGGGCGCGCCGGCGGAAATCTATGCCCGCCCGGCAACCGAATTCGTCTCCGGCTTCATCGGCTCGGCCAATGTGCTGAAGGCGAATTCGGAAGGGGGCGGCAGCGCGGTGCTGGAGGACGGCCAGTGTCTTGCCGTTTCGCCGGACGTGGCGGCGGGGCCGGTTTCCGTGGTGCTGCGACAGGAGGATCTGACCGTCTCCGTAACCGGCGAAGGTTTGAAGGCGAAGGTCAGGACCCGGGTCTATCTCGGGGCCCGCAACCGCTATGTGCTGACCCTTGCCGGCGAAACCATCCGGTTGCTGACCGACAACGAAACCGTGTTCGAGCCCGGCGACGAGGTCGCGCTTTCAATCGAACCCGGCCGCGTTCGCGTACTCGCGCGGCAGGCTTGAGTCTGATTGTGCGGCGGTGTGGAGGCTGATAGCGTATGGCGATGCGCATCATCGACATGGCCACGTTCGTGGCGCTTGCCCGCAACCGGCATTTCGGCCGCACCGCACGGGAGCTGAACACCACCCAGCCGGCGATTTCCTCGCGCCTTGCGATCCTCGAGCGCGATTATGCCTGCCGGCTTGTCGAGCGCGGCGACCGCGAGTTCCGGCTGACGCCGGCGGGCGAGGAAGCGCTGCAGGTGTTCCAGGAGGTGCTGGAAAAGCTCAACACGCTGAAATCCGACCTGAAGGAGGGCGGCAGCGATGCCGCCTATACCGTGCGCATCGGCGCGATCGATTCCGTGGTCGCCACCTGGATGCCGGATTTCATCGAGGCGCTGAGCCAGGCGATGCCGAACCTCAGGGTCGAGCTTACGATCGAGGGGACGCGCGACCTCATCGCCGGCCTTTCCCATGGCGAGTTCGACCTGATCTTCGGCATCGAGCCCGCGATCGGCGACAATTTCCGGTCCTTCATCATCTGCTATTATGAAATGGTCTGGGCCGCCGCCCCCGCCGTGATCGACAAGGCGACCACCTACAGTGTCGACGAACTGTCGAAAATGCCGATCATCACCTTTCCCAAGGGCACGCCGCCCTACGCCTATGTCGCGCCCTATTTTCAGGACGAACGGGTGCTCGCCTCCAAGCTGACGAGTTCGAACTCGCTGTTTGCGATGATCAACCTCTTGATCGGCGGTTTCGGCCTCGCGGCGATCCCCTCGGTCGCGATCGCCCGTGAACTGGAGAACGGCCTGCTCAGCCGGGTGAGCGTGACCAAACCCTTCCCGCCAATGCCGATCGTCGCCACCTACCAGACCGCCGTCGGCCAGAACATCCTGCGCGGCGTCGCCGACCACGCCCGCAGGAGTGCGGCCGACTTCTGCCGGAAAGTGTCGTCGGAAAGCGCCTGGGTGCCGCCTTCCGGGTGAGGCGGCGGAAACAGCCCGGCCTTTGCAGAAAACAATCTCCCCCCTTGAGACGGGGCTTTCGCTTATCGCTTCACCGCATAGCCCCCAAGTCTTCTCGCCCCGGCGGGGAGAGATGTCGCGAAAGCGACAGTGAGGGGCGAGTCTATCCACACGGAAGCCCTCACGGGTCAGAAATGCTGCTTCACCCTCACTGCCCCTTTCGGGGCATCTCTCCCGCAAGCGGGAGAGAGTATTGGGAGCAAGTCTCAGGGCCATATGCAACTTGCCTGCCCTCAAGGGGGAGATTGTGAGGAAGCTGTCGGTGCTTTGGAGGCGGCAGCCTATCCCCGTAACGCCTTCGCCGCCTCCACCATATGTACCAGCGCCGGCTTCACCTCGTCCCAGCCGCGCGTCTTCAGGCCGCAATCGGGATTGACCCAGAGCTTGCGGTCGGCAAGGCGCTTTCGGGCGAGCGTCAAGAGTTCCGTCATTTCCGCCCGGTCGGGGACGCGCGGGGAGTGGATATCGTAGACGCCGGGGCCGATCTCGTTTGGATAGTCGAAGCCGGTGAAGGCGTCGAGCAGTTCCATTTTCGAGCGCGACGTCTCGATCGAGATCACGTCGGCATCCATCGCCGCGATCGCCTCGATGATGTCGTTGAACTCCGAGTAGCACATATGGGTGTGGATCTGGGTTTCGTCCGAAACCCCCGAGGCCGTCAGCCGGAAGGCGTCGACCGCCCAGCCGAGATAGTCCTTCCAGCCGGATTTCCGCAGCGGCAAGCCTTCCCGGAGCGCTGCCTCGTCGATCTGGATGATGGCGGCCCCCGCCTTTTCGAGATCGGCCACCTCGTCGCGGATCGCAAGCGCGATCTGGGCGCAGGTTTCGGAACGGGGAATATCGTCGCGCACGAACGACCAGTTGAGGATGGTCACCGGCCCGGTGAGCATGCCCTTGACCGGCCTTTCCGTCTTCGATTGCGCGAATTGCCACCATGCGACCGTCATCGGCTGCGGCCGGGCGACATCGCCGAAAATGATCGGCGGGCGGACATAGCGCGAGCCGTAGCTCTGCACCCAGCCATGTTTGGTGAAGGCGAAACCGGAAAGCTGCTCGCCGAAATACTGCACCATGTCATTGCGCTCGAATTCGCCGTGGACCAGCACGTCGAGGCCGATTTCCTCCTGGAAGGCGATCGCGGTCGCGGTCTCGTCCTCCAGGAAGCCGCGATAGGCATCGGCATCAAGCGCGCCCTTGTTGAAGGCGGCGCGCGCCTTGCGGACGGCGGCCGTCTGCGGGAAGGAGCCGATGGTGGTGGTCGGAAAGGCCGGCAGTTTCAGCCGGTCATGCTGAAGCGCGATACGCTCGGCAAACGGAGATTTCCGGCTCCTGTCGGCCTCGGTGACGGCGGCAAGCCGGGCTGAAACAACGTCGTTGTGGACCCGCGCCGATGCCGCGCGCGAGGCGATGGCGGCGTCAGCTGCGGAGATTGCCTCGGCCACGGCCGCCTTGCCGCGCGAAAGTCCCCCGGCGAGCGCTGCAAGCTCGTCGAGCTTCTGATTGGCGAAGGAAAGCCAGGTTTTCAGCGCCGGCTCGAGTTCGGTTTCAAGCTCGACGTCGATCGGCACGTGCAGCAGCGAGCAGGACGGCGCGATCTGGATGTTGGCCGCTCCGCGTCTGGCGACGATCGGGGCAAGTCGGTCGATGATCGCGGAGAGATCCGCGCGCCAGATATTGCGGCCGTCGATGATGCCGAGCGACAGTACGAGACCGGAAGGGGCCTCGTCGAGCAGGCTGTCCAGCGTCCCGCGCACAAGATCGACATGCACGCCGGCTACCGGCAGCGAAAGCAGGGTCGTGAGATTGTCGCCCGGCGCGCCGAAATAGCTCGCCAGCATGATTTTCGGGGCATCGCCGGCAAGAACCGCATAGGCGTGGACGAAGGCGGCGCGCTCCTCGTCGGTAAGGTCCAGCACCAGCGCCGGCTCATCGATCTGCACCCATTCCGCGCCGGCCTGTTTCAATCGCGAAAGCAGGTCGGCATAGACCGGCAGCAGCCTGTCAAGCAGCGAGAGCGGCGTGAAGTCGGATCCGCGCGCCTTGGCGAGCTTGAGGAAGGTGACGGGGCCGAGGATGACCGGCCGGGTCTCGATGCCGAGGGCTTTGGCCTCGAGGTAGTGGTCGAGCGGCTTGGTTCCGGTCAGTGCAAAAGTCTGGTCCTCGGTCAGTTCCGGCACGAGATAATGGTAATTGGTGTCGAACCACTTGGTCATTTCCAGCGCGCGGGTTTCGCCGTGGCTGTGGCCGCAAACCTCGCCGCCCCGCGCCAGCGCGAAATAGCTCTCAAGGCTCACCGCGCCGCCGGTCCAGCCATAACCCTCGGGGATGGCGCCAACCATGACGGCGGTGTCGAGCACGTGGTCATAGAGCGAGAAATCGTTCGAGGGGATGATGGCGATCCCCTTTTCCTGCTGCGTCAGCCAGTTGCGGCGGCGCAGATGCTCGGCGGTGTCGAGCAGGGCAGCGGCCCCGGATTTGCCGGCCCAGAAGGATTCCAGCGCGAATTTCAGTTCGCGCCGCGCGCCGATGCGTGGAAAGCCGAGGCTCGCCGCGGCCAGTTTGTCGTTTGACATTTCATACCCCATTCAGATCTGGGGGCATGGGTTCAGGAAAGCGTGCGGAAACCGACGGGCGAAAACGCCCGTCACAACCGGCAGCACCATCAGGACACCCCGCCCGTGGACAAGTTGTCGTCTTGGCAGGTCTCCTGGCTTGCGGGTCGCGGCGGCTTTCCGTCTTCCCGGTTTCCCAGTGACATCGGTGGAAAGGCGCTCGCCGCTTACAGTTGCGGGGGCAGCTCCGGAATTGCCCTGTTTGTTTCGGGGCGCACCGGATTCCCTCTTGGCGCTTCGCAGCGAACCAAGACAGCGCCAGACTGATCGTTCACGCGGCGATTGTCAACATCATATAAAGATATATTTATATCAACAAATCATTATGTGTTAATCGATGATCGCCACCGACTTGATCTGGGCAAACACCGCCATGCCGGGCTTCAGGTCGAGCAGATGCGCCGAGCGCGCGGTCACCCGCGCCATCACCAGACTCTTGCCGATCTCCAGATGCACGATCATCGCCGAGGGATGATCGCCCCGGGCGATCTGGCGGATCGTGGCGGGTATGCGGTTGATGATCGACACCTTGGCATTTTCGGTGAGCGCGATCGAAACATCGCGGGCATGGATCATCAGGCGCACCGGATCGCCGACCTGTTTTCCGGTATGGGTAATCCACAGCGCGCCGCCCTCGAATTTGGCAAGCGCGAGTTGCCAGCGCAGGTCGATATCGGCGATCCGGGCATCGATCGAAATCCCGGCGCGGCGCTCATGCGCCATCGGCAGGTCGAGGCGGGCGAGCGTTTCGGCGGTGGGGCCCACGGCTATAATGCGTCCTTCGCGCATCACCGCCAGATGGTCGGCAAGCCGGGCCACCTCGTCCGGCGCATGGGTGACGTAGAGCATGGGAATGGAGAGGCTTTGCCTGAGGTCCTGAAGATAGGGAAAAATCTCCTGGCGCGCATGGATATCGAGCGCCGACATCGGCTCGTCCATCAACAGCAGCTTGGGCTGCGACAGCAGCGCGCGGGCGATCGCGACCCTCTGGCGCTCGCCGCCGGAAAGCCGGGCGGGCATGCGTTCCAGAAGCCCGGCAAGACCCAGAAGGCCGACAAGTTCGTCGAACCGGGCCTTGCCGTCGCTCTTTGCCCGCTTTTCGCCATAGCGCAGATTGCCGCGCACGGTCAGATGCGGAAACAGATTGGCCTGCTGGAACACATAGCCGACCTCGCGCCGATGCGGCGGCCGGAAGGTTGTGCCGTCCTGCCAGACCTCGCCATCGATCGCAAATTCGCCCTCCGGCAGGTGCTCTAGCCCCGCGAAGCAGCGCAGCAGGCTCGATTTGCCGCAGCCGGACGGGCCGAACAGCGCGGTCACCCCGCTTTTCGGAAACCTGAGGGACGCCTCGAGGAGGAACGTGCCGAAACGGCCGGCGAAACGGGCGGAAAGTCTGTCACCGGTCATGGAAAACGCCTCCGCATGCGCCGCTCGATCAGCATTGTCGAAAGAATGACGACGAAGGAAAACACCAGCATGCCGGCAGCGAGGATATGCGCCTTTCCCCATTGCAGCGTTTCGACATAATCGTAGATTGCCACCGACAGGACCTTGGTCTTGCCCGGAATATTGCCGCCGATCATCAGCACCACGCCGAACTCGCCGACGGTATGGGCAAAGCCGAGGATCGCGCCGGTGATGAGGCCGGGCCGGGCAAGCGGCAGGGCGACGGAAAAGAAACGGTCGAATGGCCCGGCCCGAAGCGTCGCCGCCGCCTCTAGCGGATCATTGCCGATCGCCTCGAAGGCGTTGCGCACCGGCTGCACCGCAAAGGGCAGCGAATAGATCACCGAGCCGACGACGAGGCCCGCGAATGTGAAGGGCAGCGTGAAGCCGATGGTCGCCCCGATCGCCTCGCCGAGCGGGCTTTGCGGGCTGAGCGCGATCAGCAGGTAGAAGCCGAGGACCGTCGGCGGCAATACCAGAGGAAGGGCGACGATCGCGCCGATCACCTCCTTCCACCATGTGCCGGAACGCGCCAGCCACCAGGCCAGAGGGACGCCCAGCACCATCAAGAACAAGGTCGTGACGCCTGCAAGTTTCAGCGTCAGGAACACGGCTTCCCACATTATTTCCGCTCCAGAGCCTATTCCCGACCGCAGGGAATCACGGCGGCAACCGGTAGCCGTGATTTTCGACAATTTTACGGGCGACTTCGCCCTTCAGGAAGCTCATAAACGCGCGCGCGGCCGAATTGTTCTCGCCGTTTTTCAAAAGAACCGCGCCCTGGGCGATCGGGCGATAGAGATCGGCCGGCACCTCGTAGCGCGAGCCCCCGGGCCGGTCGATGACCTGCGACAGCGCGACGAAGCCGAGCCCGGCATTGCCGGTGGCGACGAACTGGAATGCCTGAGTGATGTTTTCGCCCTCGACCAGCCGGTCACTGAGCCGGTCGTAGACACCGAGCGACCGCATCGCCTCGACGGCGGCCGCGCCATAGGGCGCGGTGCGGGGATTGGCGATCGCCAGTTTCCCGAACCGTTCGGGGTGGAAGAGCACCGCGCCGTCCGCATCGACGAGTTCGGGGTCGGTGCTGTAGAGAACGAGAGCCCCCAGCGCATAGACAAAGGCGCTGCCTTCAACCGCATATCCCTCGGCGATCGCGCGGTCGGGGCGCTCCAGATCGGCGGCGAGAAACACGTCATAGGGAGCGCCGTGAATGATCTGGGCATAGAGCCTGCCGGTCGAACCGAAGCTCAACACCGCGTCGTGTCCGGTCTCCTCACGGAAGGCCTCGGCGATCTCCTCGGCGGTGCCGGTGAAATTCGCGGCGACGGCGATCGTGACCTCGCCGGCGGCGGCGGACGTAACCGTGACCGGCAACAGCAGCAGGGCGAGAAGGAGAATACGACGCATCATGATATCCCGGAGGGCTGGTGGCCGAACTGTGCCCGTTAACCGCCCGCCGGTCAAATTCGGCGCGTGCGACAAGAAGCCGCAAAAATCTGCCGTGCCCTCCTTGAAACCGGTTCAGGGAGAACCAAAAAAGGTCTACAAGGCCGGCGTGATGATTTTATATCGATGGGCGGATGCAGCATGACGGAAATTCTCTATCTCAACGACGACTGGACCTTTTCCTCTGATGCCCATGGCAGTTCCGTCACGCTGTCGGCGCCCGGCGACGTTCATTCCGCGCTGCTTGCGGCGGGCGAAATCGAAGATCCCTATTTCCGCGACAACGAGACCGGAACCGACTGGGTTCACGAAGCCGAGTGGGTCGCGGTCAGGCGCTTCCAGCTTGCCGATCTCGACGGCGGTCGCTTCACGCTTCGCTTCGAAAGCATCGATTGCCTCGCCGAGGTCAGCGTCAACGGAAAGCCGGCCGGGCGCTGCGAAAGCCAGTTCCTGCGCTATGATTTCGATGTGACGGGGCTGTTGCGCGCGGGCGAAAACGAGATCGCGGTGCGGTTCCTGTCCAATTCGCGAGAGGCCGAACGGCGCGCGAAGGCGTCCGAATTTCCGATGCCCTATACCGCCAACAGCCGCATCGGCCATTTCAACTTCCTGCGCCGGGCGCAATGCCATGGCGGCTGGGACTGGGGCATCGCGCTTTCGCCGCTCGGCTTCTACGGCGATATCGCGCTGGTGAAAACCGGCGATCTCAGGCTCGACGATGTTGCGATCCGCCAGCGCCACGAACGAGGCGCGGTCGAACTCGATGTCACCTTCCACGCCTTCGCCTTTGCACCGGCCGAAGCCGAGGCCAGGGTCGAAGTCGACGGTTTGCGCGCGACCGGCAAGCTCACCGCCTGGCCCGGCGAAAACCGGGTCACGGTGACCGTGAGGATCGAAAATCCACGGCTCTGGTGGCCGGCCAGCCATGGCGAGCAGGCGTTTTACGATCTCTCGGTGTCGCTGGCCGGCGAGACCCGCGATTTCCGTATCGGCCTTCGCAGCGTCGCGTTGCTGACCAATGCCGATGCCATCGGCAACCGCTTCGCCTTCAGCATCAATGGCCGCGAAATCTTCATGAAGGGCGCCAACTGGATCCCCGGCGACGCGCTTCCCGCCCGCGCCACGCCCGAGAGCGTGCGCGACCTGTTGCTCTCGGCGGTCGAGGCCAACATGAACATGATCCGCGTCTGGGGCGGCGGACAGTATGAGGCCGACTGGTTTTACGCGCTTTGCGACGAACTCGGGATCATGGTCTGGCAGGATTTCATGTTCGCCTGCAATCTCTATCCGGCCCATGACCGCCGCTTTCTCGATCTGGTCCGCCGGGAGGCCCGCCAGCAATTGCGCCGGCTGTCGCGCTTCGCCTCGATCGCGCTGTGGTGCGGCGACAATGAACTGGTGGGCGCGCTCACCTGGTACGATGCCAGCATCGAGAACCGCGACCGTTATCTGGCGATCTACGACCGCCTCAACCATGCGCTCGAGGAGGCGGTCGAGGATGAGGCGATCGGCCTGCCGTTCCGCCCGTCATCGCCGTCGGTCGGCCGGCTCGATTTCGGCGATGGCTGGCATGTCGATACCGCGGGCGACATGCATTTCTGGGATGTCTGGCACTCGGCGAAAGATTTCGAGCATTACCGCAGCGTCCGCCCGCGGTTCTGCTCGGAGTTCGGCTTCCAGTCGTTTCCGTCGATGCGGGTGATCGAGAGCTTCACCGCGCCTGAAGACCGCAATGTCTCGTCCGCCGTCATGGATGTCCACCAGCGCAATGTCGGCGGCAACAGCCGGATCGTGGAAACCATCGCGCGCTATTTCCGCTTTCCCGAGACCTTCGAGGACATGGTCTATCTGAGCCAGCTCTCGCAGGGACTGGCGATGAAGACGGCGATTGAGTTCTGGCGCGCGAGCAAGCCGAGAACCATGGGCACGCTGTTCTGGCAGTTGAACGACACCTGGCCGGTGGCAAGCTGGTCGAGCCTCGAATATGGCGGCGGCTGGAAGGCCACGCAGTATCTCGCCCGCCGGTTCTTCGCGCCGCTGATGGTGACCGCCGAGCCGGACCCGGAAACCGGTGCGATCGTGCTGTTCGCGGTCTCCGATATCGAGGACGAAAAGCCGATCTCGGTCCGGCTGCGCACCGTCGATGCGGCCGATGGGACGGTCTCGGAACTGGGAACCTACGCGGCGGTCGCCAGCGTGGACGCGGTGGTCGAGATCGCCCGCATCCGGCCGGAAAGCCTGAGCGACAGCGTCTTTCTGGTGTTCGACTGGCGCGATGGCGACGGCAATCATCTCGGCGAAAACGAGTATCTGCCGAAACGGCCGAAAGCCTACCGCTTCGGCGAACCGACCATCACCGTGAAGGCGGAGAATGACCGGATCACGCTTTCGACCGACCGGCCGGCGCTTTACGTCACCTATGATCACGGCGGCGACGACATCTGGTCCGACAATTGCTTCACGCTCCTGCCGGGCGAGGACAAGGTGCTGACGGTGGCCCGCAGACGGACCTCGCATCTGGGGCGGGAGAGAGCTCCGGAGTTGCGTTTCCTGAAGGGCTGAGAAGACACACATCTGTTTTCTTCTGCATTGGCCACAGCGCGCGGGTCTTGCTCTTGCGAGATGATTGGCCTATTTGTCAGCCCCCAATGCCGAATGGGACGATGAGCGCACGTCAGTGTTGCCGCGCGCCAGCGAAGGGCCCTAATCGATATGGAACAACGCATCCCAATGCCCAGAAACTCGGTTTTCAAGCGACTTCTCGACAGAGTTCTCGCGCGATTTATTCCCATGGCGAACCGCAGCCTGCTTTATCGGTTGCTGTCGGAGAACCTGCGCGCCCAGGCTCCGTGGTATGCTCTGGCGACAGTCGCGATGCTGATTGTCGCGGCCATGACCTCCATGAGCGCATGGATCATGAAGGATATCGTCAACGAAACCGTGGTTTCGAAAGACATGCAGCGCATGTTCTTCCTCGCCGGCGGTGTTGCGACGATCTTCATCGTCAAGGGCATCGCAACCTATTTTCAGATCGTCATTCTCAGCAGGGCCGGCAACAACATCATTGCCGTGACGCAAAAGCGCATCTTCGATCGCATTCTTCGGCAGGATCTGAACTTCTTCATCAAACATCCGTCCTCCGACCTGGTGATGCGCCTGACGAACAACGCGCAGGCAGCCCGGTCTGTTATGGATCTGGTGCTGACTTCCGCCATCCGGGATCTCTTCTCGCTGATCGGCCTTATGGCGGTGATGTTCATCCAGCAGCCGATCCTGTCGCTTGTATCGCTGGTGATCGGCCCCGCGGCCTTTTTGGGCGTACGCTATCTGACCAAGAAGGTCCGCGACATCATGCGTCAGGAATTGACGGCGGTTACCAGGATCATCGAGGGTGTGCAGGAAGCTTCGACGGGCGTGCGGATCATCAAGGCGTTCGGTCTGGAGGAGCATATGCGCGAGCGTATGAACCATAACGTCACGCAGGTCGAACATCGTGCCAATGCCATCGCGCGCCTTTCGGCCGCCACCAGCCCGATCATGGAAACGCTTTCCGGGCTTGCCATCGCTGGCGTGATTGCGCTGAGCGGCTTTTGGGTCGTCGGCGGCGACAAGAGCCCGGGTGAATTGATGTCGTTCATCACGGCGCTGCTTCTCGCTTATGAGCCGGCCAAGCGGTTGGCGCGCATGAGGATCAATCTTGAGGCAGCCATGGTTGGCGTGCGGATGATGTACGAGATCAAGGACCATCCGATACAGCTGACGGAAGCCGAGAATGCCCTGCCGATACCCGATGAGGGCGGCGGTGAGATTGTCTTCGAAGATGTCGGTTTTTCCTATGCCCCTGACAAGCCTTTGTTTGATAATCTCAATCTTGTTTTTTCGGCGGGCAAGACAACAGCTCTCGTTGGCGCATCCGGCGGCGGCAAATCCACGATTATCAATCTCGTCATGCGCATGTTTGACCCCGAGAAGGGTACAATCAAGGTCAACGGCCTCGATTTGAGGCAGGTCTCCTTCGCCTCACTACGGTCTCATATGGCCTATGTCGGGCAGGACACGTTCCTGTTCAGCGGCACGGTGCGCGACAATCTGGCGCTCGGTCGCGAGGGGGCGAGCGAGGAGGAAATCATCCAGGCCGCCAAGGACGCCCATGCGCATGATTTCATCATGAACATGCCCAACGGCTATGATTCTCCCGTCGGTGAAAACGGCGGCAATCTTTCCGGAGGCCAGAAGCAGCGCCTCGCGATCGCCCGGGCTATGTTGCGCGATGCCGATATCCTGATCCTCGACGAGGCAACCAGCGCGCTCGATTCCTACGCCGAATCGCTGGTGCAGGATGCGCTGAAGCGGCTGACCGAGGGCCGTACCACGATCGTGATCGCGCACCGTCTCGCAACGATCACATCGGCCGATAACATCGTGGTTCTCGAAAACGGAAAAATCCTCGAGCAGGGGCCGCAGCGCGATCTCCTCTCCCATGACGGACCCTATCGTCGCCTGTATGAATTGCAGATCCTGCCGCAACTCGAAGAGGCCTGATCGCCTTTCACCGGTTTTTTGAAAAGCCATGGTTGCCCGTGCGCGCCATGGCTTTTTTGCGTCCGCGTCGGGCCCATGCAACGGCAAAATGCCCCGCTCGATTTGCCGGGCATGCGGCGAGATGCTAAACACAATGTGGCTTTTTCGTGATCGGCATATGTCGTGCCGGCGGGAAGCCCCACAGGGATTGTGGTGAAGGGAAGGAAACCGGCGGGTCGGCAAACCCGCAAATCCAGGAATCGCGATGTTTACGAAAATCATGGTACCCGTCGATCTGGCCCATGCGGAAAAGCTCGGGCGCGGCCTGCAGGCAGCTGGCGATATCGGCAAGCTCTACGGCGCATCGGTCGTCTATGTCGGCGTCACATCGTCGGCGCCGGGCGCTATCGGTCATAATCCGGAGGAATACCGGAAAAAACTCGACGCCTTCGCCCGGGCGCAGGCTGCCGCAAACGGTTTAACGGCCGAAACTCACGTTGTCGTCGCTCACGATCCGGCGATCGATCTCAACCAGGCGCTCGCGCGCTCTGTCGATGAGCTCGGCTGCGATCTGGTGGTTATGGCCACCCACGTGCCCAACCTTGCCGACCATTTCATGCATTCCCACGGCGGCCAGCTCGCAACCCATACCAGGGCATCCGTTCTGCTGGTTCGCGGCTGAGCCGGTTCAAGACATCGCGGATCGCCGGGCGGACAGGTCCAGGCCGATGCGCTGATTTGAAACAAGGAGATATTTCATGTCCGACACGGGGATACCCGAGCCAGAAGGCGAGACAGACATCATCGACACCGATTACGAGATCGGCCAGGACAATATCACCACCAATATCGGGCCCTTCGGCCTGGATATCCACAATCCGGTCTTCCTGATCTCGGGACTTGCCGTGGTCGCCTTCGTGCTGGTCACGCTTGCCTTTCAGGATCAGGCAGAGGTCGTCTTCAACGGTCTGCGCGACTGGCTGACCTCGACGTTCGACTGGTTCTTCCTGCTGGCCGGCAATATTTTCGTGCTGCTCGGCGTCTATCTGATCTTCTCGCCATACGGCAAGATCCGCCTTGGCGGCGCCGATGCCACGCCGGATTATACCTATACCGGCTGGTTCTCGATGCTGTTTGCCGCGGGCATGGGCATCGGCCTGATGTTCTACGGCGTTTCCGAGCCGATTTCGCACTATACGACTTCGGTTGCGGCGAACGCCGGTACGCCGGAAAGCTGGGCTCCGCTCGGCGGCGCTGCAGGCGATCCGGCAAAGGCTCAATCGCTCGCCATGGCGGCGACGATCTTCCACTGGGCGCTTCATCCCTGGGCGATCTACGCCATTGTCGCATTGGCGCTCGCGCTGTTTTCCTACAACAAGGGCCTGCCGCTCGCCATGCGCTCGGTGTTCTATCCGATTTTCGGCGAACGGGTGTGGGGCTGGACGGGGCATGTCATCGATGTTCTGGCGGTGCTTGCGACCCTGTTCGGGCTTGCGACGTCGCTCGGGATCGGCGCGGAGCAGGCCAATGCGGGCCTCAACCACATTTTCGGCCTGCCCGTGACCGACGTCTCCAAGGTGGTGCTGATCGTCTTCATCACCGGAATTGCGCTTGTCTCGGTGGTGGCGGGGATGGACGCCGGCGTCCAGCGGCTTTCGAAGATCAATATGGGCCTTGCCGCAGTGCTGCTGCTGTTCGTGATCGCCGTTGGCCCGACGCTTGCCATCCTTGGCGGCGTGTTCTCCAACTTCGTCGATTATGCCCGCTACCTGCCGGAGCTTGCCAATCCGTTCGGGCGGACAGACAAGAACTTCCTGGATGGCTGGACCTCGTTCTACTGGGCCTGGTGGATTTCCTGGTCGCCCTTCGTCGGCATGTTCATCGCCCGCGTCTCGCGCGGCCGCACGGTGCGTGAGTTCATCACCTGCGTGCTGATCATTCCTTCGGCGGTCTCGATCGTCTGGATGACCGTGTTCGGCGATACCGCGATCCGCGAGATCATCGTCAACAATTATCAGGCCCTTGCCGATGCGCCGCTCGATCTGAAGCTGTTCATCATGCTGGAGGCGCTGCCGCTGGCGACGATCACCTCGGTCATCGGCATCATCCTTGTCGTCGTGTTCTTCGTGACCTCGTCCGACTCGGGTTCGATCGTGATCGATACGATCACAGCCGGCGGCAAGGTCGATGCGCCGGTGCCGCAGCGTGTGTTCTGGGCAAGCTTCGAGGGGCTGGTGGCCATCGCCCTGCTGCTCGGCGGCGGTCTGACGGCGCTGCAGGCCATGGCCGTATCGACGGGCTTCCCGTTCACGATCGTCCTGCTTCTGGCCTGCTTTGCGATTATCAAGGGCCTCAGAAGCGAGCCGCGTTAAAGCGGACTGCGGCTGACAAAACCAAAAGCGGCGCCCAGTGCGGGCGCCGTTTTTTGTCGCCGGCACGGCGAAGCCCGGTCGAACCAGCTTGATCCGCGCCGCTCTAGATTCCTTATTTTGACGCGTCGGGTTAGCGAAAAACCGGATTCCACTTTTCCGCCCGACGCTCTAATCGAAAACGATCGACGGCGCCTTGCGGGTGCGGGCGCGCAGACCCTCATGCACCGCTTTTGCAATGGCCCGGTAGGCCGCTGCGTACGCCCCGTCGGGCGCATCGACGACGACCGGCGTGCCGGCATCCGATTTTTCGCGGATGTCGATGGCGAGCGGCACCTCGCCCAGAAACGGGACCCCGATCTTTTCCGCTTCGGCTTTCGCGCCGCCATGGCCGAAAATGTTGTGGGTCGCGCCGCAATCGGGGCAGATGAAGGTGCTCATATTCTCGACGATCCCGAGCACGGGCACCGAGACCTTGTTGAACATGGCGATCGCCTTGCGGGCATCGATCAGCGCCAGATCCTGCGGGGTCGATACCACCACGCTGCCGGCGAGCGGAACCTGCTGGGCCATGGTGAGCTGGGCATCGCCGGTGCCCGGCGGCATGTCGACCACCAGCACGTCGAGCTCGCCCCAGGCGACCTCGCGCAGCATCTGCATCAGCGCCGACTGCACCATCGGCCCGCGCCAGATCACGGCCGTGCCCTCATCGACCAGAAAGCCGATCGACATCACCTTCAGGCCGAATTTTTCCATCGGCATGATGGTTCGGCCCGGGCCCTGCGTCGGCCGGCCGGAAAGGCCGAACAGCCTCGGTATCGACGGCCCGTAGATATCGGCGTCGAGCAGGCCGACCTTCAGCCCCTCCGCGGCGAGGCCGAGCGCGAGATTGACCGAAGTGGTGGATTTGCCCACGCCGCCCTTGCCCGAAGCGACCGCGATGATCGAACCGATGCCGGGGATATCCGGCTTGGCGGGCTGTTCGGGTGTTTTTGGCGGAGCCGACGGGCGGGGTTTGGAAGGAGGGGCGGCGCTATTGGCCGGCTTGTCGGCGGTCAGCGTCACGAAGGCCTGCCGGGCGCCGGGAATGGCTTCGGCCGCTTTCGCCGCGGCCAGCCGCACCGGTTCGAAGGCATCCGCGTCGCCACCCGGAACGGTCAGCGAGAAATAAATCTTTCCGTCGGTCACGAAGATGTCGGAGACAAGCCCGCTGAAGGCAAGCGGTTTGCCATCGGGAAGGTTTACGGCTTCAAGGCTTCTGAGAACCTGCTGGCTGGTGATTTCGGTCATGAAACTGTTTCCCGGTTTGTACGGCAGCGCTGGTCCTGCTCTAGATAGTGGGAAATGCCGCGAGCGCCAATGGCAAAGCCGGAATCGGCGGCGAGCCGGCGTCAAGGGCGATGCGGATACCGCCTCGGCTTCAAGGCCTCGCGCCGGCCGGCCAAGGAAAGCCGGAAGTTACGTGAGAGAACAGTGTGGGGGAGGGGGCAAGCAAAACAATAGAAACGCCGGCGCTTTTAAAGGAACCCTGAGGTTCATGGCGCCGGCGTTTCTATTGTCTTACGTCCGCGCTCTTGGGCGCGTATTTGTTTTCATCCCCTCTGGAACTGTCGAGAAGATGGACTATTCGGTTTGCCTTTGCAAGCAGCTTTTTTACGGCTGGAACAATGATTTAGACTCAAAATAGCGCGAACAAGCCCGTCACTGGTTTTGTTGCGGTGCACAAATTATTGACTCCGCTTATTTTTTAAGCCTCGACGCCGGTCGTGGAGGCTTGTGTCGCAGCCTGAAAAAACTTCGCGACAATACCCGGGAGAGGCCGAACTTGCCGGCATCCCGCCACACTGAGAGCTTGATTTATTGTCAGGCCTTGTCTTTCCTCTGGCAAGGGCGGGAATTTTCATGATACGCGCGGCGATCCGCTGCGGTAAAACAAGAAATGAGGGGCATCGGGAGACATTATGATCACAGAGACCGTATTTGAGGGCAAGATCCTGGTGACGGAGCGGATGTCGCTTGGCGAGGGGCCGGGTTACGACCGCGACACGGACCTGATCTGGTGGTTCGATATCAACGCCAGCAAGCTGCATCTGCTGAAAGTCTCGACCCGCGACCGCCGTATCATTGCGCTTCCGGAAATGGCCAGCGCGCTGGCCGTCGTGGATGAACACCGCCAGGTGATCTCCACCGAGACCGGGCTTTATTTCCGCGACACCTCCACCGGGGCGCTGTCGCTGCATGTGGCGATTGAGGCCGACAACGCGGTCACCCGCTCCAACGATGCCCGGGTCCATGCCTCCGGCGCGTTCTGGGTTTCGACCATGGGCAAGAACGCCGAAAAGAAGGCCGGCGCGATCTATCATGTGCTCGAAGGCGTGGTAACGCCGCTGTTTACGAAGATCACCATCCCCAATGCGATCTGCTTTTCGCCGGACGGGGCGACCGGCTATTATGTCGATACCGACGTCAACCAGTTGATGGCGGTTCCGCTTGCGCCGGAGACCGGCCTGCCGACTGGCCCGGCCAGCGTGTTCATCGACACCTCGCATATGCCGGGCGGCATGGATGGCGCCGTCTGCGATGGCGACGGCAATATCTGGAACGCGCGCTACGGCGCCGGCGTGCTCGACCAGTTCGACCCCGGAGGCAAGCTTAAGGCGCGCTATCAACTGCCCGCGCGGCAACCGACCTGCCCCGCCTTCATCGGTCGCGATGGCGGCTGGATGCTGGTGACGAGCGCCGCCCAGGACACAGGCGCAGAGGCAGAGCCCAATGCCGGCAAAACCTTCGCGCTGGTGACCGGCGCCAAGCCGCGCTTCGATCCGGCCTATCGCGCTGGCCGCTAAAGCGCGTCCAGGAAAAGTGGATACCGGTTTTCCGTCCGGGCGCGCGGAAAAAGAAAGTTGTGCGCGCGTTCGGGAAAAGTGGACACACTCCAAATCCGCGTGGTTCGACGGGGCGAATCTGTTATGTAGACCACATGCGCATCAGACAGCTCTCCGAAACCGTCATCAACCAGATTGCCGCCGGCGAGGTCATCGAGCGGCCGGCGAGCGCCGCCAAGGAACTGGTCGAGAACGCGCTCGATGCCGGCGCCACCCGGATCGAGATCGCAACCGCCGGCGGCGGCAAGGCATTGCTTCGGGTAACCGACAATGGCGCGGGCATGACCCGCGACGACCTGGCGCTCGCGGTCAGGCGGCATTGCACTTCCAAGATTACCGCGGACCTCACGGACATTCGCACGCTCGGCTTTCGCGGCGAGGCGCTGCCCTCGATCGGTTCGGTCGCCAGGCTTTCGATCGCCAGCCGCACGCGCGAGGCTGGCGAGGGCTATCGCATCGCCCTTGAAGGCGGGCGCTCGGGCGAGCCGGAGCCTGCCCCGGTCAATGCCGGCACGATCGTCGAGGTGCGCGACCTGTTCTTCGCGACGCCGGCCCGGTTGAAATTCCTGAAAAGCGAGCGCGCCGAGACGGGCGCGATCACCGAGGTGATCAAGCGCATGGCGCTGGCCTTTCCGGCGACGCGGTTCGTGCTGTCGGGGTCCGACCGGACCACGCTCGAACTGCCGGCCACCGGCGATGACCGGCTGGCGCGCATCGCCCAGGTGCTCGGCCGTGATTTCAAGGCCAATGCAATCGAAATAGACGCGCTGCGCGAGGATGTGGCCCTTTCCGGCTTTGCCGGGGTGCCGACCTTCAATCGCGGCAATTCCGGCCATCTCTATGCCTTCGTCAACGGCCGGCCGGTGCAGGACCGCCTGCTTCTGGGCGCGATCCGCGCTGCCTATGCCGAGACGGTGCCGAGGGGGCGGTATCCGGTCGCCGTGCTGTGGTTTTCGCTCGATCCGGCGCTGGTCGACGTCAATGTCCATCCGGCCAAGGCCGATGTCCGGTTTCGCGACCCGGCGCTGGTGCGCGGGCTGATCGTGGGCGCGATCCGCGAGGCGCTGACGCGGGCGGGCGACCGGGCATCGTCAACCGGCGCGGATGCGATGCTGAGGGCGTTCAGGCCGGGGGTCTCGCCAGATCCGGGCGGTGCGTCGCGGGTCTTCCGGGGCGATTATCAACGGGCGGCCAATGCCGACTGGTCGCCGCAGAATTCGCCCTACCGGCCGGACGGCTTTCGCGAGCAGGCCGCGTCAGGCTTCGGCGAAACGACGTCCGCGCCCGTGTTTGACGGCGGGCCGGCGGCAAGCCTTGCGGGCTTTGCCACGCCATCGGCGCGCGGCGAGGCGCCCGTCACTCAGCCGTCCCCGGACCACCCGCTGGGGGCTGCGCGGGCGCAGGTGCATGAAAATTACATCGTCGCCCAGACCGATACCGGCCTTGTGATCGTCGACCAGCATGCCGCCCATGAACGTCTGGTCTACGAGGCGCTGAGGACAGCCTTTTCCAATAGAAGACTGCCCTCGCAGATGCTGCTGATCCCGGAAATCGTCGACATGCCGGAGGAAGATTGCGACCGGCTGATGCCGTTTGCCGATGAGCTTGCTCGGCTCGGTCTCGTCTACGAGCGCTTCGGCGCGGGCGCGCTTGCCGTGCGCGAGACGCCGGCGCTTCTTGGCGAGGTCGATGCCGGGGCGCTGATCCGCCAGCTCGCCGACGAGGCCGCGGAATGGGAAACCGCCGACGGTCTGCGGGCAAGGCTCGAAAGTGTCGCCGCCACCATGGCCTGCCACGGTTCGGTGCGTTCGGGAAGGCGCTTGCGCGTCGATGAAATGAATGCTCTGCTCAGGCAGATGGAGACGACGCCGGGTTCCGGCCAGTGCAATCACGGCCGGCCGACCTATATCGAACTGCAGCTCGCCGATATCGAGCGGCTTTTCGGGCGTTGACGGCGCGGCGATACCAGCAAGCGGAAATGGAGATCGATCGGTGAACATCTTTGATGGAAGCGGCAAGGGCGCGGCGCGGATTCGTTATCTCGACGCCAATTTCGAGATCGTAACACCCGGCAGCCACGTGGTTTGCGCCGTTACCGGCAAGCATATTCCGCTCGACGAGTTGCGCTACTGGAGCGTCGCCCGCCAGGAGGCTTACATTGATGCGGAGGCCTCCTTCGAGGCGGAGAAGCGCGCTGGCGCGCTTCCGACAGACAAGCGATAAGAGCGGGCCGCCTTTCACGCAGGCGGCCTCGACCGCGTCGTCAGTTGCTGCCCGGCAGGCCCAGCCGGTTGCGGGCGAGCGCCAGACCCTCCATGCCCTTGGGATTGCCCATTTCGGCGAGTGCGCTGAAGACCTTGTGGGCGTCGTTGAAGCGGCCGAGATTGTAATAGGCGTAGCCGCGGATCACCATCAGGCCGGTTTCTTCTGGCGCGAGCTGGTCGCGCTGGGCAAGCAGCAGCAGCGCATCCTGATAATGTCCGCCCTGATAGGCGGCGATCGCGCGCGCTGACAGGATATCGACCTGCAGGTTGAGCTGGCGTTCGCGGCTCAGCGGCTCCTGTGAAGCGGCGACGGCGGCCTTGTTGGTCAGGCCGAGGCGCATATAGGCAAGGCTCTGGCCGTAGGCGGCTTCCTCGCGGTTTTTCGCCGATGACGAGCCGAGCGCGGTCTCGAAGGCGCGGGCGGCTTCGGTCGGCCGCTGCAGATCCATCAGGCACCAGCCCTGCCGGAGCGCGGCGTCGGGCGACAGGTTTTCGGCGGAACGTCCGCTCCAGCAACTGGCGCCGGAAGAAGACGAACTGCTCGCGGCGACGCGCCGGGTCGATGTCGTCGTGGCGGTGCGGGCCACGGCCGGCTCGGCGGTCGAAACCGGTATCGCCGTACCCTGGGGCAGCTGGGTGCCGGCGGGCAGCCTGGAGACCATCACCTGGTCCTCGCTCGCATTGGCGGCCCCGACGACATTCAGGAAGTAGGCCACCTGGAACTGGCGCAGATAGTCGCGATTGGCGTAGGCCTGTTCGTCAAACCGGTAGATTTCGGTTTTTTCCGAAGGCTGGCCGGTGGTGTAGAATGCCGCCTGAATCTGGGCCGCGGAGGGTTGATAGCGGTTCGCCTCCGGCTGCAGGGCGGAGTTCAGCACGGTCACGGTCTGGACGCCGGACACCGGATCGGTGCGGATCATCGAACGCGGAATGCTGAGCCGTTCCAGCGTCTGGGTGCGGCTTGCGGCGCTTCCCGGCGCCGCCGTTTGCGCGGCAGCGCCGCCGCCGTAATAATACTGGTAATATTCCGGTACGTAATTGGCAGTGGTGGCGTCCGTTCCATCGATCCCGGGCCCTGCGACAGGCGCTGTCAGGGCCACGCCGTTTTGGGGCTGGCCGGGCGACGAGGGCACCGCCGTGGCGCCGATCGGCGTCTGCTGGCCGGTGGCGAGATCGATCTCGGCGATCGGCACGGCGACGGTGCGGCTGGCGCCGTTGGTCTCGGTCAGTACCGTCAGCTCGAACACGGTCGCCATCATGTTCTCAAGCGTCGTCACCGGCGCGTTGGGATCGTTCAGCCAGGCGATGCGCTCGGAATAGGGCGCCCAGACCCTCTGCATCAGATAGACGCCGGGCTTGTAGTTCATGGTGTTGAGCGTCAGCGTCACGCCATAGGCCGCTGGTTCATACGAGGGCTGCCAGGAAAGGGCCGCCTCGAACCACTGGAGAGCGGCGAGCGGCTGGTTCAAATCTTTGGAATACCAGCCGAACTGCTGGGCCGCGGTCATGCTCCTGGCTTCGGTGATGACCTCGGCCATGCGGCTCAGGACATCGGTGGAATAGTCCTTGCGCGGAATCCGGCCGAGCATCCGGACGACTGCGTTCAGATAGGTATCGAGCGCTTCATTGCTGTCGTTGCGCCAGGGATACATCACCGCCTCGGCCTCGTCGGCCTTGTCCTGCTCGATCAGGATCAGCGCCAGCCCTTGCGAAATCGTGGCCGAGTCACCCTCTTCGCGCGCCTTGCGGAACCACGGCTCGGCGGCCGAATCGCTGCCGCGAACCAGGAAGTACCAGGCGAGCAGTTCGGCGTCGTTGGCCGAGTTGGAGGTGTTCGCCAGTTTCTCCATCGCCGCCAGGTCTTCCGGGGAGACGATGATGGATTCGTCATCGCCCGCTTCCGCCATCCGGTCACGCAGGAGGTTTTCACTGATCTCCTGAAACTCGGGCATGTCGCTTTCGCCGGGACGCTCATAGCCGATCAGCGTCTTCATGTCGTCATAGGGCATGACGGCCAGCGCCTTTTGAAGGGTGGCGAGGCGTTCCTGCGTAGCGTCGCAGTTCTTCATGATATAGGTGTAGTCGTCCATCGCGCGGCCGAGCTTGTCGGTCTTGGCGAAGGCTTCGCCCACCAGCCACAGGACGTTGATCTCCGCGCAGGTCAGGATGCTCGGCGATTGCGAGGCAAGGTCGATGACCTTCTCGTAGTCGCCATCTTCCGACGCCTTGACCAGCGCGGTCCGGTTTTCGGCGATCTGCAGGCGGTCGACCAGATCGGCCGGCGGCGTCCAGTCGGGTTCCTCCGTTCGCCGATCCTGGATCATCTGGCGGACTTCGGCGTAATTGCCCCTGGCATAGGCCTGCCACATGGCGTTGAGTTGATCGTCCTCGCCATCCTCGACGGCCAGCGGATTGGAAGGCGGCGTCCAGTTGGGGTAAAGCGAGCGCAGCCGCGAGATTTCGGCCTGGAGACGCTCCAGATCGCCCTGCTGGGCGAAATAGCGCAGCGCGCTTTCGTCAACCGCCGGGCGCTCCGGTTCCTGGGTCGGCCGGGTTGCCGCCTGCTGGGCCGGCTGCGGCGTCGTGGTTTGCGGCAGCGTGGTGTTGTCGGGCAGGTTGCGCAGGTCGGCGGAAGGTTCCTGCGCCTGGGCCTCGCTCACGGCGCTGAAGCGCGGCGCGGGTTCGGGCGCGGGTGTCGGCGCGTCATCGCTGACGATTTTCTCATAGGCCTGGCTGAAGGCCTCGGTCGGCTCGGCAAGCGCGGTCGAGACCGGAAGCCTGCGGCCGGGCGCGCCCATGCTGATTGCACCGATCATGGCGATCGCGCCTGCGGTCAGTGCAATATAAGTCAGCTTCATCGCATCCATACTCCGGCCGAGCCGCGGGCCCGGATTCCGTAACCGACTGTGCCCGCGTTATTTACATACCCCCACTGTTCACCGCCCGCATCGGCTCCGTCCCGGCGGCGCCGGGCGGAACCTTCAAGCTTTGTTGCGGCGGGCTTCTCGCGGCTTGGCATATCGGTTCCCTGTATACGGGTTGCGGCGAACGTCATGTGATCCACTACAAACACGTATTGTCGTTAAGAAATATTAAAAGAATGGGCGAATATCGCCAAACTTTCAGGGAAATTGTTAATTTTCTCATGTGTCGCAGCGGGGATGCGTTAGGTCTTTGTTTACCAAAGTCTGAAAAATATGAATGTGGAATCAAAAGGCCGGCTCGGGCGTTTCCAATGCCCCTGACCGTGACAAACCAAGGTGTGCTGTAAGATGACAATTGCCGTTGCCCGTCAGATCAGGTCCCGATGCCGCGCGGCATTGGGCCTTTTCGCAGTGGGCCTGTTGGCAAGCTGTGCCGGCAATCTCATGCCGTACACGTCATCGGTGCGCAATCTTCTGCCGGAAGAAGCCGTGATCATGCCGCCGCCGGGCGGCCCGGCGATCGTCTCTGTGCTCGAGAAGCAGTTCTCCAACGCCATCGACCAGCAGATCATGCTGCGCACCGATGCGCGCACCCCCGGCCAGAACGCGATCCACGCGGTCTTCTTCGGCACCCGCAACTATTCGCGGATGAATGGCAACAGCCTGTCCTACCAGTCGATCACCGACCGTCGCATCGATGAAGAGATGCGCGAGGAACTGCCCGGCGTGCGCATGGTTCGCTCGCCCTATTACGTGCAGAACAATTATGGCCCGTTCGGCTATGCCTTCGGCCATGGCAGGGGCAGCGATCTGTGCATGTATGGCTGGCAGCAGATCAGGCCGGGTCAGGACAGCCTCGCCGCTTTCGGCCAGGCCGGCACGATCCAGGTGCGCGTGCGGTTCTGCGAGGCCGGCGCCAGCGAGGATGACCTGCTCGGCATCATGTATGGCTACACCATCGCCGCGGCGGTCGAGGCCTATGGCTGGAACCCCTATGGCGAGCAGGCCGGCCCGCCGCCGCTTCTGGGCGAGACCGGCGCGCCGACCTATCCGCGCAAGGCCTATGATCCGAGGCCCGAGCGCGTTGCCGATACCGAAAAGGTGCTGAAATCCTCGACCGTCAGCACCACGCCGGTGACACGCGCGGCGACGTCATCGGTCGCAACCGGCGACGAAATCAACGTCGATGTCGTGCGTCTGCCGCCCGGAAGCCTCCCCTCCGCCGGTTATGTCGGCACGCCCGCCGTGCCCGGCGCCTACACGACCGGCCTGCCCTCGGTGGGCGCACCGGCCTCGACCATTCCGACGCCCGGCCGGCAGGCGCCGGCTGCATCGGCGGTTCCGGCCGCGGTCTCGCCGACGATCGGCGCTCCGGTTTCCGCACCGGCGGCCGCCAACATCCCGGTGCCGGCGCGTTCCTCCACGACGTCATCGCCCGCGACCTCGGTCGTGGGAACGCCTGCGGCGGGCAGAAGCTCGATCCCGGCGCCGCCGTGCCGTCTGCTTCCGGGATCGACGACCGTGAGCTGTGAGTAAATTTTCGATCGCGAACCCTCCGGTCAGGATGGAAGGCGGCGCGCCGCTTCCCGATGTAACGCATCACGGCCGTAGCGGGCTTTTCACGCAAAGCGGGGTCGCTTGTGCCAGGGTCCTCAGAAAAAAAGTATACCGGCGCAAGACAATTTTTAGTTTTCTTGCGTATATGTCCGGAATATTCCGTTCGGAAGGATCTGTCTGATGCGTAAGATCGCAGTCACTATTGCCTGGATCATAACCGCGATCTTTGTTCTCGGCCTTGTCACGCTCCCGATTGATCTTCGTACCCAGATCGTGGTGAGCTTCGTTGCCGTGGCCGTGATGCTGGTTCTCAAGCAGATGCATGCCGAAGGCAACTGGCGCCTGATCGCGCTGGCTTTCGGCACCTCGATCGTGTTGCGCTATGTGTTCTGGCGCACCACGAGCACGCTTCCGCCGATCACCGAACTGCAGAACTTCATTCCGGGCGTCCTGCTTTACTGCGCCGAAATGTTCTCCGTGGGCATGCTGGCGCTCAGCCTGTTCGTGGTTGCGCTGCCGTTGCCGGTGCGCCCGCGCTGGGGCAAACTCGAGGGTGACCTCCCCTATGTCGATGTCTACGTGCCGTCCTACAACGAAGACTCGACGATGCTTGCCCATACGCTGGCCGCCGCCAAGGCCATGGAATATCCGCCGGAGAAGCTCAAGGTCTACCTGCTCGATGACGGCGGCACCGAGCAGAAGCGGAACTCCAAGAACCTGGTGGAGGCAAGTCTTGCCCAGACGCGCCATCGTGAGCTGAGGCAGATTTGCGCCGAACTCGGCGTCGGTTATATTACCCGCCCGCGCAACGAGCACGCCAAGGCGGGCAACATGAACCACGCGCTGCAATATACCACCGGCGACCTGATCGTGGTGTTCGACGCAGACCATGCGCCGGCCAATGATTTCCTTCAGGAAACGGTCGGCTATTTTCTGGAAGACCCGAAGCTCTTCCTGGTCCAGACGCCGCATTTCTTCATCAATCCGGATCCGCTGGAGCGCAATCTCAGAACCTATGAACTGATGCCGAGCGAGAACGAGATGTTCTACGGCATCATCCAGCGCGGCCTCGACAAGTGGAACGCCTCGTTCTTCTGCGGTTCCGCCGCGGTGCTGCGCCGCGAGGCGCTGAATTCCGTGAACGGCTTTTCGGGCGTTTCGATTACCGAGGACTGCGAGACCGCCGTCGAACTGCACTCCAACGGGTGGAACAGCGTCTATGTCGACCGCCCGCTGATTGCCGGCCTGCAGCCCGCGACCTTCTCCAGCTTCATCGGCCAGCGCAGCCGCTGGGGGCAGGGGATGATGCAGATCCTCCGGTTCAAGTTTCCCCTGCTTTTACGCGGGCTGACCCTGCCGCAGCGGCTTTGCTACATGTCGTCGAACCTGTTCTGGCTGTTTCCCTTCGCGCGCGCCTCGTTCATGATCGCGCCGCTGTGCTATCTGTTCTTCGGCCTGCAGATCTTCGACGCCTCCGGCGGCGAGTTCCTGGCCTACACGCTGTCCTATCTGATCGTGAACCTGTTGATTCAGAACTATCTGTTCGGCCAGTTCCGCTGGCCCTGGATTTCCGAGCTTTACGAATACGTCCAGACGGTCCACCTGATGCCGGCGGTGGTCTCGGCGATCATCAATCCGAAAAAGCCGTCCTTCAAGGTGACGGCGAAGGACGAGTCGATCGAGCACAGCCGACTTTCCGAAATCAGCCGTCCGTTCTTCATCATCTTCTTCGTGTTCGTCGCGGCCAGCGTGATGATGGTTTACCGGCTCTACGCCGAGCCGTATCTTGCAGGCGTCACCTGGGTGGTGGGCGGCTGGAACTTCCTCAACCTGTTTCTGACGGCCGCAGCACTTGGCGTCGTCTCGGAAGCGGGCGAACGCCAGAAGGCGCGGCGCATCAAGATGTCGCGTCGCTGCGAACTGGTGATCGGCGACAGCGTCTATCGGGGCACGATCGAGGATGTCTCGACCGATGGCGCGGGGCTTCAGGTGCAGGTGCGCGATCTCGACCGTCTGCGCCCCGGCACCCAAGCGCTGCTCCGGGTCGAGCCGCATCGCGGCGGCGACGCCGGCGAGGTGCCGGTGATGATCCGTCACGCCCGCTCGCTCGGCGAACTTGCCATGGTCGGCTGCCGCTACGCGCCGGTCTCCAGCCTGCATTTCTCGGTGATCTCGGATCTGATGTTCGCCAATTCGGAGCGCTGGCAGCAGCTTCTGCAATCGCGCAAGAACGATCCCGGCACGCTGGTTGGCACCTTCTGGTTCATCAAGATGTCGGTGCGCCAGATGGGACGCGGCATGAGCTACTTCATCGGCAAGTATCAGCCGAACACGGGCGGCGGTTCTGCGCGGGCGAAAGGCAAGAGCTGATGAAACGGATTCTGCTTTTCCTGGCATTTCTCCTCACTGGCGCTTCGCTGGTCTCGGCCCAGACGACAACGCCGCCATCGACCTCCGTTGCGCCTTTCGATATGGGCGGGGACGGCTCCGGTCCGCTCCCACGCGCGCCGTCTGCCTCGCCTGCCTCGCCTGCCGCCACACCCGAGCCCATAGCCGAGGCGGTGCCGTTTTTCCGCTACATCGTGCCGGCCGACCAGATGCGGCTCGAGGGCGAGAATGGCGAGCGGGCCTGGTCCGTCTATCTTACCGAGGCCCAGGCGAAGTCGGCTTCGCATTTCAATGTCGGCTACCAGAACTCGATCTTTGTCGCGCCGGAATATTCGAAACTGACGATTGCCTTCAACAATGTCGAGATCGCAACGCCGCCGCTGGATTCGTCCGAGCGCAAATCGGACCTACGCTTCGAGGTGCCCGCCGGCGTGCTGAAACCGGGCTACAACCAGTTCTCGATCAGGATCAAGCAACGTCACCGCACCGATTGCGATCTCGATTCGACCTATGATCTGTGGACCGACATCGATCCGCAACGGACCTTTCTGATCTTTGACGATCCCGCCACCGCCGAGCTTTCCACCGTCGGCGATATTCGCGCGGTTGGCGTCGATGCCATCGGGCGGACGCAGTTCCATATCGTCGCGCCGGGGCTCAACGATGCGATCGCGGGCGATCCGCTGCTGGAACTTGCGCAGGGGCTGGCGCTGCTCGCAGACATGCCGAACACCTATTTCACCTATTCCATGTCAGAGCCGGTGAAGTTCGGCTCCGGCGTGCTGCCGGTCTATGTCGGGACGCCGGATGAACTGCGCCCGCTGCTCGGTGATGGGTTGCCGGACCTCGGCACGGCGCAGTCTGCCCGTTTCGTCGGCACAGATGCGCTCGGCCAAAGCGTGCTGGTACTGGTTGCGCCGTCCTGGCAGCGGATCGGCCCGCTCATCGACGGCATCACCGCGCCTGCCGGCCGCAGCGCCGCGATGAAGGACGAGGCCTACTCGACGCATTCCTGGCGCAAGCAGGATACCCAGCTTCTGACCGGCCACAAGACGCTGACCTTCGAGCAGCTCGGTATTCCCACGCAGGAATTTTCCGGCCGCGTGTTCCGCGCCGAATTCACGATCGGCCTGCCCGCCGATTTCTACGCCAACGCCTATGGCGAGGCCCGGCTGATGCTCGATGCCGCCTATGGGCCGATCGTGCTGCCGGGAAGCCGTCTGCATGTGTTCGTCAACGACCAGCTTGCCGCCACCTGGCCGATCAGCACCGTCAACGGCGCGGTGCTGCGGCGTACGCCGGTGCGCTTCACCATGCGCCACCTGAAGCCCGGCGTGAACAAGATCGTGCTGGAGGCGGCGCTTCTGACCAAGGAAGATGCCGCCTGCCTGCCGGGCGCCACGGCCGACGATACGCCGCGCTTTGCGGTGTTCGACACCACCGAATTCGAAATGCCGAATTTCGGCCGCGTCGCGCAGGTGCCGGACCTTTGGGCGACCGGCGGGACGGGCTTTCCCTATTCGCGCGATACCGCGCGCATTCCGCTCTATATCGATAATCTTAACGCCAACACGCTCGCAACCGCCTCCGACTTCGTTGCCAAGCTTTCCAATGCCGCCCGCCAGCAGATTCCGGTGGATGTGGTGCAATCGATCGAGGATGTGGGCGAGGGCGATGCGATCCTCATCGGTTCCATCGGTCAGGTGCCGACGCAGGCGCTCCGGCAGACCAAGATATCGCAGACCAGCCGCAGCGTGTGGACCCAGCAGGTCGGCGGCGAGGCCAATTACAACGAAGTGCCCGAAACCACGATCGAGCAGTGGGACGAGGCGGTGACGGCCGGCTGGTACAACTGGATTTTCGAGGTCGAGAAATATCTCAAGCGCAATTACGACCTTTCCTTTGAAACGCTGCGCTTCCTGCCGCGGCCGGACACCGACTATCTGCCGCCGAACTCGGTCTCGATGATCATCGCGCAGGAGCCGAGCCCGAACGGGGACGGGGCGTGGACGCTGATTTCAGCGCCCTCTCAGGAAAACCTCTCCAATGGCATGACCGCGCTGATGAAACGCCAGCACTGGGACGCCGTTCAGGGCCGGGTCACCACCTATAACCGGAATACCGGGGTGATCGACAATATCGGCATGGGCGCGACCGACTTCATTTTCGACACGCCGTTTTCGATCAACAACATCCGGCTGGTGGCGACCAACTGGTTCTCGACCAACACGATGTCGTTCTCGCTGGCTTTGGTGATCTTCTCGGTGCTGCTCGGGATCGCCACCAAGGGGATGCTGACCCGCTACGGCCGCTACGAAGACTGAGCGCGCTGCTGAAAGGCAATGGCGGCGGCCCCCGCGAGGCCGGGTTCGGCCCCGCTTGCGGCGGGCACCACCAGGGGACGGTCGAACTTCCAGAGCGTGAGCGGGCGCACTGCGTCGTCGATTGCCGAGAGCAGGTCGTGAGCGCCGGCAAGCCCGCCGCCGGCCGGCACGATGGTGGCGCCGGTCAGGTTGACGCATACCGCCAGCGGTCCCGCGATCAGATCGAGATAGACGCCGACGGTGCGGGTGGCGGCGGGCTCGCCCGCCCGCCAGGCGTCCAGGATCTCCCTTGAATCAAGCGTTCCGCCGCCAAGATGGGCATTGAGCCGCTCGATGCCGCGCGCGCCGGCAACGGTGTCGAGGCAGCCGGAAAGGCCGCAGCCGCAGGCAAAATGCGGTATGGCGATGCCGCCCGCCATTGTCGGCGTGATCGGCCCGTGGCCCCATTCGCCGGCAAAACCGCCGCCGGCATTGATCAGGCGGCCGCCGGAGACCAGCCCGCCGCCGACGCCCGTGCCGAGAATGATGCCGAACACGATCTGGTGGCCTCGTCCCGCCCCGTACACGGCCTCGGCCACGGCAAAGCAATCCGCGTCATTGGCGATCACAACGGGGATGCCCGTCAGGGCTTCGAGGTCGCCGGCAAGATCGGTGTCGTGGATCGCCGGTATGTTGGCCACGATCATCCGGCCAGTCTCGGGATCGACGACGCCGGCAAGTGAAATCGCGATGGCGTCGGGCTTTGCGGGGAGGTTTGCGGCAATGCCGGCAAGCCGCGCCAGAAACGCCTCGCGGTCGCGCGCCGGCGTATCGAACCGCGTCGCCTCACCCGGCGCGCCGCCATTGACGGCGGTCGCCGCCCGGATCGATGTGCCGCCGATATCGAAACTCAAAACGCAAAATGCCATGTCCATTCCCTCGGGCCGCCAAGCCTCGGGTGAGCGGCTCGAGCGGTTGAAAAAGACCTATAGCATTTCGACGTGCGGTGGAATCACCCGTGATTTGCAAAAAAGTCCCCGGAACGCGGGGCAAAGGGGTGGGCCAGATGCCGCCTGAAGGCCCCCGAAATGCGAAAAGGCTTCCGCAAATGCGAAAGCCCTTCGAATTCAGTCAATTGGATGGTGGGCGTAACAGGGATTGAACCTGTGACCCCTACGATGTCAACACAGCTTTAAGCCTGAAACCCCTTTTCGCATCGCCTGTCAGACAGAGCGGGGAGGGTTACTGTTCTGCAAATGTTCTCGGTAATGCTGGGCATAAACTGGGCGCGGTTTCTACCGCCAATTTGGCCGTGTGGAGGCAGGCATGACAGGTGACGAATACACCCGCCTGCGGATGACCTGGCTCGATCAGGTCTATGACGACGAGGCACTGAGCAAGGGCGTTGCGACAAACGTCGCGTTCTTCATCTCGAAGCACTTCAACCGACAGCGGTTCAATGACAGCGGTGTTTTCAGCGCCTGGCCGAGCTATGGCACGCTCGCGGAAAAGGTCGGCTGCACGGAACGCACCGTTCAGCGCGCTGTGGGTCTGCTGAAGGCACGAGGGCATCTGAAGACAAAAGGGAAGGGTGGCCGCAACTGCACGCTGACTTACTTCGCCATTCTGAAGCGCCCGGCGGCGGCGGAAGCCCTTCAGGAGCCCGAAACGACTGCTCAAAAAGGTAGACACCCATGTCCACCTTTTGAACAGGAAGCGGTTTCGGCATCGCCAAAAGGTAGACATTCCACGCCCGAAACGTGGACATCCGACGGTGCAAAAGGTGGACACCCATGTCCTACAAACACTTTGAATAAATCTTTGAATGAAATCGTTGATGGAGACGCGAAACCGCAAATCGAACCGGAACCGCAACCGACCGTGCCAGCCGAGCGGAAGAAGGCTCTGGACGAAGAGAGCGGGCTTGGGCGTCAGAGCGTCACACCGGCCGCAGCGGGCGTTGCTGTTCTCGCTGCCCTGATCAAGGGACCGGGGCCACTGCCACCACCACCGCCCATCGTTCGCAGAGACCCGAGACCGGAATGGTTGATGGATCATCAGGCCAATCATGGATGGCCCAACGTCTACGAGAACCTCGGTAACCCCGAGCGCTGGGCAGATGCTTTCGAAGATCTGGCTTTCGAGATGGAGCCTGTGGTTGCCTCCCGAGACAGCCGCCAGTGGCGGGCATGGGTGGCCGCGTATCGCAAGAGAGGCTGGCCGCTGCCGCCGGAGAACGGGCAGCTTGTCCACTTCCCCGACTGTGGGCCGAAAGGCCTGGACGACTTCCTCCTCCGCCTTGAGACAGCCCTCAAGGTCGAGGCGAGCCCGGCATCGGGCAACGTGTTGCGGCTGGCATCGCGGTGAGGGTGGCGAAGCCAGCCAGAGGCCGCGCTCGGGTCCTTCCTTTAGGCCCTGATGCGGGTATTTGGCACCCCGTGATTTCAGTCACTGAGAGTAAATTTTATAGCTAAAAACAATTGCTTATCCGGGATACGATATGCACGAGACGCATAGCAATCTGGCCGATCCGGCGCTTTCGCAACTGCCGCGTGCCCTTTCGAAATCAGCTTTCGCGAAGCTGATCGCGGTCTCGCCGGGGCGGGTGTCGCAGATGGTCAAGCAAGGTCTGCCGGTCGAGGCTGATGGCAAGATCGACGTTGCGCGCGGCAAGCTCTGGATCGCCGAGAACATCAACCCGACCCGTGCCGCCTCACAGGCCAAGGGGCCGACGCTGTTCGGCGAGGAACGGCAGAAGGCCTCGCTGACCGAAGAGCGCGCAAGGCTCGCCAAGGAACAGGCCGATGCCGCCGAGATCAAGAACGCCATCCTTCGCAAGGAGCTGGTTCACGCCTCCGACGTCGAACGCGAATGGGCGTCGGTCCTGCGCAAGGTCCGTTCCGGCGTCCTCGCCGTGCCGTCCCGCGTTCGCCAGCTTCTGCCGCACCTGACACCGCATGACGTCGAAGCCATCGACAACGAACTCCGCCGCGCCCTGGAGGACCTCGCCCATGACGAATGAGACCCTTGCGAACGTTCGCAAGAACGCTCTTGCCGCTCTGATGCCGCCGCCGAAACGGCGGCTTTCCGACTGGATCGAGGAAACGATCATGCTGCCGGATGACGTGTCGTCGCTGCCCGGCTCGGTTCGCCTCTGGCCGTTCCAGCGCGATATTGCCGACGCCATCGGCGATCCGCTGATCGAGCGCGTGACGCTGGTCAAGCCCGTCCGCGTCGGCTTCACGACCCTGTTGACCGGAGCCCTTGCCGGATACATCGCCAACGATCCATCGCCGATCCTCTGCCTCTTGCCGACTGAGGCCGATTGCCGGGACTACATGGTTTCGGATATCGAGCCGATCTTCACCGCCTCGCCGGAGATTACCGGCCTTCTGGCGCGTGGCGGCAGCGATGGCGACCGCAATACGCTGCTCTCCCGGCGCTTCCCGGGCGGCTCTCTGAAGGTCGTTGCCGCCAAGGCACCGCGCAACCTGCGCCGTCACAACGTCCGCGTTCTGCTCTGCGATGAGGTGGACGGGATGGAGAACGGCGCGGAGGGATCGCCGATCCTGCTTGCCGAACGGCGGACGCTTTCCTTTGCCGACCGCAAGATCGTCATCGGCTCGACGCCGGTCTATGCCAATACGAGCCACGTCCTGCGCTCCTATGAGCAATCCGACAAGCGCATCTTCGAGGTTCCGTGCCCGGAATGCGGCGAATTCCACGAGATCCAGTGGAAGGATATCCAGTGGCCGGAGGGCGAACCGGAGCGCGCGGCCTATCACTGCCCGTTATGCGGCTGCGAGATCGAGGAGCGGTGGAAGCCGCAAATGGTCGCCGGTGGCCGTTGGCGGGCGACACAGCCGGAAATCGCCGACCATGCCGGGTTCCGCCTCAATGCGCTTGTGTCTCTCCTCGCGAATGCCTCATGGGCAAAACTCGCCAAGGAATTCCTTGCCGCCAAGGATGACCCGGCCATGCTTCAGGTGTTCACAAACACCATTCTGGCCGAAGGCTGGAACGAAGCAGGCGAGGAACTGGACGAGAGCGACCTCTACAGCCGTCGCGAGGCATTCGGGCTTGAGTCGGTCCCGCAAGAGGCGCTTGCGCTCACAGCGGGCGTTGACGTCCAAAGAGACCGCCTTGAGATTTCTTTCCTCGGATGGACGGAGCCGGGCGAGTGTTTGGTCCTCGGTCATCGCGTCATCTGGGGCAGTCCGCATGACGAGGAGACGTGGGCTGAACTCGAAAGCCTTCTTTCGACGCGGTGGCCGCATGCCCTCGGTGGACGCATGGGCCTTGATGCCGCTGTGGTGGACAGTGGCGACGGCGAGACCATGGAACGGGTTTATGCCTTCTGCTTTCCGCGATACCGGCGAAAGATCGTCGCGGGTAAGGGTGTCGCCGGAAACCGGCAATGGATCGAGCGCTCGAAGACGAAGCGTGGCGGCAATCTGTTTCTGGTGGGGGTCGATGGCCTGAAGGCCCATATCGTGGCGAGGCTGGCGCGTGGGCGCACTATCCGCTTTGCGGATGATCTGCAACCCGTCTGGTTTGAACAGCTTGCCAGTGAGCGGCTTGTGGTGCGCTATTCGCGTGGGCAGCCGTCACGGCGTTTTGAGCGGATACCTGGCCGTGCGGCGGAGGCGCTGGACTGTGTGGTTTATGGGGTCGCTGCTCGGCAGTTGGTCAATGTGAACTGGCTTCAGCGGGTTGATGATCTGAAGTATGATTTACCACAGGTGCGGCGAGAGGCGCAGCAGGTAGTGCGGAGTCGGTGGTTGGGATGATTTATTGCCGAATGAATCTTGAAATTTTCTTGAGCGAGGTAGCAAATTCTGACTCAACAAAGAATGCATCGACCTTCCCGCATTCTCTTTTCCAATTAAAGAAATCTAATTTATCAGAATTCATCCCAAAGTAATAAACTTTACCCTTTGTGTTCGAAATTTTATCCCAAATGTGCTTATCATTTAAATTAACTCTAACCCCAATTATAAATATTCTCTTCGCGTTCTGAATTGATAAAACCCATTTATTGTATTGATCTTTTACATATTCATCACAAATAAATGACTTTTTTTCCGGCGCATAGACCGCGATCGCTGGAGATAAACTGTCTTCAACTTCGCAAAGATGAATCGATTCCTCGAGGTTTCTAGGTCTAACAGGGGCTTCGATATGTGTACCTGAACCGGAAATACTGATTCCTGAGATCTGGCTTCCCATTAAGTCCGGCCAAAAATTTGCCGACCCATGTATTTTTAAAAGGCTAATACCATCATCATCCCTAGAAGAATCATAGTATATTTTAAGTCCAATATCGTTGGCACATAATTCAAATATCAATTCATAGTTAGTTGATGAAAATATGCTATTTCTATAAAATCTTCGAATTAATTCGTGGTATACATTGTCAGGCTTCGGTTGAAATTGCAGAAAAAAAAGAGCCATTTCGCGCTGAAATGAATCAATCTTTTCGGGGTGCCGCTCCATAAAGGCTGTCATACCTTCTTCAAAGTTTTCCCGAAAGAGTTCCGCAATATCGCTATCAACACTTTTTGCGATTTCTCCTTTTTCCTCGAGCAACTGGAATAGTCCCAAGCCCAATGGCGGTGCATTGGGGATGCAGCCACCGCTTCCAAAACTCGCCCCCGCGCCTAACAAGAAAACATTTTTGATCGACATGCGTCTTATCTCCTCAGTCTAACTCCCGGTCCGCCTCCATTCTCGGAGATGAATAGTACGCCCGCGCTTTCGAGAGCCGAAACGACAGCGCTTAAATTCGCCTCTGTCATCCTGATTTCCCCCTCATCAGCTTCTGCGCGCCGAACTGTAGCAATTCCTATCTTTGCCGCCCGAGCGAGGTCACTTGCAGTCCATCGGATAAGTGCGCGGCCTGCGCGGATTTGAGCACTAGTGATCTTTTTCATATCATATGGTTTTTTATTGATCGCAAAAACTTCATGTGATATAAATTTTATCACGTGAGCAATTTGTCATCAATGGAGCAACGCGAATGAACACTCATTTTCGCGAACGGGACAGCTATGTCCGCATCACAGAACTCACCCCTGACCTGAAACGCAAGATCGAGGATGCCGTCGAAAACCTCCTCCTGATCCTCGATGCCTATGCAGGCGACGAGAACGCGGAGGATGACGGCAGCGACGAGCCGGTCAACGGCTGGCCCAATCAGGGGCAGTCTTCCAATATCGCCATGTCCTGCGATGACGAGCGGGAAGTCGACAATGCAGACTACGAGCCCTGGCTTGGCTGGACGACTTCAGGGGGCACCGGAGCGCCGTGCGACCGAGACCTCGAAGTAAACGGCGACGAAAGTGAGCCGTTGTGCGGGTGGACCGAAGAATTCAATCAGGCCAACGTTCACCGGACTTCAAATGGCGGAGTGCAGGAATGGAGCTTCCATTCTGGTTTCGACCGCAGCGGGGTCCGTGTGGCGGCTGATCTGCTCATGGACAAGGTGGGGCTAGGGGCTGCGAGCTGCGCCGCGCCACTGATGGTCTACAAGGATTATGTCCTGCGACGAGCCGAATGAAATAGCCGGCTTTGAGGCAATGAGGCGACCTCAAATAAACGAATACACTTGTATCTATTATCATCATGTGGTCTAAATGCACCCATGAAACCGAAGCAGACTGCGCCCGAATATATCTATCCCGTGTCCATCGTGATTGCCGTTGTCGGCGTGAAGCAGATCACGTTCAACAAATGGCGAACCCGCAATGGCCTGTTTCCGCGCACACAACAGGAAAAGGGCTGGAGCTATTATTCCGTCGCCGATATCTGCGTGGCCTCTGCCGTCAAAGGCATGACCGCACACGGCGCGCAGGCAAAGTTTGCAACTAAAGCCGCCATGGCGCTGCTGCCGCGCTTCGAGGAGATCGACAGGGCAGCGCGGGAACATGGCGAAGATCAGAGCCGGCTGGATGCTGTTCTGGTCAATACGGTCGCCGTGATCATGAGCGAAGACGACGCCGAAGAACACGCCGATGCCGATGTTGAAATCGAGTTCTACTCGCCGACCGTTTCGCTTCAGACGGTTTTGAAGACGGCCGACAACCGCAACCGGATGGGCTGGAATGCGGCAAGCTTCCTCGACCTGTTCGAGATCTACAAATCGGTTCTGTTTTCGCTTCAGCTTCTCGACCCGGAAGCCTTTCCGTCCCCCGTCGAACGGGAGCGGATGACCGCCGAAGCCCTGCTCGAAGCGCTTCACGCCAACCACTAACGCCAACGGTCACAACGGGAGCGGGAAAGGTATTTTATGACATCCTTAATAAGAGATCTGTTTTTTAGAAAGAACAAATCAGGCGCAATACAAGGCCGTAGCGTGAACGCTGCGGCTTTCTGGCCTGATGATCCCCGCGCGGTATCCGCCAGCCGCGACATTCGCGCCTCAACCCAGATTGTCGGCCAGCGTGTCGCAGGCCTCTATCTCAATGACCCCGTTGTCCGCTCCGCAATCGAGATCACCGTCTCGATGCTGGTCGGCGACGGGGTTCGCCTGAAGCATGCAGATGCCGAGATCGCCAAGGGCTTCAACAAGCGCCGCTTCGATCCGTCCGAAGAACAGAGCCTGCTTTCGCTTCAGCGCGCCATTGCCCGTTCCTGGGCGGTCTATGGCGAGGCGCTGGCGCTGATGCGGACGCTTGAGGGCGAGGTATCGGTCCAGATGCTGCACCCCGATCAGCTTGAGCGGGCGAAGAATGAAGACCTGGGCAATGGCCGGGTGATAATCGCGGGTGTGGAGTTCGACGCCTACGACCGGATTGTCGCCTACTGGATACTGCCGCAGTCGCCCGACGATCCTTTCGGCGTCTATCGCCCGTCGCAGCGCTTCGAGGCTTCGAACGTGCTGCACATCTTCGAACGGGAGTTTCCCGGCCAGACGCGGGGGATTTCCCCGCTGGTGTCGGTCCTGCCGGTTCTGAATACCGCCAGCATCGCGGTTGATGCCGGTCTCAAGAAGCTTCAGGTGGCAGCGCTCTTCACCGCGTTTCTCACCACGCCGGACGGTTCGGACGTCTTCAGCGGGGACGTGAAGCCGTCGATGGAGCCCGGTGCTACGGTTCGCCTCAATCCCGGCGAAAGCGTCGACCTGGCCGAAGGTGGCGAGGCCGGCGACCTGCCTGCTTTCCTCAAGATCCTTTACCGGCAGGTCGCCGCCGCCATCGGCTGCACCTATGAGGACCTGATCGGGGATCTTGAGGGCGTCAACTATTCGAGCTTCCGGGGCGGCGCTCTGACGGCACGGCGCAAGGCCGATGCTCGCCGGGCACTGCTGATCATCGACGGCTTTCTCATGCCGCTCTATCGCCGCTGGCGGGCCGTGGAAGCCCTTCGCGGCAATCTTTCGGCCGAGATCGAGGAGCCGGAATGGATCGAGCCCTCCTGGCCGCAGGTCGACCCGATGAAGGAAGCACAGGCCGATATCGATCTTGTCGATGCCGGTCTCAAGAGCCGCAAGGAAGTCATCGAAGGCCGGGGCCGCGACTTCGAGACGGTCGAGGCCGAGATCGCCGCCGACAGCTTTTCCCGCAACACCCCAAAGGCAACAGCGCCCGAACAGGAGGCCATAGACGAATGACGCTTCTCATGCGCCGGACACACGCCCGGCCAAACTCATACGATCCAGAAACCCGCAGCTTCACCGTGATCGCGGCCACCGAAGCGCCCGTCGATCGCGGCGATCATATTGAGGTTCTGGACCTTGACGCATTCTTTGCCGCAGGCCTGCCCGAAAGCCTGCCGCTTCAGACCGACCATTCCCAGAGTGTCCGCGACACGGTCGGCCGCATGAATAATTTCCGGATCGAGACCATCGACGGCAGGCGCGCGCTTGTCGCCGATGCCGTGCTTTCCGGCCGTGCCGACAACGAAGCTCTTGCCGCCAACCTGAAGGACGGCGCGCAGACGGGGTTCTCGGTCGGCTACACCGTTTCCCGCTGGCAGAAGTCGAAGGACGGCCAGACGGGAAAGCCGATGCGACGCGCCGTAGCCGGGCGGTTCGTCGAAGGCTCGCTTGTCATCAACCCGGCAGACGCAAACGCTTTCGTAAGGATGGAAGACATGGAAACAGAAACGCAGACCGGCAATGAAAACGCCGGTCTCGATGACGCCACGCTGCGCACACTCGCCCGTTCGGCAGGCATCGCCGACGCCACGATTGACGGCGTTCTTTCGCGTGACGGCAACAGCGAAGCCCGCATGCGGGCGCTGCTCGAAAGCCTGGGGACCGCGCCGACCGTCCGCAGCGCTGGCAACCACAACGAGGACACGCTCGACAATCCGCAGGTACTTTGCCGCGCGGCCATCGATGCCTTCGACGCCATAAACCGGGGGCAGGCGCCGACCGGGGCCGCTTCGGCTGTCTTTGCTGAAGGCGAGGCCGCTTTCGCCCGCAAGATCCTGCGCAATGCCGGACAAAGTATCGCCGGGCTCTCCGATGCCATGGTGCTGCGCAACGCTGCCGCTACCGCCGACTATGCGATCATTGCCGGCGGCACCTTCAACCTGTCCATGCGTCGGGAATACGAGGCCGCGCTCTCCCCGATTGCCGCGCTGTTCGGCGAGACGACGGTCGAGAGCTTCAACAAGGAAACCTCCGGCCTCGTGGACTGGACGACGCTTGCCATCGGCGACAAGCTCGAAAACGGCCACTACAAGGCCTCTTACGTCGATGAGAGCGGCGAGACGATCTATGTCTCGACCATTGGCGGGGTGACCTCGGTTTCCCGCGAGCTTTCGATCAATGCCGGTTCCCGGCTGGGCGACATGGGCACCAAATACGGCAAGCGCCTTGCCGCCGACCTCGCCGACCGACAGGTCGCATTCCTCGAACAGAGCAACGGAGCCGGGCCGAAGATGGCGGACGGCAAGGCCGTGTTCCATGCCAGCCGAGGCAATATCGCAACCTTCGAGAATGCCGGTTCCACTGATCTGGAAACCATGACGCTGGCGGCAAGGGAACTCCTGGTCATCCGGTCTGCCATGTCCCGCCGCAAGGGTAAGGGCAATGTGATCATCGGCGTTTACCCGACGCACTGGCTGGTTGCGCCGGAATTCGAACCCGATGCCATCCGCATGCTGGCTTCGACCTCGCCAAGCTCGGTTGCTGAAGTCAATCCGCTGGCAGGAAAGCTTGAGATCGTCGCCGAACCCCGGCTGAGCGAGACCAACCAGAGCTGGTTTGTTGCCGCACCCGCCAAGATGGACGGCGCAACCCGGGTGATGCTGCGCGGCAATGAAGCGCCGTTCACCGACAGCCGCCAGAACTTCGACACCGACGCCATCGACTTCAAGATCCGACAGGACTTCGGCCTCGGCTGGCTGGAATGGCGTTCGTGGACCCGGCTCGACCATACGGAGGCGGCGGGCTGATGGCGGAAGAACAGGCGATATCCGAACAGACTGCGGTGCCTCAGACGCCTCAGGAGCGGCTGCGGGATGCGCAATTGGCGCTTCACAAGCTCGAAATCGGGCAGAGCGTGGTGACGATCTCCTATGAGGGCGAGAGCGTCAGCTACACCGCCGCCAACCGCACATCGCTTCAGGCCTATATCCGCCGCCTGCAAGCCGAACTTGGGGTCGCCGCGCAGGCGAGCCCGCGCATCTTCAACATTCAGGGACGAAGGGGCTACAGGCCATGAAGAACTTCATTCAGCCCGGCAACATTGTCGATCTCACCGCGCCGGCAGGCGGGCTTGCCTCCGGGCAGGCGCATTTGTTCGGGGCGCTGTTCGGCATTGCCACCACAGCCGCCGCAGAAGGTCAGAAACTGGCCGTGTCGCTCGAAGGCGTGTTCGCGCTTCCGAAGGCCGCAGGCGACAGCCTGGCCGAAGGTGAGGCCGTCTACTGGGATGGCGCGGCCATCACCGCCGACAGCGCCGGCAACACGCTTGTCGGCCATGCCGTCGAAGCCGCGGCGGTAGCTGCAACCACAGTTACGGTTCGCGTCAGAAACTGACGCGGGCAGACTTCGGCGAGGGCGTTCTGAATCCGTCCTCGCCGAAACGCCAGTCAAGCGCATGTGACTGGTGAGCGGCGTTCTCCTTTGTCCGCCGCTGCAAAGGCCTCTCCCCGTGTTCACTCATGGCGGGGGGAGGCCCGGAAACAACGGGAAGTGAAGATGACAAAAATAGATCGTTCGGAGATTGAGCCGGACACCCCTTTGAGGCTGAAGGTTGCGGCCAAAATTGCTTTTCCGGACGGAAGCATGACGGACAGCGGCCTTCGCAGCGAGATCGCGAAAGGGCGGTTGGCGGTCGAGAGGATCGCCGGTCGCCAGTATGTGACATTGAATGCAATTAAGGAAATGAGGGCACTATGCCGCGAAGAGCGAAAGGCACACGGCTTTATCTCAGAAGCCGCAAAGGTCGTCCGTCAGTCTGGGTCATCCTCGACGGACCCGTTGAGGTCAGCACGGGATGCGGCGAGCATGATCGCGGAGAAGCTGAAAAAGCCCTCGAACGCTATCTTACCGAAAAGCATCGCCCGGAATGGCATCGCGGAAGTCCGGCAGAAGTAGCAGTCGCTGACGTGCTTGCCTTTTACGGCGAGCATCGCGCTCCTGAGCTCACACATCCGGAACTTGTCGGCTATCACCTTATCCCGCTGCTCGACTTCTTTGGCGACAAGCTTTGTGCCTTCATCGATGCCAGTTCGTGCCGTGCCTATTGGCGTGGCCGCATGGAAGGCAAGATCGGAAGACGGGTGGTGAAGCAGGGCACGGCGCGTCGCGAGCTTGAGACATTGCAGGCGGCGCTGCGTTTCGCATATCAGAGCAACAAGCTGGCTTTTCCCGTGCCGGTTACGCTGCCTGAGAAAGCCCCGCCGCGAGAGCGTTGGTTGACGCGTACGGAAGCTGCCGCGTTGATCGCCGGCGCACTCGGCATCACGCCGGTCGCCTACGACCTGGCCAGCCGGAAGCCGGTAAAATGGGGCCGGATGTTCCGGCCTTCCTATCATGTCGCCCGGTTCATCCTGATCGGGCTCTATACCGGCACGCGTCACGACGCGATTTTGAACATGCGTTGGAAACAGAACTCCAAAGGCGGATGGTTCGACCTCGATCACGGCATCATGTATCGGCGCGGGCAAGGCCAGGCCGAAACCAACAAGCGCCGCCCGCCCGTTCCGATCCAAGAAAATCTCGCGGCGCATGTCGAGCGCTGGAAGCGAATCACTATTCACGGAGCGGTCGAGTATCACGGCCAGCTGATTGCCAAAGAAAAGAAGGGTTTTGCGCGTGCCCGCATATTGGCAGGGCTGGATGAAAGCGTAACGCCTCACGTTCTGCGCCATACATGCGCGACGTGGATGCTCCAGAGAGGCATTTCAACATGGGAAGTCGCGGGCTTTCTCGGCACGTCCGAGAAGGTGATTCGAGACACTTATGGCCATCATTCCCCCCACCACCTGAGTACCGCCAAAAGGCGGTTTCGTGGGCATAAAATGGGCGGCCAGAATGGAAAGGAGCTATCGCAATGAAAGCTGGAAGCTTAACCCCTTGCGGTAAAGGGGGAACGGATGGTGGGCGTAACAGGGATCGAACCTGTGACCCCTACGATGTCAACGTAGTGCTCTCCCGCTGAGCTATACGCCCATCCGTGGCGCGGTGTATTCCAAAATTTGGCGGCGGCGTCAACTTATTTCTGAAGCTTTTTTGACGGCCCGGCAGGCGGTTTCAGGCGGCCAGCACCTTTTCGACTTCATCGACCAGATCGCGCAGATGGAACGGCTTGGAGAGCACCTTGGCATCCTTCGGGGCCTGCGAATCGGCGTTCAGGGCCACGGCGGCGAAACCGGTGATGAAAATCACCTTGAGGTCGGGGTCGAGTTCGGTGGCGCGGCGCGCCAGTTCGATCCCGTCCATCTCCGGCATGACGATATCGGTCAGGAGCAACGAGAACGGCTCTTCTCGCAGCCGGTCGTAGGCGCTTGCGCCATTGTCGAAGGCGGCGACCTGATAGCCGGCCTTTTCGAGCGCCTTCACCAGAAACCGGCGCATGTCGTCGTCATCTTCAGCAAGCAGGATTTTCAGGACCATCGGTTCAACCATATCGGCGCAGGCGTCTTGTTAACGGTCTGATAGACCCTCTGTCGTAAACAAGCAATAAAGACGGGTCCAAACTTTTCAAACGCCGGCAAACCGGCTTGGCAGGAAGGCCCGGCCGTCCTAAATTCCATGGTTTGAAGGAGCCAGGGTGACCAAGCGCAGCAGACAGGAACGGCCGGAGGACGGCGACAGCCGGAACGTGTTCTTCGAGGTGATCCGCCCCGAGGCGCAGACGCTGCCGCTAGTGTTCAATTCGCCGCATTCGGGCCGGGTCTATACCCGCGAGTTCCTCGCCGCCTCGCGGCTCAGTTCGCATGATATCCGCCGCTCGGAGGATCTTTATGTCGATGAGCTGTTTTCTGCAGCGCCCGCTTTCGGCGCGCCGTTGCAGCGGGCGTTTTTTCCGCGCGCCTTCCTCGATGTCAATCGCGAGCCGTTCGAACTCGATCCGCGGATGTTTTCCGCTGCCCTGCCCGCCCACATCAACGCGATCTCGCCGCGCGTTGCCGGCGGGCTCGGCACCATTCCGAAGATCGTGGCGGAGAACATGCCGATCTATGACGCGCCGCTTGACGTGGAGGATGGTCTGTCGCGGATCGAGTGGATCTACCGGCCCTATCATCAAAGCCTCAAGGCGCTGCTGCAGGATACGCGCCGCGCATTCGGCCGCGCGGTGCTGATCGACTGCCATTCGATGCCCGGCACGGTGTCGGTCGGCGGCCACCGCAGGCGACCGGATTTCATCATCGGCGACCGCTACGGCACCAGCGCCTCGGCGGCAATCGCCTATGCCGCGATCTCGATCCTCGAAGGCATGGGGTTTTCCACCGCCTATAACAAACCCTATGCGGGTGGTTTCATTACCGAGCATTACGGCCGTCCCGCCGCCGGTTGCCACGCGCTGCAGATCGAGATATCGCGCAGGCTCTATGCCGATGAGGCCAGTCTTCAGAAGAAGCCGGAATTCGTCGCGGTCAGGCAGGCGGTCAACCTGTTCATCGGCGAGTTCGCGGCGTTCCTGATGGCGGAGGGGGAAGCGACCGGGCTTGCAGCCGAATAGCGCTTCAAAAAAAACCGCGCTCGTGGCGCGGCTAAGTCTAGGGAGGAAACACCCAAGGAGGGTATTCACAGTCAAAAGACTGTAATTGAACTCTAGATGACGGGTTGATGACTGTCAAGCATTTTTGCCTGATATTTACGCATGGTCGACTAATGTTTAATTTTTACGCTGAAAGCTTATTTTTTACGCGTTCTTGCTCTCGTCATTGGCTGCTTTTCCGGGCTTTATCCCGGTTTCCTCCGCTCAGGCCGCGGCGGGCCTGGACGAATCGGGCGATGACTGCCGATTGAAGCGCTTCCGCCCGAAAGTGCATATAGACAGATAGAGATGAAGGACATGACATGCTGCCCGACCGCAAATTCTTCGAGAAGCTCGCCGATGCGGCCGCCGCCGAAACCCTGCCGCGCTTTCGCTCCGGGCTCGATGTCGACAACAAGCTTTCAGGCGGCTTCGATCCCGTCACCGAAGGCGATCGCGCGGCCGAACGGGCGATCCGCGCGCTGATTGGCGAGCGCTATCCCGATCACGGCATTCTCGGGGAGGAGCATGGCGCCGAGGGGCTGAAACGCGAATGCCTCTGGGTCATCGACCCCATCGACGGTACGCGGGCCTTCATCTCGGGTGTGCCGGTCTGGGGTACGCTGGTCGGGCTTTACCACAATGGCCGGGCGACGCTTGGAATGATGGACCAGCCCTTTACCCGCGAGCGCTATTTCGCCGATGGCGAACGCAGCCACTATTCCGGGCCGGGCGGACCGCGCGTCCTGAAGACGCGCGGATGCCATGCGCTTGAGGAGGCGGTGATGTTCACCACCTCGCCGCGAATCATCGCCGACCAGCTTCAAAATAGCTACGACCGTCTGGAAGCGCGCGTGCGTCTCGCCCGCTACGGCACGGATTGTTATGCCTATTGCCTTGTGGCGGCGGGCTTCGTCGATCTGGTGGTGGAAACCGGGCTCCAGCCTTACGACATCGGGGCCCTGATCCCGATCATCGAGCAGGCGGGCGGCGTGGTGACGACGTGGCAGGGCGGACGGCCGGAAGATGGCGGCGATATCGTCGCTGCGGCAACGCCGGACCTCCATGAGGCGGCGCTTTCAGTGCTCAACGCCTGATAGCCGGGCCTGACAGCCGGGCCTGATTGCCGGATTTATCGGCAAAAAAAGGACCGGAACCCGCCGCTTGAACAGGGGTAAAAGCGGCTCGGTTCCGGCCAAGGTTACCGCCGCCGCTGGGTCAAGAGCGGACAACGGGCCGGGACGGGTGCGCCGTAGTTCCCGGCAAGGAAATGAATGCCCCATTTCCCCTGAACGGAGCTGCAATAAAGCATTCATTTCCCGTTCATCCATAAGGCGAGTTAGCCGTATCTGCAATCGCGGAAAACGTGTCTTGGGTAGAGTGCCGTTTGCGAACGCCGAGACTCTTGAAATAATGCGGACAAAATCCCAGATAAATCACGTCGGACGCCGCAGCTCGGGTCCGTAACCGTTCTCAGCAATCGCCGGTTTCGGGATTGCCGGGGATATTATCGCAAACTCGTCGCTCAAAGGAGGACATCATGCGTAATGTCGATTTTTCACCCCTTTATCGTTCCACTGTCGGTTTCGACAGGCTTTTCAATCTGCTTGATACCGTAGGTCAACCCGAACAGGCCCCCACCTATCCGCCCTACAATATCGAGCGCACCGGTGAAAACGACTACCAGATCACCATGGCCGTTGCCGGTTTCGGCGAAAACGAGCTCTCGATCGAAGCCCATGCCAATGTGCTGACGGTCCGGGGCGAGAAGGCCGCGGAAGAAGCCGATGACGGTCGCGAATATCTCTATCGCGGCATCGCCAAGCGCGCCTTCGAACGCCGTTTCCAGCTCGCCGATCACATGGAAGTGCGCGGCGCCAGTCTGAAGAACGGCATCCTGCATGTGGCGCTTCTTCGCAACATTCCCGAAGCCATGAAGCCCCGCCGGATCGCGATCGAGACCCGTGGCGGCGACCAGGCCAAAATGATCTCTGCCGATGTCGGCAAGAACAGTGAAAAGACCGCCGCCTGATCAGGCGCGGTTGAACTGACGGGCGGCGCTTCTCGAAGGAGAGGCGCCGCCTTTTTGCGCTTATCGCCTGCGGCAGGCGCGGCCTGCCAGCCCGTCGACGGAGACGATGCCGGGGCCGTAAATGATCAGATAGACAAGCGGAAACAGCCACAACAGCCGCTGGTCGAGGATGACGGCGTCGGGGAAGCGGTCGAACAGCGCGCCGATGGTCTCGGGGCCGACCTGATGCACGGTAATGTCGACGATGGTCTGGACCACGATGAAGACCGCCATGCCGAGCGCCGAAAGCCGGGTCAGCACGCCGAACACGATCATCAGCGGCAGCAGGAATTCGGCATAGGTGCCGAGATAGACCACCAGATGCCAGGGGAATGCCACCTGGGACACGTCACCGCCGGCCGCCTCCACGGCGGGCAGCGCGATCTGGTAATAGGCGCTGTCGCGAACCATGAAAAAGCCGGCAAGGCCGGGTCCGACCTTCGTCAGCGCCGAGTTCAGGAAATAGAAATAGAGGGTGGCGGCAAAGACCAGCCGGGCGAGCAGCCCGGGCAGCCAAAACGATAATGCCCGTTCGAGAGCATCTCCGGCGTCGCTGTACATACGGAAAAGACGGTGGAACAGGCTCATCGGGGATCATTCTCCGGTCGGATGCCGGCAAAGGCGCCGGCGGTCAGGATCAGGGCGAAGGCGGATGAGAGATCGAAGGCGTCATCGGTCGCGCCGGCGCGATCCGCGGCCTCGCCGATCGGCGTTCCGGCAAAAAGCGCCTTGATGAATGCGGCGTCGCCGGGCGTCAGGATGTGAACGGCGACGTCATAGCGGGGCCGGACGATCAACGCGGTCTCGGCGGGCGCGGGGTCGAGGCCCTTCAGGCTTTCCTGCGCCTTTGACTTCAGGAAAATGCTGGCCGCGGCGGAGTGCAGCGGCAACAGCCGGGCTGCCGGATGGGCGGCAAGCCGGGTCATCATCAGTGTGTCCGGATCGCGGGACAACAGCGTTTCGGGCGCAAGCGGCGGGCAATCGGCGGCGTGATAGGCATCGAGCCAGACCCGCTCCAGTCGCGCGACATCCGCCAGGAAGAACAGTTTTTGCGCCGGCGCGAAGCCTGCGACGAAATCCGGGAAAGCGCGGCCGTATTCGGCAAGGATCGGGGAGCGCGGCGGGTTTGCGGCCAGAAAATCGAGCGCCATGGCGTCGAAGAAGCGCGGCCCCGCAACCTGCCGCGTCACCGGAAAGATATCGCCGAGCGCGCCCTTCAGGCTCATCGCGACATTGTTGCGATAGACCGCATAGCGCTTGTCCGCCCGGCCGCCGAGCGGGTTGATCACGCCATCGGGCACATTCGCGCCCGGCGGTGACAGCAGGCTGACGGCAAAGGCCGGAAACCCCGGTTGCGCCCGCGAAACGGAACCCTTTGCCGGCTCAGCCATGGCGGACACCGAGCAGGCCGTCCTGTTCTTCGATCATCGCATCGGCGATCATCGCCTCGCGTTTCAGCACCGGCCAGTCGGGAACGTCATTGTCCCATTCGATCAGGGTCGGCAGCGGGCCGGCCTGTTTCAGCACGAAGCTGTAGAGCCCCCAGACCACATCGGCCACCGGCCGGTCATGGGCATCGATCAGGAGGGCCGCGCCGTTGTCGTCGCTGTCCTCGGCATGGCCGGCGAGATGGATCTCTCCGACCCGTTCCAGCGGATAGGCCTTCAGATAGGCGATCGCGTCGTAGCCGTTGTTGATGGCCGAGACATGGACATTGTTGACGTCGAGCAGCAGGCCGCAGCCGGTGCGCCGCGCGATCTCGTCCAGAAATTCGGTCTCGGGGATCACGCTTTCGGCAAAGGCGACATAGGTCGACGGATTTTCGAGCAGGATGGCGCGGCCGATGGCTGTTTGCACCTGGTCGATATGGGCGGCGACCAGCGCCAGCGTTTCCTCGGTATAGGGCAGCGGCAGCAGGTCGTTGTAATAGGCGCTTTCATGGGTCGACCAGGCGAGATGCTCGGAAACGAGGCCGGGTTCGTAGCGCTCCACCACAAGGTTCAGCCGGGCAAGATGGGCCGGATCGAGCCCGCCGGGCGCGCCGATCGACATGCCGACGCCGTGGATCGACAGCGGGAAGTCAGCGCGCATGCGGGTGAGGATGCGATGCGGCTGGCCGCCATCGCCCATGTAGTTTTCCGCATGCACCTCCAGAAAGCCGACGCGATAGCCGTCGGCGAGGATGGCATCGGCATGGGCGGTCTTGAAGCCGGCCCCGGCGCGGGCTGGAATGGCGCCGGGATTTTCGAATTTTCTGGAAATCGCGTTCATGATCGCCTCCGAAAATGGGCCGCCGGCGCGGGGGAACGCCGGCGGCAGGGCTCACATTGCCGGCAGGTCGCGGTCGAGCGCATCCAGCGAGCCCATCCGGTCGCCCGGCAGCATCATCTCGGTGCAGGTGCCCTCCTCGACATATTTCCAGGCATTGCCCTGATAATCGACCTTGGAAGTGCCGGCGCAGGTGGTGCCGGGGCCGGCGGCGCAGTCATTCTGGCCGGCCATGGCAACGCCATAGCATTTGACGTTGGCGGCCTGGGCAGGGGTGGTGGTGGCAATCGCGCCGGCTGCGACGGCGAGCGCGCCGGCCAGTGTGGCGGCGCTGAATTTTGAAGTCCTGGACATGAAGCTCTCCTCTTCATCGGTTGTTCAGCAAGGTCTGCCTTGCGTGATGAAGTGTGGCAAAGAGGCGCTTCAACTGGAAATCAATGGCGCGTCATTTCCGCCTCACGGCGGATGACCGGTCCGTGAGTGCGGCGTTACCGGCGGGCAGGCGCTACAAAAACGACACGAACCGGTCGATTTCTGGCGCCTCGGTCGAGAAACTGGTAACGCAGCGGATCAGCGCTTCGCCTTCTGCGATCAGGTCCGGCTGGTCGGCGGGCGTCGGCCAGTTGTGGAACTGAGCGCCGGCCTTGCGGGCATCGTCCGCCGCTTTCTCCGGCAGGATGATGAACACCTCGTTGGTGGCGGTCTCCCAGGCGAGCCGGGCGGTCTTCGCCTTGCGGAACGCATTGCGCATCCGCTCCGCCATGGCATTGGAGTGGCGGGCGAGATCGAGCCACAGCCCGCCTTCGAGATAGGCGTCGAACTGGGCGGAGATGAACCGGGTCTTGGAGAACAGATGCGCCGCGCGCTTGCGGATGAACGGCATGTCGCGGGCCTGATCGGGGTTCATGAACACGATCGCCTCGGCGCACCAGCAGCCGTTCTTGGTGCCGCCGAAGGAGAGAATGTCGACGCCGCGCTTCCACGTCATCTCGGCGGGCGTGACATCAAGGGCCGCAAGCGCGTTGGCAAAGCGGGCACCATCCATATGCACGGGCAGGCCGTGGGCCTTTGCCTCGGCGGTTACCGCATCGATCTCGTCGAGCGCATAGATCGTGCCGACTTCGGTGGACTGGGTCAGCGACACCGCCATCGGCTGGCCATGATGGATGAAATCGGCCGGGTAGCGGGCAATCATCCGCCGGAGCTCTGCCGGGTTGATCCTGCCGTTTTCGCCCGATACCGTGGCAAGCCTGCCGCCGCCGGTGAAATATTCCGGCGCGCCGCCCTCGTCATTGGCGATATGGGCGTCCTTGTGGCAGAACACGACGCCGCCCGGACGGCCGACGGACGACAGCGCCAGCGAGTTGGCCGCCGTGCCGGTGCCGACGAAGAAGACGGCGACCTCGCGCTCGAACACATCGTTGAACCTGGCCTCGATCTTGCGGTCGAGCGCGCTGGCGCCATAGGCATTGGCATAGCCGGACTGTTCACGTATCAGCGCCTCGCCGATGGCGGGGTGGGCGCCGGACCAGTTGTCGGAAGCAAAGAACATGGCGGAAAACCTCAAATCTGATGCTGCTGCGGATATCGGGGAATATCGCCGGCTTTGTAAAGGGAGGCCTTTGAAAAAGCTGCGCGGGACGAGATCGGCGGAAAGTTTGCGCGACAGGGCGCGGCAGGCGTGGAATCTGCCCGAAAATGGCCGTTTTCTTTCACGTATTACGAATAGCGACGGGATCTGGCAACTTTATTGCGCAGGCAGCGGGCTTTGCGTAATTTTCACTCGTCGGTTCGGGCGCGGCTTTGTGATTTTGCTTGCCAGTTTCCGTTGTTTCTGGCATGTAGTGAAGATAGGACAGGTATGCTGTCCTATTTTTGTGTCTGGCAGGATTGCCGCCGGGGGGCTGACGTCATACCGCTTTTGGGTCTATAATGGGCTTTTCGGACGGCGGAAAGCTCCCGCGTCTTATCAGTCAGGACACGCCCGGTCGGTTTTCCATGACGGTTTTTCATGGTTTCCGCTCCGGACTTAAGTGAAATTGATGGCAGGCCGAAGGGGACAACCGTCTTGCGGAGCCTGTGTGCCCCGGCTTCGCCTGCTCTCGGCAGGATTTTAGGAGATCTTGAATGACGAAGATGACGCCCATAGCGCTGGATGGTGCACCGGTCACAGAGCTTGCCTCGGTGGCGACCGAAGCCAAGGCTGCTAGCGGTCGTCGCGCCAAACGTCAGGGTCTCTACGATCCCCGCAACGAGCACGATGCCTGCGGCGTCGGCTTCATCGCCCATATGAAGGGCGAGAAGTCGCACCAGATCGTGCGCGACGGCCTGTTCATCCTCGAAAACCTCACCCATCGCGGGGCCGTTGGCGCCGATCCGCTGATGGGCGATGGCGCAGGCATGCTGATGCAGATCCCCGACCGTTTCTTCCGCGAGGAAATGGCGAAGGAGGGCGTCACCCTGCCGAAGGTCGGGGAATATGCCGTCGGCTATTTCTTCATGCCGCGCGACGATGCGCGCATCGCGCACTACAAGGACATCATCCGCCAGGTGATCGCCGACGAGGGCCAGGTGTTCCTCGGCTTCCGCGAGGTGCCGGTCGACAATTCTTCGCTGTCGAAGGCCGAGGATATCGCCGCGACCGAGCCCTATCACCTGCAGGTGTTCATCGGCGCCGGCCAGCGCGCCGATACGCAGCAGGATTTCGAACGCCGGCTGTTCATCCTGCGCAAGGTGATCTCCAACACGATCTTCTCCGAGAATCCGGAGGCGACCGAGGATTTCTATTCCGTGTCGATGTCGTCCTCGACGATCGTCTACAAGGGCATGTTCCTCGCCTATCAGGTCGGCGCCTATTACAAGGACCTCTCCGATCCCCGGTTCGAATCGGCCGTCGCGCTTGTGCATCAGCGGTTTTCGACCAACACCTTCCCGTCATGGAAGCTGTCGCATCCCTATCGCATGGTCGCCCATAACGGCGAGATCAACACGCTCAGGGGCAACGTCAACTGGATGGCCGCGCGTCAGGCGTCGGTGTCCTCGCCGCTGTTCGGCGCCGACATTTCCAAGCTGTGGCCGATCTCCTACGAAGGCCAGTCCGATACCGCCTGTTTCGACAACGCGCTCGAATTCCTGGTGCAGGGCGGCTATTCGATGGCCCATGCCGTGATGATGCTGATCCCGGAAGCCTGGGCCGGCAACCTGTCGATGAGCCCGGAGCGCAAGGCCTTCTACGAATATCATGCCGCCTTGATGGAGCCGTGGGACGGTCCCGCCGCCGTCGCCTTCACCGATGGCCGCCAGATTGGTGCTACGCTCGACCGTAACGGTCTGCGCCCGGCGCGCTACCTGATCACCAAGGACGACCGCATCATCATGGCCTCGGAAGCTGGCGTGCTGCCGGTCGAAGAGGAGAACATCGTTGCCAAATGGCGGTTGCAGCCCGGCAAGATGCTGCTGATCGACATGGACAAGGGCCGGATCGTTTCCGATGAGGAGATCAAGTCCGAGCTTGCCGGCATGCATCCCTATCAGGAGTGGCTTGGCCGCACCCAGCTCATTCTCGAAGACCTGAACCCGGTCGAACCCCGGGCGCTGCGCCGCGACGTGTCGCTGCTCGACCGCCAGCAGGCGTTCGGCTACACTCAGGAAGACACCAAGATCCTGATGTCGCCGATGGCGACCACCGGCCAGGAAGCAATCGGCTCGATGGGCACCGATACGCCGATTTCGGCGATGTCGGACAAGTCGAAGCTGCTCTACACCTATTTCAAGCAGAATTTCGCCCAGGTCACCAACCCGCCGATCGACCCGATCCGCGAGGAACTGGTGATGAGCCTGGTCTCGTTCATCGGTCCGCGCCCGAACCTTCTCGACCATGAGGGGGCCTCGCGCGAAAAGCGTCTCGAAGTGCGCCAGCCGATCCTGACCAATGGCGATCTGGAAAAGATCCGCTCGATCGGCCACACCGAGGACCGGTTCGACACCAAGACGCTCGACATTACCTATGGCGTCGAACAGGGCGCGGAAGGCATGCCGGCGATGATCGATCGGCTGTGCGAGCGCGCGGAAGCCGCCGTGCGCGGCGGCTACAACATCATCGTGCTGTCCGACCGCCAGATCGGCCCGGACCGGATCGCGATCCCGGCTTTGCTGGCAACCGCTGCCGTGCATCACCACCTGATCCGCAAGGGGCTTCGCACCTCGGTCGGCCTTGTGGTGGAATCGGGCGAACCGCGCGAGATCCATCATTTCTGCTGTCTTGCCGGGTATGGCGCGGAGGCGATCAATCCCTATCTCGCCTTCGACACGCTCTCCGACATGCATACCCGCGGCATGTTCCCGCAGGAGGTCGATTCCGGCGAGGTGATCTATCGTTTCATCAAGGCGGTCGGCAAGGGCATGCTCAAGGTCATGTCGAAGATGGGCATTTCGACCTACCAGTCCTATTGCGGCGCGCAGATTTTCGACGCGATCGGCCTGTCGTCGGAATTCGTCGAGCGGTTCTTCTTCGGAACCGCCTCGATGATCGAGGGCGTCGGCCTGACCGAGGTTGCGGAAGAAACCGTGGCGCGTCACGGTTCGGCCTTCGGCAAGGATCCGGTGCTTGCCTCGACGCTCGATGTCGGCGGCGAATATGCCTATCGCATGCGCGGCGAGGCACACGCCTGGACGCCGGATGCGGTGGCGGAGCTTCAGCACGCCGTGCGCGGCAATGCCCGCGATCGCTACGATGCGTTCGCCAAATTGGAAAACGTCACCGCGCTCCGGATGAACACGATCCGCGGCCTGTTCCGCATCAGGAATGCCGCCGAGATCGGCCGCAAGCCCGTTCCGCTCGAAAATGTCGAGCCGGCGACGGAGATCGTCAAGCGTTTCTCGACCGGGGCGATGTCGTTCGGCTCGATCTCGCGCGAGGCCCACACCACGCTTGCCATCGCCATGAACCAGATCGGCGGCAAGTCGAACACCGGCGAGGGCGGCGAGGAATCTGACCGCTATCTGAAGCTGCCGGACGGCTCCTATCCGCGTGAGCGCTCCGCCATCAAGCAGGTCGCGTCCGGCCGCTTCGGCGTCACCGCCGAATATCTGGTCAATGCCGATATGCTGCAGATCAAGGTCGCGCAGGGCGCAAAACCCGGCGAGGGCGGTCAGCTGCCCGGCCACAAGGTCGACGCGACGATCGCCAAGACCCGCCATTCGACGCCGGGCGTCGGCCTGATCTCGCCGCCGCCGCACCACGATATCTATTCGATCGAGGATCTGGCGCAGCTGATCTACGACCTGAAGAACGTCAACCCGACGGCCGATGTCTCGGTCAAGCTGGTGTCGGAAGTGGGCGTCGGCACGGTTGCCGCTGGCGTCGCCAAGGCGCGCGCCGACCACATCACCATTTCGGGCTTCGACGGCGGTACCGGCGCTTCGCCGCTGACCTCGCTGAAGCATGCCGGCAGCCCCTGGGAAATCGGCCTTGCCGAAACCCAGCAGACGCTGGTGCTGAACGGGCTCAGGTCGCGCATTGCGCTGCAGGTCGATGGCGGGCTGAAAACCGGCCGCGACGTGCTGATCGGCGCGATGCTCGGCGCTGACGAATTCGGCTTCTCGACCGCGCCGCTGATCGCGGCCGGCTGCATCATGATGCGCAAGTGTCACCTGAACACCTGCCCTGTCGGCGTTGCGACCCAGGACCCGGTTCTCCGGAAGCGCTTCAAGGGTGCGCCGGAGCACGTCGTCAATTATTTCTTCTTCGTCGCCGAGGAACTGCGCGAACTGCTCGCCGAACTCGGCTTCACCAGTCTCAACGACGTCATCGGCGCGGTCGAACTGCTCGACAAGGACGAGGCGATCGCGCACTGGAAGTCGAATGGTCTCGATTTCTCGAAGATCTTCCACAAGGTCGACGCGCCCAAGGAAGCGACCTTCTGGACCGAGCGCCAGAAGCACCCGATCGACGACATTCTGGACCGCAGGCTGATCGCCGAAGCGATGCCGGCGCTGGAGAACAAGGAAAAGGTCACGATCGAGACCACGATCAGGAACGTCGACCGCTCCGCCGGCGCGATGCTCTCCGGCGAAGTCGCCAAGCGCTGGAACGAGAAGGGCCTGAAGGAAGACACGATCACGGTCAAGCTTACGGGCACGGCCGGCCAGTCCTTCGGCGCGTTCCTCGCCAACGGCGTGACCTTCGATCTCGTCGGTGACGGCAACGACTATGTCGGCAAGGGGCTTTCGGGCGGCAAGATCATCATCCGTCCGCCGGAAAACACGCCGATCGTGCCGGAGGAATCGATCATTGTCGGCAATACCGTGCTTTACGGCGCGACCGCCGGCGAATGCTATTTCCACGGCGTTGCCGGCGAACGCTTCGCGGTGCGTAACTCGGGTGCGGCCGCCGTTGTCGAAGGCGTCGGCGACCATGGCTGCGAATACATGACCGGCGGCATCGTCGTGGTGCTCGGGGCCACCGGACGCAACTTCGCGGCCGGCATGTCGGGCGGCGTCGCCTATGTGCTGGACGAGGATGGCGGCTTTGCCGACCGCTGCAACATGGCCATGGTCATGCTGGAGCCGGTTCCGGAAGAGGACGACATGCTTGAAAAGCTGCACCACCATGGCGGCGACATCATGCACAAGGGCCGCGTCGACGTTTCCGGCGACATGACCCGGCACGACGAGGAGCGCCTCGTGCGCCTGATCACCAACCACCTGCTCTACACCGGTTCCGGCCGCGCCAAGGCGATCCTGGACGACTGGGCGCATTACCGCCCGATGTTCCGCAAGGTGATGCCGGTCGAATATCGCCGTGCGCTCGAGGAGATGGAACGCATGCGCATGGGGGTCGCCGCGGAGTGATTGTTGCTGCGAAATGCCTGTGATATGACAATGTCATATCACAGGTGTGGAGGCCGAAATGTCGAACCGTATCACCAAGGAAAAAAAGTCCCGAATTTTCATGAATGGCCGCAGCCGCGCCGTGCGAATTCCGAGCGAGTTCGAGCTGGAGGGCGATGAGGTCATCATCAGACAGGAAGAGAGCGGCCTGATCACGATCGAGCCGGTAAAGAAGAAGATGACGCCACGGGAGCTGATTGAGTGGCTGCGATCAAAGGCTCCGTTGGGAGAGGAGCTCCCTGAAATCGAGGACCTGCCGCCCCGTGAGGTTGATCTGGATTTACCTGAGTGAGCTACCTTTTCGATACGAATGCCATCTCGGACATGATCCGCAGGCCAGCCGGAAAAATCGCGCAGCGGTTGGTGGGCCTCGAGAAGCGAGATCTTAAGACTAGTCTTATCGTGGCAGCAGAGCTCCGCTACGGTGTCGTGAAAAGAGGATCAAAAGAACTATCGGAGCTTATGGAAAGGGTGCTCTCACAATTTGAAATATTGCCGTGGGAACCGCCCGCCGATATCCGCTACGCGGAGCTGAGGAACCATCTTAGGCAGATCGGGCAGCCGATCGGTGACATGGACATGCTGATCGCCGCCCACGCGCTTGCGATTGATGCGGTGGTGGTGACGGCGAATGAGAGAGAATTTGAGCGGGTTCCCGGCCTCAAGGTCGAGAACTGGGAACGTGATTAGAATTTGGATGAGCCGGAAGGCTCCGGTTGAAACCGAGGTGTCGCAATGCTGATAACCACCACGAACACGCTCGAGGGTCACAAAATAGTGGCCTATAAGGGCATCGTCACGGGTGAGACCATTCTCGGGACCAACATCTTCCGGGACTTCATGGCCGGCATTCGCGATATCGTCGGCGGGCGTTCGGCGGCCTATGAAAGCTCGCTGCGCGAGGCGCGCGAAACCGCCTATGCCGAAATGGAGCATCAGGCCGAAAAACTTGGCGCGAATGCCGTCGTCGGGGTCGATCTCGACTACGAAAACATTACCTCCGATCGCGGGACCATGCTGATGGTATCGGTTTCGGGCACCGCTGTCGTCATCGAGTAGTTCAGGGAATACTATGGGTAAAGTTACAGGTTTCATGGAAATCGACCGGCAGGTCGCGAAGTATCAGCCGGCCTCCGATCGCATCCGCCATTTCCGCGAATTCACGATCCCGATGTCGGACCCTGAAGTGCAGAAACAGGCCGCCCGCTGCATGGATTGCGGCATTCCCTATTGCCACGGCCCGACCGGCTGTCCGATCCACAACCAGATCCCGGACTGGAACGATCTGGTCTATAACGGCAACTGGAAAGAGGCGATTGCCAACCTGCATTCCACCAACAACTTCCCGGAATTCACCGGCCGCGTCTGCCCCGCGCCATGCGAGGAAGCCTGCACGCTGAACCTCGAGGATATCCCGGTCTCGATCAAGACGGTCGAGCAGGCGATTGCCGACAAGGCCTATGAGCTGGGCTATATCGTGCCGCAGCCGGCAACCACCAAGACCGGCAGGAAGGTCGCCGTCATCGGCTCCGGGCCGGCCGGCATGTCGGCTGCCCAGCAGCTTGGCCGCGCCGGCCACGAGGTTCACCTCTACGAGCGCGAATCCAAGCCCGGCGGACTGCTGCGCTACGGCATTCCCGACTTCAAGATGGAGAAGAACTTCATCGATCGGCGGGCCGAGCAGATGCGCGGCGAGGGTGTCGAATTTCACTGCGGCGTCAATGTCGGCGTCGATATCACGGTCGATCAACTGCTTGCCGCGCACGACGCCGTGCTTTACTGCGGCGGCTCCGAAACGCCGCGCGCTTCCGGCATCGGCGGCGAAGAACTGCATGGCGTCCATGATGCGATGCCGTTCCTGGTGCAGCAGAACCGCCGCGTCGGCCGCGAGAATATCGAAAGCACCGGCTGGCCGTCCGAGCCGATCCTGGCCGGCGGCAAGCATATCGTCGTCGTTGGCGGCGGCGATACCGCATCCGACTGCGTCGGCACGGCTTTCCGCCAGGGCGCCGTCAAGGTCACCCAGCTCGACATCCGTCCGCAGCCGCCGGAGAAAGAAGACAAGCTCGCCGTCTGGCCGTTCTGGGCCACCAAGATGCGCACTTCGTCCTCGCAGGCCGAGGGCGCGGTGCGCGAGTTCCAGGTCGCGACGCTGGAATTCGTCGGCGAGGATGGCATTCTGACCGGCGTGAAATGCTGCCATGTCGACGAGAAGCGCAAGCCGATCCCCGGCACCGAGTTCGTCATCAAGGCCGATCTCGCCTTCATCGCGATCGGCTTCCGGGGGCCGTTCAAGGACGGCGTTCTCGCCGATCTCGAAGGCCGGCTCACGCTCAACACCGACGCGCGCGGCTCGGTCAACGTCGTGGCCGGCGACAACGACTACAAAACCTCGCTCGACAGGTTCTGGACGGCGGGCGACGTGCGCCGCGGCCAGTCGCTGGTAGTCTGGGCAATCCGCGAGGGCCGTCAGGCGGCGCGCGCCATTGACGAAGCGCTGATGGGTGAGACGCTGCTGCCGCGGTGATGCGCAAGACCCGTTCCGGCAACGGGCTGACTTACGACAATAAATTTTTGCAAGGGGCGGCGGCTTGATTGCGCTGCCCCTTGTCTCTTGCTAGACCTGAACAATATTGCCAGAGTTCATTCATTTTCGATTATTATCTATAGAGGAGAACGGCTTGGCTCAGCATAAGAAGGTTCGCAAGGCAGTGCTTCCGGTAGCGGGTCTCGGAACGCGGTTTCTTCCCGCCACCAAGGTCGTGCCGAAGGAAATGCTGCCGGTCGTTGACAAGCCGATCATCCAGTATGTGGTCGATGAGGCGATCGAGGCGGGTATCGAGCATTTCGTGTTCGTCACCGGTCGCAACAAGAACGTCATCGAGGATTATTTCGATATCCAGTACGAGCTGGAAGCGACGCTGAAGGCGCGCAACAAGAATGCCGAGCTGAGCCTGCTTTCGAGCCTGCTGCCGACGGCGGGCACCTCCACCTTCACCCGCCAGCAGGAGCCGCACGGCCTCGGCCACGCGGTCTGGTGCGCGCGCGAGATTGTCGGCCACGATCCGTTCGCGCTGATCCTGCCGGACATGGTGATGGATGCGACGACCCCGTGCCTGAAGGGCATGATGGATGTCTATGAAATCTCCGGCGGCAACGTCGTCTCCGTCGAGGAGTGCGATCCCGAGCTTGCCCATAAATACGGCATCGTCGGCGTCGGCGAGGCGATCGGCAGCGGGTTCAGGATCACCGAAATGGTCGAGAAGCCGGAAAAGGGCACTGCGCCGTCGAATTACTTCATCAATGGCCGCTACATTCTGCAGCCGGAAATCTTCCCGATCCTGGGCAAGACCGCCCGAGGCGCCGGCAACGAGATCCAGCTTACCGATGGCATGCTGACGCTTGCCAGGGAGCAGGATTTCTACGGCTACAAGTTTGACGGCCAGACATTCGACTGCGGCTCCAAGGAAGGCTTCATCATCGCCAATGTGGCGCTCGCCCTGAAGCGCGATGACATTCGTCCGAAGGTGGAGAACGAGTTGAAGGCGTTGATTGCGGCGTTGAAGTAACCTCAGGCGGGCCGCTCACGGGCGCCTGCACAACGCTGCCGGCGATATAGCGGCAAGGGCTGGATCGCAGATTCTCCATTTTGGCAAAACGACCAGCCCATTCTGTGTCATCCTCGGGCTTGACCCGAGGATCCAGGCCGGTGCAGGTAAACTTCAGAATTATCTCTGTGCTCAGTGACTTGCGCAGTATGGATGCTCGGGTCAAGCCCGAGCATGACGCCAGTGGGTTGGGCCGACGAGGCCGCAAATTCCGAAACCTCAATTTTGTCCATTGTTTGCTGGCATATGCGGCGCGTTCATTTTGATCCATTGCCGCCATGCACGTCATTGCCAATGCGCCTCACCCAACCAATCTATTGATTGCGCTCCGCAAAGGCGCTAACAGCGTGGCATGGTTGATGCGAATGACAATGGTTTGGGGGAGACGGCCCGCTCGGGACTGAGGACGCTCGATTTCGAGCGCAAGGGTCTCGAGGCGCTGTCGGCGGCGCTCGGCAACGGGCTCGCGGAGCCGTTTGAAAAGGCCGTGGCGTTGCTGCAGCAGACGGCGGGGCATGTGATTGTCTCGGGCGTCGGCAAGAGCGGCCATGTCGGCACCAAGATCGCGGCAACCTTTGCCTCCACCGGCACGCCCGCCTTTTTCGTCCATCCCGCCGAGGCCAATCACGGCGATATGGGAATGATTTCCCAGAAGGATGCCGTGCTGGCGCTGTCCTGGAGCGGGGAGAGCAGCGAGTTGACGGCCCTTGTCGCCTATACGCGGCGTTTTGCTATTCCGTTGATCGCGCTCACCTCGGGCCGCCAATCCTCGCTGGCGCTGGCGGCGGATATCGTGCTCGATCTGCCGAAGGCGGAGGAGGCCTGTCCGCACGGGCTGGCACCCACGACCTCGACCACGATGCAGCTTGCGCTGGGCGATGCGCTCGCGATCGCGCTTCTGGAGGCGCGCGGCTTTTCCGCGGTCGATTTCAAGATCTATCATCCGGGCGGCAAGCTCGGCGCCCTGCTCTCCCATGTCGCCGATATCATGCATGTCGGCGAGGACGTGCCGCTGGTGCCGGCCGGTACGCCGCTGCCGGAGGCGATCATGGTGCTTTCCCGGCGTCGTTTCGGCTGTGTCGGCGTGTTGACGGACGAGGGCCGGCTGGCCGGCATCATCACCGACGGCGATCTCGCCCGCAATCTTGCCCGTGACATGAGCCGGCTCGTCGTGGAAGACGTGATGACCTCGGCGCCGAAGACGGTGGGCAAGACCATGCTGGTCTCCGCCGCGATGGCGCTGTTGCAGAAGCACAATATTTCGGCGCTGATGGTGGTCGATCAGGACAATCGCCCCCTGGGGATCGTCCACTTCCACGATTTCCTGCGGATCGGCGCTGCCTGAGGCGCTTGATTCTTTCTTTTGACGCGTCGGGTTAACGAAAAACCGGTAACCACTTTTTCGCCCGACGCTCTATTTCCCGCGCGCGCCCCAGAGCGCGATCGCCGCGATTACCAGACTTGCTACCACGTTCCAGCCGGCGAAGGAAAGGCCGAGCACGCGCAGCGCCGCCTCGTCGCATTTCGGGCCGGTCACGCGGTTGAGATCGCCGAGCAGGTCCATCGCATCGGTGGTCACGCCGGCAAGCGAGCCGGAGCAATCGGACGGCCCCGCCCACCAGTGCCATTCGACGCCTGCGTGATAGACGCCCATCCCCATGCCCCAGACCATCAGCCCGGCGATGACGACGAGCGCCAGCCGTGCGATCAGGCGCGGCAGGCGGAAGCGCCACGCGAGCAGGCCGACAATGCCGACCGGTACGCCGATATAATAAGGGTTACGCTCGAGAAGGCAGAGGTGGCAGGGGATATAGCTGCCGAGATGCTCGAAGCCGAGCGCCGCCCCGACCGTGACGGCCATGGCGAGCGTTGACAGCGTCAGGCTGATCGGGATGCGGGAGAAAGAACGCGCGGTCATGAACCCTCTTAGAACACGTATTTGACGAGATAGAACCCACCCGCCAGAAGAATGACGAATACGGTGAAAAGAAGACCGAGATATTTCTCGATGAAATCGCGGATCGGCGGGCCGTAACGGTTGAGCAGCCAGGCGACCAGGAAAAAGCGGAACGAGCGTCCGATCACGCTGACGAGAAGGAAAATGCCGAAATTCAGGCCCGTGGCGCCGGAAAAGATCGTCAGCACCTTGTAGGGAAACGGCGTGATGGCGGCGAACAGCACGCCCCAGCCGCCCCATCTGTTGTACCATTCGGCGATCCGGTCGAAGGAGTGCTGCTTGCCGTAGAAATCGAGGATCGGCCGGGCAACCTGCTCGAACAGGAACATGCCGATCAGATAGCCGGCGATCGCGCCGAGGATAGATGCCAGGGTGCAGATCAGCGCGATCCGGAACCATTTTGCCGGCCGGGCAATCACCATCGGGATCAACAGCACATCCGGCGGGATCGGAAAGAACGAACTCTCGGCAAACGATATTCCGAAAAGAACGCCTTCGGCATTGCGCTTGCCGGCGAGCGAAAGCGTCCAGTTGTAAAGTCTGCGCAGCATGGAGGGTCCGGGGTTTGATTGGCTCAGCGGGTCGGCGGGAGAATGCTGTTTTCGGCCCGTCATGTCCATCACTGACTGGCCGCATGACGCAAATTTGTGCGCTCCCGGCGTCAGAAGCGTGTTGACGACGGTCCCGATCTCCTTATATTCCGCGAGGCCTGCCTTCAGACAAGGCAAAGGGCCCCTTTGGCGGAACTGGTAGACGCGCCTGACTCAAAAAGTGGTTTGTCTACCAATCCACAGTTTTTGCGACGGGCCGAAAGAGACGTAGGTTCAGTAGGTTATAGAGATAGGAGTTTAAGCCGCCGGAGTTCAAAAATCGAGCTAGGTGCAGTATAGGTGCAGAGAGCGACGGCTGGAATCGGCGGCAAATGTGCGGGTGTGGTGGAATTGGTAGACGCGCTGGATTCAAAATCCAGTTCCGAGAGGAGTGCCGGTTCGACCCCGGCCACCCGCACCACCTTCTGTTTTGATGGAATGCGAGGCTAGGGAGTTCGATTCTCTCCCGGCCCGCCAGCCCCGCCGATTCTACGCTATGGCGCGATATTCTTCGCTATGCCTACGCAAACGCCGCCGATAACCGCACAGACTTCCAACGAGGGTTCCGACTCGATCCCCCGCCTGCTGATACACACCGCAGCAAGGCGGCTCGGCAGCCTGCCAGTTGCCTACAGAATCTCCCGTTTCAGGAGCTGCTCAAGCCAGTCTGCAAAGACTTGAAGCCTCCGAGATAGATGCTGACGGTGCGGATAGAGCAGTGTCATGGGCATCGGCTCCGCCCGATGACCGAGCATCACCTCGACGAGTTCGCCCGCGGCGAGGTGGAGTTTGACGTCATAGGCTGGGATCTGGATCAGGCCAAGGCCGGCAAGGCAGCAGGCGTACAGGCCTCGGCGCTGTTGACGGTGACGCGGCTGCGCATAGGCAGCATTCGCATCTCGCCATGCTCTATCCACTCCCAATCTTCGACGCGCCCGGTCGATGGGGAGGCATAATTGACGGCGAGATGCGCCGCGAGATCGCCGGGCGTGACCGGTACGCCGTAGTGGGCGAGATAGCCGGGGCTGGCGACATTGATAAGCGGCAAGTCGCCGATCTTGCGGGCGATGAGACCGGAATCACCGAGCGGTCCTACCCGCAGCACGCAGTCGACGCTCTCCTCGACGAGATTGATCGCGCGGTCGGTGACGCGCAGCTCAATGTCGAGCTGAGGATGACGGGCGAGGAACTCCGGCAGGGCTGGCGCGACGATGAGACGTCCGATCCGACCCGGTACGTCGATCCGGAGGCTACCGCTCGGCCCGACCGAAGTCTGCCGGAATAGGCCCTCGGTTTCTTCGACATCGGCGATTAGCCGCAGGCAGCGTTCGTAAAAGGCCGCGCCGTCCTGGGTCGGCGAGACTTTTCGCGTGGTGCGGTGAAGTAGGCGGGCGCCGACCCGTGCTTCGAACTCTATCACCGCAGCCGATACCGATGAGCGTGTCTGCGGCGCGGGTGAAGCTCGCGCATTCGACGACGCGGGCAAAGGTGCGGAAGAGATCGATGCGGTCCAAGGGCGCCTAAGTCTACTTGATTGGTCTGCATTTCTGACAGGTGATGTCAGAATGAGCGTCTTTATGACCAAACTATAGACGATATGGTGCCGTACAGGAAGCGGCCGTTCGGGTGGCCGCCGGCAATCGAAGGAGGCCACACCAATGACCGATCATAGCATCAAGGGAAAAACCGTCCTCATCGCGGGCGGCGCGAAGAATCTCGGCAGGCTGATCGCGCGCGATCTCGCCGCGCAGGGCGCCAAGGCAATCGCCGTCCACTACAACACCAGCGCCACCAAGCCGGCCGCCGACGACACGGTGGCCGCGATCAAGGCGGCGGGCGCGGACGCCTTCGCGTTCCAGGGCGACCTCACCACAGCCGGCGCGGTGGAGAAGCTGTTCGCTGAGGCCAAGGCGGCGATGGGCAAGAAATGGACGGGCTTCACCGACGAGGAGGAAAAGGAGGTTAACACCGCGTTCGGCATGACGCTGAACAACTACACGATCCAGAGCGAGGCGGCGGGCATCGCCGGCACCAGCTTCCTCTGCCGGGGCGCCAACGAGCCGTTCACTGTCCGCGACGGTCGCCTGATCACCGGTCAGCAGCAATACAGCAGCGCGATCACCGCGGAGCTAGTGATGGAAGCTCTCGACGAATTTTAGCCGTGTGGCGCAGGCCGGTCGTGGTTGGCCGCTCGGACGCCGCTCGGATGGCAACCCAAGGCGGCATTAGAGGGCTATAGCGTAGACGTAGTGCTCATCTTCATCGGGTGTGGCCCGCCATACGCCGCCGATGGCCCTCCATGGCGCGATATTGCCGCCGATTACCGCACGCCACCGTGCGGTATAATGAACCGCCGTTTCCGCGCTATTGTTCGATACTTGCCCGCCCGGGCAGGGAGTGCGGCGTCTTTCGACCCAATCGCGGTCATTCACGCCCCACTGAGGCCATGGCAGCTTCTCGGCCTGAGCAGTCGGTCGACGTAGCTCGGGATGGCCTGGCGCAGTGTGATGTGGCGCGTCGATCCCAAGGCCGGAGAGGAGCTCTCACGCAGCCGCTGTCACGCCCCAAGCTGGGCTTCAATCGCCGCTTTGTCCACAATCGACCACACTTGGACGATGCAGCCCCGATCGAAACGATAGAAGACATTCTCGTAAAAGATCACGCGGAGACCATTGATCGGCAGGTCAAAGAACGATCCGATTGGCCTGCAATCAAACTTCAAACGGCTGCCGATCTGCGGCGGTTGAACGACCAGCAAGTCCGTTTCGAAACGCAGATCGGGAATGTCTCGGACGTTCCGCTCGAGCATACCCCGGTAGCCGGCCAACCCGAGTTCACGGCCATTATGCGCAACATCGCTGTCGACAAATTCGCCCAGTTTCGTCCAGTCGCGCTCGTTGAGGCAGGCGATATAGTCGCGGTAGATGAGGGGCAGCCTGGCTTCTTCCACTAGGCTATCCTCACATCATTCCTTGCTCTGCGGCCTGATGAACCGTCCTCACGGTCGGCCGGAAACCAAGGCTCCGCGCTAGCGATGCATCGACATGGAGATACCAGGGATTTTGCATTGCCTCTGCCGACGGTTCCATTTGGTGGCCCACAAGTCCTACCAGTTCATACACCGTCGTCGGCGCTTCATCGGATATGTTAACGATCCGGCCATCGAAGGCGCCTGCCAGCGCCAATCTCGTCGCCGTCGCAATATCGCGATGATGTATCGTGCTCATCCGATTGGCGGGATGGAAGCCGGAGGCGACCAGATGCTTTGGCAGCATCTCCAGGTGGCCGTCCCCGTCGCCATAAACGAACGGGAACCGCAAGATCGACCAGTTCAAGCCACTCTCGCGCAGCAGTTTTTCGGCTGCGACCTTGCTGGCGGGGTAGGCTTGTTCCGGCTCGACGCTATCCGTCTCCTGGCCGGGCTGGGTGGAGTTCCTGTTATAGACATTCGACGTGCTCGCCATGATGAAGCGAGCGTCAGGTGCATCAGCTTGCACGGCGGCGATCAGATTGCGGGTGCCCTCCAGGTTACTCCTCCAGATCAAATCCGTATCCGGGCTGCGAAAGACGGCGGCCAGGTGCACAATCGCCGAAACACCCCGAACAGCTTCCGACAGCGTCGAAGGGTCGAGAATATCGCCAGTCACGGCCGTTGCGCCCGGGGGGCAGGTTTTCCCTGTCCGCAGCAGCAGCCGGCAATCAAGGCCTGCTTCCACCAACCGCGGAACAAGCCGCTCGCCGACAAGACCTGTCGCTCCAGTTATCAGGATTGTCATGAGCTCATGCCCTTCGTGAGAGGGTCTGTAGCCGCTCGGTCGCCAAACGAAGGACGCGGATCGTCGTGGCCAGATCCGTCTCGGCAATGCCGTCAAAAGCAGCCTGGTGAATAAACGAGAGGTCCGGAAGATCGCGCCACAGGGCCTCACCCGAACTCGTGAGTGTCAGAAGACGCTGGCGCTGGTCTTCTCCATCCGAGGTCTGCTGGACCAGACCTTTGCGAACGAGCGTGGCGATGATGCCGCTCAATGTCGCCCGTTCCAGCTCAAGCGCCCGCCCGAGATCGCGCTGCACCGTCGGACCGGAATTTGCGAGATGCCAGAGAACGTACCACTGCGTCGAACCCAGATCGTATGGTCGCAGTGTCGCGTCCATCAGGGCCCGCCCCGCAAAGTAGCATCGCTTTGTCCATGCCCCCACTGTCAGATGTTCGTCCTGCATGCCGCGCGGGCCCTTTTTAGTTCGTTCGCTACCTTGCAATTATCGCAAGGTAGCGAACGAATGTCAAGGACCGGCCGATACCTACAATCTGTTGCTCATGGCTTGCGCAAAACGATTGGCTTTGAGTTCGATCTCAGGACGCCCTTCGAAGCCGGAGCATCATCGTTCTGCGCCCACGAATTGCTTCCGTGGCGCTGTCCCCACGGTGATCTAAAGCTTCTCCGATTTCCGCTCCTACAACCTGAAGGCAATGATTGTCGGGACAAGCGTCACCACCGAAAGTCCGCTTCGAGGGCGCCAAGCTGACGTTGCCAGCTCCCTACCGGACGGACAGCTATCCACCAGACCAAGTTCATTCGGCAACTGGCAGAACCGCTGGTACAAGCTCCGAAAGTCACGTCGTGCGGCGTTAGAGGTCTACAGCGTAGACATAGTGTGCTCATCATCGTCGGGCGTGGCCCGCCAAACCCCGTCGATTGCCCTCTATAGTGCGATATAGCCGCCGACTGCCGCCGCCGCATCACCACCAAGAGTATAGCTCACTCGCCCTCAGGCAGTGCAATGACCGAAATCGCCTCGATGATGTTTTCCGGGCCGCCCTTCGGCGGCCAGATTCCCGCGGAGTAGGCGGCGGTCCGCAACGCTGCGCGCTGTGCGAGGCTGTCGAACCCCCCAGACGTGGGTGATCCGGGGCGACCCATCGAGCGCATACATGTTGATCATCAGGTGTGCCGTGTAGTCCCGGGCCGGCGCGATCGCGGCTTCCCAGCCGGCGAGCGTCGGCGGAAGACCGCCTGGCTTTAGCTTGTAGGTACGGAACTCGTAGACCGCATCATGGGCGGCGGCTCGCGCCGGCGGCAGGAAGGGAAAGGGGCTGTAGCTGTCCATCTCCAGCGCTGTTACCACGCCGCCGGCGTTGAACGGATTGGCACTCGATAGCGCGCGATGCCGCTCCCGTCGCAGGGCGCCGGCATCATCGAAGCGGCGCAAGATCAGCATGCGTCCGAGTGGGCCAATCTCCGTGCGCCAGCAACCCAAGAGGGTGCCGGCGGCATCGGGCATCGAGATCCAGACCCGCGCAGCCTTCGCAACCTCCGAGGCAGAGAGAAGTGGAAACGCCAGTGTCGTGAGTTCATAGAATTCGCGCATCGGTCAGACCTCCATCGGCAAAGGCGCTGGTAGCCCGGGCAGATGCCCGGAGGGCTCCGCCGCGAAAGCACCGAAGAGCGGGTCCCATTCGGTGATCGTCACGTTCTCGATGAGACCCGCGACGGCGAACGGATCCGCTGCCACGAGCGCCTCGACTTTGGCGCGATCGGGAACGGTGAAAATCAGAAAGCCGGATCGGATCCTCGGCCACCGGCATCGATGCGATCGGCGCATTCGCAAGTGCGCTGGCTGCGGCAAGTGCGTTATCCGAGGGCGCGGTGCTTGGCGGCAATGCCGCCTTCAAGGGCGCCGGCAACCACTTCATGCAGGCGGGCGGCGAACAGCAGGCCACAGCCGCTGCGGCCGGCGATATCTTGTCATCGGCAATGCCGCTTTCCGGCGTTCTGGCAACGCTTGTCGAAAAATTCCAGTCCACCACCGTCGGCCTGGCTTCGACCGAACAGATCGGCGCCTACAAGAACACCTCCGTCGGCCACACCCACACCATCAATGTCGGAGAGGAGCTGATCATCAAGGTCGGTAAATCCCGGCTGATCATGGACAAGGAAGGCAATGTCACGATCACCGGCACCAAATTCAACTTCACCGCCTCCGGCCATGTGCAGATCAATGGCAAGGTCGTGGACCTGAACTGAGGGAGGAGGTCATGCTGGACAGGAACACGACCGGCTTCGCGGCCATCGGTTTCGAACAGACCCATCGCGACGGCGGCCCGATGGGCGTAGTCGCGGTTCGCGGCTGCTACGACCTCAGTGCCGACGGCAGCCTGACGCTCGCGCCGACGCAAGAACTGGTGCTGGCGGATGAATATGAAGGCGACCCCCAGGCCAGACCGCTCATTCGATGTTCTGATCTGGTCCCGTTTCGCCCGAAAGCCGATATCACGGTTTTGACCCGGACCTATCCGCGCGCGGCCGACACCGCGACTGGCTGGAAAACCGGGGTCAAGCTCGGCGACCACGCCTATGTGATCGATGTGACCGGCGATCGCCGCTGGTCGTTTTCGGAATCCGGCGGCTGGCAGCTTGCTCCGCCGAACAGTCTGTCGCGCACGCTGGTCGATTACCGGATCGCCGCCAGCGACACGGTCGAAGGCGCACCGCCGGACGATAGCATTCCGGACAACCCGCTTGGCGCGCGCCGGCTCGAAGCCCGATACCTCGACCAGGAAAAGACCTGGCCCCACCCCATGCTGTTTTCCGCCAGCGATACGCAAGGCCGGGAGGCGATGGATGCGCGCCACGAGGTTGCCGGCTTCGCTCCCGTCCCGCCCTTCTGGCGTCTGCGCCAGCAATATGCGGGCACCTATGGCAAGGCGTGGCTGGAAAACCGTCATCCGCGCCTGCCGGAGGATTTTGACTACGCCTTTTATCAATACGCCAATCCGCGCCTCATCTATCCGGGTTATCTGAAAGGCGATGAGGAGGTGTTTCTGGCGGCGGTACTGCCCGGCGGCAGGAACCTGGTCTTCAACCTTCCGGGTGTCCGGCCGGTGGCGCATTACCAGTGGATCGACGACCGCGAAGTGTTCGTCCGGCTGAACTGTGATGGCGTCCATGTCGATACCCGCGAAGAGCCCTTCACCGTCGCCATCACCTGGCGGGCCTGGCTGCCGGTCTGCCCGCAATTCTTCAAGATCGACCTCTTCGCCGGATCGCTCGATGAAGCCCGGACATATCCGGTTTCCACCCTCCACGGGCTTGAGGGCACGGAAGAACCTGAAGCGGCAGTCGCCAGCGGCGAACAATCGGAAGCGGGAGGCGCAACATGAGCATCCCGCGCGAACTCTCCCGCGATACCGGCGAAGGCATTCTGGTCTCGACTTCGCCGGATGTGTGCCTGACGCCGGTGGGCGGCACCAGGGTGCCGATCCCCTATACGATCGTCGCGAAACAGGCCGATGACGCCAATACCTGCCCGACCGTGCGCGCCACCGGAAAGCGCGTCCACACCATGGGCTCGATTATCACATCCTGCTCGGGCGACGAACCCGGCACGGCCAAGGGGATCAAATCCGGCACGGTGGGCGATGTCTGCCATCCGAAGGAACATTCGGCCACAGTGCGCGCAGGCGGCAAACCGGTCATCCGCCACGATGACGTCTGGTATATGAACAACCGCAATACTGTCGGCAAGCTCGCCTATGTCAAGGACACATCCATCGCTCCGCCGACCCCACCGGTTGCGGCCATGCAGACGACGCCGGTGGTTTCCGTGGCGTCAGCGGCCACTCTGGCCGCACCGGCTGTTGGTGCTGCGGGCGAAGCAGCGGCTGGCGCAGCGGCGCGGTGGCTGGCCGCATCGGCCATCGGCGCGCTGGATGCGGCGGCGATGATCGCGGGGGCCGGTTTCGCCGCTGCCGTGGGCACGTTTTTCTATCCGAAGACAATGGGCGACGAAACGCCGTTCGAATTCGGAAACATGGCGGCGGCGGGCGCGATACCGGGCGAGACCGCCGGCACGGCGGAAATCGAATGGAAGGACGGTCACGCAGCCACTTGGCCGCACTCTCGACGCTACGGTCATCCAGTATGTCGACAACCGAGCGGTGCTCCAGGTCGACCATGATGGTTCCGTAGCTCGTCGCCCGACGCCAACTCCAATCATCGATACCGACCACCCGTATCTCGGAATTGCGTTGAGCAACCACGGCATCCCGCTTCAACTGCCGCAGGATGGTGTCATCACTGACCGGGATGCCGAGCCTCTGCATCAACCGCTCGCCAGGACGGCCGCCGGCGCGATGGCCGAGCAGGCCGACAATCTCTCCGACCCTTCTCGTCCGACTCGCGTATGGGTCAGCTACCGTCGGCAGTCGGTCGGTGAATGTTCGTCATGGGCATTCCCGATGTGCACATCGCCAGCGGCTCAGCAGGAGCTTCACCGTCACCGGCTTGCTCTGGACCGGCAGATTCTGGAGGTTGCGGCGGGCCCAACCATGCCGACTTCGGCTTCGCCGGCCACAATCGGGGCAGATGCCGATCGCGGATCCAGCAGCGGAAACAACCCACCCGTCGTCAACAGTGAGCGTGACACCCAGAATCCTAACCTCTGGGCGGGCGACCATTTCGATTTCTTTTGCATGCCCGCCCATAGCGACATCGTCGCTAACAGCCGATGAATCACACAAAGTGAGGGAGAACCTATAAAGGTGTCATTGGCCTGCGTTTGCGGGCTCGCTCATTCCTTGCTCAGCAGACAGAGACTGTGATCGGCGTCGCCATTCTTAACCGAATGCTCGCCTGTGGACGCCCGAAATCCGTTCGTTGTCGACCCTCTGCGGCAGCACCCAACTAGGCAGGTCCATCAAAGACGGAGCTCCACACATTTGCTGATCCCCGCACCAACGCTCCGGTTAACGGAAAAACTTTGCGACAAGCCCCATCGGAGATATGCGCTTTGCCGGATGGCGGGTGGTGTATTTCAGCATCACTACTTTAACGAGTTACAATAAAAAATACAATGTAAGATTGTACTTGATTGCGTTTTAATGCTCCACTCCTTCGGGTACTGCTTTCCGGAGGACAAGAGATGCAGACGATAAAGCGTTGGAAGGACCGTGGCACGCGACACGGCGGCAAGAGCATGCTGCTGGCATCGGCGGCGCTCACGGTCATGATGATGAACGCCGGATTGGCCAAGGCCGATAACGAATGCGGCAGCGGATCGCCGGTCTTTTGCAAGGCCAGCAGCTACGGCAACATCACCTATCCGGATGGCGGCGTGGTGTTGCTCGAAAACAGCGACATGATCGTCACCGGGAACATCACGATCGGTTCTCTTTCAAACAGCGGCGGCCAAGCATTTTTCTCGGCCTCGCTATACCGGTCGATCAGCGGTGCCATCAACGTCTCAGCGCCAACAGACGGCGCTGTGATCGGGATCAACACGCCGAGTATCACCGGTGTGCCGGCGATAACGGGGCCGATCGCGGCAACCGCAGCCGGAACGGGAGATGCCTCGATCACGATCCATCAGGATGTCTGGGTGCGGAGCGCGATGTCCTCGCGTGCAGTGGCCTCCTATCAGAAGAATTCTGGTGATGCGGTTGTCACGATCGAAGCAGGTGCCTTTATCGATCAAGTCGGAGATTCGCTTGCCGTTTTGACGGAGAATATAGGTTCCGGCAACGCGGTCGTGAACATCAATGGCGGCACGATCCGCAATGAGGGAGGAGCCATCGTCCGGGCGGACAATCAAGGTATCGGCAACACGAGCATCACGCTTGCCTCAGGAAGAATTGTCGGAGCTGGCGCAAATAGCGTCGGTTTGGAAGCTCACGCCACGAGCGACGGCTCGACCGCGTCTGTGATCGTCACGAGCGGAACGATCGAAAATACTGCGGAGGCAATCGACGTTTACCATCGCGATGGCGACGGGACGGCTCTGGTTTCGATCGATGAAACCACAGGGGAAACGAAAATTGATGGGGAAATATATATCGATGCGACAGTAACCCAATTCAAACTTTTCGACGGCGACCTCTCCACAACGATTCCGGGAGGATTTGAAGGTGTCGTTATTCTCGACAGCGCCGTAGCCACAGCAGACTTGATGGGAGGAACGATTACAACATTCAAGGACTCTGCCTCCGCAGCAGTTTATCTCACCAATTCGGACTACAACGAAGACCCAGATATGTTGGAAGCAAACTTGATAGGAACCAAGATCAACATATCAGGTAACGGAGGTGCCGCTTTTTTTCTCGACGTTTTCGACAACGACAGGAATTCTCAAGTAAATATTTCCGGAGGCAGCATAAGGGATCAGGGAGCGACCTCCCGCACCCAAGCCGTCACATTTGAACCCGACGGGCTAAACGATACATTCGGATTTGATATGTCCGGGGGCCTCATTCAGCTGGATGCTCAGGATGCCGTCGGTGTCCTGGTAACAACCGGCGCGGGCACAAACTATGAATTCGATCTATCAGGCGGTGAGATATCGATAGACAAGGGCACGGTAATATTTATCGATGTGCCTATTGACAACCTCGACAGCCTGAACGGTGCGATATCCGTGTCCGTCGCGATCGGCGAAAAGATGACCGCTTCTGGTGGGAAAGCGCTGCTGGATAACTGGAACACGAGCGAGGACACGGTGATTGATTTCACCACCTCAGGCACTGTTGCCGGCGATATCTTTGGGGGAGCGGGCAAGATCAATTTCGCCTGGACCGGGGGCACCTTCAAAAATAATTTCTACGGCCAGAGGGGCGATGATACAGCCACACTGTCGGGGATTTACTTTGGAAGCACGCCAATCAACAATGTTTTTGATGGTGGCGAGGCCGACGATGGCCAGGATACCCAGGCCGACATCGATACAATCAGCTTTACCAAAGGCCTCACCGCGACACGTCTCAATGCTGAGAACATCTTGAACTGGGAGAAACTTTCCGTCGAAAACGCCGCGATCGGCTTCACTGGAAGTCAACTGGTCCTGGATGGCTATTCTTCCGGAAACAGCAACGACCTGGGCGATTTCACGATTGGAACATCGTCTGCTGTAACCCTTGAAACTTCGATTCAAATTTCGGCGAATATGACGATTTCCAACGCACTCTCGATTCTAGGGGACAGTGCTCCAGAAATTTCCGGTAATTTTCAAAACGACGGCTCAATCCGGATGAATGATGGTACCGCGCGCGGCAGCTTGAAAATCGGCGGAGATTATTCCGCTGGTTCCAGCCAGTCCCCTGGATATGGAACACTTTCCGTAAATGTTGATTTGGCGGGCGGTATGAGCGATCAGGTTATCATCCAGGGCACGATCAGCGGACGCACCAAGGTCGTGCTCAACAAAATCATGGATGCACCAATGCCTGAAGATGGCATACTGATTGTCAAGGCACCTGAGAATTCCCCGTCCTACGCGTTTTCAGGCAGCCTGATTTCCGGGGCGAACACCTACCATATTGGGTTTCGAAATACCTCGGGCAATGGCATGCCTTCCGGCTATTATCTTATGCCATAGCCATCCAAAAAATTAGAAGCCTTGAAATACGTACCCGTTTCCCGCGTTTTGAGGTGGCTCGGTTTGTCTGGACAGCTTCGGGCGTTTCGTTGGTATTATCACGTTATCTGTCTTACAGGTGCCTGCGTTTCGGGTTGAGCGTAAATTCCGGAGATGCAGACACCCGATATCAACTTCAAGCGTCACCGTTTTCCGCCGCAAATCGTTTCATATGCCGTCTGGCTTTACCTGCGGTTCAATCTGAGCCTGCGTGAAGTTCAGGAAATGCTGCTCGAGCGTGGGATCGACATTTCCTATGAGACGGTCCGCCGCTGGATCGCCGAATTCGGAGCTCAGATCGCCTACACCTTGCGGCGGCGACAGGCGCACCCTGGCGATATTTGGTATCTGGACGAGGGTGTACCGCGAGGCACCCACAGGAATGTGGGAGCCGAGCTGCACGGAAGATGAGGGTATGGCCCCTCGAAACCGACCGTCAGGGATAGGTTTCAAACCACTGCAAGCTGCGACGGTAAAGAGCCGCGGTGGTGAGCGTTGCAGAAAAGGTGGGCTTTAGTCCGTCAGGTGAGATTTAGAGAGACGAGCGCAAGCGAACCGCTGATGACGTGTCGAAAAGTGCAAGATGATGTCGAAACCGGGAGGAACTCGTTAGCCCGGGACGAGTCTGGGGGGCGACCTGGTTTTCTGCCCAGGCGGCATCCGGCATGAAGGCGGCGTGACTCTTAACCAGGCTTTCGTGTGGAACGCGGGAACCTGTCGCTCCGATGTTAAGGGAAAAGCCCAAGCAGGTGGTCCCTGCGAGGGTGAAATTACCGAAGCGGGGGCACAGGGGCGGAGCAGCCCGTAGTCGTGCTGAAGGTCCTGTAATGGGGCTAGAGCGAAGGGGTTGCGTTGTTCAGCTCTGGAGCGAGGACAACCGGTGACGGGGGGATCCTCGTGGATAGAGCAAAGCCGTATGCGATTCCGAAAAGGGAGGTGTGGGAAGCCTATAAGAGGGTTAGAGCCAACCAGGGAGCGGCTGGTATTGACGGCCAAACGATTGCGGACTTTGAGGCTGATCTTACGAACAACCTGTACAAGCTCTGGAATCGGCTGGCGTCGGGCCGCTACTTTCCGCCGCTGGTGCGGCGGGTCGACATACCCAAGAGCGATGGGAAGACGCGCCCGCTGGGCATACCTACGGTCGCCGATCGCATTGCGCAGATGGTGGTCAAACGCCATCTGGAACCAACGGTGGAGCCCAAATTCCATCAGGATTCCTATGGATATCGGCCCGGCAAGCCGGCACTCGACGTGCCGGCGTGGCACGGCAGCGATGCTGGCGTTACGATTGGGTTCTTGATCTCGATATCAAGGCTTTCTTCGATAGCATCGAACCGGACCTGCTGATGCGGGCTGTGCGCAAGCACACCGATTGCGCGTGGGTGCTTTTATACATCGAACGATGGCTAGTGGAGTGAATTTGACATTTGAGTCCCGTTTCAGCGACCTCGTACATCAAATGCCAAATTCTAAAATTCCACTAGAAAACATATACTTGCTAGTGGTTCCCATGATTCCAGCATTTGCTGATGAGGTCGCAGCGAGGGGAACCAAAAGTTGGAATCGAACCACTAGAGGCGCCAGTGCAGATGCCGGACGGAAGTCTCGTCGCCAGAGAACGAGGAACGCCACAAGGCGGGGTGATCAGCCCCTCTTGGCAAACCTCTTTCTTCACTATGCGTTTGACATGTGGATGTGTCGGAATTTCCCGGACATTCCGTTTGAGCGCTATGCTGATGACGCGATCTGTCACTGTAGAAGTGAGAGGCAAGCGATGGCGCTTCAGGAAGCTTTGGAGGCTCGTTTTACTGACTGTGGGCTGACGCTTCATCCTGAGAAGACCAAAATCGTCTACTGCAAGGATGAAAGTCGACGAGGTCCTCACCCGCTCTACAAGTTCGACTTTCTCGGCAACACTTTCCGGCCGGGTCTGGTGAGCAAGAGGGCCGGGGGCATGGGTGTTGCATTCAGTCCTGCGGCCAGTTCGACGGCGCTCAAGGCAATACGGGGCACCATCCTCCGTAGATGGTCCTTGCACCTTCGCAGTGACAAGGCTCTCGATGATCTGGCACGGATGTTCAACTCACACATCCGCGGCTGGATCAATTACTATGGTCGGTTCTGTCCTTCTCCTCTCCAACCTACTCTCTGGAGCATCGAACGATACTTGGCTCGATGGGCTTCGGGAAAGTACAAGTCCTTGCGTGGGCACAAGCGCAGATCCCGGCATTGGCTTTTGCGCATCGCGCAACGCCAATCTCGACGGTTCGCACATTGGCCACTGCTTCATGGACACGGCCGAACAATGGGAGCCGGATGATGCGAGAGTATCACGTCCGGTTCTGAGAGAGCGTGGGGGTGAAATTCCCCCGCGCCACTCGCGTCGTCGTTTCGATCGGCGGCAAGAAGCACTGGCTCTGGCGCGCCGTCGATCAGGACGGTTTCGTTCTCGACGTTCTGGTGCAAAGCCGCCGAGGTCCTGAACAGGCCTGACCTTGAAGTAGCGATGGAGTTCTATCGCGAAAAGGTAATCTCGGACGAATGGGGAGCCAACGGAAACCTTCATCCGGCGGCTTCGGTCGAGCAGGCTCTTCAGAAAATACGTGTCATCATCATGGATATCGCTGAGGGCGATGCACCTGCTCCGATCATCAATCAGACCGTTTCCATTTTCAATGACCTGCAGGAAACACGCGATGTGCGCCTCGCCATCGCCAGCACGACCGTCAATCAGTATAAATGGTATATGCTGCTGACGCTGACGATCTTGACATCGATCACGATCGCGGTGACCCACGCAGACAGAACACGCGCGGGGAGTATAGCGATATTCCTTTATGTACTTGCAGCAACAACAAGCCTCTGGCTGCTGACGGTTCACGCAAGCCCCTATGCCGGTATCGAGACGATAGAGCCAAGCGGGCTGTATCTGAATTTAACCTGACGCTGGAACGTACTTGGGCGCGCGTTGGGCTGCTAGCAGTTTACGCGGATGAATATCATTTCGACGGGGTCGAAGGTTCGTATCCCATCAAGAGCCGGGATAGTGAGCAGAGCCCGGCGGAAGGTCTCCGGTTGCTTCGGCTGCCAGCAGAGCCATGGCCGCATTGAAATCGAGGCCGAAGGTGAGCGGGGTCGCGATCGCAACGCCGGTCGTGGCCCTCAGCCCCGGCGAGGCGCCGAAGATGAAGCCGACGATCGACCCGATCACCCGCGTTCGCCTGCAGGATGAGTTCCGCCAGATCCTGAAGAAGGTCAGCAAGACCGTGGTCATGGTCACGCATGATCTCGACGAGGCGATCAAGATGGGGGACCGGATCGCGATTATGCGCGACGGCAAGCTTTTGCAATACGATACGCCAGCCGAAATTCTGGCCCGGCCCGCCAATGATTTCGTCCGCGACTGCCTCGGCCAGGACCGCCACATCAAGCGCCTCAGCCTGATCGAGGTCCATACCGTGATGTCGCCGCCGTCGGTTGCCGGCTGCGGCACGGAAATCGGCCGCGATGAAAGCCTGCACACCGCGCTCGCCCTGATCCTCGGCGCGGACCTGCCGGGCGTCGATGTCGTCGACGCAGCCGGCCAGCGCATCGGCTATCTTGCCCGCGACACGGTGTTCGCCGCGCAGGCATAGATCCCCGCATGATCCGGCATGGGGATGCCCAGTGGCGAGATGGATCCGACCAATGTCCGGGCAAGCCGACGGACCCGGGGCGCGAGCGGTGGCGATGCACCCTCCTCAAGACGGACCGTTACCGGACCGGGGACGATCTCGACGCGAAAAATCGCTTTGTCAGGCGTCAGAGCGCCCCCTGTGCGTCCGGACGACGCTCTATCTATTTGTTTTGACGCATTTTCGCGGACGTCAGGTGACCCAACCTGACTGCGAAATGCTCTAGAGTCTGTCAGGTTCAAATCGAACCAGACAGACTCTAGATTTATTGTTTTCGTTTGTCTTTTCGGGAAAACCGGATTCCACTTTTCCCTGACAAACTCTAGCGGATCCGCTGCTCGCCTGCATTGAAGATGCACATGGCCTCAGGGTCGGCCGTCAGGTGGAGAACCGTGCCGGGTCTTGCGATCGCCGAACGGTCGACCTCCACGGTGCAGCTGGTTTCGCCGATGACGCCGTAAAGATAGCTCGCACCGCCGAGAAACTCCGAGAAGTCGACCCTGAACGGCACGGAAGGTTGCCCCTCCCGCGCAATCTTCCAGTGTTCGGGACGGATGCCGATCGTGATCCGGTCCCCGTCGCCGGGCCTGTCCCCGAGAGCGGGCAGCGCCAGCGCGGCACTGGCCACCTCCACCCCCGAACCCTTTGCGATGCCCGGCAGGAAGTTCATCTTCGGCGATCCGATAAAGCCGCCGACGAACATATTGTCCGGATCATCGTAAAGGGCCGCGGGAGAACCGACCTGCTCAATACGGCCGCCGCGCAGAACCACGATCTTGTCTGCCAGCGTCATCGCCTCGGTCTGGTCGTGGGTCACATAGATCATCGTATTGCCGAGTTCCCGGTGCAGCCGGGCGATCTCGATCCGCATGCCGGCCCTGAGTTCCGCATCGAGGTTCGAGAGCGGCTCGTCGAACAGAAAGATTTCCGGATCACGCACGATCGCGCGTCCAATGGCGACGCGCTGGCGCTGGCCACCGGAAAGCTGGGCCGGACGGCGATCAAGATATTCCGTGAGTTTCAGAATGTCGGCCGCCTGCCGCACCTTGCTCTCCACCTCGGCCCTGGGCCGGCCGGCCACCTTGAGGCCGAACCCCATATTCTGCTCCACGCTCATATGCGGATAAAGCGCATAGGTCTGGAACACCATCGCTATGCCGCGATCCGACGGGTCCTCATCGGTGACATCCGTGCCGGAAATCAGCACATCGCCGCTGGTCACCTCTTCCAGCCCGGCGATCAGGCGCAGCAATGTCGACTTGCCGCACCCCGAAGGCCCGACGAAGACGACGAACTCGCCCCCTTCTATTTCGAGATCGACATCATGGATAACCTGAACTGCGCCAAACGATTTCGAAACCCGCCGAAGCGTCAGGCCGGAAGGCGCGCGGTCCTGTTTGAGGCTCTGCAATTCGCTCATCGCCATCTTCAAGCCTCCCTGCGCAGCCAGACCAGCATTTCGCCCGGTGCGCGGTTGTCCCAGAGATAATAGGGGATCGCATTCAGTGTCGCCGGTGCGCGCATGGGCGGCGTTGTCACGTAGAGCGCGTCGTCGGGCCGGCTCTCGGCTATGGCCTCGATCGCGAGGCCGACGGCTTCCGGCAGGCCATCGATATCGGACATGCGGATCGAAGCGCCATCCCTGACGACATAGGCGTTCAGAGGCGCCGTGTTGTCGGTTTCCTCCACGCAATAGACCAACGGGCCGCGCAGGATCGCGGTTCGGCCCTGGTCGGGCGCGACCTTCGGGTTCGCGTAGAGCATTTCGGCCTCCATGGCGAGATCGAGCTTCACCGCGTCGCCGGCCGACCATTGCCGTCTGATCCTGAGGTAGCCCTTTTCGGGGCTCGCTGCCAGGGTTTCGCCATTGACCGACACCGCAAAGCCCTTCGCCCATCCCGGAACTCGCAGCGACAAGGTGAATTCAACGGGCGTTTCCGGCGTCAGCGTAACGGCGATCTCGCCGTCGCGCGGATACTGCGTTTCCTGCCGGAGAGCGACCCTGGCGCCGGCCACCTCAACCTCGGCGGCGTTTTCGCAATAGAGATGCAGCGCCAGCTCATCTTCCGCGACACCGTAAAAATAGGTTCCGATCGACGCCAGCAACCGCGAAATGTTCGGCGGGCAGCAGGGGCAGCGATGCCAGCGCCAGCGGTGATGCGCGCCGTAGCTTTCCAGCGGATTGTCGTAGAAGAAGCGGGTCCCGTCCCGGGAAATGCCGGACAGCGCCCCGTTATAGAGCGCGCGTTCCATCACATCGGCAAAACGGGCATCCGGCGCGCGCCCGAGCATGCGGCTTGACCAGAAGACGAGCGCGACCGCCGCGCAGGTCTCGGCATAGGCCGTCTGGTTCGGAAGGTCATAGTCGAAGGTCAGGCCCTCATTGGCTTTGGACGGTCCGAAGCCGCCGGTCACGTAGAGGTTTCTGTCGGTCAGATGCGACCAAAGCGCCTCAAGCGCAGGATCGAGGCTGTCGTCGGAAAACTCGGTCGCGACATCGGCCATGCCGGCATAGAGATAGGCGGCGCGGACGGCGTGGCCGACCACTTCGCGCTGCTCGCGCACCGGCTTGTGGGCCTGGCAGTATTCCAGCGTTCCGAAGTGGAAGGCGTCCGGCGTCTCGCCGCGCGCCTCGGCCTCGACCTCAAAATAAAGCGGCGCCTGACCGCGTTCATCGACGAGGTATCTGGCAAGATCGAGATAATTTTGTTCGCCGGTCACCCGGCCGAGCTTGACCAGCGCCAGTTCGAGTTCCGGATGCCCCGGATAGCCGCGCTTCCGGCCCTCGCCGAGCCCGAACGTCCGTTCGATGCAATCGGCATAGCGGCACATGATGTCGAGGAATTTGCGCTTGCCGGTGGCATGATAATAGGCGATCGCGCCTTCGATCAAATGGCCGGCATTATAGAGTTCGTGGCGATCGCGCAGATTGGTCCAGCGCTGTCCCGGCTGGATGCGCAGATACCAGGAATTGAGGTAGCCATCCTCTGCCTGGAGACGGCCATAGGCATCGATCACGGCATCGACGCGGGCTTCGAGTTCCCCATCGCGGCGGCGGTAGAGCGCGTAGGCCGCCGTCTCGATGCTCTTGCCGAAATCGGAATCCCAGAACATCTGGGTCGTGACCGTATTGCCGTGGTCGAAGGGGATCACGATGCCCGGATTGGGGACGTCGGGATCGACCTGCTCCAGCATCCGCGCCTCGATGCAGCGATCGAACAGAAGCTTTGCCGTGGTCGTCGCGATCACGTCGACATGCGGTCCGAAGAAACCGCCGACCTCGACCTGATTGACCGCCAGCGGCCTGAATTTCGATTTCGGCCGAAGCGCGTCGGCAGTCCTGAAGGGTTGGGCTTCGTTCATGGTTCTGTCCTTTCGGAAATTCTGAATTACTTGACCGCGCCGGCCGTCAGGCCGCGAATGTAGGAGCGCTGGAGAACGAGGAAGAGGATCATGCAGGGGATCATCATCACGGTGACGCCGGCCTGTACCGCGCCCCAGTCGACCGAGCCGTAGCGGCCGTAGCGCACGGCGGTCATCAAAACGGGAAGCGTGAATTTCGACTGGTCCGTCAAAAGCACCAAGGCCGCCAGAAACTCGTTCCAGGCGTTCAGGAAGGCAAACAGCCCGACCGTGACGACGCCGGGCAGCACCAGCGGTCCCATGACCTGCACGAGCATGCGCACGCCCTTGACGCCATCCATGCGCGCGGCTTCCTCGATCTCCTTCGGCACGGCATCGAAGGCATTGCGCATCATGAAGACCGAGAAGGGCAATTGCAGCGTCGAATAGATCAGGACGAGGCCGATCAGCGTGTTCTGCAAACCCATTTTCGCAAGCAGCAGAAACAGCGGCGTCAGGATCGACTGGAACGGGATCATCATCGTCGAAAGAACCAGCACGAAGGCCAGGCCCTTCATCGGGAAGCGGTAGCGCGAAAACCCGTAGCCGGCGAGAATGGCGACGACGATCGTGAGCGCTGACGTGCCGAGCGCCACGAACAGCGAGTTGCCCGAATAATGCAGCACCGATTGGCCGAAATTTTCGAGCCGCTCATAGCTTGCGATGCTGAAACCCTCCGTCGGCCACGGCGGCAGCGGCGGCCTGGCGCTTTCGGCCGGCGAGCGGAAGCTTGCAAGCACGACCCAGACCAGCGGCGCCAGAAACAGCAGGGCCACCAGCGTTGCTGTCGCGTGGAAGATCGCCCGGTGATAGCGGAACCGGCCCCGCCGGGTGGCGGGTGCGACTGTCTGCGAACGGGACAAGGCGGCGGGGGTCATTTCTCCCTCCTGTCGCTCAGAAGCGTCAGCTGCACCACGCTGAGCGCCAGGAGGATGAGGAGCAGCACCATGGAAAGGGCCGCGCCATAGCCGAGGCGGAAGGAGATGAAGCTTTCATTGAAGATCTTGTAGACGGCGGTCACGGTCTGGTTCTGGGGGCCGCCGTTGAGGATGATATAGAATTGGTCAAAGGCCAGCATCGACCCTGAAATGCAGAGGATCAGCGCCAGGGCGAACGGTTTGCGGATCAGCGGCATGGTGATGTAGCGGAAACGCTGCAGCCATTTGGCGCCGTCGATCCGGGCGGCCTCCTGATAGTCGGCCGGGATCGACTGAAGTCCGCTCATCAAGATCACCATGAAGAAGCCGGCCATCTTCCAGACCACCATGGCGATCACCGACCAGAAGGCAGGCGTGAAGTTCGCGAGAATATTCACGCGCCCCTCGGTCAGCCCGAGATCCTGCGCGAGCGGGGAGAACAGGCCGGTATCGACATTCGACAGCCAGACCCAGAGCAGGGCCGCCGAGGCAAAGCCGGTCACAACCGGCAGAAAATAGATGGTTCTGTAGGCTGAAACCGCGCGTCCCTGCCCCTGAACGACGAAGGCCAGCGCCAAGGCAACGCCCAGCAGCGCCACCGTCACCACAACGGTATATTCGATCGTGAACCAGAGCGACGACCAGAAGCTCTTGTCGAAGACAAGCCTCTCGTAATTGTCGAGGCCGATAAAGCGCGGCACGCCCATGAGCGGCCATTTGTGCAGCGACATCCACACCGTCATGCCGAGCGGTACAAGGAAGAAGACGGTCACCAGGGCAAGTGCGGGAAGAACGTAGAGCAGGCCGGTCCATTGCGAGGATCGGCGCCGTCGCCGGCGCGCGGGTTTCGTCCGCGCCGCTGCGGTCGCCGCGTCATCGGGTATTGTGCTGTCGGACATGGCTGGTTCCTCATGCAACAAGATATCGGGCAACGTCTGCCGGCCGATGCGGCCGGCAGTCCTTTCAATGCGTGCGGTATGAAGTCTCAGCGCGAGGCGTCGATGATCGCCTGCATCTCTTGCTGCGCCTCGGCCATGGCCTCGTCGACCTCTTCTTCGCTGCCGGCGTAGAAGGCCTTGTTGAGCATGGTGACCCAGGGACCGTTGCGCGAGTTGATCAGGTCGTTGAAGACCGGGCTGTAAGGCGTTCTGCCCTTCGCCATCGCCTTCGCGGCGATCAGATACCGCGCATCGAGGCCTTCAAGCGCCTGTTCGGCGACATCGTCCCGCACCGGCAGGGAGCCGTTCTGCGCCAGGATCTTCTGTCCGTCCGGCGAATAGGCGAATTCGATGAAGGCCTGGATCGCCGGCATTTTCGAGTCCGCCGTTTTTGCCGACACGACGATATTGTCGCCGCCGGCAAAAGACGACCAGTCGCCATCCTTGCCCGGCAGATAGGTGACGCCGTATTCAAGATCCGGATACTGGTTGTTGAGCGCGCCGATCGCGAACGAACCGGACGGCGTGATGCCGATATTGCCGCCGGCGAACGCGGCAAAGAAGTTGGAGCCGGCGTCGGTCTGCGATCCGGCCGGAACCAGGCCTTCCTGAACCATGCCGCGATAGAACGCGATCGCCTCCTTCATCTGCGGCGTTTCGACGGTCGCCTTCGCGCCTTCATCCTCGAACAGAACCCCGCCTGATGCCCAGACCAGCGGCGTGAAGGTGAAGATGTTGCAGCCACCGCAATTGCCGGAGAAGTAGAACCCGTAGGTATCATCCCCCAGCGCCGAGACGGCTTCGGCGTCTGCACGGATATCGGCCCATGTTTCCGGCGCCTTGTCCGGATCGAGGCCCGCTTGCCTGAACAGGTTCTTGTTCCAGACCAGAACCGAGGCATCGGCCGAGAACGGCATGCCATAGATCTTGCCGTCATAGGTGCCGACCGACAGATGCGCCTTCGACAGGCTGTCGTAATAGGGCAGCGATTGCGCAAACGCAGTCAGATCCTTCAACTGCCCGGCCTGCGCGAAGGACGGCGTGTAGATCAGGTCGAGCGAAAGCGCATCGGGTTGCGAGCCGCCGGCGGCGGCGATCGCATATTTCTGCACCAGTTCATTGACCGGCACGATCTGAAGTTCGGCCTTGTCCTCGCCCATGGCGTTGAAGGCCTCGACCAGTTTCGGCATGAACTCCGAACCATCGGAGCGCACCCAGAGCGAAAACGTCTCGGCCTGGGCAAGGCCCGGCAGCGCGATCGCGGCGATGGCGACGCCGCCGAGAAAAGTCTTGATATTCATTCCCGTTACCTCCCGTTTTGGTGTCATCCGTTGATGCAAATGCATTGCGCCAACGTTTGCGCAAACAGCGCATTTCCTCCCCTTCCATCTGGCTCTTCAGCGTGAAGGGATCAGTTCCGGCGCAAATTCAAACGCTGTTTGCGCCGCAGGACTCACGAATGACAAGCTGGCAGGGCGTCTCCCGAACACCCGGTTCCACCGGCTTGCCGTCGATGAGATCGAGCAGCGCCAGGCCGGCGCTGCGTCCGAGGCCCGCAAGCCCCATATCAATTGTTGTGAGCGGCGGGCGCGTTGCCTGGGCAAACACTTCCCAGTTGTCAAAGCCGACAACCGCCACATCCTGAGGCACCCGCACGCCGGCAAGCGTGAAGGCATCAATCACGCCGCGCGCGATCTGGTCGTTGCCGCAAAAAATCGCATCGGGGACTGCGCCGTCGTCGATCATCGCGTGGGCGGTCGTAAATCCATGCGCTTCCGTCCAGGCGGAAAAGACAGCCGGGCCATGCGGCGCCAGCCCGGCTTCCCGAAGCGCCGCGCGCCAGCCCGCTTCTCTCAGACGCGCAGCCTTGAAATCCTTCGGCCCGGTGATATGCGCGATCCGGTAGCGCCCGAGACCGATGAGATGGCGAACGGCAGCACGGGCCGCATTCTCGTCATCGGGAACGAAGCTCACCGCACCATCGGGCGCGGCGGCATAGACATAGACCACAGGCATGCCGAGCGGCGGCAGATCGATCGGCAGGCCACGATCGATGCGCTTGCCGGTGATGATCAGACCATCGACACGCTTCTCCTCCATCGCTCTCAGATTGAGGATCAGGCTTTCAGGTTCGTATTCACCGGCGCTCAGAAACACGGAAACGCCGCGATCGGCCATTGCCGAGGACAGGCCGGAGGCCAATGGCAGGGTGAAACGGCCATAGGTGTCGTTCGTCAGAAGACCAAGCGTGAAGGAGCGCTGCTGGACCAGACCGCGCGCAATCGAATTCGGACGGTAATCAAGCTCGGCGGCAACGGCGCGGACGCGCTCCCGGGTTACCTCCGACATGCGGCCGGTTCCGTTGAGGGCGCGCGATGCGGTCGTCACACTGACATTCGCCCCGGCCGCAACGTCGCGGATCGTGCTGCGCTGGTACACGCCTGCCGATTGCAGCTTTGCCGCCCTGTCCGTCACCGATGATCCTCCCATTGTGCAATCGATACTACATGAACAAACGTTTGTTCACGTCTGGTTTATCGTTTGCGCAACGAGATAATCTCACTTCATCGGCAAATCGTCAATCCGGTTTTCATGACAATTTCATGCGGCGGAAACACGACGGGCCGCCGCACACAATGCGACAGCCCGTCCGGCTTGTTTGCGCTTGATGCCTATTGGCCGACCCCTTCGGGGCAGGCCGCAGCGCCTTCGGTCCCGCTGCCATCAACCGCGACCGCGGCGTTTCCCTGCCGGAAGACAAGCGCAAGCACGAGGCCGGCAATCGCCGTCGCCGCGCCCGCGAGCGCCACGGCCCGATAGCCGAGACCGACGTCGATCACCGCGCCGCCAAGCGCCGCGCCGATCGCATTGCCGAGATTGAAGGCGCCGATATTCATCGCCGAGGCGAGATTGGGCGCATCGGATGCCTCCTGAACCACACGGGTCTGCAGCGGCGGCACCAGCGCGAAGCTTGCGACGCCCCAGAGAAAGATCAGTGGCGCGGCAACAACCGCCGATCCCATGCCGAGCGCGAACAGGACCAGAAACACCACGACCGCGGCCAGCGAGACGATCAGCGTGCCATCCAGCGAGCGATCGGCAAACCGCCCGCCGACCACATTGCCGACGGCCAGTCCGAGGCCGTAGATGACCAGCATCGCCGTCACGAAGGTCGCGCCGGCGCCGGTTTCGATCTGCAGGATCGGCGCGATATAGGTGAACACCGTGAACATGGCGCTCGCGCCAACGACGGTCAGCAGCAAAGCCGTCAGCACCGGCCGCCGGAACAGGACCCTGAGCTCGGAGCGCATGTCGGCCTTCTGCGCAACCCGCATCGGCGGCAGGGAAACCGCAAGCGCCGCCATGGTGACGACGCCGATCGCCGCGATGCCGAAAAACGCCATGCGCCAGCCGATCAGCCCGGCCACCCAGGTGGCGAGCGGCACGCCGCCGATCGTGGCGAGGGTGAGGCCGGAAAACATCGCCGAGACGGCGCCCGCCCGCCTTTCCGGCGGCACGATGCTGGCGGCGACCACCGCGCCGACGCCGAAAAACGCCCCGTGATTGAACGATGTGACGACGCGTCCGACAAGCAGCATGGCATAGCTGTCCGACATCGCGGAAATCAGGTTGCCGACCGTGAAGATCAGCGCCGCCAGCAGAAGAAGGCGCTTTCGCGCCATGCCGGCGAAGGCCAGCGTCATGATCGGCGCACCGATCAGAACGCCGAAAGCGTAAGCGCTGATCAGAAGGCCGGCGGCCGGGATCGAAACACCCAGATCGGAGGCGATCAGCGGCAGCATGCCCATCGGCGAAAACTCGGTGACGCCGATGCCGAACGCGCCGATTGCCAAGGCCAGCAAGGGAGGATTGATTTTCATAATGCGTTGCTTTCGAGGGCTTGGGAGGAACTGGTATTGTGCGGAATGCCGTTCATCAGCCCGCCAGCGGCGGGTTGAGGCCGGCAAAGGCTGCCTGCCGCCGATAGGGAAAATGAGGATAGGGGGCCGGGACGGCGCTTGCGGCATCGAGCCGATCGACCTCAGCATCCGTCAGCGACCAGCCGATGGCGCCCAGATTGTCGCGAAGCTGCGCCTCGTTTCGGGCGCCGATGATGACCGACGAGACCGTCGGCCGCCTGAGAAGCCAGTTGAGCGCCACCTGCGGCACGCTCTTGCCGGTTTCCTCGGCGATCGCGTCGAGCACGTCGACGATCCGGTAGAGATGCTCGTCGTCGACCGGCGGCCCGAAGCTTGCGGTCTCGTGCAGACGGCTGCCTTCCGGGATCGGGCTGCCGCGCCGGATCCTGCCGGTAAGCCGGCCCCAGCCAAGCGGACTCCAGACGATGGCGCCGAGCCCCTGGTCCGCGCCAAGCGGCATCAGATCCCACTCATAGTCCCGGCCGACCAGCGAATAATAGACCTGATTGGCGACGTAGCGCGGCCAGCCATGACGGTCGGCGACGGCCAGTGACTTCATGATCTGCCAGCCGGCAAAATTGGAAACGCCGAGATAGCGCAGCTTTCCATCCCGAACGAGCTGATCAAGCGTCGACAGCACTTCCTCGACCGGCGTGAAGGCGTCGAAGGCGTGAAGCTGCAGGAGATCGATGTAATCCGTATCAAGGCGTTTGAGCGCGTCCTCGACGCCCTTGAGCAGCCGCGCACGCGACGAGCCGCCGTCATTCGGGCCGTCGCCCATCGGCAATGTCATCTTGGTGGAGATCAGTGCCTTGTCGCGGCGCCCTTTCAGGGCGGCGCCGAGCACCGTTTCCGAAGCGCCGTCCGAATAGACATCCGCGGTGTCGAACAGGTTGACGCCTGCTTCCAGACAGATATCGACCAGGCGCTGCGCCTCGGCAACGTCGGAGGTTCCCCAATGACTGAAGAGCGGCCCCGCGCCGCCGAACGTGCCGGCGCCGAAGCTCAAGGCCGGGACCTTGAGCCCCGAACGGCCCAGAAATCGATAGTCCATTGCGTATTCCCTTTACATGAAATGATCCGGCCGACATCGGATACCGCCGTCGAATGCCGCCTCGGGGCCGTCGGTTCACAGACGTATCGAGGCCCCGCCGAATGTTGCGATTGTTGTCGCGAAGTATATGGTTGACTTCAGATGCCTGGGTAGACTGCGCGCGGGACAACCTGTTTTGCATGAGATTCACAAATGGAACTGAACAAGACCGACCGAACGCGCGAGATGAAGGCCTTCATCACGGTTGCGCATGCCGGCAGTCTTTCGGCCGCCGCCCGCGAACTGTGCCTCACGCCGTCTGCGGTCAGCCGCATCATTTCCCGTCTTGAGGAGCGTCTCGGGGTGCGGCTTGTGGTGCGCACGACCCGTAGCCTGCGGCTCACCGCCGAGGGTGGGACATATGTGCGGGCCGCCTGCCGTATTCTCGCGGACATCGACGAGACCGAAGAAGCGCTCGCCGACCGCGCGCGGCCGCGCGGTCAGATCCGCGTCAGCGTCGCCACCGCGCATGGCCGCACGGCGATCGTGCCGCTCCTCGGAGAATTCACCGATCGGTATCCCGACATCATCATCGATGTCGATTCGAACGATGAGGTGGCCGATATCATCGGCGGCCGCGCCGATGTGGCGGTTCGTTTCGGGCCGCTTGCCGACAGCCCGCTCACCGCGCGGCGGCTTGGCGAGACCGGCCGCGTCGTCGTGGCAGCGCCGGCCTATCTCGAGCGCTGCGGGCGACCGGAAAGGCCGGCCGACCTTGAACGTCACAACTGCCTCGATTTCAGCTTCCGACGCATCGAGCCGGGTTGGCCGTTCCGGGAAGACGGGCGCGACTACATTCTGCCGGTCAGCGGCACGATCAAGGCCAATAGCGGCGAAACGCTCGTGCAGCTGGCGCTTCAGGGCGTCGGCATCACGCGGGTCGGCAACTTCCATGTGGACGACCTGATCGAGAGCGGCGCGTTGATCCCGCTCCTCGAAGACTACAATCCGCGCGACCGGGAAAGCATTCACGCCGTTTTCATCGGTGGCGCCGCGATGCCGGCCCGCATCAGGGTTTTCGTCGATTTTCTGGTCGAAAAGCTGAGTGCCGGAAACTGACTGTCGCCAAAGCGGAATGATGACAATCGATTTTCCGCACGCTTTTCCCCCAAATGGGGCGCGCGCCTTGCTTTCGATGCGACCACAATCACCGGGAGCCAGCGGATATCCCGCCTGCCGATGACATTTTGTCCCCTTTTTTCAAATTCTTGAGGTCATCCGACGCAAGATGGCCGGTTCGAATGGGAACATGCTGGCAAGACGGATCTCCTGATCGCTGCCTAGATGGAAATCGGTTGTTCGCAATGAAGCAGCTTCCGGCAGGCAGTGTCGAAGCATGGCCAGCGGTGGTACCGCATAGAATGCGGCATGACGACTGATCCACGACGACAGAAGCTCGTCAGCGCAGGGCGGCAACCGCACCGGCAATTGACGTGACAGCGTGTTTTCCATCATGCGAATGCCGCCTCGGCCTCGAACTCCGGCTCCCAATTCTCGACCATCTCGTCAGTGATGTTCTCGTGGCCGCTCTTGATGGCATCGACAGCGAGGCTGTTGATCATGTGGAAGATATTCGCCGTGATACCCTCGGTGACCTGAAGAACCCGCCGCATCGATTTCGCCGTCAGCACGAGGGTCGACGCAGCGGCGTGTTGCGCAGGATCGACGCCACAAGGGCCTCGAACTGATCGTTCGCCGCCCACCTGCTCAAGGTCAACTGCTCGAACCGGCGTGCAAGTTGGACGTCGCCGCCGATCGCTTCGCGCGCATCGTTGACCCCGAAGCAGACAAGCGAGATCTGAAGGCGGCTACTCAGGAAGCGCAGCGTGTTCAGGACAATCCTCTGCTCGCGATAGGTTCCGGCGAGAATGTTGTGCACTTCGTCGATCACCAGCACCTGTACGCCGATCGCTTCATGATCATGGTCTTGCCCATACCGCTGTCGCCGTAGATCGCGACAGAGGGCATGCGGGTGCCACGTGGATGATCGACAAAGGCGCTCAGCCGGTCGAGCGCCTGCTTGGCGCGTGGGTAAAGCACCCAGCGGCGTGATCGTATCGCGCGAACACGTCTCTCGTCGGTTTCAGCAAGCAGCGCCGCGGCGCCGGCGGTCAGGTGGGAGGGCTCATCGTTCATGTTCACTCCAGCTCAATCCGTATCCTCAACAAAGGGTACAGGTTTGCTGGAGTCGACGCCGCGGAGCGAGCCCAATCTCCGATCATCCACCCTCGATTTCGGCGAAGCCCTGCCACGACGAACGGTCGCCGTCGCCTTGATCGCTGTGTCGATCAATTCGCGCTGCGTCATCACGGTGCGGACAATGGCGCGGGTATCGACTTCACAGCGACCTTTCGCCAGCAAAGCCCGCCGGTCAGACCGCCCCACGTCGGCGCTAAGCGCCGCTGACCAATAACGCAGGCCGAACAGATGAATCCCGGTCGGCCGCAGGGTGCGCTCCTGTACCGGCAGGAAGGTAAGCCAGAAGCGAAGCCGATCCTGCGGCAGCCGAAGCGGAATCTCACCCTCGTGCTTGCGCCAGACCGCGATCGGCGGACGGCCCAAGCCGATTTGCCGAAGACGGAGTGTAGCAGGCACAGGCTGGTGGACAGGCGGGAAGGCGCCTCCATTGTGAGATAGAAACCGGTCACCATTCGGCTGCAGATGTCCATCGCCAATGTCAGCCACGGCCGACCGACCGGTTGCCGGGTCTCCTCGTCAACAACGAAGACATCGGCCTCGGTATGGTCGATCTGAACCACCTCAAGGGGGCGGGAGACCTCAAACGATCCGGGAACGGCTGTTGTTGCCTTTGCGATCTTCTGCTCGCCGCGTCGCTTTGCGCGCTTCTGGAGGTCAACATCGGTGAGACGAGCGACGATGGTTCTGCGATGCGGCGGCTTCAGCCCGGACTGTCTGGTGCGAGACAATAATCCCTCGGGCCGCCAGCATGTCCTCGACCATTCGCAAGCTGAGAGGAAAACGGAAATAGAGCCACACGGCGTGGGCGATGATCTCGGCCGGGAAACGATGGCGGCGATAAAGCGGGGCACGGTCTGTCATGCCCCATCACCCCACATCGAGATCCACGATCCGTTAAGTTGAAGATGCCGCTGCGGGTTTCGTTGTTTTTGAAGCCTTTCCAAGAGCTTGCCGTTCCGTCCACGCCAGGATCGATCTTCGCCGAAGGATTACCATCTTCTGAAACGAATCCACATGTATAATTGGCATCGACCTCATGGCAACCTACAATCAAAAGCACCTGTCAGATGCCTCGGACTTAACCGGAACTCATGTTGAGGCGTCACGCCTAGAGTCTGTCAGGTTCAAATCGAACCAGACAGACTCTAGATTTATTTGTTTTCGTTTGTCTTTTCGGGAAAACCGGATTCCACTTTTCCCTGACAAACTCTAAATCGGACACATGTTGACAATGGAGTGGAAAATGACCAGAGCCGTTTTGATCACCGACACCTCAGTCCAGCTGCGCTACGCCGGTCTCCGATATCGAGCCGCTCCACGAAGCGCACGGTGGTGCGCCGGAAAACGCCGCATATTCACTCACAGCGTGTTTTCTAAGGAGACCTGAGCGATGAACGAACGTAGTTGGCTTATCACGGGCATCAGCAGCGGCCTTGGCCGTGCGATGGCGGAGGAACTGCTCACCCGCGGCGAAAGGATTGCGGGCACCTATCGCAAGGCGGGCACGCTTTCCGGGTTGAAGTCGCGCTTTGGCGACCGTCTCTGGCTCATGGAACTGGACGTCACCGATACGGCATCCATGCGCGACGTGGTCGACGCTGCGTTTCGCGATCTGGGCCGCATCGATGTCGTCGTCAGCAATGCCGGTTACGGCATTCTGGGGGCCGCGGAAGAGCTGAGCGATGCTGAGATTGACCGGCAGATCGCCACCAACCTCACGGGTTCGATCCAGTTCGTGCGCGCTGTTACTCCGCATCTGCGCGAGCAGGGTGGTGGAAGGATCATACAGATTTCGACCATGGGTGGGCTCGCGACTTTTCCCGGTGGCAGCCTCTACCACGCATCCAAATGGGGAATCGAGGGCTTCATGGAATCAGTGCGTCATGAACTCGCGCCGTTCAACATCGCTGTCACCATTGCCGAACCGGGAAGCACCGCGACGAATTTCGGCCACAACCTGGTGGTCGCCGATCCTCTCGATGCCTATGCCGATGGACCGCTCGGGCAGATGCGCGCCTTCTTCGGCAGCGGCACCTATCGCTCGCCCGGTGATGCTCTGAAAACCGTAAAGGCGATCATTGCGACGGCGGACCAGACGTCTCCGCCCCTCAGGCTTGCGACCGGAAGCGACGCCTACAATGCGGTCCATGCAGCACTCACCGCCCGCCTCGCCGAGCTTGACGCACAAAAATCAGTGTCATTTTCGACGGATGCTGATAGCCCCATCTGACCCCATTTCACCGACATGGCTGTTGGCGTTCTCCGGTCAACGGTTGATGGGGTCTTGAAGCTATGTTCCGGCCTCGGAACCTTCTCTGATCGGGGCGTTGCGGTCAGGTGACCGACCGGGTCCAGCAGATGGCCTTGGTTGCAGCGTTCAGTCAAGCAATCTTGGGCGCACAATGCGCAAATCATCGGTCGCCGGCAACCAGACTGCTCATGGCCGCGCCTGCGGTTCGCAATTGGGTGAGTCCAGGTCGCGGGGGGACGCCTCAAAAACCAATTATACCTTGGTATGGAGATGACAATCCAAAGCGCTACTGTGCACCAGCCCGAACCGGCCTATAATACCAAGGCGCGAAGATGCTGACGCATCCCCGCCTTGAAGGAATTGCGAATTTCCCAATTGTCCTGGTGACTTGGGAAATTCGCAAACGGAATACCAACGGTCATTTTCAATGACCGTTGGTATAATCACCCGATACCGGCCGATGAAGTCATGATTTGTCGTCCGGTCTTGCACAAGAGTAGTTCTGGTCGCGTAACCGGCGAGGGGCCATGGGCGGGATGTCAGAGAGAAAGCAAGGCAGCACTCCGATCGTCCACTGGCCTGTCGCGGCGGCGGCCGCCACGCTCGCTGCGGCCATCTTTGTCGTCGATGCCTTTACGCCGTTCCGATATGCAATAGCCGTGCTCTATGTTCTGGTGCTGCTACTGGCGGCAAATGTTCTTGGCCGACGCGGCGTCGTTATCGTCACTCTATTTTGCATCCTTCTGATTTTCATTGGCTTCTTGATCCAGCATCCTTTCGATGAGACGGGAGCAGTGGCGCGGGCCTGGATCAGCGTCGTCGCGGTGGCGGTGACGGCTGCTCTGACGTTGGTGAACAAGGCGAGCACGGAGATCCTGGCCAATCAGGCCGCATTGCTCGACCTCACACATGACGCAATCTTCTCCCGAACACCCAAGGATGTAATCCTGTCATGGAACCGCGGAGCAGAAGTTCTTTACGGCTGGAAAAAAGAAGAGGCGATAGGCAAGCGCTCAACCGAACTGCTTGGTGCCGAGTCTCCCGCGGCGTGGCATGTGGCCAACGAGAAACTCGTCCTGGAAGGACGTTGGGAAGGGCAGGTCCGGCGAAAGCGTCGCAACGGCGACCCACGCGTCATCATGTGCCGCTGGGCGCTGCAACGGGACCGGGCGGGAGCGCCGATGACGGTTCTGGAGACGCACAGCGACATCACTGAAAGAATGGAGGCCGAATTCGTCCTTGACAGAACACGCGAGGAACTGGCCCACGCCGAAAGGCTTTCGACGCTCGGAGAACTGACCGCCTCGATCGTGCACGAGGTGAACCAGCCGCTGGCCGCGATTTCAGCGAGCGGCGACGCCAGCCTGCGCTGGCTGAAACGCAACGATCCGGATATCGGCGAGGCCACGGTGCTGATCGAACGCATCGTCGCCTCGGCCCAGCGGGCAAGCAATATCATCAGCAGTCTCAGGGCTTTCGCCCGTCGTTCCCCGAGCATGCATTCCACCATCATCGTCAATGATCTGGTCGATGACATTATTCCACTGCTGAGCCGGGAGATGCGGGCGCATAAGGTGGTCGTGGATTTCGTGCGGGATCCGCGGAGTTCAGCGGTACAAGGCGATCGCGTCCAGTTGCAGCAGGTGCTGATCAACCTTGTCGTGAACGCCATTCAGGCGATGGAATCCAGCAAAAACGACATGCGCGAAATCCATATCGCCATAGCCTCCGGCCATTCGGAAGGCCAGGATACGGTGGAAGTCAGGGTTGACGATACGGGCCCCGGCTTTGGGCCGGAAGAAGGACAGAAGCTGTTCTCGCCGTTTTTCACCACCAAGGCACAGGGCATGGGGATCGGGCTGTCCATATGTCGCAGGATCGTCGAGGCGCATGGCGGGTATATCTGGGCGAAACTGCGCGATGAGGGAGGCGCCGAGTTCGGTTTTCATCTCCCGCGCTCGGAAGGAGGTGACGGATGAAACAGGAACCAAAACAACCGGGTTCAGACCAGCCTGTCGTATTCATCGTGGATGACGATCAGGAAATGCGTGAATCGCTTGGAAGCCTTCTTCGCTCGGTACAGCTGAAGGTCAAACTGTTTTCATCCACCGCCGAGTTGCTGGAAACCGGAGAGGTTGACGCCCATGGATGTCTGATCCTCGACGTGCGTCTGCCGGGTGTCAGCGGGCTGGATTTCCAGCAGCAACTCGCTCGGGCCGGCATCTTGTTGCCGATCATATTCCTGACCGGTTATGGAGATGTGACAATGTCCGTCAGGGCAATGAAGGCGGGGGCCGCCGATTTCCTGACCAAGCCTTTCCGCGACCAGGACCTGCTCGACGCCGTCACTGCCGCGCTTGAAGGCGACCGGAAACGGCGCGTACAGGACGCCGCGCTTGATGATGTGCGCGCGCGTTATGAAGCGCTGAAGCCCCGGGAGAAGGAGGTGATGGCTTTGGTGACTCGCGGCCTGATGAACAAACAGGTTGCCGGCGAACTCGGCCTGAGCGAGATCACCGTAAAAATACATCGTGGCAACGCCATGCAGAAAATGAAGGCCCGAACGCTTCCCGATCTGGTGCGCATGGCCGAAATGCTGGCACCGAAAGAGTAGCGGATAAACCTCTGTATGATTTATCCGCAAGGCCGACGCGACCATATAGGCCTATATAGATTTGGGGCTGCTGTGAGTGTCATGAACCAGGAACCGATTATCGTTATCGTCGACGATGACGAACATGTGAGAAAAGCCACCGAGAGCCTCGTGCGGTCGGTCGGTTGGAAAGCCGATGCCTACGAGTCAGCGGAGAGGGCGATCGCATCCGAAACGCTGCCGAACGCCGACTTTCTGGTTACCGATCTCCAGATGCCGGGGATGAGCGGACTGGATCTCCGCGATCATCTCCTGCGCAGAGGGGTCGATCTGCCGACGATCGTCATCACGGCCTTTCCGGATGAGGACCAGCGGCGCCGCGCCAAGATGGCCGGTGTGCTCTTTTTTCTCGAAAAGCCATTCGATGGGGGAACACTGGTCAGCAGTATCAGCCGCGCGCTCGGCTTGGCCGGCGCCTGACCGCAGCAATATTGCCGTGATCAGGCGGCCCCGAGGCCCGGCGCAAATGAACCCCTTTCTCTTCAGTTGACGTCGGCGCGCTCGCACATTGCCAGCAACGTTTCGATGCCTTCCCACGCGCGTTTCGCGTTGGAGATGATTTGTTCGGCCGACTGCCTGCTCTCGGTCGGCCGGGCAATTCCTGCGATTTCGCGCCTGTGAACCGCCTCTGCATGCAGGAGTATGGCGCAGATGGCGTTTGCGACCTCGCCACGCATATGTACGACTTCGGACCCTGTACAACGATGCCTCTGCCCGTGAACATTCGGAAAAGCCGGTTGGTTCATAGCCATCTCCCGTGAACTGAAGGTACATCTAATATTTACATCACCTTCCGGCATCTCCCGCGTTATGAGTTGTAAAGAAGTGTTAGAGTCCAGCGGCGACGTCACGCGGAACCCGTCGATCATCGTCTTTCGTCCCGTTCAAAAAAAAGTCAGAGGCCGCGAAGTGATCCGATACGGTCTTTCGAAACTTTTCGTTTCTTTACTCGCCAGCGTCGCCAGCAAATGCGAAATTTGCCTACGCTTGGCGACACCGTTGTCCGGGCATGCTTTTGTCTGATCCAGGACGCATCATGGCCTATCGTTCCCATTTAGCACCATCGATCTGCTCTTTTCGTCGTCCCGCCTCGCCAAGCGACCTTTGCAGATGGAAGCATGCGATGTTTCGCCCTACCGCAACGGCAATGCCCTGCGCCGCGCGATCAACAAGGGCCTTCGCGCCCCTGATGCTCCGACCGTTGGCCGCCCGCGGTGGTCTTTTTTGATCGTCGCGTGTCCTGTTTCCACCGCAACGTCCGCGCGATGGACAGACCGAACGCTTATGAAGGAGACGAACAACATGAAAATGCTCTACACGACCAGGGTCAGCGCAACGGCCGGTAGGGAAGGCCGTGTCCGCAGCGATGACGGCATTCTCGATCTCGCGCTCGCGCTCCCTGAGGAACTGGGAGGCCGTGGTGGAGCGACCAATCCCGAGCAGTTGTTCGGCGCCTGCTACGCCGCCTGCTTCGAAAACTCGCTGCTCCGGGTTGCCTTGCAAGCCGGGCACCGCTTTGCCGATGACGACGTCTCTGTGGTCGCGGAAGTCGGGCTGGTTCGCAATGAAGCTGAAGTCATCCTGTTGCGCGTGGCTCTTGTCATAACGCTTTGCGGCGTCGATCAGGCAACGGGTGAAGAACTCGCAAGGATCGCCGATACGATCTGCCCTTATTCGAATGCCATGCGCGGCAATATTGATGTTTTGAGGACGGTTATTGTTATGCGGGATAATTTTCTTTGAATGATTTTATGTTTTTCATCCGGAAATACTTAAAATACTTTAAAATTCCCTTTTTTTGATGCCGTTTGCGCCCATTTTTTCGGACCAAACAGGGATCTGAAAACCGAAGTCCGCTTTCATTTACAGGATGCGGTGCCCCGACAAGAGCGCTGCGCAAAGAGCTCCTGGATGTTGGCGTCGGTCAGGAGCGGCAGGGCCAATAGGTGAGGAATCTGAGGTCCCGCGCACGCCGACTGTGTGAGAAGAAAATATCAGATTATCGCAATCCGCGTCATTTTTTCGAAAGACAGGTACCTTGATTGCCTCAACGTTAAAATACGAGGCAATCCAAAATCTGGAACCACACAGCTATGTCCACTTCGTCGCGTAGCACGTTCAGCGCGGGCAAGGGCAGTTCCACGGTGTCATTCGGACGTTTTCGGCTGGATCCCGCTCGCCGGCTCCTGTTGAAAGAAGGCGAAGACATCCGTATTGGCTCCCGGGCGCTGGACCTGCTGATCGCGCTGGTTGAGCGCGCCGGTGACGTTGTGAGCCGGCATGAGCTGATCGATATCGTATGGCAGGACACGGTTGTCGAAGAGGCCACGGTGCGGGTCCACATCTCAGCGCTTCGCCGTGCGCTTGACGATGGTCGCAATGGCGCGCGGTATATCGTCAATATCGCCGGAAGAGGTTACAGTTTCGTCGCCGCTGTCACACACGACGTGCCGGCAGCGCCGCCTGCCCAACGCCGCCTCGCCGGACAGGCACCGACCCTTTACCGCTCGATCATTGGCCGCGAGCGTGTCATCGGCAGTCTGAGCGAACTCTTGCTCGAACGACGCTTCGTCAGCATCGTCGGGACGGGCGGCATCGGCAAGACGACCGTGGCAGCGGCCGTAGCCGAAAGGCTGAAGCCGGAATTCGATGGACAGAACGTGGTCTTCGTCGATTTCGGCGCGATAGCCGACCCGGCACTGGTTCCGGACGCGGTGATATCCTCAGTCGGCTGCACGCTCGCGGGCAACGCCCCCGTCGACGAACTTCTCGCCTTCATTGCCAATTTGCACATGCTGATCATCTTCGACAGTTGCGAACATTTGCTGGAGGCGACCGCTTTCCTGGCGGGACAAATGTTCAAACGGGCACCGAACATCCATCTGCTGGTGACCTCGCGGGAATCCTTGCGCATCGAGGGAGAAACCGTCCACCTTCTCAGCACCCTGGCCTGTCCGGTGAATGACGCCCCGACGGCCGCCGAAGCAATGGCAAGCCCGGCGGTCCAGCTTTTCATGGACCGGGCCATTTCCAGCGGCCTCCATGAACCCCTGACCGACAGCGACGCGCCCATTGTCTCGGATATCTGCCGGCGGACGGACGGCATAGCGCTGGCGATCGAACTGGCAGCCAGCCGCGCGGGGACATACGGGATACGTGGCATTGCCAACCTTCTGGCTTCGAACATCGAATTGCGCCTGGCGGGCCTGCGCAATGTCGTTCCGAGACACCGGACGCTTGAAGCGATGCTCGACTGGAGTTTCAGGCTGCTCGGCGATTGCGAACAGCGGGTGCTGTGCCGGCTCTCGGCCTTGGTCGGCCTGTTCACGATCGAGGCTGCGGGTTTCGTCGCCGATATCGAGGGGGAAGGCGAGGGTTCGGTTGCCGCGACGATCGCCGATCTTGTCGACAAGTCGCTCGTCTGGGTCCAGCCTCAGGGCGATGTCGTCTTCTACCGCCTGCCCGATACGACGCGGGCATATGCCAGGGCCAAGCTCGACGAATATGGCGATGCCGACGAGATCGACCTGCGCCATGCCCTCTATTTTGCGAAACTGCTCGAGGACATTTCCCTCGAGCATGGCGCCTATGCCGAAATCCGCCGCCACGCACCGCATATCGGCAATGTGAGAAAGGCGCTGGACTGGTGTTTCTCGCATGGAGAATACCGCGCGACCGGCGTCGAACTGGCGGCGGATTCCGTTCCTCTTTTTCTTGGCCTCTGGCTTCTTTCGGAGTGCCGTTCCTGGTCCAGCCTGGCCCTGAATACCGACACGGGAAAGAGCCGCTCGCCGCGACGCGAGGTTCGCCTGCTTGAAGCCCTGGCGGTTTCGACGATGCACACGCTCGGCAACACGCAGGAGGTCCGCGATGCCATAGAACGGGGCCTGAACCTTTCGGAGGAGAATGGCGGCGGACTGGCGCAGCTTCGCCTTCTGGCCGGTCTGAACCTGTTCTTGACCCGCCTCGGCGACTTCGAGGGCGCCCTCGTGGCGGCGAAGAAATGCGCGGTCGTCGCGGAACGCGACGGGACCCTTTCCGAGCGCGTGGTTGCCGAATGGCTTCTCTCCGCAGCTTACCAGCTGGCGGGCGATCAGGCGACGGCGCTCGTTCACTGCGAACGAGGCTTCGAACTCGAGGTCGGTATCGGTCACCTCGAACTGAACCTCTTCGGCTACGACCATCGTCTGCGCGCCGAACTCGGTCGCGCACGTGTGGGCTGGCTCCGCGGTTCTCCCGCACGCGCCTGCCGTTTTGCTCTGGAAGCCATGGAAAGGGCGGAGCAATCGCCTCTGCCGGGCGACTACACCATGGCTGCGGCCCATGGTATCCCGGTTCTGCTCTGGAACGGCAGCCTTGTCGAGGCGGGAGAACATATAGAGCGGCTGATCGCCCATACGCAGAGGCATTCCTTCAGCAGCCATCTTGCAGCCGCCCTGGCCCTGAAAGGGGAATGGCTTCTGGTCACGGGAGACCCGTCGGCAGGGGTGGAGGTGCTCCGGCAGGCGGTTCAAATGCTGGCGCGTGAACAGTTCCACATGCTCATACCAGGCGCCTCCCGGGCGCTTGCCGAGGGACTGGCGCAATGCGGTTCGCATGACGAGGCGCGCGCGGTGATCGACGCGGCGATTTCTTCAGCGCGGAAAATGGACCAGAAATTCTGGCTACCCGATCTGCTGCGGGCACAGGGCAACATCATCCGCATGGCGCCCGAGGCCGATGCCGCGGCGGCAGAGGCCGCCTTGCGGCAATCGATCACGCATGCCGCCGCCCAATCTGCGCTTGGGTGGCAGCTGAAAGCGGCGATACCGCTGGCGCGCCTGCTGCTGGACCTCGGCCGCAAAGACGACGCCTCCGCGATTCTCATTCCCGTCTTCGACGCGTTCCCGGAGCATGCCGGCTCGTCCGACCTCGCCGAGGCCGCCAGAATGATAGCGACCATGACCGCCTGACCGGGGACCTCGCTGCGTCACAAACGCAGATGCTACCGGGCACACACGGCGTCTGGCGGCATCTGCGGCGGACCGGAGGGACGCAGACGATCAGCAATCCGTCTTGTAAAGCTTCAACACGCGGCCGGTGAACGGGTTGGACAGCGCCCGCACATAGGCAAGCGCGACCTCGGCCGCCGGTATCGGCACGAAGCCCGGGAAGAAGGGGTGATAGGCCACGGATTCGGCCAGCACGGTCGGGCTGATGCAGTTGATCCGGATCCCCCGGGGCAATTCCACCGCCGCCGCCTTCACGAAACCCTCGACCATGTGGTTGACCGTCGTCCCGATCGTCGGGGCTGCCGTGAATTCGTCCGTCAGCACGCCGGAGACCAGCGCGAAGGCGCCGCGGTCGGCGATGAAAGGCAGGGCGGCCCGGACCAGATTGATCTGCCCCATGCCCTTGGAGCGGATGGAATTCTCCCACTGCTCGTCGGACGTTTCCGCGAGCGGACCGGGGAAGACATCGCCGGCGGCATTGGCGACGGCATCGAAAGGGCCGACCGTCTCGAACAGTCTCGTGAGGCTGTCGGTTTCCCGGATATCGGCGCTGAAGTCTCCGGATTGGCGTCCGACCGTAACCACCTCGTGGCCATGATCCCGCAATGCCGCCTTGACGGCCATGCCGATGGTTCCTGTTCCGATAACGATAGCTTTCATTTTGCTTCTCCTTGAATGACGGACTCAGTCCGCGATGAGTTCGGGGCCGTTGGCGGTTTCTTTCTTCGGCCCGCCGCGCATCAGCGCCAGAAGCGGCAGCATCAGCAGGCTGACGATGAAGAGGAGCTTGAAATCGTCCACATAGGCGATGATGCTGGCCTGCCGCGTCACTTCGCCATTGAGTGCGGCAAGGCCTGAAGGGGTCGTCGGATTCCAGAACAGATAGGCCCCGCCCTGTTGCAGGTTACGGTTGAACGGCGTGAGGTTCGAGGCGATCTGCGTGTGCAGCACCTGCGTTTCCTGGATCAGCACGACCGATGTCAGCGAAACCCCGATCGCCAGGCCGATATTGCGCGCGAGGCTGAACAGGGCCGTGCCGTCAGTCCTGAGCTTGGCCGGAAGCGTCGCGAAGGAGACGACCTGCAACGGGGTGAACACGATGCCGAGGCCGAAACCCTGGATGATCGAGTTCACCGTGAAGGTCCGGGCGTCGATATCCGGCGTCCAACCGGTCATCTGCCAGAGGGTAAGGGCAATCAGCACGATGCCGACAAACATCTGGATACGCGGATCGACGCGGTTGGAAAGCCGGCCCGCCAGCAGAACGCCGGCCATCGTACCCGCTCCGCGCGGCGCAAGCAGCAGGCCGGTATCGATGACGGAGCGACCGGCCAGAACCTGCAGGTAAGGCGCAAGGAGCGCGGAAGTCGCGAGGATCAGCATGCCGACGACGAAGATCATCAGGAGCCCGGAGGAGAAGTTCACATCCCTAAAAAGCTGCGGTGGGATCAGGGGGTCGCGCGCCAGCAGGAAATGCACGAGAAACAGATAGAAACCGAGGCCGCACAGCACCGCATAGACGATGATTTCGGTCGAGCCGAACCAGTCCTTCATCTGGCCGCGGTCGAGCATGAGCTGCAGCGTGGCGAGCGCCATGCCGAGAACCGCCAGCCCGGTCCAGTCGAACCGCCGTCCGCTGTCGCGTTCGCTGTCTTCCAGGAAGAAGCGGAGGCCGAGAAAGGCAAGGATGCCGAATGGCAGGTTGATGTAGAAGACCCAGCGCCAATTGTAGAGATCGGTGAGGTAGCCGCCGAGCGTCGGCCCGAGCACCGGGCCGACCACGACGCCCATGACCCATAGTGAGAGCGCCTGGCCACGCTGTTCGGGCGGAAAAATATCGATGACCGTTGCCTGCGAAAGCGGCACGATCGAGGCGCCGAAGACGCCCTGGACGGCGCGGAACAGAACGATCTCCGTCAGCGATGTCGCGGCGCCGCACAGCATCGACGATACCGTGAAGCCGATGATCGAGGTCAGGAAGACCATCCGCCGGCCGAAGCGCGCCGAAAGCCAACCGACCGGCGGCGTCATGATCGCCGCAACCACGATGTAGGAGGTCAGTATCCAGGTAATCTGGTCGGGCGAGGCCGCGAGCGAGCCCTGGATATAGGGCAAAGCCACGTTGACGATGGTGGTGTCGAGCGTCTGCATCAGCGTGGCCATCATGACGCAGATCAGAATGATGGTCCTGGCCGTGCTTGCGGAGCCGTTCCTGCGTGAAGTTCCCATGTCCCTGACCTCCCTCGGTTTCATAACAAATCCCGCAGGGAGCGTTTGTGACCGGTGTCGATTTTCACGACGGCGCTCATGCCGGCGCGCAGGGCGGGGGCGTCCGATGGCGTCTCGATCAAAATCCGGACCGGAATGCGCTGGACGACCTTGACGAAATTGCCGCTCGCGTTTTCCGCCGGCAGGATCGAGAATTCGGAGCCGCTTGCGGGACTGATACTGTCAACGGACCCGTTCCAGACCTGCCCGGGATAGGTGTCGACCGTCACCGTCACCGGATCTCCGGTCTTCACGAATGTGAGGTCGGTTTCCTTCATCTCGGCGTTGACCCAGACATGATCGTTCGCGACCAGCGCCAGCGCTCCGGCGCCTGTGAGGGCTGCCGTCTGGGCGACGAGATAGGCGCCCGGCTGCAGGTCGTCCACCTCGGTGACGGTCCCTGCAAACGGCGCGCGAACCGAGGCATGGTCGAGTTCCCGCTGTGCCTCATCCATTTGCGCCTTGGCCTGCTTGTAGAGCGGGTGTTCGGTCACAGGAATGTCGGGATCGCCGCCAAGCTGCGAAAGCTGAGCCTCGGCCTGCGCTCTCAGCGACTGTAGTTTGTGATTGTCGATTTCGAGCGTGTAGCGGGCCTGGTCGCTGTCGGCCTGCGAGCGGGCATTCTCCTTCGCGAGCGTCGACGCACGGTTATAGGCGATCTGGTCCAGCGCGATCTGCGCTTCCTGCGCCGCGACATTCTTGAGCAAGACCTGATAGTCGTCCTTCATCGAGCGGATGGTAAGCTCAACATTGGCCAGTTGAGCCGCGGCATTGTCCAGCGCGATCTGGAACTGATGCAACTCGAGCACGAAAAGAATGTCGCCCTTTTCGACCTGCTGGCCCTCGCGCACATTGACTGACGAGACCAGTCCCGACACATCCGTCGTCACGATCACCTTTGCCGACTGAACATTGGCATCGTCCGTCCCGGCATAGCGGCCGCCGTTCAGCCAGAACACCAGCGAGCCTGTTGCTGCCACAGCCACGCCGAGGACCATGAGAGTGACGCGCAGGATGGAACGGCGACGGGATTTTCCGGTTGCCGCCGCATTGTCCGGCGCTGCGCGTTCGGGCGGCAACTGGATCTCGCGTTGTGGCTCCGGAACCGGTCGCTCCATCGCGATGGGCGGGTCTGGAAGACTGCCACTGGCCGCCTTGTCATTCAGCGGGATCGCGGCATCGGACGTCACTTTTTCTTCGGCGTCGGACATGGCTGTGCCTCTCGGATATTGCGTCCGACACCAAGCTGGCTTTCGGGCGCAGTGACAGCGAATCGAACAAGAAATTCCGGCAGCGGACAGGGGAGATGGCGGATTTCGGCGTTCCCCGCGTTCGGGCCCCGGAAACGCATTTGCCAAGGCAAAGGAATCCGGAACAGGTCCGCACGACGCCCCCCTGCGGCATCTCCGGAGGACGTGGTTCCGGCGAAGGCTGCGGTCCGGATATTAATGTCAGGGCCGGCTTCGCCCCATTCTACGTTGGTTTCGCGCCTGAGGGGCCTTGGTATGGCTTCCTCATACCTTGGTTGCCTCATTCGGCTGCAGCGATCCGTTTTGCCGCGCAGCGCAACCTCTTCCGATGCCGGTCCCGACTTTCCGACAGGCGGGATCGTCGGCAGACAACCACCTCACCACTTGAACATACGAAAGTCTGGTCCGGCCAAATAGGACGGGTATGCGTGCACACGACTGTATGATGGAGGTTCGTTCCTGTATTTTTTAATGTCTTCAACAGCAGGATTGAGCAACGTAAATCGAAAAATCGCGTATTTGACGTAGTAAAACTCAGTTCATTATTTAGATATACGCGGAAATTCCTTTGCAGTTCAGGTTTTTGCAGATCTGGCCATTGATGGAGGATAGGGTATGCAAACGGAATTGGTCGTCCCGGGACGGAAACCCCCATCTGTCGGCATCAATGGCGATGGGTCCCCGCCAGTGGACACGAACAATGCAGCGGCGGAAAACATCGTGACGATCGGCCTTCCCCACATGGACGTCGTGCTTTCGCTTTCGATCGGACCAGACGACCAGAACACGGGCGAGGCAAACAGCCTTCTGCCGCCCGGCTTCGATGTCGATCCGGCCGATCCCGTCATGGGCTTTCTGTTTCGCCAGCTAGAGGCCTCCGGGAACGATGAAGACCTCCACGGCGTTCATTCCGACACTATCCGCCTGGCGCTGATCGCGCGCTGGCTTGCGACCCGCTTCACCAACCGGCGTCCCGAGGATAAGGGTTCGATCACACCGCTGCCGAAATGGCGGATAAGGCGCGTGGCGGCCTATATCGAAGACCATATCGATGAGCTGATAACACTTTCCGACCTGGCCGGGGTGGCCGGTCTCAGCCGGATGCATTTCGCCGCGCAGTTCCGCGCCGCCACCGGTCTTCGTCCCCACGATTACCTGCTGCGCTGTCGCGTGGAGCGCGCCAAGTCCATGCTTTGCGAGCCCGGCAACCGCCTTGTCGAAATCGCACTCAATGTCGGTTTCCAGACGCAGGCCCACTTCACCACGGTGTTCAAGCGCTTCGTCGGAACGACCCCCGCCCGTTGGCGGGCAATGCAGGAGCGGTCGCCGCGCGAAATGGGAGCCGTTGGCTCGGAGCCATTCCAGCCTTCCCCATAGCTGCGGTTTGCACCGAGGCGACGCACAAATGCTTGAATGAAAAGCGCGCGGCCGGAAACCGCGCGTTTTTGATGGATTCCGCCGCACCAGCCATTTCTGCGAGCGGCTTCCGGCCCTGACCGCAATAATCTTCCGGCAGGCGAATGGCGCGGCGAAAATGCCGAAGCACGTTGTTCGTGCGTTACCGAAAACCGCGTTCAAATCGGGAATAGCGAGAACCGGGCCTGCGCTAGCCTGAGCTCAGTTCAACAAAGGAGCTGAGAGATGATTACTTCCAAGATTTCCCTGGCCATCGTCACCGCGATGGCACTCACCGGTGCGTCGGTCGAGGCGAATGCCGAAGCTGTCAAGAATATCGTCCTGGTCCACGGCGCCTGGGTCGATGCCTCCGGCTGGCGAGCCGTCTACGACATCCTGAATGAGGAGGGCTTCAACGTCTCCATGGTGCAGGAACCCGAGACTTCCTTCGCCGACGACGTTACCGCGACCAAGCGGGTGCTCGATCTCCAGGACGGGCCGACGCTGCTGGTTGCCCACTCCTACGGCGGCTCCGTCATTACCGAGGCCGGTGTCCACCCCAATGTCGTCGGCCTCGTCTATGTGGCCGCTCACGCGCCCGACGTCGGTGAGGACGAGCACGAACTTGGCGAAAAATACCCGAGCGTTCTCGGCAAGACGCCCGGCGCGATCGAAAAAACGGCGGACGGCTTCACCTATCTCAAGGAAGAGGATTACCTGACGCTGTTCGCGCCCGATCTGCCGCGCGAGGACGCCGAGTTCGGCGCGCGCTCGCAGGTGTTTGCCGCCGCAGGCGTGTTCTCCACGCCGATGACCGTCGCAGCCTGGAAGACCAAGCCCAGCTGGGGCGTCATCCCCGGTAACGACCAGATCATCAGCCCCGAACTGGAACGGTTCTACTACGAACGCGCCGGCAGCACGTATATCGAAGTGCCGGGCGCCAGCCACGTCGTTTTCGAATCGCATCCCAAAGAAGTCGCCAGGGTGATCACGAAGGCGGCCGACGAGGTCCTCGAAAAGGCCGCCGCACGCTGAGCCGCAATCCCCGCATTCCTGCAGTCGCCGTTCCCTCCGCTGGCTGCAGAGACAGGGCACGCTCCCCTCCGTGCCCCGACTGGCGGGGACGGTTCCCCCCTCCGTCCCCGCCATTTTTCAAATTCGCCGGCCTCCGGCACAGGAGAATGAGATGAAAGACTGGCAGCAGAACCGACAGCGGCGCGATGCCCGCCTTGCGGCCGGCGCGAAAGTCGCCACCGGCAAGGTCGTCGAGGCAGACGCGGCGACCAGCCTGCTTGAGGCGGTGATCCGCCCCGGCGACTGCGTGTGCCTTGAAGGCGACAACCAGAAGCAGGCGGACCTGCTGAGCAAAGCACTTCTGGCCGCCGATCCTGCGAAGATCCACGACCTCCACATGGTCCAGTCCGGCGTCGTGCTCCCGGAACATCTCGATGTCTTCGAGCGCGGCATCGCCCGGAAACTGGACTACGCCTATTCCGGACCGCAATCGGCGCGCATCGCCGCGATGCTGTTTGGCGGCAAGATCGAGCTCGGCGCGGTCCACACCTATCTGGAACTGTTCGCGCGCTATTTCATCGATCTCACCCCGAACGTCGCGCTCATTGCGGCAGTCAGCGCCGACCGGGACGGCAATCTCTACACCGGCCCCAACACCGAGGACACGCCGACCGTCGTCGAGGCAACCGCCTTCAAGGACGGCGTGGTGGTGGCGCAGGTGGAAGAGATCGTCGATCGTGTGCCGCGGGTCGATATACCCGGCGACTGCGTGCACTTCGTCGTGGAGGCGGGAAAGCCGTTCTTCGTCGAGCCGCTGTTCACCCGCGATCCGGCGGACATCACCGAAACGCAGATCCTCACGGCGATGATGGCCATCAAGGGGATCTATGCGCCCTACGGCGTCCGCCGTCTGAACCACGGTATCGGCTTCAGCACCGCCGCGATCGAACTGTTGCTGCCGACCTATGGCGAGAAACTCGGGCTCAGGGGCAGGATCGCCAGCCGTTTTGCGCTCAATCCGCATCCCTCGCTGATACCGGCGATCGAATCCGGCTGGGTGGAGCAGGTCCATTGTTTCGGGTCCGAGGTCGGAATGGAGGACTATGTGTCCGCCCGATCCGACGTCTTTTTCACCGGGCCGGACGGGTCGCTGCGGTCCAACCGCGCCTTCAGCCAGACGGCCGGGCTTTACGCCTGCGACATGTTCATCGGCTCGACCCTGCAGATTGACCTCAAGGGCAACTCCTCGACCGTCACCGCCTCGCGCGTTGCCGGCTTTGGCGGTGCGCCCAACATGGGATCGGATGCGCGAGGGCGGCGCCATCCGAGCGAGCCCTGGCTTCGGGCGGGGCTTGACGCCGACCCTGAGGGCGACCCGTTGTTGCGCCGCGGCCGCAAGCTGGTCGTGCAGATCGGCGAGACCTTCGGGGAGGCAAACGTGCCGCTGTTCGTGGAACAGCTGGATGCGATTGACCTTGCGAAACGACTGAAGCTCGATCTCGCGCCGGTCATGATCTACGGCGACGACGTCACCCACATCGTCACCGAAGAGGGGATCGCCAACCTGCTTGCCTGCCGCAACCTCGACGAGCGCGAGCAGGCAATCCGCGGCGTCGCGGGTTTCACGGATATCGGTCGGGCCCGGGACAGAAAGACCGTCGAGCGCCTGCGCCAGCGGGGCGTCATCCGCCGCCCGGAGGACCTCGGCATCGATCCGCTCGATGCCAGCCGCAGTCTGCTCGCGGCGCACTCGATCCAGGATCTCGTCCGGTGGTCGGGCGGGCTCTACGTGCCCCCTTCGAAATTCCGGAACTGGTGAGAAGGAACAGGAACCATGGAAGATCTCAATTTTCGTCACGCAGTTGCCAAACCCGCCGGCGGCACCAGACAGACCGGCCTCGTCGGCGTTGTCGCATCCGGCAATCTTGAAGTGCTTTCGGAACGCGTCCTCGCCGATAACGAATGTGTCGTGGCGATCAGAACGACGGCCGCAGGCTTCGCGGACGTCTGGGCGGCGGTCGTCGCCGATTTTGTCGAGCGTCATCCGGCCGGCGGCATCCGGTTTTCCATCAACGATGGCGGCGCACGGCCGGACACGGTCTCCCTGCGCCTCGCCCAGGCGCTCCGCCTTATGGAGGTTGAACGATGAACGGTATTGAAGAGAAGACCGGCGTTTCCGCGGACCTGTCTGTGAGCTGGTATGAAATATCCGCACGGGAACGGGTCCGTCTCCTGCTCGATCCGGACAGCTTTGTCGAATTCATCGGGCCGGAGCAGCGCGAGGTGAGTCCGCATCTGGCACTCTTCGACCTCCCCGAGCAGTTCGACGACGGCATCATCGTCGGTCAGGGCACCTTGAACGGCACCACGGTTCTGATCGCCGCCCAGGAAGGCCGCTTCATGGGCGGGGCGTTCGGAGAGGTTCACGGCGCCAAGCTGACGGGCCTGCTCCGCGCGGCCGGCGAACGCAAGTCCGTTCCGGTGCTGATCCTGTTCGACACGGGTGGCGTTCGCCTGCAGGAAGCAAACGCCGGCGAACTTGCGATTTCGGAAATCATGCGGGCGATGATCGCCGCGCGTCTGGCCGGCGCAAACATCATCGGCCTGATCGGTGGCCGCGCCGGATGCTACGGCGGCGGCGGACTGATCTCCGCCTGCTGCTCTGCGCTGGCGATTTCGGAACAGGGACGGATCGCCGTCTCAGGCCCGGAGGTTATCGAGACCAATCGCGGCGTCGAAGAATTCGATTCCCGCGACAGGGCCCTTGTCTGGCGGACGATGGGCGGCAAGCACCGGCGGCTCCTCGGCGCCGCCGAAATCTACGCGGATGGCAGCGTGCAGTCGTTCCGGGAGGCGGCTCTGAAACTGGTCGATATCCCGACGGGATTTGGCATGGAAACGCTGCGCGCGGAACAGCAACGCCTCGAGGACCGGCTCAGCACATTCGGCGACTGCGCTGACGGCATCGATGTCTGGCGGAAAATGGGCATCGCTCTGCCGGAAACGGTTCCCGACACGTCAGCAGGGCAATTCACGTTACTCGCGGCACAATATGGGAGAGAGAGCCATGACGCTCGATGAGATACTCGCTTCGATGTTCCCTGCCGGCCACGACGTTAGCAACGCGGCCGGCACCCTGCGCGGCACGGCGACGCTGCCCTCCGGCGAGCGGGTTCTGGTTGTCGGCATCGCCGATCGCACCTCGCTCGGGATCGACGAGGCGGCCATCCTCTCGCGCCACATCCTCGACCATTTTGAAACGACAACAGGCCCGATCTTCGTCATCGTCGACAGCGACAGCCAGCGCATGAGCAAGCGGGACGAACTGCTTGGCCTCAATGAATTCCTCTCGCACCTGGCCAAGTGCCTCCTTTACGCGGACATGTCCGGCAGGCCGACGATCGGGCTTCTCTACGGCCACGCCGCCGCCGGCGCCTTCCTGGCGACGGCGCTGGCGACGCGTGTCCTTGTCGCGCTTCCGCAGGCCGACCCGGCCGTCATGGATCTACCTTCCATGTCCAGAGTGACAAAGCTGCCGGTCGCGGTTCTGGAAGACATGGCGCGGTCGACGCCGGTGTTCGCGCCCGGCCTCGGCAACCTCGCCCGCACCGGCGCGGTCGAACGGATATGGGATGCGGACATGCCACTTTCCAGGCAGCTCGAGGCTCTGCTTGCGGGGATGCCGGGGGCGGGCGACGTCCGGGACGTTCTCGGCAGGGACCGTGGTGGCCGTCTGAAAGCTGCCGCTATCGCGGGCCGCGTTCGCGACCTCGCGCTCAGGGCGGAATAGGTCATGATCCGGCGCCACGACATGATCTTTGTTCGCCGGTCAAGCTGGCAGGCCGTACTAGCCGCCGAACCGGGACTGAGGGGCGACCGGCTTGTCGCATTCTGGGCCGATCGCGGCTGGCCACTCGTTGCGAGGCGTGGGGATCCGCATTCGCGCAGCGGCGTGGCGCTCGGCCTGCCGCTGCCGCCTTCGCAAGGCAAGCATCGCCATTCCTTCGTCGTCCCGCCTGGCGACATTGCCGGTGGCATGCCGCCTCCTTCTCTGAGCTATGTCTGCCGGGCCGCCCCGTTGGCATGGTGGCCCACGCTGTTGCGGCTGGATGCGTTCATGCAGCGCCATGCCCTGGACATGCGGATCTTCGGCAGTCTCGCCTGGAGCGCCGTCACGGGACTCGACTATCTGAGCGCTCAATCCGATCTGGATGTGTTGGTGTACATCCGGCGTACGACCGATCTCGATTGTCTCGCGGATGGCCTGTCGGCAATCGAGGCCACCGCGCCGATGCGCATCGACGGCGAGTTCGTGCGCGATGACGGCACGGCGGTGAATTGGCGTGAATTTCGTTCCGGCGCGCCGGACCTCCTTGCAAAATCGATGTCGGGCGTCTGCCTCGTCCCCCGGGGACAGTTCGTCGGCGGGAGGGTGGTGTCATGACGCGTGGAGCCTGGCCGGTTTCCATCCCGATTGCCGCCGCGATCATCTCCGCCCGGCCGTCTGTCCATGCGGAGATGATCGCCGCAAACGCGCTCGCCTGCCTGTTGATGGAAATCGCGACCTGGCCCAAGCCCGGTCTTGTGAGCCATGTCGACAACGGCAGTCACGACGATATGGATGCCGACATGTTCCGGGCAAGCGCGTCTGCGATCGCTCCCTATTTTTCCGCCCTTGCCGAAGCAGGCGGACGGGGCGCCGGGATGGGACGCCTGCGCGAAATCGGGCTTGAAGCCGAAATGGCGATGTTTGCCGCGACGTCGGGCGTCAACACCCATCGCGGCGCCATCTTCGGCATGGGGCTTCTGTGCGCTGCCGCAGGCGCGCGCGCTGCGGGGGTGGTGAGCCCGGCCCGGACGCTCGGCGCCACCGTTTCGAGCCTCTGGGGCGAAAGCATCATCGATGGTCCGGTGCTGCTGCACAGCAATGGCAGCCATGTCCGTCGACGCTACGGCGCAGGCGGCGCCCGGATGGAGGCGGCTCTCGGGTTTCCGAGCGTCTACGAGATCGGCTTGCCACGGCTGCGCCTTGCGGCCGGGATTGACGCCAGCGACGCCGAGGCGATCAGGGTCGAGGCCTGCTTCTCGCTGATCGCCGTCGTCGAGGACACCAATCTGCTTCATCGCGGCGGCCGAGCGGGACTTGCCTTTGCCCGCGCAGCCGCCCGCGCCTTTATCAGGCAGGGCGGGATCGCTCGTCCGGGCTGGCGGGACCATGCGCTCCATATCCATGAAAGCTTCGTCACACGCCGCCTCAGTCCGGGCGGATCGGCCGACCTGCTGGCCATGAGTCTGTTCGTCGAAAGTTGGGAAAGGGAACAGCAATGGTGACGCAGGCCATCCTGCTGGCACTCGTGCCGGTCTTCTTCGTATTGCTGCTCGGCTACGGCGCGGGTCGGCTGAAGATCGTCGATAACCATCACATCGAAGGCCTGAACGTGCTCGTCATGACCTTTGCCGTGCCCGCGGCGCTGTTCGTGGCGACCGCTTCGGCGCCGCGCGCCGAATTGCTGGAACAGTCCTGGCTGTTCGCCATTCTCTCGGGTGTCATGCTCATCGTGCTGGCCGGGTGGTATTTCTGTGCCCGGAGATTTCTGGGCATGTCTCCTCCCGACGCGGCGCTCCAGGGACTGACGGTCGCCTTTCCCAACCTGGCGGGTGTCGGCCTGCCGATCTCGACGACCTTGCTCGGCGCGACCGGAACCGTGCAGCTCGCGATCGCCATAGCGGCGGGCTCGATCATCATCAGCCCGCTCTCGCTGATCGTCGTCGAACTGAATCAGCCCGGCAGGGACGGCGCGACGATTTCCCCGACCGGAAAAATCGCCGGCGCTCTTGGCCGGGCCTTGCGCAAACCTGTCGTGCTGGCGCCTGCACTTGGTATCATCGTCTCGATATCGGGATTGAAACTGGGGCCGGTCATTGATGCCTCGTTTGCACTGATGGGGCAGGCCGGCGCGGGAGTCGCGCTGTTTCTGACCGGCCTTGTCCTGTCGTCCCAACCGTTTCGTCTGGACTGGAAAATCGCCGGCGCTACCGTCGCGTCGAACGTCGTCCGGCCGCTGCTGACCGCCGCTATCGTCTTTGTTCTGCCAGTATCCACAGAAGTCGCGAAGGTCTCGATCCTTCTTGCCTCCGTGCCCTCCGGCTTTTTCGGCATCCTGTTTGCCATCAGCTATCGTCGGGATTCCGCCGCGATCGGTTCCATGGTGATCGCGAGCATGGTGCTGAGCGCAATGACGATGGCGATCGCCATTGCCGTGCTTTTTCCCTGACGACGCGAGGAGAGACGATGTCGCTCGCCATTTTATGCTCCGGACAAGGGGGGCAGCATCCGGGCATGTTTGCAATCACCGGCCCGGTGCCAGAGGCCGAAAACCTGTTCACACATGCGGCAAGCCTGTTGCATGACAGGGACCCGCGCGAACTCGTCCGACAGGAACCGGCCGCAGTCCTGCATCACAACCGCAATAGCCAGATCCTCTGCACCCTCCAGGCACTTGCGGCCGCTGCGGCGCTGCGCACCGCCTGGCCTGGGCGAATGGTGGTGGCCGGGTACAGCGTCGGCGAACTCGCGGCCTGGGGCGTTTCCAGCCGTTTTGCCGGCGAAGACACGCTCGATCTGGCGGCACGTCGCGCCGAAGTCATGGATGCCTCGACGCGGCCGGGCGATGGATTGCTGTTCGTTCGAGGATTGTCTCAGCGGGTTCTTGCCGAACTCTGCGAGGCGCGCGGTGCCGCCATCGCCATCGTCAACCCGGGGGATGCCTATGTCGTCGGTGGCGCCCGCGCGGCGCTTCTCAGCCTGGCGGACGAGCTGAGATCGAGCAAAGTGGTCAGGGTTGTCGACATGCCCGTCGAGGTCGCCTCCCATACGGAGAGGCTTGCTTCAGCGGCGCCGGCGTTCCGGGCCATTCTGGACCGGGTTGCGATATCGCCCGTAAACGCGGGCAATCCGCGCCTTTTGAGTGGAATAGACGGCGCGCCCGTCTTCGACACGCGATCGGGCCTCGACAAGCTGGCAGCCCAGCTTTCGCATACCGTGCAGTGGTCGGCATGTCTTCATGCCTGTATCGAGGCCGGCGCTACCGCCTTTCTCGAACTTGGTCCGGGCACGGCACTTGCCGGCATGGCGGCTGCCACCCATCAGGGTGTTCCTGCCCGCAGCGTGGACGAATTTACGAATATCGACGGCGTGCGGTCTTGGCTGTCGAAGGTCACCTGAGCTTTTGTAGCCCAGAGCCAACCCGGTTTCCGGGAAGCCGCAGCCCGGCAATGCCGTCAGCCTGAAGAAACGCGTCCGGACCTTGGAACAAAGGGCCGGACGCGTGAAGGCCATGCGAAAGAGCTTGGCCAGATTTCAGCGCAGCCAGAATGTAATGCTGCCGTCGGCCGCCTGTTCGGCGCTCACCACGTCATCGACGTTTACGCCCTGCTCTTCCAGACGGAGGAGAAGCGGTTCGTTGGCGAGGATTGCGGCCTGAACGCCCTGGATGTGTGTGGTCGGAATAGGGATGCTTTCTGTATGCCCGTCGTCGTCGCGGCGTTCCATGACATACTTGACGTTGAAGTCCTGATCGAACGTCGCCAGCGTCTGGTCGATGTCGGCGGGCCAGTTCATGGTGATGCTGTCTTCGGCCTTGCTTGCCCCGACAAAGGACATCGAGGCGATGATTGCGGCGATTGCAGTTTTCGAAACGCGATTCATGATCGTCTCCATTTGGGTCTGTTGCGGAATTGCCGCGACTGTCTTCAGCAGCGACTTGGTCAATGACCGCTGGTTACGCGGTAAGTCTAAATTACGCCGCACACGCCAAGAGCGAAATCATACGCAAGTACTTCAAGATACAAACCAAGGTTTGATCAGGATCGTCTCGGGTTATCCTCAGACACGACAATGCGACGGCTCGCGAGGTAGAAGGGCCCGCACATATCTTCGTATAGATCCGGAGTTTCTTTCTCTCTGCTAAGCTCTGCCGACCAAGGTGTGGAGAGCTCCTATGACGAAGAAAAAACGGCCGGATGGCATCAAGGCATATGACGAGCCAGCGGGAGGATGGGGGGCGCTGAAAGCGGTGGCCGAGACGCTGGCGCGCCAGCAGGTGGCCGCACAGGGTACGGCAACCCTGCTGAAGGCGAACCAGCCGGAGGGTTTTGATTGTCCCGGCTGTGCATGGCCAGACCCGAAACATACATCCTCCTTCGAATTCTGCGAGAACGGCGCCAAGGCGATTACCTGGGAGTCGACCGCAAAGCGCGTCGGCCCCGATTTCTTCGCCGCCCATACCATTTCGGAGCTCTGGACCTGGACGGATCATGAGCTTGAGAACGAGGGGCGCCTGACACATCCGATGATCTACGACGCGCAGACCGACCGCTACCGGCCGATCGAATGGGACGATGCGTTTACCCTCATCGCAACGGCGCTGAACGCGCTTGAAAGCCCGCATCAGGCGGAGTTCTATACATCCGGCCGTGCTTCCAACGAGGCAGCTTTCCTTTACCAGACCTTTGTCCGTGCCTTCGGAACCAACAATTTTCCGGATTGTTCGAACATGTGCCACGAGGCCACCAGCGTCGGGCTGCCGGAATCGATCGGTGTCGGCAAGGGCACGGTAACACTCGAGGACTTTGATCACGCCGATGCCATTTTCAGTTTCGGTCACAATCCCGGCACGAACCATCCCCGGATGATGACCACGCTGCGCAATGCCGCCCGGCGAGGCGCCCGGATCGTCGTCTTCAATCCCTTCAGGGAACGCGCCCTCGAAAGATTTGCGGCGCCCCAGGATCCGATCGAAATGGCAACCTTCTCCTCAACCGAGATCGCATCGGCCTATCATCAGGTTCGTGTTGGCGGCGACCTTGCTGCGCTCAAGGGAATGATGAAACTGATTTTCGAACGCGACGAACAGGACATCGGCAAGGGCGGCCACGGCGTTCTCGACCGCGCATTCATCGCCGAACACACGCTCGGCATCGCGGCGCTTCGCCAGGACGTCGAGCAAACCTCGTGGACCGAAATTCTTCATTATTCGGGGCTGTCGCGTGCTGCGCTTGAAAGCGCGGTCGATGTCTATCTCAACGCGAACAATGTGATCCTCTGCTATGGCATGGGTCTGACCCAGCATGCCCATGGTACAAGCAATGTGCAGCAGGCCGCCAACCTCCTGATGCTGCGCGGCAATATCGGCCGGCAGGGCGCCGGGATCTGCCCGCTCCGCGGTCACTCCAACGTCCAGGGCGACCGCACCGTCGGGATCACCGAAAGTCCCGGTTCCGGCCTGCTGGACGGGATGGAACGCGCCTTCGGCTTTCGGCCGTCCGGAGACAAGGGGCACAGCGCGATAGAGGCCATCGAGGCGATTGTCGAAGGACGCTCGAAGGCGCTGATCTGCCTCGGCGGCAATCTCGCGGTCGCTATGTCCGATCCGGCGGTGACATTTGCGGGCATGCGCGGGCTTGATCTTGCCGTACATATTTCGACCAAGCTCAACCGCTCACACCTGCTGACCGGGAAAACCTGCATCGTCTTGCCCTGCCTCGGGCGCACCGATCTCGACACCCAAGCCTCCGGTCCGCAATCCGTGACCGTCGAGGATTCCATGTCGATGGTCCACGCCTCACGTGGCTTTCTCGATCCGCCCGGTCCGCTCGTGAGATCGGAACCCGCTATCCTCGCCGGGATCGCTCAGGCAACGCTGGGCGACCGATACGGTATCGACTGGGCGGGCCTGATCGGGAATTACGATCGAATCCGAGACAAGATCGAAGTCGTTTTTCCCGACTTCAGGGATTTCAACCGGCGCGTCAGAGTTCATGGCGGCTTCAGGCTGGATGTTCCCGCTTCGCGCCGTCAGTGGCACACGGCTTCCGGCAAGGCCAACTTTCTGCCTTCGCCCGGTCTCGACGAGGATCCGCGCTTAAAAAATCCCGACACGCTGGTGTTGGCGTCGATGCGCAGCCACGATCAGTACAACACCACCGTCTATGGCCTGGATGACCGCTATCGCGGTGTTTTCGGACGGCGTGACGTCATCTTTATCAGCCCCGCCGACCTCGCCGCGAGAGGCCTTCAGGATGGCGACCGCATCGACGTGCACGGAGTTGCGCCCGATGGTGGACAGCGACGGGCGCTGCGAGGTTACACGGCGGTTGCCTACGACCTGCCGCAGGGGTCGGCAGGCGGCTATTATCCCGAAGTGAATGCCATCGTGGCGCTCGACCACTACGATCATCGCTCGGGTACACCGGCCTACAAAGGCGTTCCGGTGACGATCATTCGTGCAGCCGACACGTTCGCCGTCACGCCAGCGCTTTCGGAATAACCGACTTCGTCCTTCTCGATGAGGGTCGAAGAGCGCGACTGAAACAGCCACCTCCCCAAAAAAACAGGCCGCCTTGCTGGCTTTGGCTCAGGTGCTCCGGCATTGATCCGCCCACATCCTGCAGTGCCTCGTCAAGCTGACACGCGACGGCGTGGCAACGCGCGGAGGACGGAGTTTCCATCTGGCAGGCCACGTCGTCCGACCTGAACCGCGCCCATCACCTATCCGGTTGGAATCGATCGCACCGAGATGCTGTAGGCGTAGTTCGCATCCGTATCGATATGACGCTGCGATTGTCCAAGGAAGCAGAAGTTTTGACAATCGCCAAGAACGGAACCGTCCTACCTTCCATCCGTAAAGGGCAGTTCAGGGCATGTCAGACGCAAACCGAGCCGCGTTTCCCTGGGCCCATGACGGGACCCATGACAGGACCCATGACAGGACCCCATGACAGGCGCTGAGCGCCACAAAATCGTTTCAGCTCTTGCCGCTTTGGCGGACGGGCACCGAGAACCAACCTGAAGGAGTGAGCCAGATGGCCGAGAACTTTATCAAGACGAAAGATGGTGTCGACATCTTCTACAAGGACTGGGGACCGAAAGAGGCCCAGCCGATCATGTTCCACCATGGCTGGCCGCTCAGCGGCGACGACTGGGACGCGCAGATGATGTTCTTCGTCAACAAGGGCTTTCGCGTGATCGCCCATGATCGTCGTGGCCACGGCCGTTCCACCCAGGTGAGTGACGGCCACGACATGGCACATTATGCCGCCGATGCCGCTGCCGTGGCTGAGGCGCTCGATCTCAGGAACGCCGTTCATGTCGGCCATTCCACCGGTGGCGGCGAGGCTCTGGCCTATGTGGCGCGCTTCGGCCAGCCCCAGGGGCGCGTTGCCGGCCTGGTGATGGTGGCCGCGGTGCCGCCGCTGATGCTGAAGACAGAAAGCAACCCCGGCGGCACGCCGATCGAGGTCTTCGATGATTTCCGAAAGCAGCTTGCATCAAACCGGGCACAGTTCTTCCGCGACGTCGCGGCCGGCCCGTTCTACGGCTTCAACCGCGAAGGCGCGACGGTTTTCCCCGGCGTGATCGACAATTGGTGGCGCCAGGGCATGAATGGCAGCATCAAGGCCCATTACGAAGGGATCAAGGCATTTTCGGAAACCGACCAGACCGCCGACCTGAAAGCCGTGATGGTTCCCACCCTCATCATGCAGGGCGATGACGACCAGATCGTGCCCTACGAGGACGCGGCCATGCTCCAGGCCAGGCTGGTTCTCAACGCAGTTGTGAAGATCTATCCTGGTTATCCGCACGGCATGCTGACGACACATGCCGACGTGCTCAACGCCGACATCCTCGAATTCATCCAGAGTTAATAGAAGGGTTTCCCATGGCCGGGCCTGCCGGCCATGGACTGTTTTATCCCGATGTCCGGCCTGTATTGAAGGAGCAGTTTATGTCGCGATTACCTCTTGCTTCAGTTTTGAGCATCAACGGCGGCTATGTCGATACGATGGGATTTGTCGCTTTGAATGGCCTGTTCACCGCCCATGTCACCGGCAATTTCGTCACACTGGGAGCGGCTCTGGTCAACGGAACGGGAGGTGCACTCGCCAAGTTTCTGGCCTTGCCGGTCTTCTGTTTCTCGGTCCTGATGGCGCGACTGACAAGCGGCTGGCTTGAGCAGGGCGGGTATCCGGTCATCTCGCTTCTGCTGGCAATCAAGTTCATGCTGTTTGCGGGCGCGGCGGCAATCTTCTTTCTGATCGCACCAGCCAACGCCGGCAGCGCCGTCGAAGTCCTTGTAGGCATGATCCTCGTGGTGGCCATGGCCATCCAGAATGCCCTGCACAGGGCGTATCTCTCGGATTTTCCGCCGACGACGCTGATGACGGGAACGACGACCCAGATCATGCTGGATCTTTCAGACCTCGTTTTCGGCTCTGAACCGGCCCGAAAAACGGCGCTTTTACGTCTTAAGCGTACGCTTCCCGCTTTTGTTCTCTTCGCGGCCGGCTGCGGTGCGGCGGCACTCATCTATCTTGTTTCGCCCCGGCTCTGCTTCCTCGTTCCGCCGCTGTTCATCGCCGCTTCAATCCTGATCTGTCGCGGGTTCGGCGACGCCGTCCGATTGTCTCCCGAAACGGAGGCCCGTTGATGAGACCACTCGTGCATGAGCAGAAGTCGCCGGAAGACGCCGATCCGGTCGACAAGCTCCAAAAACAGGAACGCAGGCAGATGTCCCACGAGGATACGGATCTGATCCTCGATGAAGCCCTTCGCGAGAGCTTCCCGGCCAGCGATCCGCCCGCCAGTGCTGATTTCCGATAAGCATTCTCAAACAAAGGAGACGATCAATGGACGCAGATACGAAATCCCTCAGAAGCGCCTCGCTTCACACCCCCTCCGGACTCGGAGCCGATGCCGCCCGCGACATTTCGGCCGGGGCCAACGCACTCCTTGCGGACGTTTTTGCCCTGTTCATGAAAACCAAGAATTTTCACTGGCACATGTCGGGAGCGAATTTCCGCGACTGGCACCTGATGCTTGACGATCAGTCCGACGAACTGATCGCCATGACCGATCCCTTGGCCGAACGCGTACGCAAGCTGGGCGGACTGACGCTCAAATCCGTCGGCGGCATCGCCGCCCGACAGCGCATCGCCGACAATGACGCCGAATTCGTGCATCCCCACGAGATGCTGGCTGAACTGCGTTCCGACAATGCCGACCTTGCCGGACGGATGCGCGCCCTCCACGGCGTCTGCGACGAATACAATGATGTCGCCACCGCAAGCCTTCTTGAAAACTGGATCGACGAGACGGAGAAGCGCGTCTGGTTCCTGTTCGAAATCCTGCGCTCCACCAACGCCTGATGGAGCAGCTTGCCGGGCGGCAATGAAGAGCCTAGCTATCCTTGAGAGCGCGCATACCGATCTTTTCAAAGCTTCCGATGCTATGAGCCCGCGGCCAGACAATTATGGCGATCTGCCTTGTTCGTTCGTGTGGGAGGGCCGGCTTGGCTGCGGGCACTTCTCAAGGCCCGTGGAGCGAAAATTTCATCGGGCATCGGCAAAGCGTAGGCTTTGACACCCTATACCCCGGTATAATCCCCCCACACAAATGTCTGCCTCTTGCGAATGAAAGTGTGATTCAGATGTTGTCCGCACTCAGTCAAAATTCGGAGCATCGAACAGGACGCTGGATCTTTAGCGAGGGAACGGAACATGACGTTTGCCGCAGCCACCTTGAAAACGCCGGTTGTTGATCAGAAAGTGCTGCCGGCGGGCCCTGTCCCTGAAGCGTTCCAATTGGTGATGCAGGCCCTTTTGCTAATGGGCGACGAGCCCGGAAAGGCGCTTGAATACCTGAGCAAGGCGCAGAGCATGATGGAAATGGCAGAGGGCAGATCGCCGACAAAACACGCGGCGGTGGTGCAACCCGGTTCTGTGATTCCAAAAGGCGGGTTGGCCCCGTGGCAGATTTCAAAGGTCAGGTGCTACATTGACGAGAATATCGACGGATCGATTTCGCTTTGCGAGCTTGCCGGCGAGGTCGACTTGAGCGTGAGCTACTTTTCAGCGGCTTTCAAAGTCAGTTTCGGTCTTTCACCGCATGCCTTTGTCATCGCTCAGCGCGTCGAGAAGGCAAAACGTCGGATTGCGCTGACCGACACGCCGCTTTGCGAAATCGCTCTTGACTGCGGCTTGGCGGACCAAGCGCATCTGTCGCGCGTTTTCCGCCGTCATACCGGGTTCACGCCCTCGGGTTGGCGGCGGGCATGCTCGGCAGCAATGGCAACCTTACCGTGATGCAAGATAAGAGAGCATCCCGACCAAATCTTCCGGAACGAGCGTACGCCTGGAGCATCGGGCGATTAGTTGGCATCGCCCAATGCTCTGGATTCTCGATTTTGACGCGTCGGGTTAACGAAAAACCGGATTCCACTTTTTCGCCCGACGCTCTAGAGTTTGTCAGGGAAAAGTGGAATCCGGTTTTCCCGAAAAGACAAACGAAAACAAATAAATCTAGAGTCTGTCTGGTTCGATTTGAACCTGACAGACTCTAATTGCCTGCGCCTCTGCAGCCTGCGCAAACTCCTCTTCCCGGGAACGTCCGTTGGAACCGACACCACGGGCGACGACATTGGCCGCTTTCGTCAGACCTGGCGCCAGTGCGTTCACGGTTATGCCGTGCATGCCGAGGTCGTCGGCAAGCCCCCGGGTGAAGCCCACAACACCGCCTTTTGTTGCGATATACAGGAAGAGATGGCTGAGCCCCGGCGCGAAGGAGTTGGAGGAAAGATTGAGCGGTTCCGCGCTCCGCCATTGCCTGACTTGAAAAGCATGGTTGGTGATGGCATCGTCTTCCGTGATCCGAATTTGTTTAGTTCGCGAGGGCCCTGATGGGCAGGAAAGCTTTCAGCGAAGATCAAACGAGCAGAGGCCGCGCCTACGGTTCGCAACTGGGCGAACGCTTGGGTTTGCCGAAGCCTCTCAGCCATGTCTGTCGCACGTTGAATCGCGGTATGCTCGCCGTCACGGAATTGCAGTCCCTCATGCCACCGCAGGACCCAACGCCGTCTTTCGGCTATGACGACGCCTATCAGGTAATCGTTAATCTCAGGCATATTCGGCTGGAGCTTTGGTTGAACGATCATTCCCTCTTGAATGACGCCCTGCATATGGGAAAGACCTACATTGCCGATTTGAGACAGGAGCCGCGGGTTCTTATAAGGGACCCTTTTCACACCGTGAATTTCTACCTGCCCATCGCCACACTGAAAGCGTATGCCGAACGGAACGACATGCCGATGTTCACGGATTTTCCCCAACCGCCCACCATTGGCCATGACGATCCGGTGATGCGTCAACTGGCAGGGGCAGCCTCGGCCGCCTTCACATCCGAACACGCCGCAAGCGGCCTTCTGATTGACACGATTCTCGACGCCGTATGCGTCAACGTACTCGGGCGGTATTGCGGCACCAACGGAAATGCCCCTTTGAGGTCGGGTGGCCTGGCCCCGTGGCAGGAGCGTCGCGCGAAGGAGCTGATCGACCAGCGTCTGGATGTGTCCATGTCGGAACTCGCGCAGGAATGCGGGCTCTCCGTTGCTCATTTTGGCCGGGCCTTCAAGTGTTCCACCGGACTTTCACCGCATCAGTGGCAATTGGCCCGTCGCATGAAACGGGCGCAGGCCATGCTCACCGGTTCGACTCGTTCGATCGCTGAAATCGCTCTCAGATGCGGATTTTCGAGCCAGAGCCATTTCACCACCGCGTTCAAGGAGAATACCGGCGCAAGCCCCGGAAACTGGCGTCGGCTGGGCCCTGGGGGATGAAATCCAGAGACTGACCGAACGGCCGACCTGGCAACAGCGCCACCGCTTCGTCGAGGTCATTGCCAGCGTGATGTCATATTTCCGCAAATCGTGCCGTTTTTTCGGAAGACATGTCTTCCATCTCCCCTAACCTACCTGTTGGTCCGAAATAGGTATGCGCGGGAGCGGAAGCGATGACAGGTCGTGTGACGGACGAGGCCTCGTCTGTCCCGTCTTACACCGAAGCTGGTGAACGCCCGGCGGCGGTATCGTTCGGAAGTTTTCGACTGGTTCACGCGCAGCGGCTGCTGTTGAAGAATGGCGAGCCTGTGCGGCTTGGCGCGCGTGCTCTGGATATTCTGATCGCCCTTACCGAACGTGCCGGAGAAATCGTCAGCAATCATGAATTGCTCGAGACCGTGTGGCCCGGCATTGTCGTCGACGAGGCGGGGGTAAGGGTGCACATGGCCTCACTTCGCCGGGCTTTGGGAGATGGCCAGGAGGGTGCGCGATACATCGTGAATGTCGCTGGCAGGGGCTACACTTTTGTCGCTCCGATCGGGCGCGATGATCCAGATTCCCCATTGCCTGCCCCCGCCGTTCCCAACCAAGCTCGGTTCGCAGGTCGCGCTCCGCCGCCCCCTCGTTCGCTGATAGGCCGAGATGCCGTAATCGACAGTCTGAGTGAACTTCTCCGGACGCGCCGGTTCATCAGCATCGTGGGATCGGGAGGCATCGGCAAGACGACAGTTGCGACGGCCGTTGTTCAAAATCTCCTGATCGAATTCGGCGACGAAAATGTCGCCTTCGTCGATTTCGGCGCAATCTCGGAGGATGCCCTGGTAGCAGGGGCCGTCATCTCGGCGGTCGGCTTTACCAAAGGCGGCGCTGACCCGGTCGCGGCGTTGCTGAATTTTCTCGCCGACAAGCACATGCTGATCATCTTCGACAGTTGCGAGCATTTGATTGACCCGATTTCGAAATTGGCCGGTGAGTTGTTTCGATGCGCACCGGATATGCACTTGTTGGTCACCTCCCGTGAATCGCTGCGCGTCGAAGGGGAGACTGTTCATCTGCTGAGCCCTCTGGCCTGTCCGGAGGATGAATTTCCGACTGCGTCCGAGGCGCTGGCGACACCCGCTGTGCAGCTCTTCATGGATCGGGCGGCGTCGAGTGGCTTTAACGGGGAACTGAGCGATAGCGAAGCTCCTGTCGTTTCTGAGATATGTCGCCGGACCGACGGTATCGCGCTGGCGATCGAACTGGTTGCAAGGCGAGTCGGAACATACGGCATGCATGGCGTCGCCAACCTGCTCGCCAGCAATATGGAGCTTGCTCTGGTTGGCCGGCGCAACGGTGTACCACGACACCGAACGCTGGAAGAGATGCTCGACTGGAGCTTTACGCTGCTTGCCGAAGATGAAAAGAGAACACTCTCCCGCCTGGCTGCGTCGATCATGTCACGCACCGTCGCGCCATCCGCGATCCTGAAAAGACTTTCCGCTTCGTCGAAATCCAGTGATCTGGCCAAGGCATTGCGCGAAACTGCGCAACGCCGGCAGGCGGTAAGGGCGATTGACGTGACGGGGATCCGATAATCAGTTCTATCGGTATTGCGCACTTATAAACCATCCGCTTCATCAGCATTGCCCGGACATCACGCGCCATATTGTTGGCCAGAGCCATTGCCTCTACCATCCGCATCTTGGGTCCGGCATCCGAGAAGGGTAGCTATCTCAGGAGGGTATGTTCCAAAGGCCTCCAGACCGGATCACCCGATTTTCGGACAGGAGCTTTTCTAGATGGGCGATGACATTTCTTTCTGCGGCCATCGCGATGTGCGGATCAGATTTGCGGTAGACGGCCGCGGCAATGCTTTGGACAGTGTCGGGCTTTGACGCGATATGGGCCAGGATCTGCTTTTCTCTTCGCATCCTGTTTGCGAGCAGCCGTTCGACGTAAGGTTTTGGCTCCTGAAGTATCGGCCCGTGGCCCGGCAGATAGGTCTTGTCGTCCCGTTCGAGCAGGCGTTGCAGCTGGCCGCAATAGTCACGCATGTTGCCGTCGGGCGGGCTGACGATCGAGCTGTTCCAGGTCATCACATGGTCCCCCGAAAACAGGACGCCCGCCGGCGTTGCAAAGCAGAGATGGTCGCTGGCATGCCCTGGCGTGTGCAGCACGGTCACGCCGGCAATGACGTCCCCGTCGTCCAGGCGCATGTCAGGTTCGAACGCATCGTCCGGGAACGCGCTTGAGACATAGACAGGCAGGCCGGTCCGTTCGCGAAGCGACGGTGCGGATCCGAAATGGTCGGAATGATGATGGGTGATCAGGATTCCTTTCCCCCGGGTCCCCAGACTGTCGACGACCGCGTTGAAATGCGCGCTGTCTTCGACCGGGCCCGGATCGATGACGAACACGCCCTCGGACGTGTCCAGAAGGTATGTGTTCGTGCCGTGATAGGTCATCTTGTTGGGGTTGTTGGCCACGATGCGGCTCACGTTTTCGGCGACCTCGATGCTCACCGCCCGGGCCGGTTCCGGCTCGGTGAAAAATATGCTCGTTCCGCTCATTGGCCGCCTCCATCGATCGACCGGATCTGTGCCCCGGTCTGCAACTGATAATGTTTTACCACCGTTTCAACTCTTTCCCGGGAGATGTCCCGAAAATGCGGCGGCGCCGGATTTACCGACGCCGCCAGTTTCGCCCTCAGGGAGGAGGTTGAGCGCGAAAATAGTCCTCACAGCTTTTCGACCAGTTCCGGCACGGCCGTGAACAGGTCGACGCCGCTTCCGTCCGCTTTCACGCGGACCTTTATATTGTAATCGATCACACGTTTGACAGTTACGAGGACCTTTATTCGCATATTCCTCTTGGTTTTGTTCGTCGCAGTGAACTCAGGCAATCCACATCGATTTGGTCTGAAGGTACTCCTCGATATGCGCGGAGCCGGACTCCCGGCCGTAGCCGCTCATCTTATAGCCTCCGAAGGGAACCGCGGGATCCATGCTCTGATAGCTGTTGATCCATACGGTTCCGGTCCGCAACGCACGGCCGATCGAATGCGCCGTGCCGATGTTCTGAGTCCACAGACCTGCGCCGAGACCGTATTCGCTGCTATTGGCTCGTCCCACGACTTCATCCGCAGTCTCGAAGCGGAATACCGAGAGGACGGGTCCGAAGATTTCCTCCCGTGCGATCGTCATGTCGTCGGTCACGTTCGAGAAGATCGTTGGCGCAACGAAGCTTCCTTGCGCAAGCTCTTGCGGACGCTCGCCGCCCGTCCTCAGCGTTGCGCCTTCGGCATGACCCTTGGCGATGTAGCCGAGCACTCTCTCCATCTGGTTCGTGTCGACAAGCGGCCCGAGTTGCGTGCCGGGGTCCAGGGGATCGCCGAGCTTGAGTTTCTCGGTTTCCGCCTTGACCATATCGACGAAGGCGTCGTGGATTTCGGCCTGGACGAACAGTCGCGTTCCGGCGCTGCAGATCTGGCCCGAATTATTGAACACCGCCGCCGCGCCGGCAACCGCAGCCTTTTCCAGGTCGGCATCGCTCATGATGATGTGCGCGGATTTGCCGCCCAGTTCGAGCGAGAGCTTTTTGATGTTGCTGGCCGACGCGCGAACGATCTTCTGACCCGTCGAGGTCGAGCCGGTGAACGAGACCTTGTCCACGTCCGGGTGTTCCGCCAGTCGCGCGCCGGCATCGCCCTCACCTGTAACCACGTTGACGACGCCCGGCGGAACGCCGGCTTCGAGGCAGAACTGCCCAAACAGAAGCGCGGACAAGGGCGTCTGCTCTGCCGGTTTCAGGACGACGGTGCATCCTGCTGCAAGCGCAGGAGCGATCTTCCAGACGCACATTCCAAAGGGTGCGTTCCAGGGCGTGATCGCCCCCACGACGCCGATCGGTTCCTTCAATGTGCAGACGAAGGGATCGCCTGCGACCGAGCTTCTGAGCGTCTCGCCGTGGATGGTGGTGGCCTGACCGGCATAGTAGCGCAGAAGCTGCATGGCGCGGCGACGGCCGGCCAGCGTCCGCGTGATCGGCGCCCCCATGTCCATGGTATCGACCGCGGCGATCAGGTCGTAGTTCTTTTCGATGATGTCGGCCAGTCCAAGCAGGATCTCCTGCCGTTCGAACGGGGTGAGCTTCGCCCACGGGCCATTGAGCGCGCGGCGTGCGGCGTCAACGGCAAGGTCGATGTCGCCGGGCCTGCCCCTGGCGACACTGCCAATGACGGCGCCTGTCGCGGGGTTCCTCGTTTCCAACGGCTCGCCGGCCTGGGCGTCGCGCCAGTCGCCATCGATCAGCAACTTCTTTGGCAGGTCCCGAAAGAGCTCTTGTGTTTTTATTGATGTCACCTGAATACTCATTCAATCATCTTTCATATGGCTGCGCGAGGGGCCGATCGAGGGCAGTTTCGTCGCCGAACGACCAAGCAAGCCCTTCGGCTCTTTCCCGGAAAATTTCTGAATAGGCAAAACGGCAGTGCGCCAATGGTACGCAAGACCGTGGCGCGATCGTTGCCGCCGGAGTGCGGGCTGACCGTATCCTTGATCTATCGAAACGAAACCTGGGCGCACTGCGACTTGCTCAGGCAGCGCTCCAGGCTCTCCCAATATCCGCGGCGCTGCGTCTGCGAACGGACGATCGCCTTGGGCAACGATATCGCAACGGGTCATCATCATTCCGTCCTCCGTCTTTAAAAAAACAAACAACCGTACTTTTGTCAATCCACGGACTGAGGCCTGTTGAGGATGCGTGCGAAAGAAAAGCCGCCGGTTTCACGCGGAGCCTGCACAATTACAGCCCAGGTCGGGCCAGAGCATCTCTCCCCCCCGGCTATCGGGAACACTCTATCGCGCTCCGGTCCATGCTGCAGTTGCGGAGCGACAAAAAGGCCATTGACAAACGAACGGGTGCTTGTTGGTTTAATTGTGGAGCGAGTAGAGCGTCGTTTGCGCGGCAGAGCCGGCAAACGCAAGGACCCCGGGGGGAGGGTGTGGTGTATCGCCGTTGCGAGGCAGGTGAGGGGTATCTCTCGACATTCGAGCTGCGGATCAGCCGGCAGGCGTTGGTATCCGAGGGTGGTCGATTTGGATAACCTCGTACAAATCATCATCAGCGGTCTGGATGTTGGCTGCATCTACGCGCTTGTCGCATTGGGCTTCACACGCTTATCTACAAGGCGACCGAAGTCGTGAATTTCGCCCAGGGCGAACTCCTCATGCTCGGTGCGTTCGTCGCCTATACGTTCATCGGCTTTTGGGGGTGGCAGTATTGGGCCGGCCTCGTTGCGAGCATGGTCGTCGTCGCATTCCTCGGCTTCATGATCGATGCCGTAATTCTGCGAAGGGTTCTCGGGCAGCCGCAGTTTGCCATCGTCATGCTGACGATAGGGCTCGGCTTTATCTTCCGCGCGGTCGCTACGATGATCTGGGGCGCCAATTCCCTGGTCCTGCCGACGCCTTTCTTCGGGCAGTCCCTGAGCCTTTTCGGCATCAGCGTCCCAGCCAACACAATGGCGATGGTCGTCGGCGCGCTCCTGCTTTGCACTCTGCTTTCGCTGTTCTTCGGCGCCACCCGCATCGGCATCGCGATGCAGGCCACAGCTCAGAACCAATTGGCGGCCTACTATATGGGCATCCGGGTCTGCGGCGATTGCGGTTCGGCAAATTATTATCCTCGACCGCACTGCGCAGAGTGTTTCGGCACCAATCAATCATGGAAGGAATGCAGCGGGTTCGGGCATATCTATGCCGTGAGCGTTACCCGCCGCGGCGCCGAGCCATATGCGATCGCCTTCGTCACCCTTGAGGAAGGGCCGCGTCTTCTCACCAATATCGTCGATTGCGACCTTGATGCATTGCGCATCGATCAAAAGGTGCAGCTAACCTTCCGGGAGCTGTCGGGCGGTCTGGCGCCTTGCTTCACCCCGGTGGAAGAGCAGGGAGGCAAGTCATGAGATCGGCGCCCTATTACGACATCCGCGAAGTCGCGGACATCGTCCGCCATTTCGGCAAGGAGAAACCCGAGGCTCCCGCGGTAAGCTTCGGCCAGACGACGCATTCCTACGCGAAGCTCGTTCTTGAAACCAGCAGACTTGCCCAGGCGCTTCTGGCGGAAGGGTTTCGAGCCGGAAGCAGAATTGCCTATCTCGGCAAGAATACCGATTTCTTCACCCAGCTCTATTTTTTCTTCGCCAAGTCTCAGGTGACGCTGGTGCCGCTCAACTGGCGGCTGACGGCCTTCGTACTCCAGCAGATCCTCGCTGACAGCGGAGCAAGGCTGCTGTTTCATACGCCGGAATATGCCGCCACATCGCGCGAGCTGCAGGGTTTGATCGATGGCATCGAACTTGTGGAGCTTTCTTCCGGCGATGATCCTGGGTCCATAACGCAATGGATCGGCGACAGCCCCGAAACGGATCCTCGACTTCCCGTCGACGGTTCGGCGATTGTAATACAGATCTACACCTCCGGAACCACGGGCAGGTCGAAGGGTGTCCAGCTCTCCAACGACAACATCGTCGCATTCCTGAAATCCGGCGATGCCGGCGCGTACGGACCCTGGTCCGACAATGAGACCGCCCTGATGTGCCTCCCGTTCTTCCATGTGGGCGGGGCGCAATCCGGTCTCCATATCCTACATCACGGAGGCCATATGGTGATCGTGGCCGACGCCCCCCCGGACACCGTCTTCGACGCATTCGAGAAATGGCCCCTGAGCCGGACGGGGGTCGTGCCCTCGGTGCTTCAATTCTGTCTCGAGCACGAACGCTGTGGGCAGATGGACTTCTCCAAACTCCGTACGATCACCTATGGCGGGTCGCCGATCTCCGAAAGCGTGTTCCGGCGCGCGAAGGCGGTTCTCGGTTGCGACCTCATCCAGCTGTTAGCAATGACGGAAACCGCTTCTGTCGGCACGGTCCTGTCGACGGAGGATTTCGAGACCGGCTCTGCCGAGAGGCAGCGCTCCGTCGGCCGGGCTGCCCCGCTGATGGAAGTCAAGATCGTTCGCAAGGACGGTACCGATGCCGATCCCCGCGAAATCGGCGAGATTGTCGCCAGAGGCGCTCCCGTTTTTTCAGGCTATTGGGGAATGGAGGAAGAGACCCGCCATGCAAAGCGTGGCGGCTGGTTCCATACCGGCGATGCCGGCTACGCAGACGAAGAGGGCTTTCTCTACGTCCATGACCGGATCAAGGATATGGTCGTGACGGGAGGCGAGAACGTCTTTCCCGCCGAGGTTGAGAATGTTCTGGCAGATTGTCCGGGGGGCAGCGACGTCGCCGTGATCGGGGTTCCGGACGAGCGGTGGGGAGAGGCCGTCAAGGCGATCGTCGTCAAGGCCCCCGATTCTCAGCTGTCGCAGGCGGACCTGCTCGGCTTCGCCCGCAAGCGACTGGCCGGCTACAAGATTCCCAAAAGCTTCGATTTTGTCGACGCGTTTCCGCGAAACGCTGCAGGCAAGATCCCGAAGCGCGTCCTACGAGAGCCCTACTGGGCGAACAATTCACGACAGGTCAACTGAAGGTACCAAAATGCAGCATTTTTCGTAAGCGTTGCATCGAGCCCCTGAAAATTGGACTATCGAAGCCAAATCGCCAGATGGTAATTTCTCCCTGCCTTTGAAATCAGGAGGGAAGAATGGCGTCAGTGGACATCTGGGGCTTCAAGGTCGGGCTCTCGACCGATGGCAGGAAGATTTGGCCGAAGTCGATAAAGCGTGAAGCCGTGCGTCGGGTTCGGGACGAAGGCTGCCCGGTCAAATTGATCGCCGATGAACTCGGCACGCGAGATTTCCTTGTCCGCAAATGGATCAAGCTGGCTGAAACACGCGCAGCCCATGATGGGCGTGAAAGGCCCAAGCCTTTTGCCGCGGTCCAACTTGCTCGCGAGCCAACCCACCTGGCTGAACTCCACCACGACAGTGGGGCCAGTGGTCGGCATCTTGTCGGTGGCGTCTGCCTCGAATTCCCTTTGAGCATCGGTGATGCCGAGCTGGCGAAATTGATCCGCGTCGCGGGGCAGTTCTCATGATCTATCCGTCGAGTACCTTCAAGATCTATCTCGCCACCGATCCCGTCGACTTCCGCAAGGGCATGGATGGCCTTGCCGCCCATGTGATGCGCAATTTCGATCTCGATCCGTTTTGCGGCGCCTTCTTCGTCTTCCGCTCCAAGGGGAGCGACAAGACCAAGGTGCTGATGTGGGACGGGACCGGCCTTGTGCTGATCTACAAGCGTATCGAGGGCCGCGGTTTCGTCTGGCCGAAAATGCAGGGCGGCACGGTCACGCTGACCAAGGCGCAGTTCGAGGCTCTGTTTGAAGGCCTAGATTGGGGCCGGGTCGCAACCGCCCATTACACCCACCCGAAGATCGCCTGATCAGACGGCCTCTTTCCTTCTTTTTCTGTATCCGGACATTGTAGTATGACGCGTATCCCCTTTGTCGAGGCGAAGCTGTTCCCGGTCGGCGACAGCGAAACCGATCTCGAATACCGATTTGAAAACCACCTGCGTAAGCTGCGCGAGGACAAGCAGTCTGTCGAAGAGCTTTCCGAAGAGGACGACTGGCATCGCTCAAGAGACATGGTGACAAGTCGCGACCGGGCTCGCATCAGGCGGTGGGCAGTGCGCATCATCAAGGGGCGGGAAAAGGTGTCCGGGATCATGCATCTGCGGGCCGAGGACCGCAAGGCAATCGAAATGCTGAATACCGGCGTGCAAGTGGTCGAGATCGAAAGCGAGGCACGCGCTGATGAGATTGCTTCAGCGCTTCATGCGGAAATGCCATGGATGGCGCCGGCGACAGAGCTGTTCTGGCAGGCAATGCGACAGTCCGTTGGCTCGGGCATGGCTGGCTTCCGTCTTCCGCCTCTGCTTCTGAACGGGCCGCCGGGCATTGGCAAATCGGTCTGGGCCCGCAAGGTAAGTGAAGTGCTTCGGGTTCCGCTCCGGACGATTGATGCAGCTGGCGAGCAGGCTTCCTTCGCTGTCGCGGGCTCCCAGCGCGGTTGGGGGTCGGCTCATGCCGGCAAGCCGATCCAGACGGTCATCCAGCACAAGGTTGCCAATCCGATCATCGTCATCGATGAGATCGAGAAGGCGGGGATTGCAGTTTCGACGGGCGGCTCGCGATGCAGCCTGCCGGACGCATTGCTCTCATTACTGGAATTGGCGACGGCGGCGCGGTGGGAGTGCCCCTACTATCAGCTCAGTTTCGATATGTCGTGGATCGACTGGATCCTGACGTCGAACAGTCTTGTCGGAATTCCGGAACCGCTGCAAACCCGGCTGAACATCGTGAACCTGTCCGTGACACGGCCATCGGACATGATCACATTCGCTCAGCGAGAGGGGCGAAAGCGCAGACTTTCGGAATTATCCGTCGATGTGATCGCCGAGGTTATCGAGCGGCAGCACGCGCGGCGCCAGCCCCTGAACCTCCGCTCGGTCAACCGCATGCTGGCGCGTGCGGAGGTGCTGGAAAAGCAGCCGATGCTGCCTTGACACGTATGCAGTCGAATATCCGGCTCCCTCAAGCATCATCATAATTCAGCTTGCCGAGCGTGTTCGATGGCCCGTCGGGGCCGGCGCAGTTCATTTCGCAGACGCAGTTGTCCTGAAGCACCTGATGGCCCTCGACCAGAAAGCTCGACTTGTTGGATTGCGGCCGGCACCAGCCGACATTGACGCCGGATGAAACCCCACCGCCGGTGCCCGGCTCGTTGCCGGTGACTTTCTCCGTGCGGCTTGCCATGGTGAACGCCTGATTGCCGCCGAAGCCGGTATTGGAGATCGTCTTCGTGCTCCATTCCAGTTTCGAGACGATCATATAGGGCACCGGCACCATTTTCGGGCCGCGCGGCGTCAGGCAGACGCAGGGCGAAAGGCAGACGATGCTGTTGGTCTCGCCGGTATTGCGGGCTGCACTGCGGCTCATGATGTCTCCTTTCTCAGGGCATGCGGCAGAATTTCGATTGCTGTCACATCGTCGGGATTTTCGATCGCCTGCCGCCAGACGAGTGTCATGACGTGCTTTTCCGGGTCCGGATCGGCGATATCGCAATGAACGGTATCGAGCCGTAGAACGAGGGTCCGGTCGTCGGCATTGGCATAGCGCACAACGGCCTTCAGCCCGCCCTCGGGAAGGCAGAACCGATAGGGCGCCGGGTCGTGGCGCATGCCGTGGACGGTGATCTGCTCCATGCCGGTGAGGAACGGCCTGAACTGCAAGGCTTGCGGCGCTGCATTCCAGAAGCCGTAGCCATAATCGGCCGGCATGCGCGGATGGCGTTCCCTGAGCCAAGCATCATCGAAGGTGCCGGCGAGCGCAAGACGCGGTTGCCAGGATTTCGTCAGCGGCGCGATCCCACAGACCGTCATCTCCGTGCCCGGAACCCAGGCGGCAAACTCGCCAACAAGGCCGATCTGCGGCGCGGGCAGCGCCTCGCCAGCCTCCAGCAGATAATCGCTGACCATGCCGCGCCCGACCGGGTTGAACACATGGGTGTCCTCGCTCTCCTCATCGATCTTCACCGTGCCGCCATAGGCATGCTCATAGGTGAGCGGCACCTCCTTCACCGGCGCGACGGAGGATAGCCGCCAGCGCTTTCCGCCCTTCGTCGCCTCCGGCTCCATCAGCCGTTCCCCGAAGACATGAAACCCGTGACTGCCGATCACCTCCGGCATTCCGCCATCAGCCCCTGGTCGCGCGATATCGACCCGAACCGGCCAGCTTTCCAGCGACTTTTCCTCCGGCGAACGGGCAATGGCAGAAAATGTCAGATCGGTTTTCGGCTTGAACGGCGCGATTTCGCTTTCCTGTTTGAGAGAAGAAAGGTTCGCCTCGCCGGAAAAAATATCGCTCAGCACCATCTCCGGCTGTTCTTTCGGCAGCACGGCCCGTCTCCCCTCACGGATATCGAACACCGCCCGCACCACCAGCACGCCCATCTCACTGCCATCGAGATACCAATGGCGGAAAAACAGGCACGGAAACGGAAGCGAGATTTGGGGGATCATGGCGACGTGCTCCCTATTGTTTCGGCTTGTCGAGCAGGAAGGTGAAGGCGCAGGTCGGCCAAAGGTGGTAGCAGCCGGAGGCGACCAGAAGCCGGCTCAGCTCCAGCCAGTCGAGAAGCCATGCCGGCCGCGACGCATCGCGATCATAGGGGACATGACGCCGGTGGCCGGCCATATCGATGTCCGGGTCCGGCTTGTTCATGGCATCCTTCATCAGCGCCTTGCGGGTGGTCGGCAGCAAATAACCGAGCAGCAGGCCGCCGATCCCCTCCATATCCTCAAGGCTCGCGCCTTTGACGGATTTGGCCAGAAGGTCGAGCACGCCCTTTAAAAACGTATCGATGTCGCGGCTGTGCTCGGCCAGATCCAGAACCGGCTTGACATAGCGGAATTGCGCGCCGGGAATGAGTTCCTGCGCCTCGAGCGGAAAGAGTTTCGGCAAGGCGCCCCACATCGGTGCGTATTCGAGCGACTGTCCACCAAGATTGTACGTTCCGGGACTGACGCCTTCGTAACCGAAGGGCATGGCGACCGCTTCCGGCATCTGATGGCCGCTCCAGCGCAACAGGCTGGACATGAACGGCACAAGCGGCGTGCGCGATTGCAGTGAGGACAGGATTTCCGACTGCACATAGCGGGAGCGGATCGGAATGGAGCAGGCGTCGGTGAGCGATGAATCATCCGCAGCTTTTGCCGTTTCCTTGCTCAACCCGGCGGCATTATAGGTCCAGCAGGAGATTTTGAGCTCGGGATAGGCTTTCTGCGCTGCCAGTGCTGCGGCACTGGCCAGTCCGCCGCCCAGAGAATGACCGACAATGCTCAATCGGTTGTTCCAATTGGAGGTTGCTTCCTTGGCGGCTTTTATTCCGTTGTCGATTGCTTGTTGGTATTGCTTCGGAAGGTGCCCCAACCCCTGAGCAAAATTGGTTGGCCAGTCACCCTTGTCGCCGCAATAAAGCGTCGCGGTAAAAACGATGGTCAGGGTCAGTTTGGTGTCGATCGGGGCCTGCATCAGCGGTGGCGTCCAGGTGAAGGACAAAGACCGGCTGACGGTCACATTGGAAAACAACGGCGTACTGTCTGAAAGGCCCGAGAGCTCCCGTTCCGGCTTTCCGTTATAGTCAGGTGACGGCGAGAGCGAGGTGTCGAAGGGCAGGCTGACAGGCGGGATAGCACTGCCAGGCTGTGCCGGTGTGTTACGTCCGGTCAGGGTGAAACGGCCTTTTATATTCAAGGCCAGTTTGGCAAAATCCTCCGGTTCGCTATCGCTGCCGCGAAAGGCCAGAACCGGCGGGCAGCATTGCGGCGCTTTCGTTCCACCTGCATTTTTCGGGGTGTAGAGGGCGCATTGAAACCCGTCACTGTTCTTGGTCTGCTTGACCTCCCAGGCCATGTCCCAATGTTCCATGTTGGCGTCGTGCCAGGGTTTCAGAGGGTCCGGCAGTTTGTCACGCGGCGTTTCATAAACCCGCATGATCAGCATCGAACTGACGCGCGCGCACAGTTTGGTCAAGGAGTCGCCGGAGATAATGCAGGTGTCTTTACCCATCCCACTTCTCCGTGCCGAATTCGTCAGCGACAATTTGCGGTGTGCCGGGTGGGGACCAGAGCTGACCGGGGGCGAGATAGAAACCGCCAACATCATCCGGTATCTTCATCGCCATCAGCTCTGCAATATCACCGGTTGGCTCACTGTGATTCCCTTTCAGGATGGGCTTCAAAACCTTTTGCAGAGCCCATGCTCGCCAGAGACCATCTGGCCCGGTGATACCAATGTAGTGATGGGCATATTGCTGATACTTCTTAAGTAATTCATCGAGTTTTTCGAGGTCTAAATTGTCATAATACCCGGCTTCAGCAACCCGAAACGTAATTTCCAAGGACCTTTTAGAGGTATTGGCAATGGTTGTTAAAAAGCTTCGATTTAAATAGTCTGAGCCCTTGTCTGGCACCTGAAACCACGGATCGGCATTATGTGCCAAAAGAATTAGCACGGCTTGAAGATTATATTCCGCACTGGAATCCGTCAGCAGGCTAAAACCCGCCTCTGAATCGTAGGCATTCGGGCCACCGCCGTTTTCCAGATAAAGCGTCAGGAACTGGTTGCCGAATGAGTAATCCGGAAAGGGTACGATCCGGTTGTCATCTTCTGGACCGAATGCCGTCCTGGTTGTGATCGCATCAAAGGCCAGTTCATCCTCATTATAGGTTACATCCGCGCCATGCCTCACCAGCGCTTCTGCCGCCGGGAAATTGCGGGACAGCAGCGCCTCGCGCAACAGATTGTCGGTGTAGCCCTGATCGATGCCGAACTCGCCTTCCGTCAAAGGATAGGTCTGGTTGATCTCTTCCTTGGTGAACTTCGCCAGATCGGCGTCAGATGGCGTTCGCCCCATGACGATGGCGGTCAGCAGCACCTTGATATCCATCGGCGCATCAGCAAAGGAGGTCTGCGCCCGTCTGAGGTTCTTCTCCCGCCATTGTTCCAGAAACGCCTCCTGATCCTTTTGCGCCTGTTCGGCCTCGGCCTGTTTCATGCTTTCCTCCACGGTCATGGGCGGTTGTCGGGATTGCGGTGCTTGCGGCGGCGCACGCAGGAACCAGCCGAAACCGGCCAGCATCGCCACGATAAAAACACCGCCAAAGACCTGGTTCCATTTCATGGGCGGCTCCATGACAGTGCGTCTTGTTGGGGGTGTTCGCACTTCGCCCGACAAACCCGCGTGATCAGCATGGAACTGACCCTCTCGCAGAGCTTGGTGATGGAGTCGCCGGAGATGATGCAGCTGTCCTTACCCATCCCGCTTCTCCGTGCCTTCCTGTTGCTTGGTAAGTGGCAGGGCATCCGGCGTTTCACGGATCATGGCGACGTGCTCCCTATTGTTTTGGCCTGTCGAGCAGGAAGGTGAAAGCGCAGGACGGCCACAGGTGATAGCAGCCGGATGCGACGAATATCCGCGACAATTCGAGGAGATCACGTTCCCATATGGGGCGAAGACTGTCCGCCGTGATCGGGGTCGGCCGTCTGCTGGTCGGTTTGCCCGCAGGCGGGGCCTTGATGGCACTCTCTTTCAGCCGCTCCCGTGCGTCGTCATCATTTCGCCAGAGCTTGAGCCCCTCGCCGATCGTGGAGAAAGGATGGGCAAGCATATACAGGCCGATATGGCTGATCAGGCGGTTCAAAAACAGGTCGAGCGTATTGCTGGTTTCGGCAATGTCGAGGATCGGCTTCAGGAAGGAGAAGGGATAGCCCGGCGCGAGTTCCTGATCCTCCAGCGGATAGAGTTTCGGCAGGTCGCCCCACATCGGCGCATAGTCCAGCGATTGGCCGAACAGTTCGGTCGGGCCGGGGCTGATGCCCTGATAGCCGAAGGGCATGGCAACCGCTTCCGGCATCTGATGGCCGCTCCAGCGCAACAGGCTGGACAGAAGCGGCACAAGCGGCGTGCGCGATTGCAGCGAGGACAGGATTTCCGATTGCACATAGCGGGAGCGGACGGGGATGGAACAGGCGTCGGTGAGTTTGGCACCTGCCGCTTTCGCGGTCTTTTTGTGCAGGCCCGCTGCGTTATAGGTCCAGCAGGAGATTTTCAGTTCCGGATAGGCCTTTTGTGCCGCCAGTGCCGCCGCGCTCGCCAGTCCGCCGCCCAGAGAATGGCCGACAACGCTCAACCGGTTATTCCATTTCGAGATTGCATCACCAGCGGCTCCTTTTCCTGCGGTAATCGCATTCTTATATTGACTGGGAACATTCCCCAGTCCTTGACTGATATTGGTGGGCCAGTCGCCGTTTTCGCCATAATAGAGCGTGGCGGAGAATGTGAAGGTGAAGGTCAGCATCAGATAGGATGGCATGGCCGTGCCGGCCGCGGTGTTGACCGGCAGCTTGCGCGTCACCGTCACATTCGAAAACAAGACCGTATTGTCGGAAAGCACGCCACTGGCATCTTTCAGCACGCTTTCCGGCTTGCCATTATAGTCCGGATTTTTGGAGAGCGTCGTGTCGAAGGCATGAACCTCCGGCTTGCCGGTAAAATTCTTCCAGCCCACCGTGGAATCGGAAGTGATCGTGACGGCGCCATTGATGTTCAACGCCAGTTCAGCAAAATCCTCATCGGTTACGTCGGAGCCGCGAAAGGCCAGTACGGGCGGGCAGCATTGCGGCGCTTTCGTTCCACCGGCATTCTTCGGCGTGTAGAGGGCGCATTGAAAGCCGTCGCTGCCCTTGGTCTGTTTCACCTCCCAGGCCACGTCCCAATGTTTCAGATTGGCGTCATACCAAGGTTTCAGCGGGTCCGGCAGCTTGTCGCGCGGCGTGTCATAAATCCGCGTGATCAGCATGGAACTGGCGCGCTCGCAAAGCTTGGTCAGCGAGTCGCCGGAGATAATACAGCTGTCCTTACCCATCCCACTTCTCCGTGCCTTCCTGCTGTTTGGTGAGGGGCAGTGCGTCCGGCGGTGACCAGAGCTGACCGGGGGCAAGAAAGAATCCGCCGATATCGTCCGGCACATCCATCGCCAGAAGCTCGGAGATAAATCCGGTTGGTTCACGGTTGTTGCCCTTGAGGATCAGCGGCAAGACCTTTTGCAAGCCCCATGTCGAAGCAAGATCGCTTGGACCAGTGGAGCCGACATATTGTTTGGCGATGCTTTGGTATTGCTCGATCAATCTGTCGAGCTTGTCCACGGGGGCATTGTCGTAGTGACCTGCTTTGGCAACACGAAAAGCAATTTCTAGTTGAATATCATATGCTGTGGCAATTGTGATGAAGAAACTGTCGTATCGATAGTCCGCCCCTTCGGCCGGCACCTGAAACCACGGATCGGCATGGTGCGCCAGTAGAAGCAGAATGGCCTGCAGGTTGTTATGACCGTCAGCGTACGTCAAAAGACTGTTTAATCCCTCTTTCACATAGGCATTCGGATCGCCGCCATTTTCGAGATAAAGCGTCAGGAACTGGTTGCCAAAAGCGTAGTCGAGAAACGGCGTCGCAGCCGTATCCGGGCGGTAGATGCCGAACCCGGTCAGCGTCGTAATCGCGTCAAAGGCCAGTTCATTGTCGTTATAGGTTACATCCGCGCCATGCCTCGCCAGCGCTTCGGCCGCCGGGAAATTGCGGGACAACAGCGCCTCGCGCAGCAGATTGTCGGTATAGCCCTGATCAATGCCGAACTCGCCTTCGGTCAGTGGGTAAGTCTTGTTGATCTCTTCCTTGCTGAATTTGGCCAGATCGGCATCGGAGGGCGTTCGCCCCATGACGATGCCCGTCAGCAGCGCCTTGAGATCCATCGGCGCATCGGCAAATGATGTCTGCGCCCGTCTGAGATTGCGTTCCCGAAACGCGGCGATGATCTGTTCCTGTTCCTTTTGGGCCTTCTCGGCCGCGTCGGCTTTCATCTCGGCCATGATTTCCTCCTGCCGTTGCTGCGCCTGAAGTTCCTGCCTCTGAAGCAGATGCCAATAGGCCTTCCCGCCCCAATACCCGCCGGCGCCGAGCCCGGCTGCGAGCGCCACCGAGACACCGGCGATCATGAGCGTCCGTTTCCATTTCATGCGGCTCTCTCCCTCAATTGACCTTGACGATATCGGAGAGGAGTTCGATCTTCTCGTCGCTTTTCTGGATGACCCGCTTGGCAATGATGTTGATCGTTCCGTCGGCGGTCATGATGATGCGCGCCTGGCCGCAATGGAGGATGATTTCCTCGCCGGCCGAAATCTCGATGCGGCGCTTGACGGTGAGGTCGTAATCCTTACCGACGGTCGTGGTCTTGTTGTCGCGCACATCCTCACTGTGGTTTTCGCCGATCGTCTGCGCCCTGCTCTTTTCGACCGAAATCATCAGATTGCCATTGCCCTTTTCACCCGTTTCGGGCCGCCCGAGCGCTTCGGCTGTCGTGCCGATGCCTTGGGTGTCGCGCGAGGCCGATGACGGCGTGAGGGTGCCGGTATTGCCCGGCCCGACCCGCAGCTCCATATTGCCGTCAACGATCTCGGTCAGGTTATTGCCGACCTCGATGCCCTTGTTGTGGCCGATGGACTGGACCCAGTTGTTGTTGATGCGTTCGGAGTGGTTGTTGTTGGTCTTTTCGTTGCGGTCCTTCTGGGCGTAGACATAGACCTCCTGCCGGTCGTTCTCGTCCTCGAAGCGCAGCTCGTTATAGCCGGGACCCTTGTGCGTCTGGGAGCGCCAGACGGTTCTGGTCTTGTTTTCGGGGAGCTTGTAGGGCGGCAGGTTGAGGGCGTTGTAGGAGCGGCCGGTGATGATCGGCTGGTCGGGGTCGCCGCGGACGTAATCGACGATCACCTCCTGTTTGACCCGCGGCAGGATCACCTCGCCGAAAGTGCCGCCCGCCGAGCTTGAAGCGACGCGGGTCCAGACCGAGGCGTGCTCATTGTCTTTCGAGCGTCTGTCCCACGGATAGGAAAGTTTCACGCGGCCCCAGTCATCGCAGTAGATCTCCTCGCCCTCCGGGCCGCTGACGGTTGCGATCTCCGGGCCGTCGGCTTTCGGCTTCGGCTGTTTCGGCGGGGCGTAGTTGAGGTCCGCCGGCATCGCCAGGAAGCGATTGGCATAGGTGGTCGCGCCAGCACCTGCCTCCTCTTTCAGCGCCTGCGGCTGCTCGCCCTCATGGGAAACGGAGAGCAGATGCCAGAAGACGTTGCAGTCGTCATTTTGATGCTCGGTGAGCATGACCTTATAGCCCGGCGTCAGCGCCGGCGCATTGGTGCGGCCCTCGCCGGTGGTGGCCTCGACGCGCACGGCCTCGAGCTGCGATCTGGTGAACGGCTTGCCCGCGACATCCTTCTTGTAGCCGCCCGGATAGTTGTAGAGATCGTAATTGCCCTTGGCGCCGTTATCGGCCTGACGGTCGGCGCGATGCTCTTGGCTGTACCCCGGATTGGTGAACAGCCTCTCGCGCTGGGTGAAGCTCGTCGCCCGCAAGCGCTCGCGGAAGGTGAAGCTGCGGCAGAAGACGCCCTTCGCCACGCCGCCGGGATTGGCATTGTATTCCAGTTCCGGCATTGCCTTCAGCTTCGGCACGATCATCGGCGTATCGATGAATGTGACCTGGTTCTGTCCGTTTTCGCCGGAGGTGAAGAAGAACCAGATGCCTTCCTCGGCGGCGATGCGGCGGACGAAATCGAGATGGGTTTCGTTGTACTGGACGCAATATTCCCGCGCTACATGGGCGCCCTCAAGCACGAAGCGCATATCCTCGACGCGGTTTTCCTTCAGCACCTCGGCGATGATTTCGGGCACGGTCTTCTGCTGGAAGATGCGGCTGTCGGAGCCATGGGCGAGCCGGCCGAGCGCAGGCATGAGGACGACGGTGTAGAAGGTGCGGTGAGCCCCCTCATCGCGGCGGGCCATATCGGCGATGATGCCGGAAATATGCCTTATGCCTGCATATTTGTGATGGATCGTCAGCGTCGCCGGTGTGTCGAGCAGGGCGTTGATATCGATCTTGGGATCATCGGAGACGAGTTCGATCACCACCTCGGAAAGCTCGAAGAGTTTCTCTTCTGACGAAAAGCCATGAACGAGAAGCTCCGCATCCTTCAGCGCCGGGGCCTCGAAGGTGAAGGCAATGTCCTGATCCTGGAAGAGGACCGGCATGTCGATGATGGCGTTCATGGTGATGTCCTTCCTGAAGAGCGAGCGGGTGGCTCAAGAGCGTGAGGCCGGGAAAGTGACCGGAAAGCCATTGGCGCCGATCCGTCCGGCGGCCTTCAGCACCTTGTAGGCACGGCGATAGCGGCGCGCCGATGTGTAGCTGAGCCCTGTTCTTTCGCGCAGCGCCTCGCCCTTGGCCGCGCCGTTATCGTGGCGCTTGCCGGACCAGTCATCGATCATCAGGTCGAGGAAATCCCTGTCGGCGGGCGTCTGCGACAGGCGTTTCTCGACATAGAGCACCGCCCGCCGCTCGTCGTCGATGACATTGGGCCTGTGGCCGTGACGGGCAGAAAAATCTTCCGGCGTGAGCGTCAGCAGGTCGCCGAACCGCTCTGCCCACCATGCCGCCCGGTCGTCGTGCCAGGAAAGGCCGAGCCGGGTGCGAAGGTTCATCAGGATCTTGGTGTCGAAGGGCAGGAACGCATCGAGCTTCATCGGAAAGTCGGCCCATTCGCGGATGAGGGCGGCAAGCGCCGGCGTCAGGACGACCTGCGGGCTGGTCTTGGGCCTGCCGATCTCGACGCCGCGCAGGATGGTGACACCAAGATCCGTCTTCTGTTCGCGCCGGACCTTGAAACGGGTTCCGTCGATATCGTCAACGATGCGCACCGGCTTTGCGAGCGCCGCCCGCCGCGCCCGCTCCTTAGGGTCGCGGCCATCGACAATGCCGAGACGCTTGCGGAATTTGAGGAGCCGCACCGATCCGAGCGGCAGGCCGGAACGCTTCTGCGAGAAGCCATGGGCAAGCAGGTGATCGGCGAGTTCGCGCGTCAGCACCGCTTCCGGCGTGCCGGTCGATCGATCTTCGGGATAGCCGAGGTAGATGGAAAAGCCGTGCCCGCTGTCAATCGCCTGCCGGCAGGAGAAGACACGACCGTCGATATCTGTGATTGGCGTAACGGCTTCCAGCATCGTCAGATGTGACACACGAATATCCTTGATGTCTAATATGACAGCGGAAGTTTTACAACTTTAAGGAAGGATGTCAATCATAGTCCGGCCAGATTGCAACCAGACTATGGCATGCGATCCATGAGGAGGCGCTGAAGATGAAAACTGTTCAGGATATCGCCGGGCAACTGGCCTTTTCGGATGATGCTTCCATCGAGCCTTATGCCCCGGAGTGCATCGCGGAGCTGGAAGACATGATGGCAGCGTCGTTTCCCGACGATTTGCGCTGGTATTTCGAACATTTTGGCGCCCGCAAGCTATGCGAGGGACAACGCTCTCTGCCGCTGTGCCTGGACGGCTATCACTATGTTGCCGATTTCGAGGGCCTGCCCGGCATCGCTGAAACCGAAAGGCGCTATCGGCGGCTCTGCGGTTATGTGATGACCGAGACGCTGCCGTATGACAGAAGACGCTATTTCCCGATCGGGCAAGTCAGCACGGCAACGATGAGCCTTTGTCTGTCGCTGCTTGTCAGCCTGCATCCGCTAAATTTCGGGACGGTCTGGGGCGTCAGCGCGCTTGCCGGACACCATCCGCTTGAACCGGTCCTTCTGGCGAAAGATTTCACGGCTCTTCTTGAGATGATCGAGCCAAAGGGCAGGCTGCCTGAACAGGCAAAGCAGCTTAACGATGCGCTGCTCGATAAAATCATCAGGGATCATGGGCCCAGGATCAAACCACAGCCGACAAGGGCGGCCAGTGCAAAGGCGCTTGTTGCGTTTTATCTGGATCACCCGGATGAAACCGTCTTCGACGGGCTGCACAATCTCGAAGTGGCCTATTACATTGGTGGCCAGAACTTCCACGGGGCGGCCGCTGCCATGGCCCAGGCTCAAAAGTCCTCGACCGACCTGTCCGACCGCGTGGTCCGGCCGGGACCGGTTCGCCGACGGCAGGTACGGATTTCGCAGCCACAAAGATTTGTCGGAACGTTCCGCATCTTTCCAGCGCAGGACAGCTATTCGATCGTGACGATCGAATCCGTCGTCGGTATCGACCAGGTTTTGGAGGAAACATTCGTGCTGCATCATTCCGATGCCGGATGGGCGCTCGTCGCCCGGCAGACGAGCAATGTCGATCCGGTCGAGGTCGATGGCTTCGGCACATTGGCATTCGACGTCTTTTCCGGCTGGCGCTTCCTGACCCCCGTCACGCCACGCTGGAGCAGGCTCCCGGTAGGCTTTCGCGCCGTCGGCGAAGAAGATGCGCTGACGCTGCGCCGCCTTGCATTCGTTCGGGATATTCTTAAGCGATCCGATCTGAGACCGGCGCTCGAAAAGCGCCTGTTCGATCTCTACCTGCCCTCCGTCATGCCGCTGCACACTGCTTTCGTCAAAGACGGCAAATATCATGAACGACTGCAGACTCGAACGGGCGGAATGCCCGTGATCAATTCTGCGACAGAAATATGAACGGTGATTGGCTCATCCGGCAGCGTCTATGTCGAAAATGACAGCCGCTTCACCTGGCGCCTGTCCATCAAGGGCAGCAGGAACCCGATCGACGTCACGGTCGAAGACGGGAAGATTCTCAAGTGAAGCTTTCCTGATATGGGATTGGCAATCGATGCTCGATTTCCAAAGGCCGCAGCCACCGCCTTTTTTTCTGACGGACGAGCACTCCACGAAATGATGCGAATAAAGAAACGTGGCTTTCCGGCGCAAATGCGAAAATCAGCAAAAGCCTGTTGTACTACCGATGCGAAAATCTATCCGTCCGGGACGGAAGCCTGCAAGGCGAATGCGACGCTATCGGCCCGGATCGCCGGTCATTTCGGCCTTCTGCTCGATTGCGGATGGCACATCACTCTGGGCGTGGCGGTGAAATCTGGAATGCGACAAGCCGGGAAAACAAATGCCAAAAATAAAAGGATAAAGCGTGTATAGAATGCGAAAAATGAATGTATAAATCCAGAATTTGAAAATCTTATCAGTTCAGCAGGAGAATGAACTGTAAAATTAATAATCGAATGACTTGTCGAGGCGAATCGAAGGCGATAGAAAGACTGCGAATCAGTCGTCAAACCTCTGCTTCGCCCATCGGTATTGATGGCGGAGGTTCATGAGAAATACAGGAGTTGAAATGCGCTGACTTGAGCATCAGGGCTGAAAAAGACTGAGGCCCGGAGGATTGCAGTCCTCCAGACCCCATATAAATCGTGTGCCACGATTGATCTTCCCATCCCACGCATCACGGAAGAAGTCAAGTTGCATGCCACCGGTCGGTGCGCGTGAACGAATGGACCTTGTCTGAAAACCGCGATCGGACGTGCTCTTTGTCGTGCATGGCGCCATGCTCGATACGATCGAAAGCATAAAGCAGGATATTCTGGATGCTGCCATTGTCGACGGAGCGTTGATCGCCCACCGGATCGACGATCTGTGGCGTGCCGTGATTTCCGACAATGACGATCTGCAGGCCGAAAACCTCAAGCTGACGGCGACAATACGCGTGCTCGAGATTGAGATCAAAAGGCTTGGCGGGCAGCTTGCCAAGCTCAACAAGATGAAATTCGGCCCGAGCGCTGACACCAATCCCCAGAAAGGCAAAGATAAAGGCAAGTCCGACACAGACCCCGACGGCCAGCCGGAGACTGGAGACGGCAAACCTGCGGATGGCACCAACGGGTCAGCAGGGCAGGCCATGCCGGCCGAGGGCACGACAGCCTCGGAGACGAAGCTGCGAAACCGGTCAGGGCGCGGCGCGCGCACATGGCCGGCCCATCTCGAACGGCGTGAATTTGATATGGGCACCAAGGACGGTCTCTGTCCCTGCGGTTGCGGCGGAATACTATATTGCGGTTCGCAAATACGCGAAATACCGTTGCCTTCAGGGCAAGATGGTCGGCACGCCCTTTGAACCGGCGCTGATCAGGGGAACCACCTTCAGCAACGGCTTCCTCGCGCATTCGATCGCCATGCGGCTTGACTGGTATCTCCCCTGGTACAGGCAGGAGCGGCTTCTCGAGGCCTATGGTATAAACTATCCGCGTTCCACGCTTATGCGCTGGGCGACCACGGCGGCACTCGGCGTTCTTGATCCCGTGTGGCAATTAATGGAGCGCGAAGCACGGATAGAAAGCTGGCGTCTTTATCTGGACGAAAGCCCGATGAAGGAACTCGATCCGGGTCGGGGCAAAACCCGCCAGATTTACCTGTACGCCCTTCATCGTGACGACCGCTCCTTCGGCGGCAACCTTCCTCCGCTGGTTGTCTACTATGTCGGCCCGACGCGATCGATGAAACGCATTCATGAAATTCTTTCAGGCATGACCGCTATCGTGCAGACCGACGCCTATTCCGGCTATGGACGGCTCGGAACGCCGGGCACCTGTGTTGCGGGCATCAAGTCACCGAAATGCTGGAGCCACGCGCGGCGCAAGTTCATTGACGAGTTCGATGCCAACAAGACGCCGGAAGCGAACGACGTCATCCAGATTATTGCCAAACTCTACGCCGTTGAGGGCGGGATCAATGGCAAACCGCCCGATCATCGAAGATCGGTGAGACGAAAATTATCACAATCGATACTTGACCGGCTGCGTTGCAGGCTCATCGAACTTGCCGAAATCCATGTCGTCAATAACGGCATGCGCAAGGCAATCCACTATGTTCTCAATCATTGGGAAGGCCTGACCATGTTCGTTGACGACGGGCGTATCGATCTCGATACGAACGCTGTCGAGCGCTTGTTCAAACCAACGAAGCTGCTCGCAAAGAACGCACTCTTCGTCGGCAGCGATGAAGGGTTCGAGGCATGGGCGATCCTGTCCTCGATCGTCGAGTCCTGCAAGCTGAACAGGGTCAGGGTCGAGCCCTACCTGAAATGGCTATTCGACGAGATCAGCTGCAATCGCGGAACCGTCGACTACGAAAAGCTTCTCCCCTGGAATGCGCCGCTGGAGGTGCGTCAGGCATAATCGCTGAAGGGCAGCTGCCACGTCCATCGGCATCGTCTGTCAGGCGTACCCGCCTGCAGCTCGTACAAAATCTGTTGCGGCAAAACCACCGCCGGTCAAGAGCACACCGAATGCAGGGAAAACCTGGCGAGAACGGCACATCAGCAGAGAGCCAGCGGCTTTTGGCGCTGCCGAATGATCTTTTCTGGAACGGCGGGCCTTCGCTCATAGCCGACCTCACGGCCAGAACCCATACGAGTGATCATGGCGAATACGATTGATCAGCCAGACGCCGAGCCCGACCCCAGAACCATCAAGCATCGATCGATTGCCGCCGAACCCGTCATCCGAGCCGCAACGACAACAAGCCGGCCTGCGATGACGCTGGACGCATGAAAATGTCCCCAGCTCGAATAGACACTGGAGATGTGTCCACGACGCTGTCGGATACGACGAATCGATCAGGCAAAGTCCCCGTCTCATCGCTCCCGATCCACCGAGATCAGGCCATCGGCGCACCCAGTCAGCTGAAGCGAGCGATTATTGACAGAAAATTCGTTTCAAATCAAAGGATTGACAAGGGTCGCAAAAATGCGGCTCTCTGCGAAGCCGTCTCTATATTGGCGCTACGCGCCAATATACCGGCACCCACCCCACCACGGGAAGACACTAAAAAAGGGGCTGGATGTAACGCTTACCATTTTTCGTCCCCCCGGGGAGTTGATCAATCTGGCTGGAACGTCTTTCGAACCAAGCGAATGGATGACGATCACGCAGGAAACCATCGACGCTTTCGCGCAGGCAACCGGCGATCGCCAGTAGATTCATGTTGATGTCGAGCGCGCGAAGCGGGAGGCCCCGGGCGGCAAGACGATAGCCCACGGCTACCTCCTGCTGTCGCTTCTCGGCACGCTGATGCCGCAGATACTGGAGGTGAAATCCGACCGCATCCTGAACTACGGTTCGAACAAGACACGCTTTCTCGCCGCTGTGCCCGTGGACGGCCGCGTGAGGCTGGCGCTGACGGTGCAAGAGACCGAGGAAACCCCGGCAGGGCTGAGGGTGACATATGGCGTAAAGTTCGAACTGGAGGGCGCCCCAAAGCCCGCCATGATCGCGGAAATTCTTTTCGTCTATGGCTGAGAGCACCAGAGCGCGCAACGGATTGGTCGTCCTCAAGCGCGATGGCGACATCGGCTCATAGTTCTGAACCGACCTGACAAGCTGAACGCCGTCACGCGGGAGATGACCCTCGGCCTTCTCGAAACCCTCGACAGCGCAGATCGTGAGGACGGCATTCGCGCCATCGTCATCACCGGTGCAGGACGTGCATTCTGTGCCGGCGCGGATCTCAGTGGTTCGGCGCCATTCTTTGATGCCACGGACGATCGGGATTGCGAATTCGATCCGGATGCTGACCGGGATCTGGGCGGCGTTGTCACCTTGCGTATTCTGGAATGTCGGAAACCGGTGATCGCGGCGATCAATGGCGCGGCCGTCGGCTTTGGCGCGACGCTGGTTCTGCCGTCGGATGCGCGTTTTTGCAGCGAGGAATCGAAGTTCGCCTATCCCTTCACGCGCCGCGGCATCGTTCCCGATGGCGCCGCCAGCTGGTTCCTGCCAAGGGTGGTGGGCATGGACACGGCTTTGGATTGGTGCCTCTCCGGAAGGGCCATTTCTTCTGAGGAAGCGCTCGAAAAGGGTTTGGTGCTGACCAGGCGCCTTCTGTGGACACAGTCGATGTCCAACACGCCCATGTCCGCGCATATGGAAGAGAGCCGGCTGCTCAAGACGCGGTCGCGATCGTCGGACGCCAGGGAAGGCGTTGAAAGTTTTCTGCAAAAGCGTGCGCCCGACTTCCAGGATCGGGTACCCGAGATGCATCCCGACCTGATGCCCTCGCAAAGCTAGAGTTTGTCGGGAAAAAGTGGAATCCGGTTTTCCCGAAAAGACAAACGAAAACAAATGAATCTTGAGTCTGTCTGGTTCGATTTGAACCTGACAGACTCTAGTCGGTTCCGTCCTTCGGGCCGGAATGGAAAAGCAGGCTGTTTTGCTCGCCGAGCTTCGGGGCTTGCATTCTATCGGATGATACGGACAGCGCGCTGTCGATCGGAACCGTCGTCCCTGTGAGGGTGCGACCGTCGCGAGTGACTACTTTGCGATCGAATGTTCCCGTCGCGGCGAAATGCGCGTCCGCCATCGCTTCTTCCATGTTCCGGACTTTCGCGCAGCAACAATCGGCTCCAAGCAGGCGGTCCCAGTGATCCACCGGCGCCCGCGCCATGATTGCGGCAACTACAGTCCGCGTCCGCTCGGGATCTTTGGCGTCATCCCTGTATTCCTCGGGAAGCTCGATCAATTCGCAGAACCGTTGCCAGAAACGGTCCTCGATCGGCGCGGCGGCAAGATAACGTCCGTCGCCTGCCTCATAGATGGCGTAGCGCGGCGATCCGCCTGTCAGCAGGGCGTCTGAAGGTGCAGGAGGCTTTCCATGGAAAGCGGTCTCCCCAACGGCCCAGTACTGCAGCGCAAAGAGGTTGCGGGTCATCGAAATGTCGAGATGGCAACCGGCGCCGGTCTTGTCCTTCCGGCGCAAGGCTAGAAGGATGTTCATGACCGCTGGATAGCTGCCGCCGGCGATGTCGGCGATGGTGACCTGGGGCACCGTGGGTCGGCCCGATATGTCGCCAGACAAAGAGAGCAGGCCTGTCTCAGCGCAGTAATTGAGGTCGTGGCCGGCCTTCATCCGCGCTGGTCCGGTTTGTCCGTAGCCGGTGATCGAACAGTATACAATGCGCGGATTTACCGCGCGGATCGCGTCGTAGCCAAATCCCAGTCTTTCCATCACACCGGGCCGGAACTGTTCGATCAGCACATCCGCTTCACGCAGCAAGGGTTCCAGCATTTCGAAAGCGCGCGGGTTCTTGAGGTCCAAGCAGACGGACTTCTTGCCTCGGTTGAGCATGGCGAAGCTCAGGCTTTCGTCACCTGCGAAAGGCGGAATCATACGGAGTTCGTCGCCCGTACCGGGGCGTTCGACCTTGACGACGTCGGCGCCGGCTTCCGACAGTATGAGGCTCGCCATGGGTCCCGGCAGATGAAAACTGAAGTCTATTACTTTGACGTCTTCAAGTGGGTACATGACATTTTCCCTTCGACCAGTGCCGACCAGTTACTTGCCTGCGATATCGCGATGCGCCTGTCGGCGGTGAAAGATGATCGGCCGGCCAGATCACGGCAGGAAGTTGTCGATCGGATCATTCTTCCAGATCGTCAGGATTTCCTCGTCCGAAAGATCAGAGTATTTCTCCGAAAGCGCCGCGAGGGAGAAAAGAACCTCGTCCACCGACGGATCCTGCAGGTCCTTGTTGTTCTCGCGGAACTCTCCGATCATGGAATCCAACCGTCGGCGGATCTCGGCCTTGTCCTCTTCCGACGGTTCGACAATGGTCACGCCCTCGGCAGCCATTTTCTCGAGCCCTTCGGATGTGAGTTGTTCATCCATCTTTGCCATATTGATCATGGCATTGTTGCCAGCCTCCTTGAAGACATTCTGCAGGTCCTCGGGAAGGCCATCATACATGTCCTTCCGCATTCCGATGGCAACGAAAACCCTGGCGGCGCGCGTCCTGTAAAGATGCTGGGCCTGTTCGTGCAGGTTGTAGGCCTCCATATCGCCGGGCGCCAGGAACGCGCCGTCGAGACGCCCCGCCGCTGCCATCAGATGCGCAATTATCGCGGTGATCGTTGAAGCGTCCGAAAGGTCCACCCGCAGCGCCTCTGCCGTGCCGCCCTCCGCCTCGATCTCGGCCTGGGTGGAGCGCGCGCTGGCCAGGTTGATGTCGGCGATGAAGAGCCGGGCGCCTTCGCGCGCGGCCAGGATCGCGGCGGCCCGGCCGATGCCGGATGCGCCGCCGGTGATCAGGACCACCTTGCCGGCAAGAAGCGGTCCGGCTCCCTGTTCGCGCGTGCGCATCACCAGGCCGGGCTCTTCAATGGGGCTTCGCCTTCCACCGGATTGCGCAGCACGCCAATTCCGTCGATCTCGACCTCGACCAGGTCGCCGGGTTTCATCCAGACCGGGGGATCGCGAAAGGCGCCGACCCCGCCGGTGGTACCGGTGATGATGACGTCTCCCGGTTCCAGGGCGCAGAAATAGGACATGTAGGAGGCCAGCTGGCCGACATCGAATATGAGATCATCGAGCCGGCCGTCCTGCATCACCTCGCCATTCAGTCGCGTAACGATCTTCTGCGGACCGATCGCGCCGAAGGCCTCGCGCGTGACCATCCAGGGGCCGAAGGCGCCGGTCGAGGGGAAGTTCTTGCCAGGCGTGAACTGGGTCGTGTGGCGCTGCCAGTCCCGGATGCTGCAATCGTTGTAGCAGCTATAACCTGCGACGGCGGCAAGCGCTGCCTCCGGGGGCGCATAGCGCAGATGAGACCCGATGATGACGGCAAGCTCGCCCTCGAAGTCCAGCCTGTCAGACACCGCGGGGCGGATCACCGGGCGGCCGTGTCCCATCTGGGACTGGGCGAACCGGATGAAGATCATCGGCTTTTCGGGCAGGTCGCGCCCGGTTTCCTTGAGGTGGCTTGCGTAGTTCACGCCCACACAGAAAATCTTGGCCGGATCCGGAATGACGGGCAGAAAGTCGACATCCGCCAGAGCGGTCGTTGCCGGGGCAGTTTCCGCTCCGGCCGCGATCTCCTGCCAGTTGTCCAGTCCCAGAAAGGCCTTCAGGGACGGGGCATGGGATGATAGGCTGACGACGCCTTGACCGTCGGCGGCCAGAACGCCGTAGTCGGGGGCCTCGTCAGCAGTTCGATAGCTCAGAAGTCGCATCGTGGGTCACGCTTTACTGTGGTCGCGAATGCGCATGGCCTGAACATAGACCAGCGCCGCGATGCCGGCTTTGATGAGGTCCCCCGGCAGGAACGGGTAGAACCCGGCGTCCAGAAGCGTCCTGCCATAGCCGATCATCGAGCCCAGCCATGCGAGGCCGGGGAGATACACCATGGCCCCGGCGCTAAGCGCCACGACCAGCGCGGACCGGTAGCGCCTGACACGGAACCTTCGGGACAGCAGTCCTGCGGTCGCCGCCGCCAGGACAAAGCCGACGAGATAGCCCCCGGTCGGGCCCATCATGTAGGCCAGCCCGATCCCGCGTTCAGGCGCGTTGGCAAAGACCGGAAGCCCCAGAGCGCCCTCTACGAGGTAGAAGACGATCGACAGCGATCCGAGAACCGGGCCGAAGGCAAAGCCGACGCCAATGGCCACCAGCGTCTGAAGCGACATGGGCACCGGGTAAAAGGGCACCTGGTACTTGGCGGCAAGGGTCATCAGGACGGAGCCGAGGACGATGGCGCCGAAAGATCGGACCAGGCCGCCGGATAGGCTCTGCGACAGGGAAGTGGCGTTTTGCATGATGATCTCCGGGGAAGCGGTCAGGAACGGCGGTAGCCTTCAAGCTGTTCATCCGGCACATCCGGCAGGTTCTCGACCAGATTGTCGGGGGTCCGGCAGGTCAGCCAGATCAGTTCCTCCGTGGTGCTCATGTTGACTTCGACATGCGGCATGAACGGGGGGACGAAGACGAAATCGCCCGCGTACATGTCGGTGTATTCCTTGTAGTCGTCGCCGAAATAGATCCGCCCGTGGCCCTTCAGGACATAGCCGCCCGTTTCGCACTCTTTGTGGTGATGCGGCGGTGAGCGGTGACCGGGTTCGTTGAAAACCTTGCCAAACCAGATTTTCGTGGCGGGGGTGTGTTGCGGGCTGACCCCCGAGACCCGCACGCAGTCATCCGACTGTGCGGTCCTCTTATCCTCGGCTCCAGCCCGTGTGACGATTGGCACTACCTTTTCCATTGCATTTCTCCTCTGCGTCAGGTGTTGGCATCTTCTTCCGCAGGCAGCAGGCGGGGATAATCGACGTATCCTTTTGCGCCGCGGGTGTAGAAAGTCGACCGGTCGTATTCGGCAAGCGCGATGCCTGCCTTCAGGCGTTCGACAAGGTCGGGATTCGAGATATAGGGACGCCCGAAGGCGACCATATCGGCGCGGTCCGTGCGGATGGCGTCCTCGGCGCGCGCGCGGTCGTAATCGGCACAGGCGATGATCGGGCCCGAAAAAGCCGCCCGCGCAATGGCGAGGACGTCCGGCGCTTCGGATTCGCCGGCCACGCGCCGGCTTCCATCGCCGGAAATCGAAGGCTCGATAATGTGCAGGTAGGCAAGCCCCTGATTTTCGATCAGCCCCAGCACATCGCGGAATGCCCCCATGGGATCGCTATGGCGGATGCCATTGAAATCGCCAGACGGAGACAGGCGGATGCCGATCCGGGAAAGATCGCCCGCTTTGGCGCGGATGGCGTCCAGGATATCGGAGAGGAACTTGAGCCTGGCCTGCCGGGAGCCGCCGTAGGCATCCGTGCGCTGATTGGCTTCGTCGGACAGGAACTGTTCGATGATGTAGCCGTTGGCGCAGTGCAGCTCGACCAGATCAAAGCCCGCTTCCAGCGCGGCAAGTGCGGCCGTGGCGAAATCCTCGATCGTTTGTGCGATGTCCTCGGCGGTCATCGGCCGGGGCGTTCCGATATCTTCCACCCCGCTCTTGGTGAAAATCTTGAAGGCCGGCGCCACGGCTGACGGCCCGAGCGCATCCAGACCGAGCGGGTTGTTGCGCTTCGAGAAGACCCGCCCGACATGCCAGAGCTGGGCGCAGATGTGCCCACCCGCCGCATGGACCGCATCGGTTACGGCGCGCCAGGCCGCACGCTGCTCAGCCGACCAGATGCCCGGCGTGAATGGATAGCCATGGGCCTGCGGGTTGATGCCAATGGCCTCGGTGATGACCAGCCCCGCAGACGCCCGCTGCGCATAATATTCGGCGGCAAGCGGGCTGACATTTCCCTCGAAATCCGCGCGGCTGCGGGTCATCGGCGCCATCGCGATCCGATTTTTCAGTTCGATGCCGCCGATTGTGACGGGACCGAACAGGTCGCGTTCATTCATGGGTAACCTCTCCGTCTATGACCACATGTTCAGCCCCGATCCAGGGCATCCACTCCGTCCGTTCGGCAAACCGCTTCTCGTCCTCCAGAAGCTGGCGGTAGCATTCGCGCGCGTCCGCGTCGGTGAAGGACCACTCCAGGTCCTCCCGGCTTCGCCAGTAGAGCTCGGCCATGCCGAACGGGTATTGCGCCGGCTGGTTCCTGGAGGCGGCCATCACGCCCTCGAGCCTGTGCGGAGTCCGCAGGGTCTGGACGTAGCGCGCCAGACGAAGCTTTTCGGAAAAGCGGCGCACCATGTCCCCGTGTTCGTCCATCCATCGGGACCGAACAATATCGGGAGCCAGATCCTTTCTTGCGAATATGCTGTATGTAATCTTGATCATCGCTTCCTCCTCGCGTATAAAAACAAACAGCCGTTCTTTTGTCAAACAGATAATCATGCCTGAGAATAGGCGCCAAGGAGGTCGAAATGCTGCCCCATCTCATAAACGTCACACCCGAACAGGAAATGTTGCGCGAGGCCCTCGAGGGAACGATCGACCGTGTCTCTCCGGTCTCCAAGGTTCAGCGGCTCGACAACGCCAAGACCTTCGACGCGGATCTGCACGCTGCCCTTGCCGAACTGGGCATTATGGGCATCGGCATACCGGAAGAAATGGACGGCAGCGGCGGCGGGGTCGTGGAGCAGGCCATTGTGCTCGAGGTGCTCGGCCGCAAGGCGACCTCGATGGCGGTCTTTATGGTCGTGCATTACATGATCACGCGCATCATCAAGGAAAACGGCAGCGACGCGCAGAAGGTGGAGTATCTGGTGCCGCTGCTCAAGGGGCAGTCCAAGGCCTCCTTCTGCCTGACCGAAGCTGGCGGCGGCACGGATATCCTGGCCTCCATGAAGACCAAGGCCGTGCGCGACGGCGACGACTGGCTGATTTCCGGCAACAAGATGTGGATCAGCGGCGCCTCGACCAGCGACATCATGGTTGTCCTTGCCCGGACCGGGGAGCATCGCAGCCGGGGCCTTTCCATGTTCCTTGTCCCCACCCGCGCCGAAGGCGTCCAGGCCACTGAACTGAACACGATGGCGATCAACGGCTATGACACAAATGCCCTGTCGCTCGACAATGTCCGCGTGCCGGCCGATGCCATCCTCGGTCAGCTCGACAACGGGTTTCCGCAGGTGGTCGCGACGCTCAATGGCGAGAGGATTAATGCTGCCGCGGTGGCCGTCGGCATCGGCCGGGGCGCGATCGAGGTCACGCGCGACTATGCCGCCGACCGTCAGGCCTTCGGGCGACCGATCGGCCAGTTCCAGGCCGTCCAGCACCAGTTGGCGGTGGCGGGCATCGCCATCGAATCCGCCTGGTCCATGGTGATGGAAGCCGCCCGCCGCGATGAGGCCGGCGAGGCGACGGATGTGCTGAGCTCGATGGCGAAATGGGCGTCGGCCCGTGCCGCCGTGGACTGCACCGATACCGGGATGGAGATTTTTGCGGGCGCCGGCTTCGACATGGACCTGCCCATCCAGCGTTATTATCGCGATGTCCGGCTCTATTCCTTCGCGCCGCTCAACCAGAATATGTCGCTGAACATGATCGCCGAACGCTGGCTCGGTTTTCCCCGCTCATTCTGACGTTACGAGGTAGGACATGACCAAGAAGATTCTCATCGCGAACCGTGGCGAGATCGCCTGCCGCATCATCCGTACCGTACAGAAGATGGGGTATGAGGCCGTCGCGGTCTATTCCGAGGCGGACAAGTCCGCGCTGCACGTGCGCCTAGCTGACGAAGCGCACGAGATCGGCCCCGCCCGGCCGACCGAAAGCTATCTTGATGCCGGGCGGATACTGGAAGTCGCGACGCGCATCGCCGCCGCCGCCGTCCATCCCGGTTACGGTTTCCTGTCAGAGAACACCGGCTTCTCAGAGGCCTGTGAGCAGGCCGGCATCGCCTTTATCGGGCCGTCGGCGGAGACGATCCGCATGATGGGGGACAAGAACGAGGCGCGCGCCGTGGCCCGCAGTGCCGGCGTGCCGGTTCTCGAGGGAACGCCAAAATTGGACCCCGCGGACGCGGAGGGGATTCTCGCCGCAGGAGAACAGATCGGCTTTCCGGTGCTGGTCAAGGCTGCCGGGGGAGGGGGCGGGATCGGTCTGCGCCCGGTCGAGGCGGCCGACAAGCTGGTGGCCGCCGTGCAGACCACCTCGGCGCAGGCCGAGCGGGCGTTTTCGGACCCTTCCGTCTATCTTGAAAAGCTCGTCCGCCGCGCCCGCCATATCGAGGTGCAGGTTTTCGGCTTCGGCGGCGAGGGGGCGGTGCACCTCTGGCATCGCGAGTGTTCCGCGCAGCGGCGTTATCAGAAAATCCTGGAGGAGGCCCGCCCGAGACATCTCGATCCGAAGGCGGCGCAGGGCATGCTGGATTCGGCCGTCGCGCTTGCCAGGGCCACAAACTACGTCGGCGCCGGCACGGTCGAATATCTCTACGATGACGAGACCGGTGCGTTTTACTTCATGGAGATGAATACCCGCCTGCAAGTTGAACATCCCGTCACCGAGATGATCACCGGTCTCGATCTTGTTCAACTGCAGATCAGGCAAGCGCTGGGCGAGGACCTGTCGCAGGAACTGACACAGGGCGCTGTCCGCGACGATGGCCACGCAATCGAAGTGCGGGTCTGCGCGGAACGCCCCGACAAGCAGTTCATCCCCAGCCCCGGGAAGATCGAGAAGCTGAGCCTCCCGGACCTGCCCGATATCCGCGTCGACACGGGGTTCGAGGCGGGCGATTCCGTCACTCCGTTCTACGACAGCCTTGTGATGAAGGTGATCGCCTGGGGGGATGATCGCGACCAGGCAATCCACCGGCTCACCGAAGCGCTCGATGCGACCGAGTTCGAAGGGCTGAGGACGAATATCGCGTTTCTGCGACAGCTCGTGCGGCACCCGGAGTTCCGGGCGGATCGGCTGCACACGAAATTCGTCGAAGAGAACATCAAGGATCTGGTCTAGATTCGACCGCTGCGCCGGCCCCGGCCGTCCGGCGTAGCAGGCTTCCGGCCCGTCGGAATCTCCCGTGACGCGGAGCCTTACTCTGACCCACCGAACATGCGGGTGCGTTCTTGCGAGAACCGCGCAAGATTGTCGCGCAGCACCTGCGAATGCATCAGGGTGCGGAACGCGGCCCTTTCATTTTCAAGTGCGGCGTCGATCGGCAGATGGTCGTCGTCAGCCAGTTCCCGACAGGCGCGAATTGTCTGTGGCGGCATGGCGGCGATGCGGTGGGCGATCTGGGACACCCTCACCGCAAGATCCGCCGCCGGCACGATCTCGGACACCAGACCGATCTCGCAGGCGCGCGCGGCGCTGATCGGCTCTCCGGTCAGAATCATGTGTTCGGCAACTGCGGGAGGGATCATGCGCCTCAGCCGCGTGACGCCGCCGGCGCCCGCCATCGCGCCGATCCGGACTTCGGGAAGCGCGAACCGCGCGCGGTCGGACGCGATCCGAATATCCGCGGCCAGCGCAAGTTCCAGCCCGCCGCCCATGGCGTCGCCATTGATCGCGGCAATCAATGGTTTGCCCAGCCGTCGGTTGGTCAGGCCGCAGAAATGTTGTGGGTCCTTGCCGGCCTCGATGGCCGACGCCAGATACGGCAGAAAAGTCCCGATATCGGCCCCCGCACAGAAGGACCGATCTCCCGCGCCGGTCAGAACGATGGCCCGCACCTCGTCGTCGGCTTCCAGTTCTGGCCAGATCGCGGCCAGCGCCTCGTGCGTCTCCGGATCGATAGCATTCAGCTTGGCCGGCCTGTCGATCGACACCCACGCCACCGGTCCGCGCGTTTCCCTGATGATACCCAAAGCTTCCTCCATCCGTACTTCGATCCTAGCACCCTGTCGGGAACAAGGCTTGAAGAAAACGTCTCAATGACATATACAAACATACGTTAGTTTACAAATCGAGATGCAAGGGCATAAAACAATGAGCGACTTTCCGAAGGCCATACATCTGCACGAAGAGGGCCCGCGCGAAGGCATCCAGATCGAGAAGGCGCAGTTGACGGTAGATCAGAAAGTAGAGCTGATCGACTCTCTTGCCGCAACCGGTCTCAAGCAGATCGACTGCGTGTCATTCGTCAACCCCAAGCGGGTGCCAAGCATGGCCGACGCAGACGAGGTTGCCCGCGCCATCCCCAAGCGCGACGGCGTTCGCTATACCGGCCTCTGGCTGAACCAGCAAGGTCTGGAGCGCGCGCTGGAACTGCCGCTCGACATCATGGGATCGCTGCGCGTCACGGCATCGGAAACCTTTTCGATCAAGAACACCAACAAGAACATCGAGCAGACCTTCGACGAGCAACGCAAATGGCTGGAGACCTACCGCGCTCATGATATCGAGCTTGAGTGGGGTTACATCATGACGGCCTTCGGATGCACCTATGAAGGTCACGTACCGATCAGCCGGGTGATGGACATGGCGGCCAGGATCGTGGAGCTGGCGAAAGAGTATTCGCAGCCGCTCAAGGGCATTTATCTTGCGGATACGGTGGGTTTCGCGATGCCGCGCGATATCGAGGAAAGGGTCGGCGCGCTGCGGGAACGCTACCCCGATCTGCGGGTCGGGCTGCACCTGCACGATACCAGGGGCACCGGTATGCCGAACGTCTATGCCGCCTTGCGCATGGGCGTTGACCAGTTCGACAGCTCGACCGCCGGACTTGGCGGCTGCCCGTTTGCCGATCACAAGGGCGCGGCGGGCAATGTCTGCACCGAAGATATTGTCTTCATGTGTGAGGAGATGGGCATCAGCACGGGCGTGGATCTCGACGCGCTGATCGAAACCGCGCGGATGGCCGAGGCCATGTTCGGTCACACCTTGCCCGGAAAAGTCATGCACGCCGGAAGCCTGAGCCGTTTCCGCAGCTGATCAGGGATATCGGCGTCCGCTGATCGGGCGGGCGCCTATGCCGCTTCCATCAGGTGTTCCTCGGGCACGCGCAGCATGGCGACGGCGAGGTCGATATATTCTTCCGTGATGGAGCTGATGCTTTCCTTGCCCTTCGGGCTGTACCAGTTGGCAATCTGGGTGAGCATCGCGAACAGGGCGAGCCGGACGGTGCGTCGGTTCGAAAATCTGAAGATGCCGCTTTCCTGACCTTTCTTCAGAATATGATCCAGCCGGTCCTCGTATTCGTCACGCATCTTCACGATGTCGGCCCGGTTTTCGTCGGTAAGGCTGCGCAGCTCCATATTGCCGATGAACACTTCGTCCTTGCGTTTGGTGTGGAACAGAATGTGCACCCGGATAAAGGCGCGGAGCATTTCGAGCGGGTCGTCCAGACCCGCCATAGCCTGTTCCATGTCGTTGTTCAGATCGCGGATGATGTCTCCCATCAGCGCATGCAGAAAATCCTGCTTGTTGCTGATGTAGTTGTAGAGAGAGCCGGCCTGAATTCCGACTTCCTTTGCCAGATGCCTGAGGCTGACTGCATCATATCCGTGCCGCGCGATCAGGCGTATGCCAGCCTCACGCAGCAGCTTTTCGGTAACCTCGCCCTTGGACCCCAGTGTTCTCAATGTAACTTCCCGCCAAATTCATCAGACAGACAGATATCCTCCGTCGACGGGCAGCATAACACCCGTGACATAGCTCGCCAATCTCGAAGCCAGAAACACCGCCGGTCCAGCGAGTTCTTCCGGCTCGCCCGCGCGGCGCATGGGAATATGGTTCAGCAGCGCGGTCGATGCCTTTTCGTTGGACAGCGTCTCGGCCGTCATCGGCGTGCGCATCACGCCGGGGGCTATTCCGTTCACCCGGATTTCGTAGCGCGCAAGCTCGACAGAGAGGGACTTCGTCATCTGCAGCACCGCCCCCTTGGAAGCGGTGTAGGCCGTGGAATTCGGCGTGGCGACGAAGGACTGGATCGACCCGATATTGATGATCGACCCCTTGGTCGCCTTGAGCTGATCCAGGAACGCCATGGCGACCGAATAGCTTCCGGTCACGTTGACCTCGAAGGTCTTCTTCCACTTTTCGATGTCGGGATCTTCCTCGACGCGACCCCTGAGCAGGATGCCCGCATTGTTGACCAGGCAGTCGATCGGGCCGCAGGACCTCTCGATTTCTGCCGCAATGGCCAGCACGCTGTCGCGATCCGAGATATCGAGGACAAAGGACCGGGCGTCCGCGCCGCAATCCCGCGCGGTTTTCGCCGCGGTGTCCCCGTTCAGATCGGCGCTCACAATGCGGGCTCCGGCAGCGGCCATGCCAAGAGCGATCGCCCTACCATTCCCTTGCCCCGCGCCCGTGACCAGGATCGTCTGTCCCTTCAGCAGGTCAGCCGGCATGATCTGTTCAGACATCTTCCACTTCCTTGTCGGGGACCAGCCTGGCCCTGAGCTCTTTCTTGGCGATCTTGCCGCTGTCGTTGATCGGAATTTCGCCATAGCCGAGGAAAACGATCCGCTTGGGAACCTTGTAGCCGGCGAGTTCGGTTTTTGCAAAGGCGATCAGTTCGGCCGCATCCTCCGAACAGCCGTCCTGGCATACGATGACCGCGACCACCTCTTCGCCCCACTTCTCGCTCGGGAAGCCCAGGATCGCCGCTTCGCGCACCGAAGCATGCTTCAGCAGTGCCTGCTCGACCTCCTGAGAATAGACGTTCAGCCCGCCGGTCTTGACCATGTCCTTCAGGCGGTCGTGGAACTGGACGAAACCGTTTTCGTCCATCGACCCCATGTCGCCGGTCCGCAGCCAGCCCTCGTGAAAAGTTTTGGCGGTCGCATCGGGCTTGTTGTGATAGCCCTTCATCACGCTTGGACCCCGCACGGCGATTTCGCCGACTTCGCCCCTTTCGGCATCGCTCAGATCCTCGCGGAAGATCTTGACGTCGAAGTTCAGGAAGGCGCGGCCGATGGAGCCCTGCGGCGCGCGTTCATAGTCCTTTTCCTTGAGAACCGTCACGATCACGCCCGCCTCGGACAACCCGTACTGGAAGAAGATCTCCACGCCGGGGATCAGGTCGTGCATCCGGTTCCGGTCCCGCCGCGACAGGTTGGCGCCGCCGACATACCAGCGCTGGAACGAACTGAGGTCCGCTTTTGCAGCGTCAGGGTGATTGAAGATGTCACGCGCCATCGAGGGCGGCGTGAAGGCGTTCGTCACCTTGTGCTTTTCGATGGTCGCGATGGCCAGCGCCGGGTCGTATTTCGGAACGATCGTCGCCGTGGCGCCAAGATAGAGATGCGGCAGCAGCCAGCAGTTCAGCGCGGCGGCGTGATGCAGCGGGGTGAGCAACATGGTGTTGTCATCCTCGTGCATCCGGGTGTCGATGACTTCGTGCAGCGTATTCCAGAACACGTTCTCATGCGAAAGCATGACGCCCTTCGAGGGGCCGGTCGTGCCGCCGGTATAAATGATGACCTTGGTCCACGCGCGGTCAATTTCCACGCCGCAGGGCTCCGATGACGCATCGGCCAGAAACCCGTCGCGGTCCGCGGTGTCGAAAACGACCTGCGTATCGATCCCCGAAACCTCGGAGGTCAGACCAACCAGATCAGAACTCACGAACACGATCCCGGCGCCCGAATCCGCGACAAGCGCTGCGATTTCATGGGCCATCAGCCGATAGTTCAACGGGACCGCCACGCAGCCGGACTTGATGATGCCGACGAAGGCTTCGACCCAGTCTATCGTCGAATGCATCACCATGGCGATGCGGTCGCCGCTGCTGGCTCCGGTTGCGCGTATCGCGTTGGCGATCCGGTTGGACACGCGGTCCAGCTCGGCATAGCTCACGTTGCGATCGTTCTGGATAAGAGCTGTCTTGTCCGGAAATCGTCCCGCGTTGTGGGTGACATGAGAGCCGACATCCATTCTCATCATTTTACTATCCTCCCCATCTCTAGCTGATGCCTATCAGGAATAACTGAAGAGCGACGTGCCCTCGTCGACGGTATCGCCTTCGGCGACCATCAGCTTGTCCACCGTGCCGGCATCGTCGGCTTCGATGTTGATCTCCATCTTCATCGACTCAAGGATTGCCACAGTATCGCCAATATCGAAACTGTCGCCTTCCTTGACCAGGATCTTCCAGACGTTTCCTGCCATGATAGAATCGATCGTTTTTGCCATTTTTTTACTCCTTAGACGGGATGAACGGCGGAGCGGCGCGGGATGACGGGCGCTTTCCGGCGGCTGTAGATTGCGAAACGCTTGATGAGATCGTCGCGAAGCGTTTCCGGTGCAAGCACGTCTTCTGCCGCGAAAGTGTCGGCGGCGGCCTTGTAGACGTCGATGTCCTGCGCAAATTCATCCCGCTTTTGCCGGATGAATTCCGCCCGGTCCTCTTCGGGCAGTTCCATGATCTTGTTGTAATAGATCGCGTTGACGGCGGCCTCGGGGCCGACCAGGGCCGGCATCGCCGTTGGCAGGGCAAGCATTGCGTCGGGATGCGTGGGCGCCCCGGACATTGCCAGATACCCGCCGCCATAGGCCTTGCGGACCAGCACGCAGATTCGCGGCACGGTGGATTCGCAGACCGCGGACAACAGCTTTGCGCCATGGCGGATAATGCCGCCCTTTTCCACCGAACTGCCGATCATGTAGCCGCTGACGTCCTGAAGGAACAGGAGCGGCACGTTGTAGGCGTTGCAGGTCCAGATGAAACGGGCCGCCTTGTCCGAAGTGTCCGAAAAGATCACCCCGCCCTTGTGCTTTGAATTGTTGGCCACAATGCCGACCGGTCGCCCGCCGAGCCTTGCAAAGCCCACGGTCATCTCCTTGGCGTAGAGCGCCTTCACCTCAAAGAAGGTGCCCTCGTCGATAAGCCCGTCGATCAGGTCATGAACATCATAGGGGACATTCTGGTTCTTCGGCACGACCTCATTGATGCGGGCGGCGGCGGCGGGTTCGGCGGCAACGGCCTCGGCCATCGGGGCCGGCTCTTCCCAGTTGCCGGGAAGGTAGGAGAGATATTCCTTGGCGCTTGTGATGCCCTCCGCATCGTCCTTGACCAGGACATCGCCAAGACCGCTGAACATGCAGTGCAGTCTTGCGCCGCCCATCTGCTCGTCGGTGACATCTTCGGAAATGGTCATCTTGGCCATGCGCGGCGAGCCGAGAAAGGCCGACGCCTGCTTGTCCACCATGATCACCAGATCGCAAAGGCCCGGAACATAGGCCGCCCCCGCCGGCGACGGCCCGAACAGCACACAGACCTGCGGCACACGGCCCGAGATCTGGACTTGCTTGTACCAGATATTGCCCCAGCCGTTGCGGCCGAGGAACAGCGACTTCTGCTCGTCGATGCGCGCGCCGGCCGAGTCGACGAGATAGACGATGGGAATCCCGGCCTCGAGCGCGAGGTCCTGCATCCGATTGAACTTCAACAGGGCCTGCGGTCCCCAGGTGCCGGCCTTGACGGTCATGTCGTTGGCGATAACGGCGACATCCTGGCCGTTCACCTTGCCAATGCATGTGACGATACCGTCGGCAGGCAGGTCGCGTTCGCTTCCCGCAAGAAGTCCGTCCTCGAAGGCGAAACCATCATCGAACAACAGCTTCAGCCTGTCGCGAACAAGCAGTTTGCCGGACTTGAGGTATTTGTCGCGGGCCTTGCCCTGGCCACCTTCAAGCGCCTTGCGGCGCTTTGCTTCGAGTTCATTCCGCATCTCTTCGTCTCGCATTTCGGTATCAGTGGTTGATCAACGCTCTTGATGACATTAAACTAACGTACGACTGTTTGTAAATCCTGTAATCGAAACAAGGTAGGGACGGATGACATTTCAGACGATCAAGGCGCATGTCGACGATAGGGGGGTCGGCTACCTGACGCTGGCGCGGCCGGAAGTTCGCAATGCCATGAATGGCACGATGTACGACGAGGCGCGCGCGGTTGTCCGCGATTATGACGAGGACCCGAAGGTTCGCGTCGTGGTGCTGTCGGGCGAGGGCCAGGCCTTCTGCGCCGGCGGCGATTTCAAATATCAGCAGAGCCAGTCCGGCCGGCCCCGCGAGGAACGCATTGCCGAGGCTCAGAAGTTGGCCAGCTGGCTGCGGGAACTCGATTTCCTGAGCAAACCCCTGATCGGCCGAATCAATGGCGCGGCCTATGCCGGTGGTCTTGGTTTGGTCTCCACGTGCGACATCGCGATCGGGCTGAAGAGCGAAACCTTTGCGATCACGGAATCGCGCATCGGAATGCTCCCCGGGATGATCGCGCCCTATGTGGTCAAGCGACTGGGCGAAGCGAATGCAAGGCGGCTGTTCCTGAACGCCAGGCCATTCAGCGGCGAAGAGGCCGTCGGATACGGCATCCTGAGCATGGCGGTCGAGGCGGATGATCTGGACGCCGCAGTCGAGCGCGAGGTCGATCTGGCGTTGCGCTGCTCGCCCAAGGCGATTGCGGCGGCAAAGAATCTGATCCGCTATGTCGATCGGCACAATCACGATGAGAATTTCATTTACACCGTGGATCGGGTCGCGGATATGTGGGACTGGGCCGATGCTGCGGAAGGCATGGCGAGCTTCTTCGAGAAACGCCTGCCGGCATGGGACTGGCGCGCCGACAAATGACAAAGCGGGGCCCGTCGCTGGGCCCCGTTTTCATCCGGCTCCGCAAGCCTACCGGATCAGCTGCGAGATTGGTCGAAACCTGTCATGCTCGGCGGTTCCAAGCCAGTCGAACAAGATGGATTCCACGGTCTCCAGTTTTGCGCCCATGTCGCGCATCGACCGAAGAGCGGTGCGATAGTCAATGTCTTTCCGGGATCCGATGGCATCCACGGCGACGACCACGTCGATCCCGCGCGCCCTCAGCCCGCGCACTGTCTGACGCACACAGATATGCGCCTCGCAACCAGCAAGGACCACCATCTCGACCGTCTCCGAACCGGGCAGGATCAGTCCGGAGGAGTCGAACGACATTTTCGGGATTGCCGTCTCCCGGTCGATCTGCAGTTCGGCGACCGTTCCGCCCAGCTTGTCGGGGTTCTGCTCGGTCACCACGATCGGGCGAGCGAATTCCTTGGACCCGGCGACCAGTTTCGCAGCGTTCGCTACCATTGCGTTAGACCCTGCCATTGCGGGCACAAGCCTTTCCTGCAGGTCGATGATGGCCGTGATGATCAAAGCAGAGTCCTCCTATCGGATTGCGAACAGCGCGATTTCCGGCCAGACCGCCAGGGCGGCGATGAACAGCAACATGCCCGCCACGAAGGGGATGCAGCCCCGGAAGATCGTGCCTAGCGGCACATCCTTGGCCACCGCGTTGATGATGTAGACATTGATCCCGATCGGCGGCGTGACCAGCGCGACCTCGGCGACGATCACGATATAGATGCCGAACCAGACCGGATCGATGCCAAGCGACATGGCAAAGGGGAACAGGATCGGGACCGTCAGGATAAGCATTCCAAACAGATCGAGAATGCAGCCAAGCACGAGGTAAAGGATCGTCACCGCGATGATGAATTCCCAGTAGTTCAGGTCGAGGCTGTTCATGAAACCGAGGATGGTGCCCATCAGCCCGGTCTGCGCGAGAAACCGGGTGAAGAGATATCCGCCCACGATGATCAGAAAGAGCATTGCGGTCGTCAGGGCACTGTCGGTCAGTGCGTTGCGGACGGCTGCCGGGCTGAGCTTCCGCGACAGCGCTCCGTAGAGCAGCACGGCGACCACACCGATGGCCGAAGCTTCGGTCGGCGTGAAGACGCCGAGGTAAAGACCGCCGAGGATGACCGCAAAGATGCCCAGAACCGGCAAGACTTCAAAAAGCGATATCAGCATGTCGCGCGTGGTGAAGCTTGCCGGGTCGATCCTCCGGCCGACCTCGCTTGGCCGGATGGCTGCGGTGATCAGGACGATCAGCGCGAAAATGATCGAAATGCAGATGCCGGGCACGATGCCCGCGACAAACAGATCGCCGATCGAGGTTTCGGTCATCAGGCCGTAGAAGACCATGATGATGCTGGGCGGAATAAGGATGCCGAGCGTGCCAGAGGCCGACATCACGCCGGTTCCCAGCCGCATGCCATAGCCGTAGCGCTTCATCTCCGGAATAACGATGCCGCCCATGGTCCTTGCGGTGGCAGCACTGGAGCCGCTGACGGCCCCGAAACCCGCGCAAGCGAAGACCGACGCAATGGCAAGGCCTCCCGGCAGCCAGTTCAACCAGAGTGACGCACTACGGTACAGGCTGCGCGCGATGCCGGTGTGATGGATGAGGTTGCCCATCAGGATATAGAAGGGCAGAGACAGCAGCAGGAAGCTCGTGCCTTCGGACCAGTAGACCAGCGTCATTTGGGCCAGGGCGCTATTCAACGTTCCCACAAAATAGAGGCCGGCCAGGCCAATGCTGATCATGGCCAGCCCGATCGGGATACCCAAGGCGATCAGCGCAAGCAGGACCCCGAAACTGAGGATCACCGGGATCATTCGATTATCTCCTCGTGCTCGGAACTGTCCGCGTCGGCCACATGGCCCGTGACGAGACCCCAGAGACCGACCAATCCGGTCATAATGGCGGACACGCCCAGTGCGAAGCGGAACCAGACGTGCGGAAGGTCCAGCTCAGGCGAGTTTTCGTTAAAGAGAATCATCATCTTGCCGTCTTTCCAGCACTGGAAGGCCAGGGCTGCGCTCACAAGAACCACAAGCAGCCAGACCACGCGCTCGATGCGCGATTTCGCTTTCTCCGACACGTTGGCCCGGACAAATTCCGCCCGGATGTGAACCCCGGCCAGCCAGGCTGCGGGTGCGGAGAGGGCAAGCGCGAGGAAGAGCATCAGCGAGGCGAATTCCTGCGACCAGGTCCAGGGAGAATTGAATACGTAGCGGCGTACGACGTCGATCGAGATGATGATGAGGATCGCGGGGTAGCAGACATAGGCTGCAACGCCGAACATCAGTGAAGAAGCTCTTACGAGCAGATAGCGTACCATGATGTTGTCCGGTGTATGAGTGGTGCGGGCAGAGCCGGCCGTTGGCCGACCCCGCCCGTTCTCTTGTCAGTGGAAGGCGCCGGTGACCGGCTGCTCCTCGTCCAGGGCGAGGATGTCCTCGTCGCTCATCGCGCCGTATTTTTCCGTGAGTTGCTCAAGCTGCGCCAGGGTCTCCTCGGCCGTCGGATCTTGCATCGAGGCGTTTTTCTCGATGAAGGCCGCGTATATCGGGGCCAGGAGTTCATCGATCCTGGCGAGGTCCGCTTCCGAAGGCTCGATGATCTCGACGCCTTCCTCGTTCATGCCGGCCAGCGCATCTTCGGTCAGCTTGGTGTACATTTTGGCATAGTTCATCGCGGCGTGACGGCCGGCGACGGCGACCACTTCCTGCAGATCTTCCGGCATGGAGTCGTACAGCGCCTTGTTGAACCCGGTCGGGATGGCGACACGGCCAATGCCGATCCGGTAATTGTACTTCCCGATCTCATCCAGATTGTAGGCCCCGAGATCCGCAGTGCTGAGGAGCACTGCATCCAGAACGCCTTGCTGGAAGGCGGAATAGGTGTCGGTGATGGTCATGGTGACTGGCACGGCGCCCAGACGCTCGACGATCTCGGACATGGTGCCGCCGGCGGCACGGATTTTCATGCCCTTCAGGTCATCGACGCTCGAGATCGGTTTGCGCGACAGGATGTCGTAGGATGGCGTGACCGCATAGAAACCGAGATAGACGCCAACCCGCTCGTACTCATCCATGTAGTAGTCCGGGTACATCTCATTGACGACGCGGGTCGCGGCAATGTCGCTGTCCGGCAGGGCGTGCGGCAGTTCGTTCGCATGGATCAGGTTGAAGCTCGACGCCATATAGATCGGGTAGGCCGCTGTCGCGTCCGTGACGCCGCTGATCAGCGCCTTGAAGCCGTCGCCGACCGGGTGCAGTACACCGCCCGGATAGGTTTCGGCCTCGATACGACCATTGCTGAGCTCTTCGAGCTCGTCGGCATAGGCCTGAAAGACCTCCTGCCAGGCAGGAGACGTCTCGGGTTGGTTATAGGAAACCTTTACCTCGAACTCCTGCGCGACGCTCGTTCCAGCGGACAGCGCAAGTGCGAGCGCGGCCCCGACTACGATTTTCTTGATAAACATTCTTTCCTCCCTCCTTGCTCCATTTCAATTGAAGCCGATCCTCCAAGGATTGCCGAGCGTCTCATACAAACGACCGTTTGTAAACACGGTATTTTTCTTGGACCTGCCGGTTTGGGTTTCGATGAGGAGTTGCAAAACCAACGAATGTTTGTTTTACTCCGCAACATGCATCACATGAGCTGGGAGGAGATCATGATGTGTTTGTTGAGGAGTTGTGCCATAGCGCTCATCGCTACCCTAGCAGTTGGAGAGGCGGCGGCGCAGGAGAATTACACCCTGCGTCTGTCCACATATAAACCCAGCAATTCAAAGGCATGGACGGAAGTCTACGTCCCATATGCGGAGCGTATCGCCGAACTCAGCGATGGCCGCATCACGATCGAGGCTTTTCCGGACGGCACGCTGCACAGCGCGCCCGACGGTTTCAAGGCGATCGCCGGGGACATTACAGACGTCACGCCCGCTTTCCCCGTCTACATGTCTTCAAGCTTCGACCTCGTGAAGGCGACCGAGCTTCCACTGGCCTATCCGAATGTCTACGTCGCGACCCGTGTGATCAACGAATTGTACCCCGAATACTTCCGGGACGAGTTCGAGCGGCTGGGTACCGACCTTGCCTTCACCAGCGTCACCTCGCCCTACGACATCATCACCAAGGTGCCGGTCAATTCGGTTGAAGATCTGAAGGGCCTGAAAATCCGCTCCGCCGGCGGGCTGATCAGCACCATGCTCGAGCTTCTGGGCGCGGTGCCCGTCAACATCTCGATCGGAGACACCTACGCCGCTTTCCAGCAGGGCGTCGTCGACGGGGTGATCCTCAGCACCGCGGCCATGGCGGATTATCGTCTGTACGATGTCGCAAAATATAACTACCGGCTCAACGGCGCGCTGATCTGGATTCCGAATGCGATGAACCCGGACTTCTATGACCCGTTGCCCGACGATCTGAAGGAAGTCCTTGCGGTTGCCGGGCGCGAGGCGGCGATGAACAACGCGATCCACTACGACAACCTGACCAAGGATGCGCTCGCCCTGATGGACGAGGCGGGTGTGACCACGGTCGAGCCCTCGCCGGAAGACATGGCCGAAATCGAAAAGCGCCTCGCGCCGATTTGGGACGATTTCGTCGCCAACAGCGCCAATCCTGAGCGCGCTCAGGAGCTTGTCGATCAAATCCGTGCGCTTTCGGACAAGTACGCCGCGATGACGCCTGAGGAAATCATCGCTCTCGATGAGGCCGAGCCGGTCTGAGAACGGCGGTGCAAAAGTCGGCCACGGAAGCGGCGGAATAATTCGTCCGCGGGCGGAGTAAAATCCGGCCACCTATTTTCCTTCTGCAATGAGCGCAGGAGGGACAGAGGATCTACACCGTGGAACTTTATCTGAAGGTTCGTCTGGCCGTCTCGGAAGGGATGAGCCGACGTCAGGCAGCCAAGCACTTCAACATATCCCGCGACAGCGTAGCGAAGATGTTGTCGTATTCGACGCCTCCTGGCTATCAGCGACAATCACCGGTCCGGCGGCCGAAGCTGGACGCGTTCGTTTCAACGATCGACCACTGGTTGGACGAAGACAGACACGTACCGCGCAAACAGCGCCATACAGCCAAGCGTGTGTTTGACCGGCTTCGTGATGAGTGCGGGTTCACCGGCGGCTATACGATTATCAAGGGCTATATCCGGGAGCGGGAACAGCGCCGTCAGGAAGTCTTCGTGCCGCTTTCTCATCCGCCCGGCCATGCGCAGGCCGATTTCGGTGAGGCGACGGTCGTGATCGGAGGTGTCGAGCAGAAAGCCCATTTCTTCGTACTCGATCTTCCGCATAGCGACGGTTGCTATGTGCGGGCTTATCCGGCGGCGGTAGCCGAGGCTTGGGTCGATGGCCACGTCCATGCGTTCGCCTTCTTCGGGGCCGTGCCTCCATCAATCGTCTATGACAATGACCGCTGCCTTGTGGCGAAGATCCTGCCTGATGGCACGCGCAAGCGGGCAACACTGTTCAGCGGGTTCCTGTCCCATTATCTGATCCGGGATCGCTATGGCCGCCCCGGAAAGGGTAATGACAAGGGGAATGTCGAGGGCCTCGTGGGCTATGCGCGGCGTAACTTCATGGTCCCCATCCCGCAGTTTCCAACGTGGGATGCGTTCAATGCCTTTCTGGAAGAACAGTGCCGCAAGCGCCAGCGCGACAGGCTGCGTGGTGAGAGCGAGATGATCGGTGAACGGCTGCAGCGTGATCTGGCTGCCATGCAGTCCTTGCCAGCCTCCCCATTTGACGCCTGCGATCAGGCCAGCGCCAGGGTCACGGCACAGTCTCTCGTTCGCTACAAGACGAACGACTATTCCGTACCCGTCGCCTACGGTCACCAGGACGTCTGGGTCCGAGGCTATGTCGACAAGGTGGTGATTGGTTGCCGCGGCGAGATCATCGCCCGCCATCCCAGGAGCTTTGATCGGGAGGATGTCATCTTCGACCCTGTGCATTACCTGCCGCTGATCGAGCAGAAGATCAATGCGCTGGATCAGGCAGCCCCTTTGCAGGGCTGGGATCTGCCGGAGGAGTTCGCGACACTGTGCCGTCTGATGGAAGGCCGCATGGCAAAGCATGGCCGGCGAGAATACGTGCAGGTTCTTCGACTGCTGGAAAGCTTCGATATGGCTGACCTGCATGCGGCGATCAAGCAAGCCATTCATCTCGGTGCGATCGGCTTCGACGCCGTCAAACATCTGATTCTTTGCCGGGTGGAGCGCCGGCCGCCGCGACTTGATCTGTCGATCTATCCCTACCTGCCGAGAGCAACCGTGGAGACGACATCGGCGAAGGCGTATATGGGCCTCCTGTCATCGGGGAAGGGAGAAGCGGCATGAGCACCGAAGCACCCGAGATCCTGCTTGCCCACGACCTCAAGAGCCTGAAGCTGCCGACCTTCCAGCGGGAGTATCAGAAACTGGCCCGGCTTTGCGCCACCGAGGGCGTTGATCATATCGGATACCTCACCCGGCTTGCCGAGCGGGAAATGATCGAACGGGATCGCCGCAAGGTCGAGCGCCGTATCAAGGCAGCCAAATTCCCGGTTGTCAAAAGCCTCGACAGTTTCGATTTTACCGCCATACCGAAGCTCAACAAGATGCAGGTGCTGGAACTGGCCCGCTGCGAATGGATCGAGCGTCGCGAGAACGTCATCGCTCTCGGCCCCAGCGGAACCGGGAAGACGCACATAGCGCTCGCCCTTGGCCTGGCCGCCTGCCAGAAGGGCCTGTCCGTTGGCTTCACCACAGCAGCTGCCATGGTCAGCGAGATGATGGAGGCCCGTGACGAGCGGCGTCTCCTACGTTTCCAGAAGCAGATGGCAGGATACAAGCTGCTGATCATCGACGAACTTGGCTTCGTGCCGTTGTCAAAGACCGGCGCGGAGCTGCTGTTCGAGTTGATCTCGCAACGCTATGAGCGGGGCGCCACCCTGATCACCAGCAATCTGCCCTTTGACGAATGGACAGAAATCCTGGGATCCGAGCGACTGACTGGCGCTCTGCTCGACCGCGTCACCCACCACGTCAACATTCTCGAAATGAATGGCGACAGCTATCGTCTCGCCCAAAGCCGCGCCAGAAAGGCTGGCTGAAACCCTTCAGAAAATCGCTACGCCGGTATGAGACCCCCGCTCGGGCTACGCCCTCCCGCGGGTCTCATACCGGCGTCCAAAGTGGCCGACTTTTGCTCCGCCCCGTGGCCGGTTTTTACGCCGCCGTTGACAGGTCGTGCGCCGGGTCGTCACCTCGCGCAGGTTCGATACGCCGATCGGGGCGCTCTCGGTCGATCCTGCAACACAGCACGCAGCACTTTCATGCCATATGGCGGAAGTCGGGAAAGACGGACGGTTCCGCCTGTTCGACCGCAGCATCGGACCGATCGTGGCCGACCCCTATCTTTCCGGTGATGCCGCACGCGAAGCTTTCCAGCCAATGCCGCGCGCCGAAAAAACAGCAAGCTTGAAGGTGGTCAAATGAAGACATTCAAGCGACCGGATATCGCCGGCAAAAAAGCTCTCATTCTCCACCCGCCGCATGCAACCAGTGAGGCGCTGGTGCGGCAGCTGGCGCTTCTCAGGATCTCCACACGGGTGGTCTGGCCGCAGCTCGATCTGGCGGATGCCGAGGCCGACTTCGTGTTTTTCGATGTCGATGGCGGCCATGAGGGCCAGTTTCCCTGGGAGCCGGGCTGTGCGCCCATGCCCACCATCGGGCTGATCGGATCGGAAGCGCCGGGCCGGATCGAATGGGCGATTGCACAGGGCGCCGATGCCCATCTGTTGAAGCCGATCGGCTCCACCGGTGTCTACAGCGTTCTGCTCGTGGCAAGCCACGCCTTCAAGACAATACGCCGGCAGACGGATGACATTCGCGCTCTCGAGGGCCGGCTGCGCCAGCGCCCGTCCGTCGTCCAGGCCGTCCTCTTGCTGATGGAAGAGGGCGCGCGCGATCAGGAGGCGGCCATGAAGACCCTGCGCGCCATTGCCATGACCTGGCGGATGACGCTCGAGGAAGCGGCGGAGGCCATCTGCAACAATGAAGGCCGCACCAAATGCGGTGCATGAAAGACAAGGAGAAAGAGGTGTCAGTCACAGAAGGTTTCGCGCCCTACGGCGAATATCGGACCTGGTATCGGATCACCGGCGACCTGAAATCCGGCAAGCCGCCTCTGATCGTGGTCCATGGCGGTCCTGGCTGCACGCATGATTATGTCGACAGCTACAAGGATGTCGCCGGGAGCGGCCGCGCCGTCGTCCACTACGATCAGGTCGGCAATGGCAAGTCCACACACCTGCCGGAAAAGGGCGCCGATTTCTGGACCGTCGATTTCTTCAAGAAGGAACTGCACAATCTGATCGATTATCTCGGCATTCGCGATGCCTATTGCGTGCTCGGCCAGTCGTGGGGCGGCATGTTGGGCGCGGAATTTGCAATCGATTGCCCAAAGGGCCTCAAGGCGCTGGTGATCGCCAATTCTCCGGCCGCTATGGAGACCTGGATTTCCGAAGCCAACCGGCTGCGCAAGGCGCTTCCGGGCGGCGTTCACGAGACGCTCCTGAAGCACGAAAAGGCAGGCACGACGGACAGCGCCGAATACAAGGCCGCCACCGACGTGTTCAATCAGAACCATGTCTGCCGGATCGTACCGATGCCGCCGGAGGTCCAGCATACATTCGATCAGATCGACGAGGACCCCACGGTCTATCACACGATGAACGGTCCGAACGAGTTCCATGTCGTCGGCACGATGAAGAACTGGTCCGTGGTCGGCAAGCTCTCCGCAATCGAGGCTCCGACCTACCTGATCTCCGGGCGCTTCGATGAAGCGACGCAAGCTTGCGTGACGCCCTTCCTGGAAGAAATTCCGGATGTCCGCTGGACCGTGTTCGGCGCTTCGTCCCACATGCCGCATGTCGAGGAACGGGAAGCCTGCATAGCGGCCGTTTGCGCCTATCTCGATGAAAAGGCCGCCTGAGCGGCGTGCGATCAACCCAAAAACAGAAAGCAAAAGAGGAACAGCAGTGATGAAGACAATCAGGCATTTGAAGACAGCAGGAGCCGCGCTCGCCGTGGGCCTTCTGGCACAGACGGCGCTTGGCGGCGTTGCCGAGGCGCAGGATCGCGAAGCGCTTCTGAAAGAGCACAGCGGCGGCACCATGATGCTGGGCGCGGTGTCGGCGGCCGGCACGATCGACCCGCACGTCAACTACACCGCCGAGTTCTGGCAAGTGTTCCAGATCCTTTACGATGGTCTCGTGAAGTTCAAGCAGGCCTCGCGTGCGGAGGGTTACGAGATCGTTCCCGATCTGGCCGAGGCGATCCCAGAACCGCAGGATGGCGGCAAGACCTACGTGTTCAAGCTGCGTGACGGCCTCAAGTTCGCCGATGGCACGGATGTGACGGCGGAAGATGTCGTCGCCTCGTTCCAGCGCATCTTCAAGATCAACGGCCCGACCTCCGGCTCGTTCTACAACAACATCGTCGGCGCCGACAAATGCCTTGCCGAGTCGAAGAGCTGCACGCTGGAAGGCGGCATTGTCGCTGATGAAGCGGCCGGCACGGTGACCTTCCATCTGGTCGCACCGGATTCGGAATTCTTCGACAAGCTCGCCGTTCCGCATGCCTCAATCCTGCCTGCCGAAACCGCGGCGACCGACGCGGGCACGAGCTATATTCCGGGCACCGGTCCCTACATGATCGGGAGCTACGATCCGAACGACAAGATGGTGATGAAGCGCAATCCGGAATTTTCCGAATGGAGCGTCGACGCCCAGCCGCAGGGCTTCCCGGACGAGATCGTCTACCGGTTCGGCATGAATGAAGAATCGATGATCAACGCAATCCAGAACGGCCAGCTCGACTGGATGTTCGATCCGCCGCCGGCAGATCGGCTGAACGAACTCGGCACGCAGTACGCCGACCAGGTTCACGTCAATCCGCTTGCCGCCTTCTGGTATGCGCCGATGAACACCAATCTTGCGCCGTTCGATAACGTCAAGGTGCGCCAGGCCGTCAACTATGCCATCGACCGCAATGCGCTGGTCAGCATCTATGGCGGCCCCGTTCTCGCGCAGCCGACCTGCCAGATCCTGCCGCCGGAATTCCCCGGCTTTGAAGAAAGCTGCCTCTACACCGAAAATCCGGGCACGACCTGGTCGGCGCCCGATATGGAAAAGGCAAAGCAGCTCGTCGAGGAATCCGGCACGGCCGGACAGAAGGTGACGGTGGTTGCCGAAGACACCGCGACCTCTCGCGCCGTTGGCACCTATCTGCAGAGCGTTCTGGCCGAACTCGGCTATGACGCCACGATGCAGGCGATCTCGCCCAACATCCAGTTCACCTATATCCAGAACACCGACAACAATGTGCAGATCTCGGTTTCGCAGTGGTTCATGGACTATCCGCAGGCTTCGAACTTCCTGAATGTTCTCCTGTCCTGCGCATCCTTCAACGAGGGTTCGGACGCTTCGATCAACATTGCGGGCTATTGCAACGAAGAGATCGACGCCAAGATGGCTGAAGCCATGCAGACGGCAGTAACCGATCCGGAAGGTGCCAACAAGCTTTGGGCCGAGATCGACAAGGCGTTCATGGAGCAGGCGCCGGTCGCGCCGCTGTTCACGCCGAAGAATGTCGATTTCACCTCCAAGCGCGTCGGCAACTTCATCTTCTCCAACCAGTTCCGCTGGCTCATCGACCAGTCCTGGGTGCAGTAACAAGAACGGCTTTGCCGCTCCCGGTCAGATGGCCTCAAGTCGGGCGACCGGCGGCGGCAGCGCCTTGAAGACATCAGAGACAGGGCGTTTGCGCCCTGTCACCGGCCAGACGAGATCCATGCCCATGACAGACGCAGCGTTACCAGTGAACCCGGCAGAGCCTAAGCCACGCGTCGGGCAAAGCCCGATGCGCCGGGCATGGCTGATCCTGTCGCGCGACAAGGCCGCCATCGGCGCCTTCGCCGTGCTGGTACTGATCGTGCTCGCCTGTCTCGCCGCGCCGCTCTATGCGAAATATGTCGCGAAGTCGGACCCGTTCCGCTCCAATCTCTCGGGCTCGATCGAGATTGACGGCAACGCGGAGAAGATCATGCAGGCCTCGACCACCGGTCTCGGCCTTGGCGTCACCCCCATCGGCCCCACCTGGCACGGTCAATACATGCTCGGCGCCGACAATCAGGGCCGTGATGTCGCAGCCCGCCTGCTTTACGGCGGGCGCAATTCGCTTCTGATTTCATCGGCGGCAACGCTCATCTGTCTGGTGCTGGCGGCAGTGATCGGCATTTCCGCGGGCTTCTTCGGCGGCTGGGTCGATATGGTCCTGTCGCGAATACTGGAAGTGCTGTGGGCGTTCCCGGTCTATCTCCTGGCCATCTCGCTGTCGATCGTGCTCCTGTCGCAGACGATCGTTCTCGGCCCGATCGAGATCAGTTCGGGAAGCCTCGCGCTCCCGATCGTGATCATCGGCATCATCTACGTTCCCTATATTGCAAGGCCGATCCGCGGGCGTGTTCTGTCTCTGCGCGAAAGCGAGTTTGTGCTTGCCGCCCGCGGCCTCGGCATTCCGCGCTGGCGGATCCTCATCAAGGATATCCTGCCGAATGTGACGACCACGCTGATCGTTTATATCCCGATCATGATGGCGCTCAACATCGTCACGGAATCGGCACTCTCCTTCCTCTCCATCGGCGTTCAGCCGCCGGATGCGAGCTGGGGCACGATCATTCAGGACGGGCAGGGTCTGCTCTACACCCGGCCAATGGTGGCGCTTGCGCCCGGTATTTCGATCGTGCTCACCGTGCTGGCGCTGAATGTGCTCGGCGATAGTGTGCGTGATGCGCTCGACCCCAGAACCAAGATGCGCTGAGGAGCGATCAATGTTTTTTGCAATCCTCCAGCGCCTCGGCCAGATGATCTTCGTGATGTTCGGCATTTCGGCGCTCGTGTTCCTGATCTTCTTCGCAACGCCCGGCTCCGATCCTGCCGCGCGTATTGCGGGGCGCAATGCCGCGCAGGAAACGGTTCAGGCGATCCGCAAGGATTTCGGTTTCGACAAGCCACTGCCCGTTCAATATGTGATCATGATGAAGAAGTTGTTCGTCACCCGCGATTTGACCTCCTTCGTCAATCGCGGGCTGGAGGTTGTGCCGCAGGTGATGCGCGCCGCCCCAATCACGCTGTCGCTGGTGTTTGGAGCGGCGGTGCTATGGGTGTTCGGGTCAATCGTGGTCGGAGTTCTGGCGGCGATGTACCGCGATACGGTGATCGACAAGGGCCTGATGATCCTCGCGCTCATCGGCGTGTCGATGCCGGTGTTCTGGCTTGGCGAACTGATGAACCTGGTTTCCCAGAGCCGCTTTCATGACACATGGCTTTTCTCCTGGGTGCCGGGCCTCGGCTACAAGCCGTTCTTCGATGGTCCCTGGCTGTGGTTCAAGACCCTGGTGATCCCGTGGTTCACGCTGGCCGCCCTCTACATCGGCATCTATGGCCGCGTTCTGAGGGCCAATCTGGTGGAGGCCTATCAGGAAGACTATGTCCGCACCGCCCGCGCCAAGGGTCTGTCGCCCGGCCGCGTCATGCTGCAACATGCGCTCAGGATGTCGATGATCCCGTTCGTGACCATGTTCGGCCTCGATTTCGGCGTTCTCGTCGGTGGCGCCGCGTTGTTGACGGAGGTCGTGTTCGGTCTCAATGGAGTCGGCCGCCTGACCTATCAGGCCATGCTCAATCTCGATCTGCCAATGATCCTCGCCACCGTGATGTACGCTTCGTTCTTTGTCGTTGTCACCAATGCCATTGTCGACATCGTCTATGTTGTCATAGATCCGCGGGTAAGGGGGCGCTGATGGAAAAGAGCGCAAACGCGACGCTGCTTGATGTGCAGGGCCTGTCGGTATCCTTTGCCACCGACCGGGGCCGGATGAAGGCCATCGACGACGTGTCTTTCCATGTCGAGAAAGGAGAAATCCTGTCGATCGTTGGCGAGTCCGGATCGGGGAAATCGGTGACCTTGCTGTCGTTGCTCGGCCTCAACGATCCCAGGACCACCTTCGTCGAGGGCTCCGTCGCCTTTCAGGGCAAACGTCTGCTCGAACTGCCGGACCGGGCGTTGCGCCGGTTGCGCGGCAAGGAAATCGGCCTGATCTCGCAGGATCCGATGACGGCGCTGACGCCGGTCTACACAATTGGCTGGCAGATTGCCGAGCAGATCCGGACCCACGAGAATGTGTCGAAGAAGGCTGCACGTCTGCGCGCGGTGGAACTCCTTGCCTCGGTGGGCCTTCCCAATCCGAACGAGGCGGTCGACCGCTATCCGCATCAGCTTTCCGGCGGCATGCGTCAGCGCGCCGTCATCGCGATGGCGCTGTCCTGCAGTCCGTCTCTTCTGGTTGCCGACGAACCGACGACGGCGCTTGACGTGACCGTGCAGGCGCAGGTTCTGGATCTGCTTTTGAAACTGCGCGACGAATTCGGTTCCGCGATCATCCTCATCACCCATGATATGGGCGTGGTCGCCGAAGTCGCGGACCGGGTCCATGTCATGTATGCCGGGCGGATGGTGGAAAAGGGAACGACGGCGGAGGTCTTCGACCAGCCGATGCATCCCTACAGTTGGGGTCTGATGGCTTCCATCCCGCCGCTTTACGGTGAAAAGCTGGCACGGCTTCCCTCGATCCCCGGAATGCCGCCCACCCCGCAACAGGCGCCTGTCGGCTGCGGTTTTGCCCCGCGCTGTCGCTTTGCCAGGCCTGAATGCGCGGCCCGTCCGCCAACCCGTCGGGATGGCAATCATACAGCACTCTGTGTGCTCGAAGGCGCCGAGCGCGCCGCCGCGCGACGCGCCGTTCTAGGCCATGAGGTGGACGCATGAGCGAGATGACAGGCCAGCAACCGCCGCTGATTGCCTCCCGCGATCTTTCAAAGCACTTTACCGTCGGCAAGACCATGCGGCCCGGTTCGGGCCGGACGCTCTATGCCGTGGACGACATCACGCTCGAAGTCCATCAGGGCGAAACGCTCGGGCTTGTGGGCGAGTCCGGATCCGGAAAATCCACGCTCGGCCGTTGCCTGACGCGGCTTTACGATCCGACTTCGGGAACGCTGGAATTCGATGGCAAGGACATCACGCGCGTGGGCGAACGCGGGCTCCTGCCGGTGCGCCGGCGGATGCAGATGATCTTCCAGGACCCATCGGCCTCGCTCAACCCGAAGCGGCGCGTGCGCGAGATCGTGGGTGAGGCCGTGCGGGTTCACGGCATCCGCAAGAGCGGCGCGGTCAATGACTGGCTCGAAGAGCTTATGGATATCGTCGGCCTGCGCGCGGAATATCTCGACCGCTATCCGCACGAATTTTCCGGCGGACAGCGCCAGCGTATCGGCATTGCCCGCGCGCTTGCGGTCGAACCGGAGCTGATCGTTGCCGACGAGCCGGTCTCCGCGCTGGATGTGTCCGTTCAGGCCCAGATCGTCAACCTGTTCTCGGACCTGCGCGAGCGGCTGAACCTCACCTATATCTTCATCGCGCATGATCTGGCGGTGGTGCGGCAGGTGTCGTCGCGGGTTGCGGTGATGTATCTCGGCTCGCTGGTGGAAATCGGCGAAACCGATGCGCTCTATCGCGAGCCCCGCCATCCCTATACCCAGGCTCTCCTATCCGCGGTTCCGCAGGCGGAAAACCGCGGCAAGCGCCAGCGCATTCTGCTGGAAGGCGAAATTCCAAGCCCGCTCGACCCGCCGAAGGGCTGCAAGTTTTCCACCCGCTGTCCGTTTGCCGCCGATCGCTGCCGCTCCGAGCGACCAAAATTGCGGGATTTCGGTGATGGCCATCAGGTGGCCTGCCACTATCCCCTCGGCGCCACTGGAGATTAGCGCCGATGCCCCTTTCCGCAACGGAGTTGTCATATTATGGAGCCAGCGCTCGACCTGGTTCAGCCAGCTTGCCGAGGTCGGCGTGAAGTGGACGTGTCAATGCGGGCAACGGGCCAATGCGGGCGGCGGGCCAGTCAGGCCTTGATCTTCGGCGTCTTGTGCGTGGCGTAGTTGTCCATGACGACATGCACGTCCCGCCGCTTGGGCATTCTCCGGTCCAGCTCCTTCAGGAAGTCGAGGAACTCCGTCGCGCGGTGGCGTTTGCAGCATTTCCCGATCACCGCTCCGGTGGCGATATCGAGCGCGGCAAACAGCGAGGTGGCGCCATTGCGGACATATGTATGGGTGCGTCGTTCCGCCAGGCCCGGCGCCATGGGCAGGACGGGCTGCTCGCGGTCGAGCGCCTGTATCCGGGATTTTTCATCGACACACAACACGATAGCCCGGTTCGGTGGAGACATGTAAAGATCGACCACATCCTGCACCTTGTCCACGAACAGGGGGATCGGTGGACAGCTTGAACGTCTCGGCGCGATGCGGTTGCAGTCCGAACGCGTTCCAGATGCGGCGGATCGTGGTGTGTGACAGACCGATTTCCTCGGCCATCGACCGAATCGACCAATGGGTCGCATCCTTCGGCGTCGTCTCCAGCGTCCATTTGATCACAATCGTTCGAGGCAGGTCGGCAACCTGTTCGTCCGAGGCCGGCCGGCGCGATACGCGTCCGAAAGCCCTTCGATGCGGTGTTCGGAAAACCGTCGCCGCCGCTTGCCGACCGTATGCTCGGTATGTCCGAGTTCGGCGGCGATCTCCCTGCTTGTCGCGCCATCAGCGCATCGCAGAACGATCCTGCACCTGTCGGACAGCGATCGCGCAGCCTTGTGCCGGCGCAACGGCGCTTCCAGAAACCCGCGTTCCTCATCGCTGAGTTCAATTGTAACCGATGCCCGCCCCCTCATCGCCAACCCCCAAAATTCGCTTCATATCAATGATGGCAAATTTGGTTCCTGGTGACTAGATGCTGTTGTCTAGACGATCTCGACATTCACGTTCGATGCGCGAATTAACTCGAGTTCTTTGGATGGTATGTCGCCAGTCAGGATCACGAGGTCGAAATCGGTGATTTCTGCGACATAGTTCAGGGCGCTGAACTGAAATTTGGTCGCATCGGCGAGCAGAATCCGCCGTCGGGCGACCTGCATCATCGTCTGTTTGGCGCGGACAACGATTTCGTCGGGCGTATAGAGCGATAGCCCCTGGATCGTGGTCGTCGACAGGATCGCTACGTCCACATGATAGGAGCGCATGGCTTTTTCGCAATTGGCTCCGAAATAGCCGTGATAGCCCGGGTGATAGCGTCCGCCCGTCGATACCAGATCGATGTCCGGTGTTTGCCGCAGCCGCTCAAGGATCGGCGCGGCATTGGTGACGACGGTTAACGGCGAGACCTCATCAAGGTAGTCGGTAAGGTGGAATGTGGTGGTGCTGTCGTCGATCATGACAGCATTTCCGGGCTCAAGATGAGCGATAGCCGCGCGTGCGAGCCGCTTCTTGTCCTCCACATTCTTGCGTCCGCGGTAGTTGTAGCTGCTCTCGAACAATAGCGACTTTTCTGCTGAAACTGATCCGCGCAATCTGCGCGCGAGGCCTTCCGCTTCCAGAACGGATAGGTCGCGATGGACAGTCATCAGACTGACGTCGAGCATTTCGGCCAGATCCCGGATCTGGATCGATGAACCGCTCATCAGAAACTGGACGATTTTGGTCCGTCGCCGTTCCGCCTTGGAGGGCGTTGCCTCGGTGTCGACGTCCAAATTGTTATGATCGCTCATCGCTTCTCTCGTTGAATTTAACATTTTCTTGTATCGAACAATTTCCGGTCTCTGTCTAATCATTTCTGATATCGCTATTGAAGCAGAAAATAAATTAATAAACCCAATTATTTGATAAGGATTACATACCCTCGCGCGCGTTGGAATGCGGAGCGTGCTCCCAATCAGAAATATCCAAAATGTTGTTAAGCAACAAATTTTACGATAAAAGAAACAAAATTATTGATATCTCTAACTCGCGCTGTTAGCGTTTACGCATCCGGTGTCGGCAGATCCTGAGATCACTCGGGATTTCGTCGAAAGGTGGAAATAGCGGTTCCGTCAGCGAGTGTTGACGTTCGGTTCCGCGTGAAAGCGTATGACGACCAGACAGCCGCTTTCACGCGGCGAGAGTGAGGGTTGAATGGCAGATCTGGACGATATCAAGGACGGCAAGGACTGGGGACGGGAGCGGCCGGCGGATACCTCGCGCTTCTTTCTAAAAGGCAATGCGCATCACGATTGGGGCATGAAGGCGCGTCTTTCGCAGGTTTTTCGTCCTGACACGGGCCGCACGGTCATGCTCGCCTTCGATCACGGCTATTTCCAGGGGCCCACCACCGGTCTCGAACGGCTCGATCTGACGATCGCACCCCTTGCCGAGCATGCCGATGTTTTGATGTGCACGCGGGGCGGCCTGCGCAGCTCAATTCCGCCTGAAGTCCGCAAGCCTGTCGTTCTGCGCTGCTCTGCCGGCAACTCGATCCTGACCGAGCTTTCCAATGAGCTTGTCAGCGTGGAAATTGATGACGCAATCCGTCTGGGTGCGACCGCAATGGCGGCGCAGGTCTATATCGGCGCGGAATATGAACACAAGTCCATCGCCAATGTCGTGAAGCTGATCGATACCGGCACCCGCTATGGTATCCCGACCATGGCCGTCACCGGAGTCGGAAAGTCGATGGCGCGTGATGCACGCTATTTCGGCCTTGCCACCCGCATCGCCGCCGAAGTTGGCGCGCAATTCGTCAAGTCCTACTACGTTGACGAAGGGTTTGAGCGCATCACCCTTGGTTGCCCGGTGCCAATCGTAATTGCCGGCGGCAAGAAGCTGCCGGAACGCGAAGCGCTTGAAATGGCATACCGCGCCATCGACCAGGGCGCAGCCGGCGTCGATATGGGGCGCAATGTTTTCCAGTCAACAGATCCGGTAGCCATGCTGACCGCGCTCGCCGCTGTCGTGCATGAGGGGCGAACCGGCGAAGAAGGCTACGAGCTGTTCCAGGATCTGCGGAACAAGACGACGGATTGATGTCGCAGGCGCCGACACCGGGGCCGGTCCGCCGGCCCCGAAAACTTGAAATCAGGGAAATGGCATGAAAAACCTCTGGGACGAGGCCGAGGCTGCAAAGGCGGAGACAGGTTTGGATCTGCGAGCCTATTCTTCGCGATTGATCGGGCGCGATCGCTCCCTGGTCCTGCATGGCGGTGGCAATACTTCCTTCAAAGGTGCAGCCGCCGACCGTTTCGGCGCGTCGAAATAGGTCATCTGGGTGAAGGCCAGCGGTTACGATCTGGGCACGATGGGCGTCGAGGGCTTCACCGCGCTTGAGCTTCCCGCCCTTTTGGCGCTGGCCGAGCTCGAAAGTCTGTCCGATAGCGACATGGTTGCCGAGGTCAAGCGGGCGCGTCTTGATCCGCAAGCCGCGGCCGCCTCTATCGAGGCCATCGTTCATGCTCTCGTTCCCGCGCCCTATGTTGATCATTCTCATGCTGACGGCGTGCTGACGATTTCCAACAGCGTCAACGGCACAGCCTTGTTGCGCGAGATTTACGGGCCGCGCGTTATCATACTGCCATATGTAAAGCCGGGATTTGATCTGGCGCGGCAGATGCGTGAAGCGATTCTCTCGTCCGGGTTGGCCGAGACCGATGCGATCATCCTCGAGCATCACGGTGTTTTCACCTGGGGCGAGACCGCGCGTGAAAGCTATGATCGCATGGTGGCGATCTGCGCGCGGGCGGAGGGATGGCTCTCAGAGCATGTTCCGTCCTTGCCGAAGGCGGGAGAAACAGAGACCGATCCCGTCGCGATTGCCGACCTGCGTGGCCGCGTCAGCCGAATGGCCGGACGCGCCATGATCTCGCGGCCCTCGACCGCCCTGCCGGTCGACGAGATCGAAGAAATCGGCAGGCTGTCCCGCAACGGCACACTGACCCCCGAGCATGTCATTCACAACAAGCCGTTCCCAGTTGTCGTCGGCGGCGACATCGAACTGGCGCTCGAGAACTTCGCTTCTGAATACCGCGCCTATGTCGAGCGCGGCAATGATGACGACCTGCAGCCGCTGCCGCCGCATCCCCATTGGGCAATCCTGCCCGACGGCGCGGTGCGCAGCTTCGGGTCGGTGCTGGCGCGGGCGGATGTTTCCGCCGATGTCGCAGCAGCCAATTTGACGGCCCTGCGTCGCGCCGCCCGTCTCGGCGGCTGGCAGGGACTGGACGAAAACGATCTGCGGGCGCTCGAATACTGGGAGCTGGAGCAAGCGAAGCTGCGCGCGCAGGGCACACCGCCGCCGCTTGCGGGGAAGATTGCGGTGATCGGCGGATGCGCCACCGGCATCGGTCGTGCGACGGCGGTAGCATTGCGCGACCGTGGCGCGGTCGTGGTCGGGCTTGATATCAATCCCGACGTCGAGAGGTTCATGAACCGTCCGGATTTCAGAGGCGTGACAGTTGATCTCACCGACGAAGCGGAGGTGACCGCCGCATTGCGGCATACGGTGGCCGACTTCGGCGGCATTGACATCCTTGTTTCCAACGTGGGGATATTCCGCGCCGGAGCGACTATCGAAGTGCTTGAGGCCGCGGCGTGGGACGCATCCCTGGCGGTGAACCTGACGTCGCACCGTAAGCTCTTGAAACAGGCGATCCCGTTCCTGCGCCACGGCGTCGATCCGAGCGTGGTCTTTATAGGCTCGCGCAATGTCATGGCTCCGGGCGCCGGCGCGGCCGCCTATTCCGTCTCCAAGGCCGGGCTGACGCAGTTGATGCGGGTGGCCGCCCTAGAGCTGGCGCCCGAGGGGATCAGGGTCAACGCCATCCATCCCGACGGGGTCTTCGATACCGATCTGTGGACGCCGGAGGCGCTGGCGACATCGGCGCGTCGTTACGGACTGACGATCGAGCAGTACAAGGCGCGCAACCTGATGCAGACCGAGGTTGTGTCACGGGACGTCGCGCGCGCTGTCGCGGCACTGGCGGACCAGGGTAACGGTGGTGATCAGTCGGGCTGTCGAAGATCACCTGATGGAACGTTCACCGAAGACCGACGATGATCGACTTTCCGAGTTCCTTGAACACCTCCAGACAACCGATCGCCATCAGGTCATTGGCGCAGAAAATTCCATCGGGCGGGTCGGGAAGCTTCATCAGTTCATGGGTCTTTTCATACCCCGACGAGGGTTCCCAGTTGCCGTAATGGACCAGCTTCGGATCATAGGTGTCAATAAGCATGATGTCGGAACCCCACTCACTTCAGAAATTACAAATACATATAGTGCCGATCGGCGTCGAACCCCTACGCCGAGTGACATCTACACCTACCAGGCGGGGCTTTAACTTGGACCGGAAACGAAAGGCCTCCAGCGAGATCGCCGCTGACCTTGCCCCGTTGAAATACTCCGTTTTAAGGAAGCTCTATCCCAGTGATAGGACCAGAGAATGAAGCGCACGCGTCTGCACCATCGCGGCGAGGACATGTTCCTGATCCGTTGACGGGACAATCGATAGGAGGAAACTATCGAACGTTCTCAAGCCGTTGAAACTCTAGTATGGGGATTCGCGGTTCGTATCCCTTCAAGGCGTCCGGGGCGAACCACCAATAAAGTTCTGCGACGTTTGCGGCAAGCACAAGCAGATCACCTGTCTCTGGGCGCTACACCTCTTCAGGCGCCATGCTTCCCGGGCCAGGCCGTGAGCGCGAGATCGATCAGCTGCTTCAGCCGCGCATTGCAGGCGCCATCGCAGGCCTGTGCCGACATGCCCTGGATAATCGCGCCATAGAAGCGCGCGAGCGTCTCGGTGTCGGTTTGCGGCGGCAATTCGTCTTGTTCGACCGCCCGGTCAAATCGGGTTTTGAGGGTCTGCATCGATGCTTCCCGCAAGGCCGCTGTCATCTGCGCGACGGATGCGTTTTCTTCCGCATGCTGCAGGACGGCTGTCGAGACCATACAACCTCGCGGCTTGTCGGGCTGAGTGTCTCCATCAGCGATATCGTAGAGGTACTGCCTGAGGGCGTCGTAAGCTGGAAGAGGGGATGCTAAGATTTCCATCCGGCGGCTGCTTTCGCGGGCGGTGCTGAACTCGAGCGCCTGACGGTACAGTTCCTCCTTTGAGCCGAACATGGAATAGAGCGTCGGCGGATTGATCCCCATGGCCTTCGTGAGGTCGGCGGTCGAGGTTCCTTCATAGCCGCGTTCCCAGAACAGGCGTGCCGCGATGTCGAGGCCCACGTCGCGATCGAGCGCGCGCGGTCTGCCCCGTTTGCGAACTGGATTCGACATTAAATAGTGATCCCTATTAAATTGTTGACAGCAGCATTTACGCTCTTATTGTATCGGTCACTATTTAATTTAGCAACGGAGTGATCCATGACCAAGAGACTGGAAAACAAGATAGCCCTCATCACCGGAAGTTCGCGCGGCATCGGCCGGGCGGCGGCACTTGCCTTCGCGAAGGAAGGCGCGGCACTGATCGGCGTGCACTACACCGCCAACGCGGAGGCGGCCAATGCCACGCTTCGCGACATCGAGGCGCTCGGGGTCAAGGCGGTTGGTGTCAAGGCTGACTTGCGAGAGGGCAAGGACGCGGCCGATAGCCTTTGGGCACAGTTCGGCGAAGCCGCCCGTGCCGAGACGGGTTCCGCCGCTCTCGACATTCTTGTGAACAACGCCGGCATCGCGCCCGCCCTGCCGTTGAAGCAGACGAGCGAAGCTGCTTTCGACGAAGTGATGGCCATCAACTACAAGGCGCCATTCTTCCTGATCCAGGCAGTGGCCGACCATATTCGCGACGATGGCCGCATCATCAATGTGTCCACCGGCTTCACCCGGATCGCGGCGCCGACACATCCGGCCTATGCGGCCTCCAAGGGGGCGTTGGAGACATTGACACTGGCGCTGGCGCCAGAATTTGCAGCGCGTGGAATTACGGTCAATGCCGTGCTGCCGGGTGTCACGGAGACGGATATGAATGCCGCGTGGCTGGCATCGCCGGATGCGCGCGCCGGCGCCGAAGCCCTCTCGGTCTTCTCACGTGTCGGAAAGCCGGAAGACGTCGCCGACGTCATCGCCTTCCTCGCATCGAACGATGCGCGCTGGACGACGGGTCAGATGATTGATGCGACCGGTGGCGCCCGGATCTGAACGATCCCAACGCCCTGCTGTGCATGGCCGCGGCGAGCGCATCGCTATTCGACTGCGCTCGCCGCAGCGGCGTTATCGCCGAACTGCAGATCAGCTCAATCCTTCCTCCGCAAGCGCCCGGATGACGGAGGGCATTGCCTTCATCCGATCCAGGCAATTTTGTAGATTTACGGGCAGATCAACGTCGCTCTTTGGCGCTACCATCAGGATCCAGAAGAGATAGCAGTCGGCAATCGTCATCTCGTTGCTGATCAGGAATGCCTTGTCGCCCATCTGATCGGCGAGAAGTGCGAAGGCCTTCCCGATCTTCTCGCGGACGCGCTGCTTTTCCGGTTCGGGGAAATCCCTGAAGAACGGGGCGTAAGCTCCATGGATTTCGCTGGACATGAAGGCGAGCGCCTCGAATGTCTGCCACCTCAGCATGCGATCTTCGGGTAGGAGCTTGCCGCTTTCTTCAGCGATATAGGCCAGGATGACCTGGTTCTCCGTCAGGATCGTTCCGTCGTCCATTTCAATGGCCGGAATGTAGCCCTTCGGGTTGAGCGCCAGAAAATCGCGACCGTCCTCGGTCCTTTTTTCGCGATCGATGCTGACGAGCTTATAGGCAAGCCCGGCCTCGATAAGCGCTATGTGATCGGCCAGGCTGCAGGCGCCGGGATAATAAAACAGCTTCACGTGTGGTCTCCTTGTTTGAACCCGGCCAGAGTCAATTTCTGGAGCCAGGTCTAAATTGTTGACCACAGCCACTTATGGGACTTAAAAAGAACCGTCAAAAGCATAAATTCCGGAGCAGGTCAGATGGATATGACTGTCGAGCCAGCCGGCGTCGACTGCCGCGCCGTAAGCGAGATCCTCAGCCGCATCGGCGACAAGTGGACGATCCAGGTGGTCGTCGCGCTTCGCTCGGGCCCACACCGCTTCAACGAAATCAAGCGGCGCGTGGGCGGCATTTCGCAACAGATGCTGACCAGAACGCTCAAGACGCTGGAACGCGACGGCATGATCGACCGCATAGTGCGCCACACCAGTCCGCCGCAGGTCGAATACGCCCTGACGCCGCTCGGACATTCCTTGTCCGACTCGGCAAGGCGTCTCGCCGATTGGGCAGCGGCCCACCGTGAAGCTATCGCAGACAATCGCATCCGTTACGACAACCGTAAGCCTTGATGCATTGACCATCGCAATAGGGCGGAAGCCCAGACGATCCGCATCGGAACGTCTGCACTGGGCTGAACATTTTCAGGGCAGGAAGGCGCTACCATTAGCTGGCCACTGGAAAGCAGTCTTACCCAACTGGAGAGCTTTCGGACCAGGTTGGCGTTTCACAGACGCGGCAATCCGCTGGTCTCCCGAAAGTAGCGACGCGGCGGACAACCCATTTCACGTTTGAACGCCGCAGCGAAGGCGTGTTCCGACGTATATCCCAGCGATGTCGCGATTTCGGCAACACTGTCGCTGGTTTCGATCAGCCGTTCGCCGGCCAGCATCATGCGCCAGCGGGTGAGATAGGCGATCGGCGTCGTGCCGACCTTCCGCTTGAACCGCTGCGCAAAGACGGTGCGCGACACGCCAACCTGCCGGGCCAGGGTCTCCGATGTCCAGGCACGAGCAGGCTCCGCGTGAATTGCGCGGATCGACGGGCCGATATGCGGATCGGCGAGTGCGGCAAGCCAGCCGGTCTCATCAGCGCCTTGTTCCTCCACATGAAGACGCAGCGCCTGGACCAGTATCATATGCGAAAGCTGTTGCGCCATGAGCGACGATCCGGCGCGCGCCTCCCGCATCTCCTCCATCATCATTTCGATGATCCATGACTATAGCGGCAAGGTTCAGGTCATCCCGATCACCGATGGCAACCGCGCGCTTGTCCACTGGTGCGGCACCTTCTCGATCCGCGAAGGCGATCCTGACGAAGTCAAAGCCTGGGTCCAGGGCATCTACCAGCGCGACATAGAGGATATGCGGGCCTATTTCGCCGGATCCTGATCCTTCCGCACAGAACAACGCTACCGAGGCTGCCTCCGGCGGCATCCGGGCAAAGGCATTGGCCGTCTATGTCAAAGAACTGGAGAGCTCACCATGAAAGCTGCGATCATCACATCGCCCGAGGCTGGCCCTCGTTACGGCGACTTCAAGGAGCCAGAAGCCGCCGAGGGCGAAGCTGTCATTTCTGTAACCGCGGCGCCGATCAGCCCGATCGTGCGTACGCGGGCCGCGATGAAACCCGCGTCAGATGACGGCAAAGGCTTCGTGGTCGGCGTCGATGGGGTGGGTAAGGATGCGTCGGGGCGTTATGTCTATTTTCTCTTCCCCAAGGCTCCCTTCGACGCGCTGGCGGAGCGGACGCTTGTCCCGGCGGCGATGACCGTCCCCGTTCCGGACGGATTGAGCGATATACGCGCCGCCGCGATCGCAACCGCGGGGCTCGCATCCTGGGATGCGCTGACACGCCGAGTGCCGATCAAGTCTGGACAGACGGTGCTTGTCACCGGTGCCAACGGAGCGGCCGGACGTTTGGCACTGAATGTTGCACGCCATCTCGGAGCAGGGCGCACCATCGCGGTTGTCCGTTCCGCCGACAAGCTGGATGGGCTCGCTGCCGACACCGGCATCGCGCTCGACGCGCGGGATGCAGACGATGCCCTGAAGGCTGTTTTCGACGTCGGCGTCGACGTCGTGCTCGACTTCGTCTGGGGATCGGTGGCAGAGCGTGTTCTCACCGTCGCCATGGCGGGTCGCGGTTCACCCGCGGGCGAGCCGAGGTGCTCCTACCTCGTTCTCGGAACGCTTGGCGGCACCACGGTGCCGCTCTCCGGATACGGGCTGCAAAGCTCGGGACTCGACATTCTTGGCGCGGGCATCGGCTCGGTTCCCGTGCGCGATTATCTGGCATCCGCTGGTGAACTCATGGCCGCGGCGCAAGAAGCCGGATGGACGCCGCCCTGTGAGGTCGTGCCTCTCGCAGATATCGCCAGCGTATGGAAACGGTCGGGCGAAGTGCGCTACATCATCCATCCGGACGTAACGGGCTAAGGCCGCGCGGATTGCGGTGTGCGATTCAACAACAGCTCGGACTTTCGTCCGGGCCAGAGATGAACCTGATGCATTGGTTGACGGATTGACACCAGACTCGGATAGCCCCCCGGCCTCAAAACGCCATCCCGGACGCGGCAAGTTCTTGGTCCGACGGCACTTCCACGCCAGCGAAAGCATGCAACGACGTGGGCACCGGTTCATATCCCTTCAAGATCTTAGCGCGGCCTTCGATATCGCTGAACAAACCGCGTATCATTCCAGTGCTTCCAGGCCTGCACCCCACGTCCTGAAACCGCGAGACCCCACTTGTCGGCGATGGCGCGTCCGTCTGACAGCGAAATAAGTGCCAGCCACGCGCGCTGGGGGTAAAAGGCTCGCAAAGCTTCACCTGTCAGGCTGCGACGGATGTTGTCCGCGAGGATCGGGCCCTGGCGAACGGCGAAGACGCCGGCCTTGGGCCGCGGGTCGGGCAGCGATGCGACATCGCCGGCTGCAAAGACATTGCTGTGGGAGACGGAACGCAGCGCGGCATCCACGCGGATGAAACCGCCCGCGTCCAGTTCGAGACCGGTCTTGCGAAGCCACTCCGGAGCACCGCTCGACGTGGTCCACACGGCCTCGTCGACCGGAAGTCGCCTGCCATCGCGGGCGACGAGTTCGCCGTTTTCGAATGCGACGACATCGAAACCGGAATAATGTTCGATGCCAGCCTGTTGCAGAGCCGTTTCCACGAGTTTCCGTGTTCTTCTGCTGCGCTCGGGAACAGGGCGAAGAGCGCGGCCTGCAAGCGTGACCTGCACCCGGTCGCGCGCGAACCTCTCATGAAGAGCGAAGGCCATCTCTATCCCCGCGACGCCCTGGCCGACGATCGTGAGGCGGAACGGTCCTTCGTGTTCTGCGGCCAGGGCGTCCAACTGGGCCAGACGCTCGGCAAAACTCGCGATCGGCTTGACCGGGATGCCGCCTGAAATACCTGCCGGAAGCGAAGGCGCGGAACCGATATCGATCGAAAGCAGATCGTAGCCGACAACTTTTCCATCGGCGAGCGATACGCTCCGGCGCTTGGGGTCGATGCCGGTCGCCGATGTTTCCAGAAAGGTCACGTCATTGCGCCCACACAGGGCGGCCAGATCGATATGAAAATCCTCGAAGCGGTACCGGCCCGCGATATAGCCTGGCAACATGCCGGAATAGGGCGCATGGCGCGATGGCGAGACGAGCACGATCTTCCGGCCATGACCATGTTCGCCAAGAGAGCGGACGACCTCGACATGCGCATGGCCTCCACCGAGCAGGACAATCGGTCTATCCGTTTCGTTGTTCTCAAGCATAGGGCTGGTCTTTAGGGCCGACGCGATGGACGACACCGCCTGCGGCATCCGCATCGGCCTCATCATGGGTCACGAGAATGACAGGAAGGTCGGCATCGCGCATCTTGGTGAAGACGAGGTGGCGCATCTGCGCGCGCAATTCCGTGTCGAGCTTGGAGAAGGGTTCGTCCAGCAGTAAAAGCCTCGGGCGCGAGACGAGCACACGCGCAAGCGCGACCCGGGCCTTCTGCCCGCCGGAAAGCGTTGCCGGGTCACGGTTTTCGAAACCGGCAAGATCCATTTCGGCCAGAATACCGGCTGCGATGTGTCGCCGGGCGCGGCGATCCTTCACGTCGGCGGGAATCGCGAATTCAATATTGGCTCCGACCGACATGTGCGGGAACAGGAGCGGATCCTGGAACAGGATGCCGGCCCGTCGCGCTTCCGGCGGCAGGGCGAGCAGATCGATACAATCGATGGAGACTCTTCCCGCGGTTTCGAAGACCGGATCGAGAAAACCGCCGATGAAAGAGAGCAGCGTCGATTTGCCGGAGCCGGAAGGCCCCATCACGGTCAACACTTCGCCGGATGAAACATGCGCTGACAGATCGATCAGCGTGTCGCTGCCGAGACGGATCACGATATTGGAAAGTGAAAGGCCGCTTCGGTTATTTTCGTGCCGCATGGTCAAACCCTCATGTCCCGACGGTTCCGGTGGAGGAGAGCGGGCAGCATCGCGGCCAGTGAAAACGCGATCAGCGGCAGAATTGTCTGCAGCAGGGCATAGACGCCGATAACGCGGCGATTGTTACCGGAGGCGAGCGCGACGGCCTCCGTGGTGATGGTCTGCAACCGTCCCTCGCCGATGAGCAGCGTTGGCAGGTATTGTCCGACCGAAACGGCAAAGCCGATGGCCGAGGCCGTCAGGATCGGTCGGATCAGCATCGGCAGGCGGATGGTGACAAGCACGGCCAGGCGGGAACGTCCGAGCGCTGTGGCGATGATTTCATAGCGCCGGTCGAGCGCTCGCCAGGGATCTGCGAGCGAGAGAAACACATAAGGCAGGACGAAAACGAGATGGACCAGGATCAGCGCGGCGTAGCGATGCTGGCTGCCGCTGCCGATGAAGAGGAGTTGCAGACCGAACACGAAGGTAATCTGGGGCACGATCAGCGGCAGGTACAGAATGAACAGGCTCCGTTCACCGCCGGTCCGTCCAGTCTGGCTCTCCCGTTCGAGGCAGCCGACCGTCAGCATGATGGCGATCAGTGTCGAGAAAAAGCCGGTTACAAGCGTGGTGAAAAGCGGATCGATCATCTGTGGCAATGCCCGCACCCAACTGCGCAAGGTAAAGCTCTGCGGCAAAAGGTCTGGAAATTGCCACAGCCCGGCCACGGACCAGATCGCGAGCAGTATGAGACCTGCAAAAACGGCGAAGCCGAGGATCCCGATCACGACAGCCGAGAACCGCCGCAGTGCCGCATCCCGCGCGAAGCGGCAACCGCGATCCCGCGACAGCCGAAGTAATGTGGCGCAGCACCGCTCCAGCGCATACCAGACGAGGAGCGCCGCAAGCGTCACCGCCAGTTGAACGATAGCGCCGGCGGAGGCCATGAAACGAAAGGTGAGATCGGGATCGCTCATCCATTGCACGAGACGCGTGGCGAGCGTGCCCGGCAGGTTGGGTCCAAGGATCAGCGCGACGTCCACCACCGATGTGGAATAGGCGATGACGGCATAGACGGCGAAACGGATCTGCCGGTAGAGCGCAGGCCACAGAAGGTAGATGAAGCCGCTGATCCGTCCGTAACCGAAGGAGGCTGCCAGCCTGCGGGCAGAGGCCAGATCGATCTGCGGCAGGGCGGCGAGCGTGACGAGAAACAGGAAGGGCGTTTCCTTGAGCACCAGTCCGGCGATCATCGCAAGTCCCAGAGGATCATGCGGGATCAGGATATCCGGTGGCCGTTCGATGCCGAGAATGGGCGCCGCGAGCCGGACCAGATAGCCTGAGGGAGCAATCAGGAAGGCAAGCCCGAAGGCTGCCGCCGCATGCGGCACGGCAAGAAGCGGCGAGAGCAGATGCTGAACGCGCGATAGCGTCGGCGTTCCGGCAAATCCTGCGATAAAAACCAGGGTGATCGTGAGGGAAAGCCCGGTGGTAACCAACCCGGTCATGAAACTCAGCATCGTCGCGTCGGTCAGCCCCGGCGCGGCAAACAGGCTGGCGAAGGCATCGAGACCGAAGTGGTGACCGCCGAGTGCAGGCAGGTAGCCGAAGGCGGGGAGCAATGTTCCGAGCAATCCGAAGGTGATGGGCAGCACCAGAAGAGCAAGGGTGACCACGACCGCGCTTGCGGCAAGGCGCGCCAGCCATCGCCCCGCTTCAGCTTGTGCGCCCTGAATGCCCGACACGGATCAGTTGCCGCTTGCGTAGCGTTTGCGCCACTCGGTCTCGATCCTGTCCATCCAGCTCGCATGGGGCTCGGCGATGACCGGTCCCAGTTGGTCTGGCGGAAGGGTCGCCACGCCAAGATCGAGCGATTGGAAGGCAGCGCGGTCGGCTTCCGGTAGCCTGTCCATGGCAAGAACGGTGGGATCGCCCCAATAGGCCGGATCCTGCTTGCGCAATTGCGCTTCCGGGGACAGCAGGAAATTGGCGGTTAGCAGGGCAGCTTCCCGGGCATTGGCATTGTAGGGGATGGCGACGAAATGCGTGTTCCCCAGCGTACCGCCGGACAAAGTGAAGGAACGCACGGTATCGGGCAATTCGCCCGCCTCGATACCGGCAGAGGCTTCCGCCGGGTTGAAGGCGAAGATGATATCCAGTTCGCCGTCAGCCAGCTTCTGCTTCATGTCCGGATAGTTCTGCGGAAAGGCATGGCCCGAGCGCCAGGCAATCGGATGCAACTGGTCGAGATAGGCAAAGAGCGGCTCGACGTCGCGCTCGAAGGTCTTCTCGTCCACCGGTTCGCCAAGCTTCGAGGGATCGTCGATCACCTCGCTCAGTACCTGCTTCAGGAAGGACGAGCCGATGAAGTCCGGCGGAGCGGGATAGGAAAAACGGCCAGGGTGCTTGTTCGCCCAGTCGAGGAGCTGGGCGGCATTGTCCGGCAAGGAACCGGCGTCCGTGCGGGCACTGTCGTAAAAGAAGACCATCTTCGCCCCGCCCCAGGGGCTTTCCAGCCCATCGGTCTGCTCGGTGGAATCCGCGAGGATGGTCGGCTGGTTCTCGACATCCACATAATGCCAGTTGGGCAGCGACATTGCCCAGCCGGGGGAAAGAAGCAAATCCTGCTGCTTCATCGAGGCGAAGTTCTCGCCATTGATCCAGATAAGATCGACGGAGCCACCCTCGTCTTTTCCGGCGGCCTTTTCCGCCACCACCTTGGAAACGGCGCTTGCGGTATCGTCGAGCTTGACCTGAACGACCGTGACATCATGGCGCTTTTGCATCTGTGCGCCCACCCATTCGATATAGGCGTTGATGTTTTCCGAGCCGCCCCAGGCATTGAAGTAAACAGTCTGGCCCGCGGCTGCCTTTTCGATCTCCGGCCAGCCGCTCACATCGGGTTCGGCGGCTGCGGCGTTCAGACAGCTAATCCCGGTTATGACGCAGGCCGCCAGAAGTTGTTTCATCAAACCCATGTTGTTCTGTTCTCCCTTGTGCGGATCGGTCGGAGCCGGTTCGCGCGAACCCCGTCTTCGATGAACTTAACTGCTCGCATCCTCAGATCCTGCCGACGGGCCGCGGCCGCCTTTGCGCGAGTGCTGCCTGGATCTCCGGGTCGATGTGCTGCTCTTCCGAACCGCTTGCCGTGCGTGTGAGATCACGCGTGATCCGCATTTGCGCAACAAAGGCGCGGCAACCGCGGCACATGGCGAGGTGCAGCTTGATGTTGAGGCGCTGCAACGGGCCGAGCTCGCCGTCTATGAGAAGGCTGGCGCGTTGGGCGACTTCACTGCATCGCAACATCAGATCAATCCTTGTTCTGGACTCTATGGAAAGGACTCGCGCGGCCACGATCCGTTACAGCCCGGCATGTTTTTTCTGCCGACGGTTTCGCTTTTCCGGCCGCCCGCCGTTCAGGAACCGATCCGGCGTCTGCGGATCTGCCTGACGACCGTCGGGATCAGCGCCACTACGGCCAGCGCAAAAAAAGCGAGCGTGATGTCTCGCGTCACCAGATCGGAAATCCGCGCCTCGCGTCCCGCCTCCTGCGCGGCGACCAGCACGCTGTCGACGCCCTGGCCGAGATAGGCATAGGCAAAGGTGCCGGGCAGGATGCCGAAAAAGGTTGCGGCGACGAAGCGCCCGAGGCTGATGTCGAACAGGGCGGCGGCGATGTTCACCACGAAGAACGGAAACACCGGCGCGAGCCGGATGACGAACAGATACCCGAATGCATTTTCGCGAAAGCCATCCGCGAGTTTCCTGACGACCCCGTCGACACGGTGCTGCAAAAAGCTGCCAAAGGCCGAACGCGTCGCCAGAAACAGGATTGATGCGCCGGCCGTGGCGCCGACGGCGACGAGCGCCCCGCCAGCCAGCCAGCCGAACAGGAACCCGCCGAAGATGGTGAGGATCGACGCCACCGGAAACGAAAAGGCGACGGCAACAATGTAGACGCTGACAAAAATCAGCGCCGACCAGGCCGTATTGGCATCCACATAGGCCCGCAACACCTGCCGTTGTTCGGCAAGAAACCCGAGGTTCAGATAGTTCTGCAAGCCAAGGGCATAGCCGAGCGCCAGCCCCAGCAAGATAATGCCGACAGGCGCGAAGCGCGACAGGGGTTTTGCTGAAGCTGTGTTGCCTGTTGGCGGGCGTGGTTGGTTATGGTCATCAGGCATCTTTGAATATCCAGTCGTGGGCAAAGTCACCGGTCGTGGTGGTATCGGTCGAGCAACCCGGCAAGGCTCTTCCCCGCAATCGGGACGGGAGCGACGAGGCGTGGTTCATGTGGCGATGGCGCATGAACGTGAGGGCCGCTCATTCGGTTCATAACGCATCGCCCGCACTGGTTTGAATCAAGTTCCCGAGAGGCGGAAGCGGGGTTGCGTCACGATGGCTTGATCGGCGCAAATCGCTCTGGACTTCCGGAAGGGCTGTTCTGCTAATGGAACGCCAACGGTGGCCGGAGGGATTGTGAGCAATACGAAAAATGACGAGCAGGCTTTGGCGCGGTTGCTGGTTGAAGGGGACCATGAGGCCTTCGAACGCCTGTTTCGACGGCACAATGCGGCGATGGTCCGTTTCTGCACGGGGATGGTCCAGTCCCGTCAGATAGCGGAAGAGGTGGTTCAGGATACATGGGTGTCCGTGCTCAACCGTATCGACCTCTTCGAGGGACGCAGTTCGCTGGCGAGCTGGATATTCACCATCCTGATCAACAAGGCCCGCACCCGCGCAAAGCGCGAGGGGCGTGTCGTCCTGTTTGACGAGCAGGGTGACGGCGATGGGCTGGCGGATGCCTTTGACGGACGCGGACGCTGGCGCACAATGCCCGCGCTTTGGGACGATCTGACGCCCGAGCGCCATGTGGCAGGCCGGAGCATTCTGCAGCATGTCGAGGCCGTGATCGCGACGCTTCCCCCGGCGCAGCGGGCGGTGCTGATCCTGCGCGGTCAACAGGAGCTTGATCCTTGTGAGGTCTGTGCGCTTCTCGACATCAGCGAGGGAAACATGCGCGTTTTGTTGCATCGGGCGCGTGTGACGCTGCGCAACGCCCTTGACTGTCTGAACAAGGACATCTGACAACAGGCGCATGGCCGTGTCCGCTCGCTGCTCGGCACGTTCGTTTCTGCGATCATTTTTCGGCGCCGGAAAAGGCGGCCCAGCCCTGCCGCCATCGGATCACGGTGGTAAGCGCGCAGAGCGCAGCAAAGCCGTAGGCGATCACGGGGAAATTTCCGGGAAACAGGCACATTGCGACGAATACCGCGATTGTCTCGAACCCTTCCGCCAATCCTCCGGCGTAATAGATGCCCTTCGTGGGAAATTCCGGCGCCCTTTTACCGCGCTTGGCGGCCACTGCGGAAAAGGCGAGGAAGGACGAGCCGGTTCCGACGAAGGAGACGATCAGCACAGCCGCCGGCAGTGCATGGATAGCGGGAGCCTGAACGGCAAAACCCAGCGGTATGAGGGCGTAAAACACCATATCGAGCGCAATATCGAGATAGGCCCCGCGATCCGTCGGGCCCTGGATGCGCGCCACGGCGCCGTCCAGCCCGTCCAAGACCCGGTTGCAGAGAACAAGGGCGAGCGCCAGCAACCATGCACCGAAGCACAGGCCGATGAAGGCGCCGAGACCGGCGAGGAACCCGATGAGGCTGATCACGTCGGCGCGCACGCCGCGCCGTGCCAGAAGCCCGGCAATCGGCTGAAGGCCAGCACGCTGCAGCGGCAATATCCGGGCGTCGATCATCCGCGCCTCCATGTCTGGAATCGTTCGAGCAGCGAAAGGAGGACGCCGTTGAGATGGTTGCGGCGCCACTGGCCCGCAACCATCTTGTTGGCTTCGGCCAGCGTCGGATAGATATGGATCGTACCCAGGATCTTGCCCAGGCCGTGTCCGTGTTTCATGGCGAAAACGAATTCCGCGAGCAGATCACCCGCATGGTCGCCGACGATGGTCGCACCGAGGATCCTGTCCTTGCCCGGAACCGTCAGCACCTTGACGAAGCCGCCTGGCGAACCATCGGCGATTGCGCGGTCGAGATCGTCGTTGCCGAAGCGCGTCACTTCGTGGGGAATGTTGTTTTCCCTCGCCTCGGTCTCGGACAGGCCGACGCGCGCCACCTCCGGATCTGTGAACGTTGCCCAGGGAATGACGCGGTAGTCGGTCTTGAAACGCCTGATGTCGCCAAAAAGCGCATTGATCGTGGCAAACCAGGCCTGATGCCCGGCGACATGGGTGAACTGATAAGGCCCCGCGACATCACCGGCGGCGAGGATATTCGGGTGAAGCGTCTGCAGATACGCATTGGTCGCGACGACACGGTCCGTCTTAATGCCGAGCTCTTCCAACCCGAAACCTTTCAGCCGCGGCGACCGGCCAACGGCTGCGATCATGTCATCGAATTCGATGCGCTGTCTTTCACCACCGTGTTCGACCTCGATCCATTTATTGCCCGCTTCCACGCCGCAGGCGACAGCCTTGTGACCCGTCAGAACCGCCACGCCATCCGATCGGAGGGATGCCTCGACGAGCCCGGAGGCGTCCTCATCCTCGCGCATCATCAGGCGCGGCGCCATTTCGATCTGAGTGACCTTTGACCCAAGCCGTGCAAAACTTTGCGCCAGTTCGCAGCCGATCGGCCCGCCGCCCAGAACGACCAGCCGTTTTGGAGCCTCGGGGCGCTCGCGCAGACTATCCCAGAGCGTATCCGATGTGAGATAGCCGACCTCGTCGATACCGGGAATTGGCGGCACAAAGGGGCGCGCGCCTGTGGCAATGATGATCGCGCGGGTTGTCAGCCGTCGGGTTTCGCCGCTGCTCAACGCAATCTCCACCGTCCAGGGATCGATCAGCTTCGCATAGCCTTGCAGGACCTCGACACCCAGTGCGGTATAGCGTTCGATGCTGTCATGCGGCTCGATTTCGGCGATCACCGAATGCACCCGCTCCATGACGGCGGAAAAGGAAATCTCCGGCTTGACCGGTCTGAGGCCATAGCGCTCAGCGTGGCGCATTCGATGCGCCGCCTTCGCGCTGCCGATCAGCGCCTTGGATGGCACACAGCCGAAGTTCAGGCAGTCGCCACCCATCTTGTTCACCTCGACCAGCGTCACCTTTGCCTTTGCGCCCGCGGCGATATAGGCCGAGACAAGACCGGCGGAGCCTGCGCCGATCACGATGAGGTTGCGGTCAAACCGCTTCGGCCGTTTCCACCGCTGTCCGTTGGTTTTCGGCTTTTTATCTGTCGGTGCCATTCGGTCGCCTCGTGAAATCGCGGCCCGTTGGAGCCTGTTTCACAGAGACTGCCGAACGCCGGATCTGTTACGCAAAGCGGAGAAAAAGTTGAAGGACGTGTCTGGGGCGGAGCAAAGCCGTCACGATGGCGTTCGGGATCGGCACGGTGCACCGACATCGTTCTGCCTCAGCCGTTCTGGTGTTCAGGCGCGGGATTTATCCATGGATCTGAATTCGCGGGGCATCTTGATGACCCTTATCGTCGCGACGGAGGCGAGAAGCGCATACGCGCCACAGGCGAGTGCCTGAAAGGAAAGAACACCCATCAGGATCGGCGATGCGCCGCTCGCGATGACCGTTCCGGCTTCGACAAACGATCTCACCCGAGCGAGTTCGGCAGGGCCGAACAGATCGACCCAGAGCGCGGTCGCCAATGTCGATCCGAGCGCCATGGAAAGCGCCATCAACACCATGTGGACCGGTGCGATCTAGGGTGCGCTCATGAATTCCAGCAGGAGCATTGCGCAGACCTGCGGCAGCAGAAACACAGGCAGCAACCTTTTCGGACCGAGCCGGTCGATGACCGGCCCAATTCCCACGGAAACAATCGCCTGAACCACGGCAAAGACGGCAAAACTTGCTGCAATGGTTTTGACGTCCCACCCCTTTTGTTCGGCAAGACGCACTTGGTGGAAGAAAAAGCCGGTTGTCGCTTTACACTTCAAACTGGGACTCGGGCATATTTTGGCAAAACGTTACACTTCAATTGAGACTCTTGCTGCCTGAGTCTCAATTGAAGTGTAACGTTTTATAGACCATGCGAATGCAGCCTCTTTTTCCAAGGCTGGAACGGCGTCATCGGCGTTCAGGGCGATGTGAGCGACCCTGGCGCGGTCGACCGGCTTTACGTCCGGATAAAGCAGGATCACGGCCACGTGGATGTGGTCTTTGCCATTGCCGGCGTGTCTGAAACAGCGCCGATCGGGGAGATCCGAGAAGACCATTTCGACCGCGTATTCAACATCAACGTCAAAGGGACGGTCTTCACGGTGCAGAAAGCTCTGCCGTTGATGTCAGCCGGCGCGTCCGTCGTGTTGGCCGGCTCGGGCGCCGGCAGCAAGGGCTTCGCCAACCTCTCGATCTACAGCGCGACGAAAGCAGCGATCCGATCCTTTGCACGAACCTGGACGGTCGACCTGAAAGGCCGCGGCATTCGTGTCAACGTGGTGTCGCCGGGCATGGTTCTGACCCCGGCCATGGCGACCTACCTTCGAAACAATGCCGGTATTGAGGAATGGATGGACCAAGCCATCCCGTTCGGCAGGCTCGGACAGACTGAAGAGGTTGCCAGGGCCGTGCTGTTTCTAGCCTCGGGCGAGAGCAGCTTCGTTGGAGGCGAGGAACTGATGGTGGATGGCGGCTTCGTGGCGGTTTGAAGCCGCAGTGTGAGGCGACGCTTCAGTTGCCTCACTTGCCCGCTCTCCTGATTTGACCTCCTTTTGTGGACAGCCAAATTCCGACCCTGCCTTTGTCATCCACCGGTACCAAGCATGTGTTTGGGTATTTGGATTTTTGCTCGGATGGATGTCCTTACGACAGGGTCGCCGGTTCATATCCCATCAAGACCATTGGTGTGGTCCATCAATACGAACTGTGTCTCTTTAAGAACTGGGCGAAGGTTCGAAAGGCGGTTTCGCGTCCCAAGTCAGTTGTTCGACCTGTGGAAGATCGACCCGCGTCTTGAAACTGGTTTTCACCTCCCCTGCAAGGCCGTGCGGTACGTCCACATCCTGTGCAAAAAGCGCAGTTCGACATCTTCTGTGGTAAGCCGTCTCGTTCCAGTCCAGGAGGTCTCATGCGCCCTTGCCACCCGATGATCGCCCTCGTCACCCGGCAAACGCCGGCGGAGCAACAGCACTGGCTGGAAACGCTGCAGCGCGCCATGCCTGACGAAGAGATCATGCCCGTCGCCAGGATGAGCGATGAGGAGCGGGCGCGCGCCGATATCGCGATCGTCGCCAATCCGGACCCGGCCGATCTCAGGCTGCTTGCGAACCTTCAATGGATGCACAGTCTCTGGGCCGGCGTGGAACGACTGGTGATAGAGCTTGCCGACCTGAAGCCACGGGTTGTCCGGCTTGTCGATCCCCGCCTCAGCGAAGCGATGGCCGAGGCGGTGCTCGCCTGGACGCTCTATCTCTCGCGCGATATGCCGGCCTATGCGGCGCAGCAGCGGCAGGGGCTCTGGCAGCCGCTTCCCTATCGCGCGGCGCGTGATACCAGGGTCGGGATTTTGGGCCTCGGCGCGCTTGGCAGCGCCGCCGCGTTGCTTCTGCGCCAGGCCGGCTTTCAGGTCTGTGGCTGGAGCCGGAGTCCGAAGGATGTTGCCGGCGTGACGGCCGTTTCCGGCGCGGAAGGTCTGAAGCAGATGCTTTCGCAATCCGACATTCTGGTCTGCCTGCTGCCGCTGACGGCCGAGACTACCGGCCTTGTCGACGCGGACGCGCTTTCGCTGCTGCCCAGCGGCGCGGGCCTCATCAATTTCGCGCGCGGCAAGATCATCGTGACCCGCGACCTCGTCGCGGCGCTTGAAAGTGGCCAGATCAGGCACGCGGTTCTCGATGTCTTCGAAACCGAGCCGCTTGCCCCCGAAAGCCCGCTCTGGTCGCATCCGAAAATCACGGTGCTGCCGCATATCTCCGCCCCCACCACCCCCGAAACCGCCGCCGCCATCGTGGCGGTAAACATCGCAGAATACCGCCGCGCCGGAACATTGCCCGACGTTGTCGACCTTACCCGCGGCTACTGACTGCCGGCGCGTCTCGGATCCGATACGTCGGGCCGATTTCGCCATCTGTCGGGCCACCGGCACAGGCGTTGCCCATCTCCCTGTCAAGGTGCCGAGAGCCGGCGGATGAAGCCGTTTGTCGCTGTCGTTCCATGGTGTGGGTTTCGTCATCTCTGAGATATTGAGTTGACAAAAGGGCGGATTTGAATTTTTCTTGTAAAGCGGTTTAGTAAATCGCTTTACAAAATTAGACTGAGAAGGTCGCAGAGGCCTTCCGAGGGCGAACGAAATGGCAAAGGCACCGGGCCTGAAAGATGTGGCGAAGGCTGCGGGTGTTTCCGTGGCGACGATTTCGCGTCTCCTGAATGGCTCACTGGTCCTGCCAGATGAAACGCGGATGCGCATCGAAACCGCCATCCACGATCTCGGTTATATGCCGAACCCTCATGCTCGACGCCTCAGTCGCGGCCGCTCCGACATGATCGGACTGGTCATTCCCGATATCGCGAACCCGTTCTTTGCCATGCTGGTGGCTGCGATTGAAGAGGAGGCCGACAAGCTGGGTCTTGCCGTTTCGCTCAATGCCACGCTCAACCGGCCGGGACGCGAGATGAAATATCTCGGTCTCATCGAGCATCACCATGTCGATGGGCTGATCTTCGTTACCAACCATCCGGATGACGGCGAGCTTGCAGGTCTGATCAACCGCACCGGAAAGGTCGTCATCGTCGACGAGGACGTTCCGGGCGCCATGGTCCCCAAGCTTTTCTGCGACAACCACCAGGGCGGCTACCTCGCCGGACGGCATCTGGCCGCGTTCGGCCACAACAAGGTGGTGTTTGTCGGTGGACCTGAGGAGATGATCTCCACCACCCGCCGTTATGCGGGACTCGAGCAGGGGCTTCGCGAATGTTTTGGCGAAGATGTGGAGATCACCCGCTATCGCGGTGAATACACGGTTTCGGCCGGTCGCCTTGCGGCGCGGCGCTTTCTGGACGAGAAGCTTCCGGCCACGGCCATATTTGCGAGCTCCGACGAAATCGCGATCGGCATGATCGAGGTCCTTTATTCCGAGGGCGTGACCATTCCCGACCGGGTGTCTGTCGTTGGCTTCGATGATGTCGGCCCGCTTCACCTGTTTTCGCCGCCTTTGACAGCGGTGCGTCAGCCGGTTCGCTCCATCGGGGCGCGCGCCCTGTCCCTTCTTCTTCAGACCGATTGGCAGCAGTCCGAATCCCTCGAGCGGGAAGAACTGCTGCCTGTGGAAATCGTCGTGCGGAGTTCCGTCGCGCCGCCGGCGATCGAAAAAAAGCGACGCCCATAACCAAGCCAGAGGATGAACGCATGACTTCCAGATTTTCCCGCAGGACACTCCTTTCGACAGCGCTTGCCGCCGGCGTGATGGCAGGCGCCCTTTCGACCGGTGCAGTCGCCGCGGACAAGACGTTCGCGCTTGTGCAGATCAACCAGCAGGCGCTGTTCTTCAACGACATCAATCGTGGTGCAGAAGAAAAGGCAAAAGAACTCGGCGTTGAACTGCAGATATACAATGCCAACAACGACCCGGCGATGCAGAACAACGCCGTTGAAACCTATATCCAGGAAGGCGTTGACGGCCTTGCTGTTGTTGCCATCGACGTCAACGGCATCATGCCCGCCGTCGAGCAGGCCGACAAGGCCGGCATTCCGGTCGTCGCCATCGATGCCATCCTGCCGGAAGGCCCACAGAAAGCCCAGATCGGCGTTGACAACGCCAAGGCTGGCGCAGACATCGGCGCCTATTTCCTCGATTATGTCAAAGCGGATATGGGCGGCAAGGCCAAGGTCGGCGTCGTCGGCGCCTTGAACTCCTACATTCAGAACGTTCGTCAGGATGGCTTTCAGGGCGCAATCGAAGGCGTTGACGGCATCGAGTTCGCCGGCGTCGTGGACGGCCAGAATGTTCAGGATACAGCGCTTGCAGCGGCAGAAAACCTGATTACCGCCAACCCCGACCTGACCGCTATTTACGCCACCGGCGAGCCGGCGCTGATGGGTGCGATTGCCGCTGTCGAAAGCCAAGGCAAGCAGGACGACATCAAGATTTTCGGCTGGGACCTGACGGCTCAGGCAATCAATGCCATCGATGACGGTTTCGTCGTGGCCGTCATTCAGCAGGACCCGGCGCTGATGGGTGCCGCCGCCGTCGAGGCGCTCAACGATCTGTCCGGCGGCGAGAGCGTCGAGGCTTCGATCTCGGTGCCTGTCACGATCGTCGACAAGACCAATGTCGAACCTTACCGCGCTATCTTTAAATGATGTCTGATATCCAGCAAATGGGTGCTGCTGGCGGCGGAGGGGATGCCCCCCTCCGCTCGCCGGACAGGCCCTCGAAAGAATCGGCCATTTCCCTTCGCGGCATAACGAAGACCTTCGGCTCCCATCAGGCGCTGCGCGGGGTCGACCTCGACCTTTATCCCGGCGAGTGCCTCGGCCTCGTCGGCGACAATGCCGCAGGGAAATCGACCCTCACCAAAATCATTTCCGGCACATACATTCCGGACGGCGGCACGATCAGGGTTGACGGGGACGCCGTCGAGCTGACCGGACCGGCCGATGCCCGCAACCGCAACATCGAAATGGTGTTCCAGGATCTGAGCCTGTGTGACCATATCGATGTGGTGGGCAATCTGTTTCTCGGCCGCGAAATCTCCAGCGGCCTGTTTCTTGACCGCAAGAAAATGACGGTCGAGGCCGAGCGCATGCTCGAGGCGCTCGAAATCCGCATTCCGCGTCTTTCCGCAAAGGTTGAAAAACTCTCGGGCGGACAGCGTCAGGCCATCGCGATTGCGCGCGCTGCATCCTTCCAGCCGAAAGTGCTGATCATGGACGAACCGACGTCGGCGCTTGCCGTGGCGGAGGTGGAAGCCGTGCTGAACCTGATCAACCGGGTCAAGGCCAAGGGTGTTTCCGTTGTCCTGATCACGCACCGTCTGCAGGATCTGTTCCGTGTCTGCGACCGTATTGCCGTCATGTATGAAGGCACCAAGGTGGCCGAACGCATGATCGGCGACACCAGCCTTGAAGACCTCGTCCAACTCATTGTCGGGGGACAAAAACATTGAGCGCATATACCGAACGCGCCAAGGGCTCGCCGATCATCGACTTTCTCGGTGAAAACGCCCAGGTGCTCTCCATCGCCTTCTTCTTTGCGGTCTGCTTCCTCTTCTTTTCCGTCAGTACCGACACGTTCCTGACGGCGGGCAACCTGCTCAATGTCATCCGGCAGGCCGCGCCCATCCTGATCGTCGCCATTGCCATGACCTTCGTGATCATCACCGGCGGCATCGACCTGTCCGTCGGCTCGATCATCGCGGTCATCAATGCGGTGGTCGCGATGATTATCGCGGCGGGCATGCCCTGGCCGCTCGCCATCGTCGCCATGCTGGCGCTTGGGGCCTTCATCGGACTGTTTCAGGGTTGGTTCGTCTCCTATCAGGGCATCCCGGCGTTCATCGTCACGCTCGCCGGCCTTTCGATCTTTCGCGGCCTCGCCCTCTATCTCACCAAGGGATATTCGATCCCGATCCGTGACGTGCCCGGCTTTCTGTTTCTGGGCCGTGGGGAGGTGTTCGGTGTGCCTTTCCCGGCCATCATCGCGGTCATCGTCGCCATCATCGGTTATATCGTCATCTCGAAGACGCGTTATGGCCGCCAGGTCGTTGCCATCGGTTCCAATCTGGAGGCCGCCCGCCGCGTCGGCATGCCCGCCAAATTCGTGCTGATGTCGGTCTATGTGCTTTCGGGCCTCGCCTGCGGCCTTGCCGGCCTGCTGATGGCGGCGCGTCTCGGTTCCGGCTCATCCAACGCCGCCGTCGGCTTCGAGCTGCAGGCGATCGCCGCCGTGGTTCTCGGCGGGACATCGCTGATGGGCGGCCGCGGCACGATTCTCGGTACCGTGCTCGGCACCATGACCATTGCCGTCATCGGAAATGGCCTGATCCTGATGCACATCTCGCCGTTCTTCACGCAGATCGTCACCGGCGCGATCATTCTTCTGGCGATCTGGCTCAACACCCGGATATTCGGCGCGAATTTCAGCTTCCGCCGGGGCAGGGGAGGCAAATAATGTCTGTAGCCGAACTTTCCGAAGCCCATACGGGCTCCGGCAAGGTCATGACCGTCAATGGGCCGGTCAGCGCCGCCGATATCGGTGTGACGCTGATGCACGAGCATGTGCTGAACGACTGCACATGCTGGTGGAACCCGCCCAACACACCGGAGCGGCAGTATCTCGCAGGCAGTTTCGTCTGCATGGAGATCCTGAGCGAGTTGCGTCAGGATCCTTTCGTCAACAAGCACAACATCACGCTTGATGACGAGAGGCTGGCAATTTCCGAACTGAAGCCGTTCGTCGACGCCGGCGGACGCACGCTGGTCGAGCCGACCTGCCAGGGCATCGGACGCAATCCCGAAGCCATGCAGCGCATTTCGGCGGCGACCGGTCTCAACATCGTCATCGGTGCGGGATACTACCTTCAGGATTCCCATCCCGAAAAGCTCGCCTCGATGTCGGAAAAGGATATTGCCGACGAGATCGTTGCCGAGGCTACTGCCGGCATTGACGGCACGGGCGTGAAGATCGGCCTCATCGGCGAGATCGGCGTTTCCGGCGATTTTACCGATGCAGAGCGCAAGTCATTGCGTGGCGCAGCCCAGGCGCAGGCACGCACCGGCCTGCCGTTGATGGTGCATCTGCCGGGCTGGTTCCGTCTGGGCCATGAGGTGCTCGACACGGTAGCGGGCGAGGGCGCGGACCTGAAACACACCGTGCTCTGCCACATGAACCCGTCGCATGATGACTTCACCTATCAAAGTGAACTTGCCTCACGCGGCGCCTTCATCGAATACGACATGATCGGCATGGATTTCTTCTATGCGGATCAGCAGGTGCAGTGCCCGAGCGACGAGGAATGCGCCCGGGCTATCGTCCAACTGGTCGAGGCCGGCCATGGCGACCGCATTCTGCTGTCCCATGACGTCTTCCTGAAGATGATGCTGACGCATTATGGCGGCAACGGCTATGCCTTCGTGCTGCGCCATTTCCTGCCGCGCCTTGCCCGCCACGGGCTTGATCAGAAGACGCTCCGGCGCTTCATGACAGACAATCCACGCACCGTCTTCGACAGCGCCGCGCAATAAAATTCGAACAGAAACGGGACTGAAATGACAAAGAAAGCACTCCTGGTCGGTGAAAGCTGGGTCACCTCCGAAACGCATTACAAGGGTTTCGACCAGTTCGGCAGCGTCCACTTCCACCTTGGCGCAAAGCCGCTGGTCGACGCGCTGAAGGGCAGTGAATTTGAACTGACCTACATGACCGCCCATGAGGCCGCGGACGGCTTTCCCTTCGAAATGGAAGGGCTCGACGCATATGACGTGATCATCCTCTCCGACATCGGCGCCAACACGCTGCTTCTGCCGCCTGCCGTATGGCAGCAGTCGAAGACTGTTCCCAACCGCCTGAAGCTGATCAAGGCCTGGGTCGAAAAGGGCGGCGGCCTTTTGATGTGCGGCGGCTATTTCTCGTTCCAGGGCATAGACGGCAAGGCACGCTGGCGGCGCACCGCCGTCGAGGATGTGCTGCCGGTGACCTGCCTGCCGTGGGATGATCGCGTGGAAATACCGGAAGGCACGACGCCCGACATCCTGCTCGCCGATCACCCGACGCTTGCGGGCATTTCCGGTGATTGGCCGGTCATGCTCGGCGTCAACGAGGTCGAGTTGCGCGCGCGTGACGATATCGACGTGGTTGCCCGTCTGCCGGAAGAACAGGGCGGGCATCCGCTGCTGGTGACGGGCAAGGCCGGCAAGGGCAGAAGTGCAGTCTGGACCTCGGATATCGGCCCGCACTGGCTTTCGCCGGCGTTCTGCGAATGGGAAGGGTATGGCAGGCTTTGGAAGAACATTCTCGGCTGGCTGGCCGAAAAGGAATGACGAGACCGGGACGGACTTGCATTCCCAACGCGCCGGCTACCCCCTTAACCGGCGAAAATCACGGCAAGTTCGTCCCGACTGGGAAAGGCGCGGCGCGTTCCGCGTCGGGCCACGGTCAGCGCGGAGGCAGCACTTGCGTGGGAAATGGCGCGCTCGTCGAGCATGCCGCCACGCAGGGCAGCGGACGCCAGTGCGGCGCCCATGAAAGTGTCGCCGGCGCCGGTGGTGTCGATGGCTTTCGCCTTGACGGCGGGAACGTGGACGAACGCACCGCCGGCCGTGCTCAGCATGGCGCCTTTGGTGCCGGCGGTCAGCACGACCTGGCGAATGCCGAAGCCATGCAGGGTTTCGGCGGCCTTCTGCCCGGTGGCGCCCGCAAGGCTCAGACTTTCGCTCTCGTTGAGAAAGACGATGTCGATGAAAGGCCAGAGGCGCTCGAAATACGGGCGAAGAGGCGACGGGTTGAAGGCGGTCACCATGCCGCGCTCGCGACCGGTCTTCAGCAGCGTTTCGGTGTTTTCAGCGCTGAGATTGCCCTGCATGACAAGGAAGTCGCCGGGCTTCGCTTCGCCGAGTACCTTCATGGCGACGTCAAGCGGCAGTGCTTCGGCGGCTTCGGTGGTGGTGACGATGGAATTTTCGCCGTCGGGCGTGTTCAGCACCATCGAGAAATCGGTGGAGATGCCGGAAAGGCGCGAAAGCCTTGCATCAAGCGGTTCTTCGGCAAGCTGGTTTCGGATCGTGTCGGCACGGAAGTCGTCGCCGGTGGCCGAAACGAGTGTCGTTTCAAGGCCGCCGCGCGCCATCACAACGGCCTGGTTCGTGCCCTTGCCGCCAAGGTCGCGGCTGGCGATCCGGCCCAGGATCGAGACGCCGGGCTCTGGTAGCCCGTCGACTGAAATGGTTTCGTCAATAGCGGCATTGCCAATCACAAACGCACGCATTTTTTATGCTTCCTGGAGAGTTTTATGCAGAAAATAGCAAGTGGAACTTCAAGCGCCATACGGGAAATATTTCAGGCTGACAAGGCATTGCTCGGCATGATCCATTGCCCGTCCTTCCCCGGCGCGCCGCGTTACAGAGGCGCATCGGTCGATAGCATCTATGATGCCTGCATGCGGGATGCGGATGCGTTGATCGGCGGCGGCCTCGACGGTCTGGTGATTGAAAATCATGGCGATATCCCGTTCTCCAAGCCGGAGGACATCGGCCATGAAACGGCGGCCTTCATGTCGGTGGTGACCGATCGGATCAAGACGGCAACCGGCGTTCCGCTCGGCATCAATGTGCTCGCGAACGCCCCGATCCCGGCGCTTGCGATTGCGCTCGCCGGCGGCGCCAGCTTCATCCGCGTCAACCAGTGGGCCAATGCCTATGTCGCCAATGAGGGCTTCATGGAAGGCCGGGCCGGCGAGGCGCTACGCTACCGTTCGCTGCTGCGTGCCGAACACATCAAGGTCTTCGCCGACAGCCACGTCAAGCACGGCGCCCATGCGATCACCGCCGATCGCACCATCCCCGAACAGACCCGCGATCTGGCCTTCTTCGATGCCGATGTGGTGATCGCCACGGGGCAGCGCACCGGCAATGCGGCAACCATCGAGGAGATCGACGAGGTCCGCTCGGCGACCGACCTGCCGCTGATGGTCGGCTCGGGGGTCAACAAGGACAATATCGGCGAAATCCTCGCCCGTACCAATGGCGTTATCGTCGCCTCCTCGCTGAAGGAGGGTGGCGTGTGGTGGAACCCGGTTGATCCTGAACGGGTGAAGGCGTTCATGGACGCCGCGCGCCCGGCCCTCGGCCGCGATTGAGGGCCTGCCAGGATGGAAAAGCTCTCCGACTTCATTCTGCGCGAAAACAGATCCGTGTTCGATGAAATGGTCACGCACCGTTTTGTCGAGGACATAAAGGCCGATACGCTGCCGAACAAAGCATTCGAACGCTATCTTGTGTTCGAGGGCGCCTTTGTCGAAACGGCGATCTCGATCTTTGCCTATGCGACGGCCAAGGCCGAGACCATGGCCGACCGGCGCTGGCTGATCGGCGTGCTCGACGCGCTCGCCAACCAGCAGATCGCCTATTTCGAGCGGACATTTGTCGCGCGCGGGATCGATGTGGGGGGCTTCGACGTCGACGTTCCGGCCGTTTCTCGTTTTCGCGACGGCATGCTTGGGATCGCGCGCGATGGCGGTTTCATCGACACGGTTGCGGCGATGTTTGCTGCCGAATGGATGTACTGGACGTGGTCAAAGGACGCCGCGCAGCACCCGATTTCCGATCCGCTTCTGGCCGAATGGGTCGGACTTCACACCGATGAAACCTTTGCCGCTCAGGCAACCTGGCTGAAGGGTCGCCTTGATGAGGCTGGCAAGACGCTAGGTGAAGGCCAAAGGGCGCATCTGAGCGCCGTCTTCGGCAAGGCGATGCGGCTTGAGATCGACTTTCATACCGCAGCCTATGAACAGGAGCCGACGGCATGACACCTCCTCAAATCAATGGAGACCGCCTTCTGGCGCGCCTGGACGCTTTCGCCGCGATCGGCGCCACGCCGGGCGGCGGGGTCAACAGGCAGGCCCTGACACGTGGGGATCGTAAAGCCCGTGCGCTTCTGACGGCGCTTTCCAAAGCGCGCGGCTTTTCCGTCTTTCAGGACGATATGGCCAACCTGTTTATCCGCATGGAGGGCAGCGATGGCAGCCTGCCGCCCTTGCTGATCGGCTCGCATCTCGACAGCCAGCCCGCAGGCGGTCGTTTCGATGGCGCGCTCGGCACGCTGACGGCATTCGAAGTTCTGGAAAGTCTCGCGGATGCCGGTTTTGTGCCGCCGAGGCCGGTCGAGGTGGTCGCTTGGACGAACGAGGAAGGCTGTCGGTTCGCGCCCGGCTGCATGGGAGCGCGCGCCTTTGTCGAGGGCAATATCCCAGCCGAATGGGAAGGGCTGCGCGCGGTCGATGACGGCGCTCTTTTCAATGACGAGCGCCTTGCGACCGTCGCTGCGCTGGCGCCTGACCTCGGTCACCGCAAGCTCGGATTTCCGGTCATCGCCTATCTCGAGCTGCATATCGAGCAGGGCCCGTCGCTCGAGCGCGAAGGCATTCCCGTCGGCATTGTCACCGGCGTGCAGGGGACGCGTTGGCTGGAGGTGGAGTTCGAAGGGCAGACGGCGCATGCCGGCACCACGGCGCTGGAATACCGGCGCGATCCGCTGAAGGCGCTCACGGCAGCGCTTGCAGCGCTTTATGCCACCGTGATGTCTGAAAACGCAGAGGCCCGCTTCACGGTCGGCCGGATTGCCGTGACGCCCGGCAGCGTTAATGCCATTCCGGCCACGGCGTCCTGCACGATCGATCTTCGCCACCCGCAAGCCGATGTTCTCGACCGGCTTGAAGAAAGCATCCGCGCACGCCTGGCGGAGGCCGCCGAAGCGGAAGCTGTGTCGGTTGCAATCCGCAAGACCGTTGATATGGCGCCCGTCACCTTTGCGGACGATCTGATCTCGGCATTGCAGATCGCCGCGCAAAAGGCCGCATTCAGGACTAGATCGATGATCTCGGGCGCCTTTCACGACGCGTTGTTTCTTGCCGGCCATGCGCCATCTGCAATGATCTTCGTTCCGTGCCGGGACGGCCTGAGCCACAACGAAGCGGAATACGTCAATCCGGAAGACAGTGTGGCGGGCGCCCGCATGTTTCTGGCGTCGGTGCTCGAATTGCTTCGCTAGTGGATTGATCGGATCAAAGGAGTCCGTTGGTTGATTCCCAACCGCTTTGAGATGTGCGAGTCTGCGGCATGCGCAGCAACATTTCCTTTACGGTATCTCCCGACGACCGGCAGCGATTGAGCGCCATCGTCGCGGCCCCGAACAGCCCACAGAAGCACGTCTGGCGGGCACGTATCATCCTTCTGAGCGACGATGGTCTGGGCACCTCGGCGATCATGGCCGAGACCGGCAAGTCGAAAACCTGTGTGTGGCGCTGGCAGGAGCGGTTCATGCATGAGGGCGTCGACGGCCTGCTTCATGACCGGTCCCGGCCACCCGGCAAGGCGCCGGTCCCGCCGGAGCGTGTTGCCGAGATCGTCCGCTTGACGCAGGAACCGCCGCCGCACGAGGCAACACACTGGACGCTGCGCGCCATGGCCAGGGTCGCCGGCATCGCGGCCTCGACGGTTCAGGCGATCTGGAAGGCTCACGGTCTCAGCCCGCATCGCTGGAGGCAGTTCAAACTCTCCAACGATCCAGCCTTCGCCGAAAAGCTCACCGACATCGTTGGTCTTTATGTCGACCCGCCGGCCCATGCCGTGGTGCTGTCGGTTGACGAGAAATCACAGATACAGGCTCTCGACAGAACCCAGCCCGGACTGCCGATGAAGAAGGGCCGTGCCGGCACCATGACCCACGATTACAAGCGCCACGGCACCACCACTCTGTTTGCCGCGCTCAACGTGCTGGATGGCACGGTCATCGGCCAGAACATGCAGCGCCACCGCCATCAGGAGTTCATCCGCTTCCTCAACCGCATCGAGCGCGAGGTGCCGCAAGACAAGGCCATCCACGTCATCCTCGACAATTACGCCGTACACAAAAAGGACAAGGTCCGCGCCTGGCTCGCCCGCCATCCGCGCTGGACCTTCCACTTCACCCCGACATCCTGCTCCTGGCTCAACGCCGTCGAGGGCTTCTTCGCCAAACTCACACGGCGAAGGCTCAAATACGGGGTCTTCCATTCCGTCGTCGATCTGCAGGCCGCAATCAACCGTTTCGTGCGCGAATACAATGCTGACTGTCCCAAGCCATTTGTCTGGAAAGCCGATCCCGAGGACATCATCACCGCACGAAACCGAGGGTTCCAAACGTTGGAATCAAACCACTAGCACCTGTATGTCCCGTCACGGGCTCCGCTCGGCTTCGTACCTTGCGGGTGCAGCCAGTTTTCTCCGGTCCTTCTAGATGCCGTATGGGCCTGCGCTCCTCTGGTGGCCATGAAGGTGGCTGTCCCCCAGAGTGATGATGTTGAAACGGGGTCCGATGGTTTCGGCCCCAGGCATCAAGCGAGGAACAGCCATGGACTATTATGCAGGAATCGATGTGTCGCTGGAACAGAGCAGTATTTGCGTGGTGGATGCGTCGGGCAAGATAGTACGCGAAACGAAAGTGGCGAGTGAACCGGCAGCGTTGTCGCGGTATCTTGCCGAGTTTGAGCTTCCGATCGTCAGGATTGGTCTCGAGGCGGGGCCATTGTCTCAATGGCTGCGCGAAGGTCTGGTAGCCGCAGGTTTTGATAAGGATGCCCGTGGGATCGCGCAATTGCTGCGCATGGGCTGGTTTCGCCCGGTTCATGCAAAATCCGCGGACGCTCAGGCCGTGTAAGGATCATGCAGGGCCGATAGAAGCTGTCCATTGCAATCGCCAAACCCGATGCTGACCTCCTGTTGTTGTGCGATGCCTGTGATACGGATCGAATCACCGTCGTCCAAGAACCGGCGGACCGCGCCGTTCTGAAGTTTCAAAGGGCGGTTTCCGTTTTGCGAGAGCTCGAGAAGGCAACCGAGGCTCTCGTCGGTCGGTCCGGATATTGTCCCGGAGCCAATCAGGTCTCCAACGCGCATCGGGCATCCGCTGGTCGTGTGGTGTGCGATTTGCTGTGCAGCGGAAAAATACATATGCCGGTGATTGCTGCGGGTGATCGTCGTTTCTTTCCCGTCCTCAGGCATCAGAGTCACCTCGAAATCGATGTCATAGAGGTTGGGGCGGTGCACCTGCAGATAGGGAAGTAAGTCATCGTTCTCGCTACCGCCACCTGTTCGTGAGGGTTCGAGCGCGAACTTAGACACGATCCAATTGCCTACGGTCGTTGCCGTCGCCTTGGCCTGAAACGGTCCGAGCGGCCGGCTTTCCCAAGTTTGGATGTCTCTGGCAGACCAGTCATTCACGAGGATGTAGCCGAAGATTACGTCGTCCGCGTCCTCAGCGGTCACCGGTCCGTTGGTACTCGTACCCACAATGGCCCCGAGCTCCAGCTCGAAATCGAATTTTCGGGAGGGCTCGAAAACGGGTTCAATCTGATCCGGGTGTTTTAGCTGTCCCCAAGGTCGGCGTATCTTCGTGCCTGAACCGACAACGGACGAGGCGCGCCCGTTGTAGCCGATCGGCATATGTTTCCAATTCGGAGGCACAGCATCTTCGGGGCTACGGAACAGACTTCCCGCGTTGAAGGCGTGGTGCCAGCTTGAGAAGAAATCCGTAAACTCCGTCACGCTGAAGGGCTTGTGCAGTTCAGCATCTGACATCGAAACCAACGCCTTGCGACATAACTGCTCCTGTTCGCGAAGTGCGGCCTCTCCGTCTTCCCGAAAGAGCGCGATCAACCGCGAGCGAACGTCGAGCCAGACCTTCGGACCGAGCGCCATGAAGGCGTTCCAGTGAGGCTGTTGAAAGGTCAAGGGATCAATTTCAAGGAGTCCAGCCTCTGCCAGGACTGCCGCATCAACGATATCTGATCCGAGCGCAATCCCGCAGCGTGGCGGATTGCCGCGAGCGGAAAACACGCCGTATGGCAGATTGTTCAGGGGGAAAAGGCAACCTTTTCTGTTGGCTTCAGGAAGCCAGCTTACGATCAACTTTGTCATTCGATGGGGCTCAGGCGGGCTGTGGATCATTGGCATTGTTCCCCGCTGCCGAGATCACGGGAACAATAAGCCGGGAGGGATGATCGTATCCGGTGTGAATTGATATTTTCGCCTCCGCAAGCCAAGCCGGACGATCTGAAGTATCATCGTGCAGCCAGGGACCTGAGCCCTTGTATATCGTTTCAGCATCGTCGCGTTGGAAATCACGCCCTCGAATATCGACGGCGATCCGATACCCCTCCGGAAGCACGATGCATGTGGGCCATATCTCAACAACAACCTCGACTATCGCCCCTGGCGTCAAAGACTGCTTCTCGTCGTGCGTATGCCAAGGTTGCCAAGGTGTCGAACGTTGCGGACACAGCTTGCGGTGTGAGGCCCTCAACCAGCCCTGCGAAAGCGGGGCGGCGGGATCTACAGACCCCACATAGGTCACCTCCTTCATCTCGGGAGAAAAGGCTTGCAATGTCACGAACAGATCAGCGTCTTCGGCCGAAGAGGATATGAAGAGTGTTAGAGCCAATGGTCCGGTGATCTCCGTCTCTTCCTTTACGGGCGCGGACAGGAACCGAACGTTTCCGGTTCCGGCAACGAAAGCCGTGGCCGCGTTTTCTCGGGGCTGTGCCGTATCCAGGCCGCCATCATTCGCCGATAGATAGAAAGGGACCCACCGTGTCCGTTCGAGCGGCCACGCGGTTTCTTTACGCAGCTCGGCTTCCTCCTGGAAAGGCCGCCTTATGTGGAGCCAAACGGGAGGTTCGTCGTTCCAGCCGTTCTCAATACCCTTGAGATGATAGTCCAGGAAGCGTTTCTGGAGGTCCATACCGTAGTCGAGAAGAAACCACTCCTCGTGGCGTCCGGGGTGTACTTCAAGCCATTTTCGCGTCGATGCGGCTTCCTTGAAGGCGGTGAAATTGCCGCGTGGGTGCAAGCCGCAGCCTGCCCAGTTCGCCGCACTCAGAAATGGAACGGTGATATTCTCCCAATCTGCAGAACGTTCGCGGTACCAGGTGTCATCCATCTCGCGCGCGCGCAGGTTTGCAAGCGTATTGCTTCTGTTGTTTTCTAGCTCAGTCCCTGAGTATTCTGCCGGACCTGTGGAACGTTCATTCAGCCAAGGGTCCATTGGGCCTTGGGGGTTGCCATGCTGGACTGCCAATATCTGACGCGGATACCAGGTCTGGAAGAACTTGTTGGATAGAATTCCTCCATGGCGCGCAAAGTCCCGATAGAAATCCGAAGCGCCTTCCCACGGGATGATGGCCGCCAGATGCGGCGGTTGAAGCGAAGCCACATTCCACTGCGTAATGGCATAGTAGGAAATTCCATTGAGCCCGACCTTGCCGTTCGACCATTCCTGCACGCCGGCCCATTCGATCGCCTCATAAAAATCCTTCGTTTCTCGTGGCGAGACTATGTCGAGATAACCGGGCGATCTGCCCGAGCCCCGGCTGTCAACGCGGACAACGGCATATCCCCACCGCACCCAGATTTCTGGATCAACCGTTTCCCAAGTCACATAATTGTGCTGCGAGCCCTTCAGAAGGCTGGGATGGCGGTTGGTCATCCAGTCCCAACTCGCTTTGTAATGGTCCTGGTACGCAACGCCCTTTCCATAGGGACCGGCGGTCATGATGACGGGTACTTTCGCCGCATCGTCAGGACGAAAAACATCGGCGCGCAGGCAAACACCATCATCCATGCGAATTTCAACATCGCGCTCAATTATCATTACTTTCCTCCAACGATACTCGAGTATGCAGCGGCCGATTTCACTTCTCGGCAAAGCCACCGGTCAGGAAGCTGACGAGCTGCACGCGGAGATCTTCCATTCTTGCAACCTCAATCGCGCCCTCCGAGACAGAATTCAGACGAGAAGACGTCACGACCTCGGAAACGCCAAGAAGAACGCCGCCGACCATGAAGAAATATCTCCAGACCAGAACGCTACGATCCAGCTCGGGATAAAGGGTCTTCAGCGCATCGACAAAGCGGGTCGCCAGCGGGTCGAAACGCTTTTTTACGATCTCGGTGGTGATCGAACTGGGCGCCGCCCTATGGGCGTGCAATAATTTGGTCAGAAGAACACCCTCGTGGGGTCGATCCGGCTCAAGATAAGGGCTCAGGAATATGTCGATGAGATCGCCGATATCCGGAGCGCCGCCGCTGTCACGCTCCTTGAATAAAGCCTCCAGGGCTGCAATGCGACGCTCGTTGACTCTGCGGGCGAGGTCGTCAAGCACTTCATGGACCAGATCCGCTTTCGATTTGAAGTGGTAATTGACCGAAGCTGAGTTGGTTCCAGCGGCAGTCGTGATTTGGCGCAGCGACACGCCGTCAATCCCATCCTTTGCAAATGCAAGCGATGCTGCATCCAGTATGCGCTGTTTCGATGGCACCGCGCTTTCCTGACCTGCATCGTCTTTGCTATTTATCTGCTGCGCTTGTCGGGACATGAAGACTGCACTTTCTTCGCTGAGGTCGTTTTTAAGAGAGAGTTTTATCCAGCTACTACCTGAGGACGGAGCTATTTGGTTGCGTGGCAAGCGCAGCCATCGTCGCCACAGGGTGATCGGTGACCGTGATAATGCCGCCCCATCAGCGCGAGAATTTCATTGCGCGCTGGATTGACGGCCCCGGCGCTCATTTCCCGATAAGCCTGGGCAACGTTGGCAACAATCCGTTCCCGATCAAGCCAAGAATCGTACGCGCCAAGCGCTATATCCCAGGCAGCCTCGGCATAGCTCAGACCTGCATCAAAACGTTGACGCGACTCTTCCATGACAAAGCAGAGATAGTTACGCATTTCCTTAACCGCCGAAAGCGTGGACACCGAGCCATGACCTGGTACGACCGTCTCGACATCCCAGCCAAGAATCGTATCACAGGCCCGCAGCCAATTGGAGAATGGCCCGGCCCAGAGGATCGGGTGAACCTGGTTAAAAACGAGATCTCCAGTGAAAACGGTTCTCGCCGAGGGGACATGCACGACAATGTCGCCACGGGTGTGGGCCGGTCCGAATTCATGAAGCTCAATTCGAGTATCGCCGATGTCGAATTCCAGGAAGTCTGAGAACGTTTCCTTTGGGGGGCGCACCTCGACTCCAGTGAAATCGAATTTTGAACCCATGACCTCATGCAGGAATGCGCCGGCTTCGCCGTTTGATTTCCAGTCTTCGAGAGAAGCACGAAAGACTTCCGGCGGCCGCTCCAGTATTTCCTCCACGCAGGCCTTCGACGCAATCATGCGCGCCCCGTCCACGAGCTGGTTTCCGAAGGTATGGTCTCCATTGGCATGGGTGTTTACCAAAACGTCGATGGATTGTGCTGAAGGACTTATGTCCTTGAAAGCGTCCAGCATCTCTTTCGTTAAACCGAGAGTGAAGAGTGTGTCGACAAGCACGCTTTGATCCCCAGCAATGATCAATCCGGCATTGGAGTAGCCCCACGAACCGTCTGGCTGCACATAGGCATACGTCCCCCTGCCCAGGTCAGCTATGCCCTTCCGGAACGGATGATTAGACGCAGTCATTGAGTTTCCTTAATTGATGAGAGCGAGAGACAGTTCCGGCACGAATATAACGATGAGCAAAGCGACAAACATGGCCGCGACAAAAGGCAGGGCGCCACGGAAGATTGTCGAAATGGGAATGTCATGATCCTGCAGGTTGCTTTTGATGACAAAACACGCCAGCCCGAGTGGGGGTGTGAGTAGGCCGATCTCGACCGCAACGATGGTCACGATGCCGAACCACACAAGATCCACCTCCATATTGATCATGACCGGTACGACCAACGGCAGCAGAATGAGCATGATGGATGCCGAGTCCAAAATGGTGCCGAGCAAGATCACCAGGACAAGATAGGCAATCATCACCGTGACGAAGCCAAGATCGCGGGTGCTTATGATTGCGCTCAATTCGGAAGGCAGGCCGCTCAAGGACAGGAGCCTCGCGTAAATGTGGGCCGCGATGATGACAAACGAGATCGCCGCCGTCACAGTTCCAGTTTCAAGCAGAAGGTCCCAGAAGCCGCGAAGAGTCAGTTTTCTGCGGGCAATAGCAACAAGCAAGGAAGCAAAGGCACCCATGGCGCCAGCCTCGGTGGGTGTGAAGACGCCGCCGTATATTCCGCCCAGCACGATGACGATAAGCAGAACGATGGGAAAAGACAGCCACAGCATCTGGCCAGCCGACATAAGGGCGACGTCGGATTTCGCAGTACGCTCGCCGCTGTTGCCGAGGTCAGCCGGGTTGATGAAACCGATCACAAATATCGTCGCAATGAAAAGGATCGCAAGGGTGATTCCGGGCAGAATTCCGGCGGTGAACAAGGACCCGATGGAGACTTCGGCGATAATACCGTAGAGAATGAGGAGCAGGCTGGGGGGTATCAGCATTCCAAGGACGGACGATCCCGCCACAACGCCCACGGAGAATTTTGCTGAATAGCCATGGCGGAGAAGTTCAGGAACAGCAATCCGGGTGAAGACGGAGGCTGACGCGATGCTGGTTCCGTTGACGGCAGCGAAAATGGCATTGGCGAAAACCGTTGCCACGCCGAGCCCACCTGTCACGCGTCGGAACAGTTGCCCGGCCACGTCGAAAATATCGCGCCCGATGCCGGAGATGGAAACCAACAGACCCATCAGGACAAAAAGCGGAATGACCCCGAAGGAAAATTTCGCGATACTGTCCAGTGCGGCGAGCGCCAGAAACGTGCCAGCGATATCGAAGTTGTCGCGGATGAGCGCCACGCCAAAAAACGACACGGCAGCGAGTGCTATGCCGATATGCAGTCCCGACTGCACCAGCACCAGAATTGCGACGATAGACAGCAAACCAATCATCAAGGGTGTCATGATGCCTGCTCTCCCTTCATTGCGGCGGCCCGGAAAAAGTGCTGAACGGCCATGAGGAGGTAAACCAGAACCGCCAACCCCGCTCCGACGACAACGCCGAATTCAAAAGGCCAGAGAGGCCACACGAAGATACCGGGCGTTCCTATCGTGAAATTATCGGTGTAGGCACGCACGACCTTGGGCAGGATCGAATGAACCAGAACAGCGATCATGAATGCGCCGGCCAAGAAATAGATGGCCTCGACAAACATTGAAAAACGGGGTTTCGATTGCTGCAGCCGGTCAAGCCAGACATCGGAGTTGATCATCCGCTTGTGTCGGATCGTGTTGGGGAGCTGCAGAAAGACAATCGTCACGATGGATGCAGATACGATCTCAGCGACACCCTCGATCGGGTTGTTGAAGACATACCGCATGAAGACGTCGGTAACGATTAGGAACATGCTGATCACGATCATCAAGCTCCCGATCGCCGAGGTGAGACGCGACAGCCCCGTCACCGCCCGCTCGACAAGCCTGAGGCTTGCCGAACGGGCAACGGAGGAGGAAAAGGACGTGTTCTCGCGCATTTTCCAGCTCTATTTCTGGGACCAGTCACGAGGCCAGGTGACGCCCTTCTCGTTGGCAATGCGAAGATATTCCTGCAGCGTCGTGGAACCCGGTTGGCCCCGCGCATCCTGATCAGAGGCCCATTCCTGCGCTATGTTCGGCAGGGAATCGACAAATTCCTCGCGGTTCGATTCCGAAAAATCGACAATCTTCGCGCCCTTCTCCTTCGCCGTCGCCAAACTGCGGTCAGCCCGCGTGGCATAGATCTCCAGAGCCTTTTGCTCATAATCTTGAGCTACACTCTTGATGATATCCTGCACTTCTTTTGGAAACCGCGCCCAGGTGTCGAGATTGACGGTCAATGAGGACGATGACATGGCGCCAAAATTGACCTTGGTAACGTAAGGCGCCACCTCGTAGAATTTGTAGGGCGAGATACTGGATTCGAAGGTGATGACCCCGTCGGTCAGGCCGGTCTTGATGTTGTTATAGTGATCGGGCAACGAGGCTGAAACTGCAACCGCGCCGGTTCCGCGCAGCCAATTGGCGCTCAGGCCTGCAGCGCCAAGTTTGCGACCCTTCAAGGATGATACGCCGGTCACTTCGAAATTCGTGACCAACTGATAGGTGTCAACGCCGACGAAGGCGAGCGGCATCTGGTTGTTTGCGCGCCACGCGGCATCCATTTCCGGAACGGCTGCATGCAGTTCGTTCATGATAGCCATCAGTGTTCCAAGGTCGCTCGTTCCAAAGGGCGCGACATAGGTGATTTGTTCAAGCGGCAGTTTGTCGGCCTCGAAAACCTGAGGCACATAGCCGAAGTCTGCGATGCCGCTTTCAACCGCTTCGAGCACACCAAACGGGTCTGCCAGCGACCCGCCATAGGCCTCGTTCCAATTGATTTTGTCCTTGCCGCCAGCCGCCTCGAGTCGGCGGTTCACCTCAGGAATGAAATATTCAGAAATCGCCTGGACACCGCCTGTCACGGGTGGATGGCCAGAAGCAATCGTTGCTGAAAAGGTTTCCGCATGGAGCGGTAATGCGCCCAGCGTCAACGCTTGAAGGGACACTGCTGCAGCAAGGTAAATTCGATGTTTCATGGTTCTCCTCCCGTTTTCAAAGTCACCGCGTTTCTCCACCCCTCCCTGGATGGATAGGCACAATTCAAATGCGTAATTCAAATGCGTGCTTGAATCAAGCGCTTTATTTGCCGGCGCGATAGATTGACGGATTGGATCATGAGCGACGAACTGTATTGGCGGGTGATGTCAGGTTAACTGCCGGTGAAGGGATTTGCGGCTCCCCTGCTGTGAGGAGCCTCAGCCCAGTCAGCTACAAGCGCCATCGTTTCGCTCGTCGGTGGTAGCCACTGCAGTCTGGCTGTATTTCCGCTGAACTTGCGTCTGGTCGAAGAGATGCTGCTTTAGCGCGGCATCGTCGTTTCCTGCGAGACGATCCATTGCCGGGCAAAGACGTTCGGGTCAGACGATGCCGGCCGCAGGCGGCGGAAAGCGCCGAGTCCCATCGACGTATGGCATTTGGACGACGTTATGACGACGATCCGCGATCGCAAACAGTCGGTGTGGCGCGCTGTTGATCAGAACGAAGTTCCGCTGCCGGTCCAAGTGCCCGGGATCACGGTGTCTGCGATGTGGCATCCAAAATTGGACGCTGACCCGCAACAGCGCTGGTTTCGCGAGATGGTTTTCTCAACTGTACGGTCCACGGAAGCAGGGCGATGCTGGACCGAGAGAAAGCAGGGCATGCCGCTTCTGCTATGTGCGACGGCGGTTCGCATTCTATCTGACGCTGGTTCAAGCAAATCCGGCCCAAGCCGGTTTCTATCCGATCTCGGGCTGTTGCACGGGTCCCTCGCAGGCCTGCTTCTCGCGAGATCGCCGGAACAGCAGGTCGACCGCAACCGCGCCCCATTTTTGTCATCCCACCGGGGCTCAGCTCATGTCCGGTTATTGGAATTTGTACGCGGATCGATCATAACGGCGGGGTCGCCGGTTCGTATCCCATCAAGACCAAAACTGGACTTGGACACTGTTTCGACCGGACGGCAAAAGTCTTCAGGCATCCTCGTAACCATCGTCTGAAACAGCTGGCGTCAGGCAAGCTCGATTTCACGCGGATACTTTTCAAAAGCCGGTGAATTCAGCATAAGCTTGCATGGTCAACGCGGAACGGGAGCATCGATTCTTGGTGGAGAAGGGCGCAAGCAAGCCGGCGACGATCAAGGATGTGGCCATTCGGGCCAAGGTCTCTGTCGGAACGGTCTCTCGTATCATCAATGGCAACGCCACGGTGTCGAGCGAATTGCGCAATCATGTGAACGCCGTCATCGACGAACTCGGTTACCGTCCGAACGCCAATGCAAGGACATTGCGGACCAACCGGACCAAGGCGCTCGGCATCGTCGTGACCGATATCAGGCAACCGATGGCCTCCAAAATGGTCGCGGCGGCAAGCGATGTCGCCAGGGCACATGGCTATGCGCCCATCATCGGCGATTTCCTGAACGATGTTGGAAGCGAGGCGCTGCTGCTGCGCTTCATGCGTGAACGCAATGTCGACGGCCTGCTGCTGACCATCAGTTCCGACGAGAATGCCGAGCTGATCGACGACCTCAAGCAGATGAACGTTCCCATCGTGCTTTGGGAGCGCGACGCGGCGGGCGCTTTCCCGTCTGTGCGCAGCGACCATCGGCAGGGCACCTGTCTTGCCGCACGCCACCTCAAACAGCGCGGCAGGAACAGCAGCATTCTGCTTGTCGCGGGGCATGAACACACCTGGACCGGGCGCGAACAGGTTGCCGGCTTGCGTGAGGCGCTCGGTCGCGATGCCGGTTTCGATATCATGCATACCGGACGCTTCGATCCGGTGGTTCTTGATGAAAAGCTGGGCGCCAAACCGTCCTATGACGCGATCATCGCCAATGTGCACGATATCCCTGCAATCATGGGCGCATTGCAAAAACGCAACCTGTCCTGCCCGGATGATATCGCGATTGTCTCGATCGGCGACGACCCTTTCCTCGAGATCAGCAACCCGCCCATTTCCGCTGTGCGTATCCATCCCGAAGTGGTCGGACGCCTTGCGGCCAAACAGCTTATCTCGAACATCGAGAAGAAGTCGGGAATCGCGTTGGAGATCCCGCTCGTGGCACCGGAATTCATTGCGCGCAACTCGGTCTAAAAAAGCACTGGACAGAACAAATGAAACGTTTCATATTTGATGAAACGTTTCATTTGTTCTGGAGAGACGGCATGCCTGATGACGTTGCATCATTGTCAATGCGCGCTGACGCACAGGCAGGCAGACGGCATGGCGGACTTCTCACCAGACGCCAGTTCGCTGTCGCTGCCGCGGGCGTGTTCGCCGCCGCTCCTGTGAAAGCAGGCGAAACCAACGCGAATGAGCCCGGCAGTCAGAAGGTGGACGCAATGGCCCTTACTCCCGAAAAAACAGCACTCGTGCTGTTGCACTACCAGACCGACATTCTGGCGCTGTTCGAGGATGCCGGCATTGACGCCTATGTCAGGCGGATGGACCGGCTGGCGGAGGCTGCCAGAGCGGCAGGCATTCCGGTTTTCTTCGTGAAGGTCGGGTTCAGCGCGGACTATCGCGAGATCGCGCCGCTCAACAAAAACGGCCAGATGATCAAGAGTTTCGGCCTGTTTACCGCGGATAGCATTGCGCCGACGCTTTTGAGATCCGGCGATATTGTCATCACCGCGCATCGCGTCAGCGGGTTTCACGGGACCGCGCTTCAGGCCATGCTTGCCGATCGCGGCATCGACACCCTGATCATGGCAGGCATCGCGACGTCCGGCGTCGTTGTGTCGACGCTGAGCGAGGCCAGTGATCTCGATTTCCGCATTCTGCTTGTCGAGGACGGGTGTTTCGATCCAGACCGCGCGGTTCATGACGCGCTCGTTTCCGTCCCGTTTTCAACGCGGGCCGACATCCTGTCCGCCGATGAGGCGGTCGCAATGATCAACCGATAATCCAGATAAAATCAGGGAACAGCAATGACATCAGTTTCAAGACGCGGCTTCATGGCCGGCACGGCGGCGCTCATGGCCGCTGGTTTCTCAATGCGGGTCAACGCACAGGGCCAGCGCGTCCTGACAGCGACCATCCCCTCCACCCCGTCGACCCTTGATCCGCTCAACCAGAGCAATCACGATGCGATGGCGGTCTCCCAGCTCATTTATGAGAATCTCCTGGAGGTCGACGTCGACGGAAAGCTGGTTCCCCAGCTCGCCGTCGCGCTTCCCGACATTTCCGACGACCGCAAGACCTACACTTTCCGGCTTCGCGAGGGCGTGACATTCCAGAACGGAAAGCCCTTTACCGCCGCGGATGTGAAGTATTCCTACGATTTCATGCTCGATCCGGAAAACAAGGCGCTCAGGCGCGCCTATTGGGAGGTCATCGACGCGGTCGAAATCGTCTCCGACTACGAGGTCAAGTTTCATCTCTCGCGGCCTTATCGTCCGCTGCTCGATTCAATGACCAAATATATGGGGATTTTCCCCGCGGGCAGCCGTGAGGACGTGGGCGCGGATGCCTTCCAGAACGTGCCAGCGGGACTCGGAACAGGCCCCGCGATCTTCAAGAGAGCCGAAAGCGGCAACTTCATTGAACTCGAACGTAACCCCGACTACTGGGGCGATGCGCCGGACTGGGACATTGTGCGCATCGATATCGCCAGCGAGGCCAATGCGCGCGTGGCGGCGCTGATGAGCGGCGGGGCGGATGTCGTCGGCGGCCCGTCCGCGCGCGACTATTTGCGCCTGACGGCACAGGGCGGCGATATTTCCGGAGCAGCCAAACCGGCGCTCGGCGCGGCCATGATGATGATGCACAATTGCGGCGTCGCCCCGTTCGACGATGTGCATTTCCGCCGGGCGGTCGCCCGCGCCATCGACAGGGCGGCCGTTGCCGAAAAGATCTATGGCGGCCTGCTGGAACCGACCTCGGTTCTTGTGCCGCAGGCCTCGCCCTATTTCGACGGAGAGGCAGCAGCCAAGCTCGCCTTCGACCTTGAGGCGGCAAAGGCCGAACTGTCGGCATCAGCCTATGCCGACCAGCCCGCCTTCGACCTCATCTATCCGACCGACGCCTATCTGCTCGATGTGCGTGATACGGCCCTCTACATCCAGGCGGCGCTGGCCGCAATCGGCATCACCGTCACGCTGACGCCGCTTGAAACCGGCCAGATGTTCGGCGAAATCTTCAATGGCAACCATCAGACGGTGCTGTGGGCGGTCGTCGGCACGGTCGACCCGACATTCATCATGAACGCGCTGTTCATGGAAGGACAGGCGCTCAACGCCGGCACGAACTATCAGAACGAAAAGCTGAGCGCACTGATCGCGCAAAGCCAGTCGGTCGCCGAAGATGCGCTGGGGCCGATCCTTTCCGAAGCGCAGGCATTGCTTGCCGAAGAAGCGCCGGCAGCCTTTATCGGTACGCCGTCAGCCTTCAATCTCTGGGGGCCGAGGGTAAGCGCCTTCGAGGTCAATACCGGCATCACCCTGCGTCTGCGCGACGTCAAGCTGGTCGCCTGATATGTGGCTCCTCATCAGAATTGCCAGCGGGCTCATGGTCCTGCTGGTCGTCAGCGCGACGATTTTCGCGCTGACGCGCCTCGGTGGCGTCTCGCCTGCGCTGATGGCCCTGGGCGCCGATGCAAACCAGGCCCAGATCGCGACCTATGAAGCGCAATACGGGCTCGATCAGCCGATCGTGGCGCAATATCTGTCGTGGCTGGCGCATCTGCCGACAGAAGGGTTTGCGACCTCTTTCATGACGGGACAATCGGTCAATGAAAGATTGCTGCAGACGATCCCGGTCTCGCTCGAACTGGTTGTTTCGGCCTTTGCCCTCTCCGTCGCGGGGTCGGTCCTGCTCGGGTCCATATCTGCCTTCTGGGAAAACCGGTGGCCCGACCATGCCATCCGCATTGTCTGCATGGCCGCCCTTTCGGTTCCCGGATTCTGGCTCGGCCTTCTCCTGATGCGGGTTTTCGGCGTATCGCTCGGATGGCTCCCGCCTGTCGGTCTGCCGCCCTGGCCGGAAGGGGCCGGAGAGCATCTTGCGGCGCTGATCATGCCGGCGACCGCGATCGCGGTCTACTATATCGGCGCCATGTCGCGCCTGCTGCGGGCAAGCTTCATCGATGTTCTCGGGCAGGATTACATGCGCACCGCCCGGGCGCTCGGCCTGCCGGCGCGGATGAGCTACCTTTACGCGCTTAAGAATGCGCTTCCTCCCTTCGTCTCCATGGCCGCCATGTCGTTCGGATACATGTTCGGCTGGGCGGTTATTGTCGAGATGGTCTTCAATATACCCGGCGTATCAAGGGCACTGCTGACGGCGATCTTTCAGCGGGACTACCCGATGATCCAAGCCATCGTCGTGTTTGTCACGCTGGTCTTCGTGATCGCCTCCACCTTTTCGGATGTTCTGCAACGGCAGATCAATCCGCGCCTGGCAAACTGAGAACTGACATGAATATGCTTTTGAGATCTCCGATTGCGGCGATCGGTGCATTGCTGATCGTCACGATGGTCATGCTTGCAGTCATCGCTCCCCTGTTGCCGCTTCCAGATCCCTCGGCGACGGACATCCTCGCCACCTATCAACCGCCATCCTCTCAGCATCTGTTCGGAACCGATGCGCTTGGTCGCGATGTTCTGGCCCGCACGATCTGGGGCGGAAGGGAGTCCTTGTTCATCGGTCTGGGCATTGTTGTCGTCGGCATGGTGATCGGCGTCACGCTCGGGCTTTTTGCAGCCCATGCCGCCGGATCGCTGTTCGAGGAGGTGGCCATGCGGCTGGTCGATATCTTCGCCGCCATCCCGGTGCTGATATGGGCCATCGCCGTGGTCGGGATCATCGGAACCGGCGATACCGCCATCGGCGGCCTCGTCATCTCGAACGAGACGAAACTGATCCTGCTCGTGGGCTTCCTGTTCTTTCCCGGTATTGCCCGCATCACCCACGGGCTCGCTCTTGCCGAATTGAAGAACGAATATGTCGATGCCCGGCGCCTTCAGGGCGCGTCCACCCCGGCGATCCTGTTCGGCGACATATTGCCCAATGTGATATCGCCATTGCTGGTTCAGGCCAGCGTGCTTGTCGGCATCGGCATCATCATCGAGGCGTCTCTCAGCTTTGTCGGCCTCGGCGTTCAGCCGCCGACGCCGAGCTGGGGAGGCATGCTGGCCGACAGCAAGCAGACCGTGTTCACCGGCGAATACTGGCTGTCGCTGTTTCCCGGCATCGCGATCTTTCTTTCCGTCATCGGCTTCAACCTTCTCGGCGACGCGCTGCGCGATTTCTTCGATCCCCGCCGCCAGGCAAAGATGGGAGCAAGTCCGGTATGACCCGTCGTCTTCTCGAAATCGAAGGGCTGAACATCAGCTTCGGACACTATTCGGTGGTGCGTGATCTTTCACTGTCGCTGGCGCCATCGGAGAAACTCGCGATCATCGGCGAGAGCGGCTCCGGCAAAAGCGTGACCGCGATGGCCATCCTGCGCCTTCTCGATCACAGCGCCACCGCGACCGGCGAAATCCGGTTTGACGGCAAGGACATTCTGTCGCTGTCGGCCAAGGAGATGAAGGACATACGCGGGCGCCGGATCGCGATGATCTTTCAGGATCCGATGACATCGCTCAATCCGGTCTTCACCATTTTTCGGCAACTCAGCGATGTGTTGAAGGCCCATGAGATCGAAACGCCGGAAGGCCGCAGGGCGCATCTGGCGGGCCTTCTGGCGCAGGTCGGCATTCGCGACCCGGACCATTGCCTGTCGCTTTATCCGCATCAGCTTTCAGGCGGCATGCGTCAGCGCGTGATGATCGCGCTCGCGATCGCCTGCGATCCCGACATCCTGATTGCCGACGAGCCGACCACTGCGCTCGACGTCACCGTGCAGGTGCAGATCACCAGGCTGCTGATTTCGCTTTGCGAGCAACGCGGGCTGGGGCTGATGTTCATCTCGCACAATCTGGATCTGGTCGGCGAATTTGCCGACAGGATTGCCGTGATGCAGAACGGCGAATGCGTGGAGCAGGGGACCGCCGAACAGGTGATGGGGAACCCGCAGGCCCCCTACACCAGACGCCTTCTTGCCGCCATCCCGCGACTGAGCGCCGCCGCAGCGCCGACCGCGCCGGCGGAAACGGGCAAGGTGGTGCTTGAGACCTGGCAAGCGTCAAAATCCTATCCCAGAGCCAGATCAGGCCTGGCGCGGCTCTTCGACAAGAGCATGACCAATGCGCTGACGCCCACGGACCTCAAGATCAGGGAGGGGGAGGTGATCGGCATTGTCGGCGAGAGCGGTTCCGGCAAAAGCACGCTGGCGCGCCTGCTGATCGGGCTCGACAAACCGACGACCGGCTCGGTCATGTTGGAGGGACATGAGCTCAGCCTTGGTTCGCGCAAGGATCGTATCCGGCTGAGCGGGATCATGCAGCTTGTGTTTCAGGGCAGCCAGACGTCTCTCAATCCACGCAAGACGATCCGTCGCGCGCTCATCGAGGCGGGCCGGGCAGCGGGCAATGCGGTGAGCGCGTCGCCTGAGGATCTGATGCGGCAGGTCAAGCTTGATCCGGCGCTGCTGGATCGCTTTCCGCATCAGCTTTCCGGCGGACAACGCCAGAGGATCGGGATTGCCCGGGCGCTCTCGACCAGACCCGCGATCCTGATCGCCGACGAGCCGACCTCGGCGCTCGACGTCTCGATCCAGAAGGAAATCATCGAACTCCTGAAAACGCTCCACCGGGAACTGGGCATGACCATGGTCGTGATCAGCCACGACCTTGGCCTTATCGGAACGATGTGCGATCGCGTCGCGGTGATGCAGGCCGGCCGGATCGTCGAGCAGGGGCCGGCCGGACAGATCCTTTCCGCCCCGCAAAACGAATACACCCGAACGCTGATCGACGCCGTGCCTCAGGGCATCAAGGGGCGCGAGCGATACGCAAGCCGGGCCGGCCCGCAGCCGGCGCTTTCAGCGCCATAGCGGTTCGCTGTTCAAGGAAAAACAGAAACGCCCGAAGGGCGCAAAGCCCGGGAAAATTTGACACGACGCATTGTCGCTCGCGAAGACCTCAGCGCTTCCCGGCCGATGCGCAAAACCGGAGACAAGACATGCCGACTACATACCGCATTGGTGCCGATATCGGCGGCACCTTTACGGACGTTGTTCTGGTTTCAAGCGATGAAACGATTCATTGCTGCAAAACCCCATCGACGCCGGACGATTACAGCCGTGGCATCATCAATGGCATCACCCAGTTGCTGGGAGAGCTCGACGCCAGCGCGGACAGGGTCGAGGAGATCATCCACGCGACCACGATTGCCACAAACACCGTTCTCGAGGGCAAAGGCGCACGCACCGGTCTTGTGACCACAAAGGGCTTTCGGGATGTCGTCGAGATCGGGCGCCTCAGGGTGCCGCAGCTCTATGACCTCAACTACCGCAAGCCAGTCCCGCTGGCGCTGCGCCGCCATCGCTACGAGGTCAGCGAGCGGATGCTGGCCGACGGTTCCGTCCTGCAGCCGATCGACCTGGAGGAACTGAAGGCCATCGCCGTCGAAATCAAGGCGGCGAAGCTGGAAGCCGTTGCGATCAGCTTTCTGCATTCCTACGCAAATCCAGCGCATGAAGCCGCCGCGTTCGATTGTCTTCAGGATGCCCTCGGGCCGGAAATCTATCTGTCCCGCTCGACGGACGTGCTTCCCGAAATCCGCGAATATGAGCGCACCAGCACCGTGGTCGTGAATGCCTATCTCGGACCGGTGGTGAAGCGCTATTTGCTATCGCTCGAAAGGCGGCTTGCCGAAGCGGGGCTCACCGCGCCGCTTTCCGTCGTACAGTCAAACGGAGGCGCGATGAGCGCGCGCGCGGCAGCGGACCTGCCGGCCGCCATCATAGAAAGCGGTCCCGCCGCCGGCGTGATCGCCGCCGCCAATCTCGGGCAGGCCGCCGGCTACGGCGAGATCATCACCTTTGACATGGGAGGCACCACCGCCAAGGCGGCGATGATCGAAAACGGCGAGCCGACCCGGACAACGGAATATGAAGTCGGCGCCGGCATCAACCTCAGCTCCCGGCTGGTCAAGGGCGGCGGTCATGCGGTCAAGATGCCGTTTATCGACGTTTCGGAGATCGGGGCAGGGGGCGGCTCCATCGTGCGCCTTGATGATGGCGGAGCCGTGCAGGTCGGCCCGGACAGCGCGGGCTCCAGCCCGGGCCCCGCCTGTTATGATACAGGCGGCGACGCCCCGACCTTTACCGATGCAGCGGTGGTGCTTGGCCTTGTGAACCCGGTCGAGATCGCCGGTGGCGCGGTCAAGCTGAACGCCGCGCGTGCCGCCGAATTCCTCGAGCGCACGGTCGCTGCTCCCGCAGGGCTCTCACTTGAGCAGGCGGCAAGCGGGGTCTATACGATTGCCGCCGCCACCATGATGCGCGCGGTCAAGGCGGTCTCGACCTTTCGCGGCCGCGACCCCCGCGAGTTCACGCTCTTTGCCTTCGGCGGCAACGGGCCGCTCGCTGCCGTTCAGGTGGCTGAACTCCTCGAAATGCGCCGCGTCGTCGTGCCCCCGAACCCGGGCGTGTTCTCCGCCATGGGGCTTCTTTATTCGCAAACCCGGCGGGAACTGACCCGCACGGTCTACAAACGCTTCGCCGAGCTCGACACCGGTCAACTGGCGACTGCGCTCAGCGGCCTGACCGGCGATGTCGCGGCGGCGCTGATGGCGGATGGCTGCCCGAGGGAGCAGATCCGGTTCCAGGCTGAAGCCGATATCCGCTATGTCGGTCAGGCCTACGAACTCTCTGTTCCGGTCGATGTCGAGGATGCCGGATCGCTGCTTACGGAAGCCGGAACCGCTTTCCACGCCGAACACGCCCGCACCTATGGTCATGCGTCGCCTGAAAGCGCCATCGAACTGGTCAACCTGCGCGTGATCGGATTGCGCGAAGATGGCAAGGAACGCCGCTTCGTCGCCCCCAGGGCGCGCGCCCTGCAGCACAGGGAAGTCAGCAGAAATGTCTATTTCGAGGCGTCGGGCGGTCGGGTCGAAACGCCGCTTGTCGAACGCAGCGCCTTGTCGAACGGCGCCCGCAAGGGACCGCTGATCATCGAGGAATATGACAGCACCACCGTCGTGCCTCCCGGATGGCAGGCCGCGCTCGACCCCTATTTCAACATCGTCATCACGCCGGAGGCCTGATATGTCGCTGACCGCCAGATCCGAGATCGTCACGCAGCCGCACGGCGACCCTGTAACGCTCGAAATCCTGAAAAATGCGCTGGAATCGCTTGCCGACGAAATGGCGCTGATCATTCTGCGTTCGGCCTACTCGCCGATCGTCCGGGATTCGATGGACTATTCCACCGCCATCTGCGACCACAAGGGCCGCATCATCGCCCAGGGGCTGACCAACCCCATCCATCTGGGTTCGTTTCCCCGGATCATGCAGACGCTGACGGAGCGTTTCGGCAGCGCGATCGCGGAAGGCGACGGTTTTCTCGTCAATGATCCTTATGATGCCGGCGGCATGCACCTGCCGGATATCTTCTTCATCCGCCCGGTCCATCTCGACGGGGTTCTTGTCGGCTTCACCTCCGCTCTGGTGCACCACACCGACATTGGCGGCATGGCGCCGGGAAGCATGGCGCTCAATGCCGAGGAGCTGTTTCAGGAGGGTTTGCGCATCCCGATTGTGCGGCTTTACGAGGCCGGCCGTGAAAACCGGGCGGTCTTCGATCTGCTCAAGGCCAATTCGCGCATGCCCGAGGAGGTGATGGGCGACCTCAGGGCGCAGATTTCGGCCTGCGACACCGTTGGCCGCTCGCTCAAGAGCCTCGCGGCCAAGCACGGCGCGGCGTTTCCGGCGCTGGTCGAGGAATTGCATGATTATTCCGAAAGACTGGTCCGCCAGCGCATTGCGACCATGCCCGATGGCGTCGTTAACGGTGAGGACTTCATCGACGGGCTGGGCGCGGATGGCGAGCCGATAAGGTTCTCCGTTGCCATTACCATCAGCGGCAGTGAAATCGGCTTCGACTGGAGCGGCACATCCGATCAGGTGGCCGGCGCGATCAACTGCCCGATCACGACGACCTGGTCGCTGGCCTACGCCGCGTTGCGCACGGTGCTCGGCCCCGGCATTCCCAATTGCGAAGGCTATATGCGGCCCGTCAAAATGACGGCGCCACTCGGGTCGATCGTCAATCCCCGGCCCTACGCTGCGTGCGCGGCGCGCGGCGTGATCGCCTATCGCATGCTCGATACGTGCTTTTCCGCCTTCGGGAAGCTGATGCCCGGGCTTGTCCCGGCCGGCGGCGAAGGGGGGCCGACTGCCGTCACCTTCTCAGGCTACCACGCGGGAACCCATGCGCGCTGGCTGGTCACCGATGGCATTCTCGGAAGCTGGGGCGGACGCGCCGCCCATGACGGCGTCGAAGGCATTTCCAATCCCGGCGCCAACCTCTCCAACCAGCCGATCGAACTGATGGAAGCGCGCCTGCCGTTGCGGATCCGTGAATATGGCTATGCCGCCAACTCGGGCGGGGCCGGACGCACGCGCGGCGGCGCGGCGATGATCCGCTCCTATGTCATAGAGAGCGAGGATGCTGCGATGACGCTGCGCTCGGATCGGCGGCGCTACCTGCCCTTGCCCATCGAGGACGGCATGCCGGGCTCGCCCTCGCTCACCATTCTGGAACATCCGGACGGAAGCCGGGCGCTGCTGGCGACCATGAAAATGGGCGAGCAGCCGCTCAAACGCGGCGATGTTGTGGTTCACATCGCCGCCGGCGGCGCCGGTTATGGCGATCCCCTTCAAAGACCGGCCGAAACGGTGCTGCGGGACATCGAGGACGGTCATATCGACAATGCTTTCGCCCGGGACGTTTACGGCGTCGTGCTCAACTCTTGCGGCCTTGTCGATGTCGATGCGACCGAGTTGCAGCGCCGGAAGCTGGCAGAAATGGACCGGCCACAGCGCATTGCGCTCCAGCAAGGGCATTTTCTCGAAGCGATGAACGCGACAGAACTCCTGAAGGTCGGAAACTGAGATGGGCGCATGTGAACTTTCCCGCCCCAATCAGGTTGTCGTGGACGCCAGGGCCTTCGCCAGCAACCTTGAATGCGTGCGCAGGCTAATCCCGGACGGAACGGAAATATGGCAGGTCTGCAAGGGCGACGGGTACGGACTAGGCCTCAGGGTCGCCATGGAACTGGGTATCGCAAACGGGATCAGCCAGTTCTGTGCCGGTACGCCGGAAGAAGCGCTTCTACTGAAAGATATTCAACCGGATGCCCGCGTGCTGCTGTTTCCTGCGGCCTTGCCGGAAGATATCGGCGATCTAAGCGCAAGCGGGATCATCGTCACGGCGCATAATTCCGCCAGCCTTGAAGCGGTGCTGAGGACAAAACCGGACACGCCCTTCTTCATCAAGGTCGATACAGGCCTGCACCGCTATGGTTTCGGATATGATCAATGGCAGCAGTCCCTTGAGACCTATCGCGGCTCCGGGCATGGCGGGCTTTGCGGGATTTATACCCATTTCGGGCAGAACCAGGCAGACAATCTCCAGCCGGCAATCGCCGCCTATGACCGTTTTCTGGACCTTGCCCGCGCGACACTCGGCTCTCAGGTTTCCGGCATGGCGTCCGCAAGCCATTCGCTGTTCAGCGCGCCGGACCTTGGCTATGCCCGGGTCGATCCGGGGCGGGCGCTTTACGGCATGCTTTCACCGGAGGAAACTCATGGCTCTCAGCTTCAGCCGGTGGTCTCCAAGATCACGTCGCGCCTGCTGGAGGTCCGGGCATTGGACAAAAATACCGCAGTGCCGATCGGCTATGGCGGCGCGGACTTTTCCGGCGACCGGATCGGCGTTTTCCCAATCGGCCATTTTGACGGCCTGCCATTCGGCCAGCCGCTCGGGTCGGTCTTCATTCGCGGGCGGGAAGCGCCGGTGATCGCCCGTACCCTGCTTGCCTCCATCGTTGACCTCGGCGGCATAGCCGAAGCCCAACCCGGCGACGAGGTCGTGCTGGTAGGACAAAGCGGCGCCCTGTCGCGCGACCTTTTCGCCTTCGCCGCGACGTTGAAGACAAATGTCACCGCCCTGCATTTCGGTTTCATCCGCAACCTTCCCAAAACACTGAAGGAATGACAATCCGATGTCGATTTTCGAGCATCAAGATTTTGACAATCACGAAACCGTGGTCTTTGCCCGCGATCAGGCCTCCGGCCTCAGAGCCATCATCGCGCTGCACTCGACACGGCTCGGGCCGGCCACCGGCGGATGCCGCCTGTGGGCCTATGACAGCGAGGCCGATGCCCTCAAAGACGCGCTCCGCCTTTCGCGCGGCATGAGCTTCAAGAACGCGGCGGCAGGCCTCAATCTCGGGGGAGGCAAGGGCGTTATCATGCTGGAACCGGGTCAGTCGAAAACGCCGGAGCTGATGCGCGCCTTCGGGCGTGCCGTCGAGCGTCTGAACGGCGCCTATATCACCGCTGAAGACGTGGGCGTCGATACCGATGACATGGCAGAGGTTCGAACCGAGACCCGCCATGTCACCGGCCTTGCGGATGGCGCGCTGGCAAGTGGCGACCCGTCGCCCGTCACCGCCAGAGGGGTGTTCGAATCGATGAAGACCGCGGCGCGGCTCGTCCTGAAGCGGGAGAGCCTTGCCGGTCGTCATGTCGCCGTTCAGGGGCTTGGGCATGTGGGGTGGCGGCTCTGCGAACTGCTCAACGCAGACGGCGCCAGTCTCACCGTGGCCGATATCAACGGGGAGCATCTGGAAAAGGCGCAGGTTGCTTTCGACGCCGGCATCGCCGACACGAAGGACATCCACAAGATCGACTGCGATATCTTCGCCCCATGCGCGCTTGGCGGTATCCTGACGCGGCAAACGGTTCCGGAGGTTCGGGCGCGTCTCATCGTCGGGGCGGCAAACAATCAGCTTGCCGAGGAGAGTCTGGCCGGCGCTCTGCAGGAGCGGGGCATTACCTATCTGCCCGACTTCATCGTCAATGCCGGCGGCATCATGAACGCCGCCGCGGAAATCGAAGGGGTCGTGGCCAAAAGCTGGATCGAGGAGAAGCTTTCAGGTCTTCAGGACCAGATCGAAAGGATCCTCGAACACGCCGCAGTTGAAAGCCGCCCGCCGCACCAGATTGCAATCGAAATTGCCGGCAAACGGCTGGCAATGGCCCGATGAAACCTGGAACCAGCCTTTCGGGGTCGGTTAGAAAGGCCCTGGACGATGTTCAGGGCCTCAGTTTCGGTCTCGTATCCACGGCGCTCGGTTTTGTCTGTCTGCAGGCAGCCGGCCTGATGACGGGCCAGACCGCCGGTCTGGCGATCATCATCGCCCATCTCACCGGCTGGTCATTCGGCCTGTGTTTCTTTGTCGTCAACCTGCCGTTCTATCTGATCGGATACCGGCTGACCGGTTTAGGCTTCATTTTGCGCACATTCGTCTGTGTCACGGTCCTTTCTGTGCTGGTCGCGTTTCTTCCCGGGCTTTTTGCCTTCAAAACGCTGAACCCGCTTGCCGCGGCAATCGCCTTCGGGGTGCTTGTCGGCCTGGGCCTTCTCGGCATTATCCGCCATGGCGGCTCGCTTGGCGGTATCGGTATTGCTGCCCTGGTCGTTCAGGCACGCTGGAAAATTCCGGCGGGCTATGTGCAACTCGCGTCCGACATTCTGATTTTCTGCTGCGGTCTCTTCCTGTTTCCGCTCGACCTGATGGTCAATTCCTTTATTGGCGCCGTCATCCTCAATGCCGTCATCGCCTGGAACCACCGCTCCGGACGGTATATCGGCTAAGGCCATAGCTGCCGATGTGGATACCGGTTTTACAGCCCGGTCCCAAACGCAATAAACAGAGCCTCGAACTGGCCTCGCCATCGGAACATGGCGTGCCGGCGAACCGGCGCACAGTTTGCAGCCGTCACGGCGCCAGATAAACGCGCTGATCTACCGCGCCGCGAACACTCTCCCGATGGCGTTCAGCAGGATCTGGGCGGCGAGGATGGCGGTCGTTCCGGTATGGTCGTAGTCAGGCGCGACCTCGACCAGATCGATGCCGACGATCTGACCGCGTTTTGCCAGGCCCGCGACAAGCTCCAGCACTTCGTAATAGAGGAAACCGCCATGGCTCGGCGTGCCGGTTCCGGGCGCGATCGAGGGGTCGAAGCCATCGATGTCGATTGAGAGGTAGTAGCGCTTTCGGGCAGGGATGCGGGCAAGAACGGCCTCCACGCCCTGTTTGCGAAACTGGCGGACTGACAGAATGTCGGATCCTTGCGCCCGGGCATATTCATAGCCTTCCCTTGCCGTGGACGACACGTTGCGGATGCCGATCTGGGTCATGCCCGTGACCCAGGGCTTTTCGGAGGCGCGGCGCATCGGGCTGCCGTGGCCGAAGCGGACGCCATGACGCTCGTCGACGAAATCGAGATGGGCGTCGACCTGCACCAGATGAACCGGCTCCTCGTCGGAAAACGCATTGATGCAGGGAATGTTGACCGAGTGATCGCCGCCGAGCACCACCGGCAGCGCGCCGGCAGACAGAATCTTGCGCACGCCGAATTCGATATTGGCGTGGCTTTTCATCGTGTCGGTATGGATGATGTCGGCGTCGCCGAGATCGACCATCCGCACCCCTTCGAGATAGGTCACGTCGTCCTCGTGATCGTAGGCGCCGGCATGGCCGAAGGAAAACAGCGTGGAGGCCTCGCGGATGCCGCGCGGACCGAAGCGCGCGCCGGCGCGCCATTGCGTGCCGAAATCAAAGGGCGCGCCGAGGATCGCCACGTCGGCGTCGATCGCATCCCAGTTCTCGACATAGGGGCTCTTGGCAAAGGTGGAGATGCCGACGAAGGGCAGGTTCAGACGTCCGCTGTCATAGCCGTGGGCGGTCATGGCGTTTCCTTTCGAGATGTCAGAGCGCGCGCTCGCGCCAGGTCTGTAGAAATTGGGTCAGGCGCTCGCTTTTCGGCTTTGCGAACAGTCGTGCGGGCGGGCCTTCCTCGACGATCCTGCCGCCATCCATGAACACGACGCGGTTTGCGGCGTGCGCGGCAAAGCCCATTTCATGGGTGACGATGACCATGGTCATGCCCTCGGCGGCGAGCGTCTTCATCA